>CAZBDU010000016.1:0-83109 GCA_964490725.1 uncultured Spirochaetaceae bacterium | reverse complement strand
GTCGTGTCCCGCCACTGGCCACGGGCTGGCGGCGGGCCCGCCGCCGTCGGCCCGCAGGGCGTAGAGGATCCAGTCCGCCGAGCCGGCGTAGACCGCTCCCGCCGGACCCAGCGCCGGAGGGGCCAGGGCCTTCTTGGCCGCAAAGGAGGAGAGGCGCTGGCCGGAGGCGCTCACCGCGTAGAGGCGCCCCGCCGCGACGTAGATCCTGCCGGAGGAGGAGACCGCGGCGGCGGACTCCAGCGGCGCACCCAGCTCCAGGTCCCACACCTTCTCCCCGTGGGGGCTGATCCGGTACAGCTTGCCCCGGCTGCTGCCCAGCAGCAGGTCCCCGTCGGCGGCGATCACCGCCTCGGTGGTACGCCCGGGGATGGAGTAGCTCCACCGCAGCAAGCCGTCGCGGTCCACCCTGTGCAGCCCGAAGGCGCTCACGTACAGCGATCCGTCCTCTCCGATGGTGACTCTGGCCGGCGCGCCGGGCAGCTGCAGCTCCCAGCGTTTGGCACCGTCGGGGGCCAGCGCCAGGAGCCTCCTGTCGGTGGAGCCCACGTACACGGTCCCCTCGGGTCCCACCGCGGGTGCGGCGGAGATCTGGCCGCGCAGGCGGTAGCGCCAGCGCTCCTCGCCGCTGTAGGACAGGCTGAAGAGGGTCCCTTCCCGGGTAGCCAGGTAGATCGTCCCGTCGGCGGAGAAGGCCGGGGCGAAGGCCGGGCCCAGCCCGGTGCGGAAGCGCCAGCGCAGCCCCCCGCTGGGCCCGATCGCCAGGAGCTCCCCGTCTTCGGTGGCCAGCAGCACGGTACCGGCGTAGGCGATCACCGCCTCCGAGGCGGCCGGGGCCGGCAGCGCGGTGCGCCAGCGCTCCAGGCCCGAGGCGAACACCGAGTAGAGGAATCGGTCCGCGGAGGGGAAATAGAGGATGCCGCGATGGTCCAGGGCGGGCGGGACGCTCACCCGCCCGCCGCTCACGAACCGCCACGAGGGTGCCGGGGAGCGCTCCCGCTGGGCTCCGACCGCCTGGCTGCCCCACACGGCCAGGAGGAGAACGATTGCACTGAACGCGGCCGGTCTCATCGTACCTATCCCCGGGCCCCGTACCATGATAGGCGAGGCGGGCGCTCCTGGCAAGCGCGGAGTCCGCCGCGTCCGGCCGCAGGAGACGGTGGAGCGCGATTGCCTCAGAAGGAGTAGTTCGCTCCCACGGAGAGCTTGAACCCTCCGTAGGTCACGCCGAGCGCGCCCTGGATGGCCGCGTCCACGATGCCCAGGATGAGGGCCTCCAGGAAGTTGTCCGCCTGCCTGCTGAGGGTCCACCTGTAGGGGATGTCCGTCTGCACCCAGTCCAGAGCGGTGTTGATGCCCAGCCTTCCGGGTCCGACCTTGAAGATCGGCAGGATCAACCCCGCGGTGAGGGCCGGCAGAATCACGAAGCCGTTGGGATCCTGCCCGTCCATGACCGCGTAGGTGATTCCGTCCCATTCGGTGCTGGTGGTGGCGTCCAGTGCCCCGTGCTTCAGGTAGGTGGACGCCCCGCCACCCAGGTAGAAAGGCCCCAGCCGGGCATGGGCCATCGCCGCCAGGTACATCCCGTGGAACTTGAACCCGTAGTAGCCCTTAAGCTCACCACCCACGCCCAGCCAGGGCAGGAGCATGAAGTCCGCCTGGAACGCGGGGATGAGCCAGGCCTCGTAGATCGAGGCTCCCAGGTTCAGCTTCGGCGTCAGAACCAGCATGTCGTGGTCCGCGGCGAACACCGGGACGGCCAGAGCCAGCACAAGCAAGAGAAGAAGCAGTTTTTTCATCCGCTCGACCTCCTCCCACCAAGTGTATCCCCCCCGGCAGCCTTTTCAAGCCCAAGAGGGCCTTCGCGGAGGGCGACCCGGAGGCAGCGGGAAAGGGCGCGGCCGGTCCCGCCGGCCTGACCGGGCGCCGGCGCCGACCGCCCGACCGCCGTCGACGGCCGCCTCCGATTTGACAACGCCGGCCCCCGGATGTAAGCTACGAGGTTGGGCTCGGCGGCGCGGTCCGGAGACACGAGGCAACGGGGCGTCGCGAGCTTCGAGCAGGATCTCGTGTAGACAAGGGGGGCGGAGCCGCTATACCTGGGCATGACTCGTTTGCTGCCATGTTTGGACGTGCTGGAAACGCGCGAAAGGAGTCAGGAATGAAAAAAAACAAGGTCTTTGCGCTCCTGGTGGTGGTGCTGCTGGTGGTCGCCGTGGGGGCTTCCGCCCAGACGACCGGCTGGGCCTCGAATGTCCGCATCGTCTTCTTCCCGGGCGGACCTCAGGGAGGCGTGTTCGCAGTGAACGTGTACAACGGGGCGCGACAGGCGGAGGCCGACCTGGGCTGCAGGGTGAGCTATGTGTGGTCGGACTGGGACCCCCAGAAGATGATCCAGCAGTTCCGCGAGGCGGTGGCCACCCGTCCCGACGGGATCGCGGTCATGGGTCACCCCGGCGACGAAGCGTTCGACCCGCTGATCAACGACGCCGAAAGCAAGGGCATCATCGTGACCAGCCAGAACACGCAGCTACCGAAGGCGGAGGCCAGGTACGGCGGCCAGGGCTTCGGCTATGTGGGGGCGGACCTGTATCAGGCGGGCCACGACCTGGGCGTCGAGGCGATCAAGCGCTTCAACCTGAGAAGCGGCGACCGGGCAATGGTCTGGGGGCTGCTGTCTCAGCCCACCCGCGGCCTGCGCACCAAGGGCGTGATGGACGCCTTGAAGGAGGGCGGCCTTCGGGTCGACTACCTGGAGATCGACGCCGCCACCAACAAGGACCCGGTAGCGGGGACCCCGACCTTTGCCGCCTACGTCGCGTCGCACCCTGACGTGAAGCTGGCGGTCACCGACCACGGCGGCCTGACCGCCACCGCGGAGACCTACCTGAAGGCGGCGCGCAAGCGGCCCGGCGACATCAAGATCGCCGGCTTCGACCTGTCCCCGGCCACCATCGCCGCCATCAAGGGAGGCTGGACCGGCCTGGTGATCGATCAGCAGGAGTGGCTGCAGGGGTACCTGCCGATCCTGCAGATCTGCCTGACCAAGGTCTACGGCTTCTCGGGTTTGTACATCAATACGGGGGCGGGCTTCGTGGACAAGAGCAACGTGGATTTCATCGCACCGCTGGCGGAGAGAAACATCCGCTAGAGGCTCGCTCTACCGAAACACTCCGGGCGCGGGGCGCCCTCCGCCCCGCGCCGCATGGTTCACGAGGTGATGCCATGGATCCATTCTTGCGGCTGCGGAATGTCTCGAAGACCTTCGGCGAGGTTGCGGCGCTGCGGGGCGTCGATTTCCAGGTCGGCGACAACGAGATCGTGGGGCTCCTGGGCGACAATGGAGCCGGCAAGTCCACCCTGGTAAAGATCATCACCGGGTACCACCAGCCGGATCCCGGAGGCAGGCTCTACCTGAAGGGGGAGGAGATCGATCACCTGACCGTGGCCAGGGCCCGGGACCTGGGGATCGAGGTGGTGTACCAGGAGCGGGCGCTGGCGGACAAGCAGTCGCTGTGGCGCAACATCTTCATGGGGCGGGAGCTCTCCAACCGCTGGGGCAAGCTGGACCTGCAGGCCATGAAGGGCGAGACCCGCAAGCTCATGACCACGCTCATGGGCTTCACCTCCGCGGCGGTGACCCCCGATTCGGTGGTGAAGACCTTCTCCGGGGGGGAGCGGCAGGGGGTTGCCATCACCCGGGCGCTGTACTTCAGGGCGGAGCTCATCATCCTCGACGAGCCGACCATGGGGTTGTCCCTCTCGGAGACCAAGAAGTGCCTGGATTTCGTGGCGGGGATCAAGAAGGCGGGCAAGTCGGCGATCTTCATCGACCACAACATCTTTCACGTCTACCCCGTGGCCGACAGGATCGTGGTGCTGGACCGGGGGGCGGTGGCCGGGCAGTTCATGAAGGATGAATTGACCCTTCAGGAGCTGATCGACCGCCTGTACCTGGTGGCCCAGACGGGCAGCCTGGAGAAAGGAGCCGGCAGATGAGCGGCTCTGCGGAGAGCAACAGGCCGGGGACCCCGCGCGCCGGCGTTTCACGGGTGCTGCGCCGGTACTCCCTGCAGTTCGGCATCGTCGGGGTGGCCGTCTTCATCTGGGTGCTCTTTCTGATCGGCTCCCCGCAGACCTTTCTGGGCGGCGACATCTACGTGGCCTTCATGTCCACCACGCCGTTTTTCGCGATGATGGCCATCCCCCTCACGCTGGTCATCATCACCGGGGAGATCGACCTGTCCTTTCCGTCG
Source organism: uncultured Spirochaetaceae bacterium (assembly GCA_964490725.1). Classification (GTDB taxonomy): domain Bacteria; phylum Spirochaetota; class Spirochaetia; order SZUA-6; family DRHE01; genus CAZBDU01. Next base: position 78,856 of record CAZBDU010000016.1, on the reverse strand, counting down.
GTCATGGCCTTCGGCATGACCGCCTTCGACGTGGTGTTCGTGGTTACCGGAAGCGTCTGGCTCGGATTCTTCGCCTGCCTGGCGGCTGGCCTGCTGGCGGGATTGCTGAACGGGATAATCGTCGTCAAGATCGGCATCCCGTCGCTGGTAGCCACCATCGGGACGCAGTTCTTCTGGCGGGGCGTCGTCATGGTGGTCACCAACGGCCAGGGTCTGGGGATGACGGCGGTGCAGGGCACCATCCCCTACCACGCCCTGGTGGGCAGGATCGGGGGCGTAATCCCCGCCCAGTTCCTCTGGACCATCGGCATCGCCGTGGTCATCTGGTTCTTCCTGAACCGTCACAAGTTCGGGGCCCACGTCTATCTCACCGGGGACAACGTGGAGAGCGCCCGACTGATGGGCGTAAACGTGGACCGCACCAAGACGCTGGCATTCGCGATCGTAGGGGTGGCCGCCGCCTTTGCAGGATTCGTGGTCAGCGAGGAGGTGCTTTTCTTCTGGCCGACCCTGGGGGAGGGCTATCTGCTGAACACCCTGGCCTCGGTGTTTCTGGGAGGCACGTCGGTGTTCGGCGGCGCCGGAACGGTGTTCGGCACGTTCGTGGCCTCCTTCATCATCGGCGCGATCAACGCCGGCATCGTGGCTGCGGGACTGACAGGTTTCTGGACCAGCCTGATCTATGGGTTGATCATCGTGGTCTCGGTTTCACTGCAGACCATGGTGAGCAGGCGAATCAGCTGAGGCCCCGCCGGCGCCGTCGCGGCAGGCCTCGGCGCTCCATCGCCTCAGCCGGAGCCTTTCCGCCCCGAAAGCAGCGCCACCGTGGCGGTCCACTCCACCTCCCGGTCCGCCAGCGCCGCAAGGCAGGCCTCCCGCAAGGCGGCAGTACGGTCCGCCGACAGTCCCAGCCGGCTCGCGTAGCTGCTCTCCTCCTGCCGGCCCGGCGCGAACCAGCGCTCCAGGTCCCCGGAGGCGATCCGCCGCCGGCCGGTCAGGCGCCTCTCCTCCACGCTCACCTCCAGGAGGTCCGCCCGCTCCGCCACACCGCGCAGCCCTGCGGTGCTCAGGCTCAGAAGGGGATCCTCCCGGTCCCCGTAGAGCCGCTCCTCGGCCTCCCGCCAGAGCCGATGCAGCTCCTCCCCCACCGCCCCCGGCCCCACCAGCGCGGACAGACGGGTGGCGCCGGAGGGAAGCGTCTCGGCGGTGCACAGCCAGGCCCCCTCCCGCAAGAACGAGCAGACCAGCCGCAGCGCCCCCTCCCGATCGGCCTCGCGCAGCAGCGCGTCCCGCCCCACCGCGGCGTCGAAGCGCAGCTCCGCCTCCGCACCGGCGGCCGCCAGGAGGCGCCTCAGCTCCGGGAGAGGCCCCTCCAGCACCCGGGGCTTCTCGATCTCCTCCAGGGCCCGGCCGCGGCCCCGCAGGAGCTCCGCCTCCTCGGTGCGGAAGGTCAGCGCCCACACGCCACCCTCCGGGACCCGCCTCAGGGCCTCCCAGGTCAGGAGCCCCTCCCTGGCGTTCAGGTCCAGCACCACGTGATGGCGCTGCAGCCGGACCCGCTCCAGGATGCGGTCCCGCAAAGATGCCAGCCCGTCGCTGGCCTGGCTCACGGTCCGCTCCAGCCACAGGTCGCGGCTGCGCCCGCTGCGGGTGAAGGTGAGCACCTCACCCGGGCGCTCTTCGGCGGCCAGCATGGCCGCGAGCTGCGCTTCCCGGCGCCGCTCCACGCTCTGGCGGATCCCCGCCTCGTAGCCTTGCCCCGAAGGCTGGTAGAAGACCCTGCCCTGCAGCCGGTCGGGGAGGTACTGCTGGGCCACCCAGTGCTCCCGGTAGGCGTGCGGGTAGAGGTAGCCCTCCCCGTGGCCGAATCCCTGGGCGTCCCGGCTGGGGTCCCGCAGGTGTACCGGCACCTCCCCGGACTGCTCCTTCCCCACCGCCTCCAGCGCGTCGAAGAAGGCCATGGCGGTGTTGGACTTGGGGGCGGTAGCCAGGTAGAGGGTGGCCTGCGCCAGATGGAACCGCCCCTCCGGCAGCCCCACCCGGTCGAAGGCGGCGGCCGCCGCCTCGGCCACCACCAGGGCCCGGGGGTCCGCCAGCCCCACGTCCTCGGAGGCGAAGATCAGCATGCGCCTGAACAGGAAGCGGGGGTCCTCGCCGGCGTACACCATCCGCGCCAGCCAGTAGAGGGCCGCGTCCGGGTCCGATCCGCGCAGGCTCTTGATGAAGGCGCTGATGGTGTCGAAGTGGTAGTCGCCCTCCTTGTCGTACAGCACCACCCGTCTCTGGATGCTCTCCTCGGCGATCTCCTGGGTGATGTGTATCTCCGCGCCCGCCGGGGGAGGAAAGCGCTCCGGGGTGGTCTCCACCGCCAGCTCCAGGGCGTTGAGGAGGGTGCGCGCGTCCCCCTCGGCCACGTCCACCAGGTGATCCAGGGCCGGGGGGTCGATCCTCACGGCCAGGCCGCCGTAGCCGCGCTCCCGGTCCGCCAGCGTGCGCCGGCCGATCTCGAGCAGATCCTCCCTTCTCAGGGGCTTGAGCTGGAAGATGCGGGAACGGCTGACCAGGGCGCGGTTGACCTCGAAGAAGGGGTTCTCTGTGGTGGCGCCGATCAGGATGATGGTGCCGTTCTCCACCCACGGAAGCAGGGCGTCCTGCTGCGCCTTGTTCCAGCGGTGCACCTCGTCCACGAAGAGGATGGTGCGCCGGCCGTGAAGCTTCCGGCGCTCGGCGGCCCGGGCGGTGGCCTCGCGGATGTCCTTCACCCCCGCCAGCACGGCGTTGATGGTCTGGAAGTGGCTGCGGGTGGTGTTGGCGATCACCCGCGCCAGGGTGGTCTTGCCCGTGCCCGGGGGGCCGTAGAAGATGAGCGAGGAAAGCTGGTCCGCCTGGATGGCCCGGCGCAGGAGCCTGCCCGGGCCCAGGATATGCTCCTGGCCGGCGAACTCCTCCAGGGTGCGTGGCCGCATGCGGGCGGCCAGAGGCTGGTCCCGCTCCTCGGCCCCGGAACGGTCAAACAGATCCGTCACTGGCCTGCTCCGCCGCCATTATAGTGATTTCCCAGGGGTAGGGAAACGGCAGCCGCCGCCCTCAGCGCTCAGCCAGCACCCGCAGGAGCACGTCGGGCCGGCCGGTGACCAAACCGTCCACTCCCCAGGCGATGAAGCGGCGCATCAGCGCCTCCTCGTTCACCGTCCAGGGAAGGATGGCCAGTCCCAGGCGGTGCGCCTCCTGCACGTCCCCCTCCCGGATGTCCCGGTAGTGGGGGGAGACGACTCCGCGCCGAAGGCGGCTGCCAGGGCGGAGACGCTGCCGCAGGCGTCGAAGTCCAGCCCCGCCAGCCAGGGCGAAGGGCCGCTGCGCCCGGGCTGGAGGTTGTACCACGCCCCGTCCAGGGAGAAGCTTCGCACCGTCAGGCAGGCCACGGGCGGCCTCAAGCTCCGGCGGCGGGAGGAATCCTCTACTCGCCTTTGAGAGCTCCGGCGGTGAGACCGCTCACCAGGAATCTCTGCCCGATGAAATAGATCGCCATCATCGGGATCATGGAAGCGAAGATCCCCGCCAGGATCACCGGCTGGTTGATCCTGAATCTCCCCTGGAAGCGAATGAGCCCCACCACCAGCGTTGTCAGCTCTTCCTTTTGTAGAAAAATGAGCGCGATCAACAGCTCGTTCCAAACCCACAGAACGCTCACGACGCTCAGCGTGACCAGCGCGGACCTGCTCAGAGGCAGGACGATCTTGTAGAAGATCCCGAAATCCGAGCACCCGTCGATCTTGGCGGAGTCCATGATGGACTCCGGGATCGTGACGAAGAAGTTGCGGAGGAGATACACGCCGAATGGCAGCATGAGGCCGGCGTAGATGATGATGGCGCTCCAGTAGGTGTTCACCAGACCGGCCTTCGATGCCAGCACGAACAGGGGGATGATCATCACGATCGGCGGGATGATCATGAGCGCTATGATGATATTGAAGATCTTTTCCTTGCCGATGAAGTTGAACCTGCTGAAGCCGTAGGCGGCCAGCGCCGCCATGGAGACCGCCACCGCCACCGAGCCGAAGGTCACGATCGCGGAGTTCTGGAACCATATGAAGAGCCTGCCATCCTCCATCAACGTCTCGTAGTTGTCCAGAACGAACGGCTCCGGCGGGCCGATCTGATTCCGCACGTAGTCCATCTTCGTCTTGAAGGAGGCCATCACGATGTAGACCAGGGGCGCGAGCACCACGACCGCCGCCGTGACGAGCAGAACCTGCCTGCCGATCGCCACCAGCGCCCTCCGGATCCGCTTCCCTGTCCTGGCGCCGCCTGTCCTTGTTTCCACGCTATCCATCCTGCTATTCGTATTCCCTGTAGAGCCTGGTCCTGAATCTTAGTGAGGCAAAGGCCAGCACGGCGGTCATGGCGAAGATCACGATCGATACCGCCGCCGCCACACCCATCTTGTTCATCTTGAACGCCTCGATGAAGATGTACAGCTCCGTCACGTAGGTGCTCCGCGCCGGCCCGCCCAGAGTCATGACGTAGACGTAGTTGAACACCCAGCTGAGCATGGTGACGATCATCAGGAACACGTAGAACTCGATCACCGTCGCAAGCTGGGGGATCACGATGTGAAACAGCCTCTGGAACCAGTTGGTGCCGTCGATCTTGGCCGCGTCGAACAGCTCCTCCGGGACGGTGGTCAGCCTGGCCAGAAAGAGCATCGTGCCGAATCCGAACTCCCGCCACACGATCACGAACATGATCGCCGGCAGCGCAAACTGCGGTGAGCCCAGCCAGTCCACCACCAGAGCGTCGAGATGAATCATCTTCAAGAAGGTGTTGAGCATCCCTCTTCCCTGAAAGAACAGCGAAAAGAACAGCCCCACCGCAGTGATCGAGGTGATGTAGGGCAGGAGGACCGTGGCCCTGTAGAACTTCCAGCCCCTGACCTGCTCGAAGAGGGGAACCGCAAAGACGAGCGAGATGAAGACCAGAGCCGGCACGATCGTGAGAATCAGGATGAAGTTGTTCCGAATCGATTTCAGGAAGAGCGGATCGCTGAACATCAGCGAATAGTTGCGGATGCCCGTGAAGGGTCTTCCGGCAATCGCCAGGTCCCGCAGGCTGAAGTTGGCGTTCTGAATCAGGGGATACAGGTAGACCAGCAGTATGATCAGCACGGTGGGACCGATGAACAGGAACCCTTTGAGGTTCTCTCTCTTGTTGGCTCTCGCTCTCATCTCAACCTTTTTATCGGGTGGTGCCGGCAGTGACTACCGGCACCACATCATTTCCCAGGAGACCCGGATAGAACGGAGAGCGTCCTACTTCATGAACGGCATTTCCTCGGTAGCCCAGATCTTGACGTTCTTCAGCTCTTCCGGGTTGTCGGCTCTCCACTTCTCCGCAGCCTGCTCGTACTGGCTCGCTGCTTCGGCCGCGTCGATGTTGCCGGCCAGCAGGCTTTGGGTGATCGCGTAGCTCGCCTCCTCGATGGCGCCTGGATGCAGCCAGGGATAGGTCATGCCGGGCTTCTTCTGTGCAAGGTCATACAGCGCCCTGTCCAGGTCCGTCTTCATGGTGCTCCTCTCCAGCTCGTCGGAGCCGGAGAACACGCTGATCTCCTTGTACATCAGGTTCTGGATCTCCTTGCTGTAGAAGTAGTCCAGGAACTTCCCTGCATCCTCTTTGTACTTTGCAGTCGCCGGAATTCCCACCGGCTGACTGGACAGCGGCATGGTTCCCGCGGACCTGGCGGTGGAATCCACAGGGGGGATCCAGATCTTCACGTTGTCTTCCCCCAGCTCCTTGGCCACCATGGCCATGTAGGCGTTCCCCGAGGCGTGGAGGATGCCGACGTCTCCCCGCAGGAAGAGGTCCTGTCCTTCCGCCAGGCTCAGCGAGTTCACGTCGGGATTGAAGGCGCCGTTGTCACGCAGCTGCGCCACCATGTACCACCTCCGGTCGTGGGGCGCCCTGTCGAGCCGCTCGATCCCGACAACGGCCTTCAGATAGTCGCTCGCCGAGTCGTAGAGCTGATGCTGGAGAATCGCGGGAAACCACGTACCGTAGAATCCGTCCTTGATGCCGACGCACCAGGGAGTGTACCCCCCGGCCTTGATCGCCCTTATGGCCTGCAGGAATCCCGCCCAGGTGGTGGGAAGATTCTCGGGGTCCACCCCGGAGGATTTCCACACGCTCTTGTTGATCATCAGCGGCCAGGGATTCACGTACAGGGGAATCAGCCAGTCCTTGCCGTTCCAGTATCCGTCGTGACGGAGGGGCGGAAGGACGTGCGAGAGCGTCTCCTTCGAGACGTAGTCGCTCAGGGGGACCAGGTGACCGGCCCATGCGGGCTCGAATCCCAGGATACCACCCCAGAGGGTATGCAGCTCCGGAGCGTTCTTGGCCTCTTCGGCAGCGTAGAACCCGGTGTAGATCTCGTCGATGTCGAGATTGGTCACCTCCCAGCGAACCGTGGGGTCGATCCTCTCTTCGTACATCGTGCCTACTTTCTGTACGAAGTCGTTCAGTCCGGGGGCTTCGTCTTCACCCCAGATCCAGATGCGCGCCGTCCTGGCGGCCGCCTTGCCGGCGGGCTCCTTCTGCCCCCCGGCCAGCAGCGCAACCGAGGCCACCAGAAAGATCGCCAGCGCAATCAACAAAATCCTCTTCATCGTTCGTCCTCCTTCATGGAAGTCATGCAAGTTCTTTCCTCGATCCTAGAATCCGAGAATCCCAGACCACCGAACCATTCTACATAGGGCGCCTCCTCCCATCCTTGGGGGCTCTCACCCCGCGGACACCTCGCTTCCCACCAGAGTCTTGGCCAGGTTGATCGCCCGCAGAGCATCCGGTGCGAAGCCGTCGGCCTCGACCTCTCGCGCGTATTCCTGCGTGATCGGCGAGCCTCCGACCATCACCTTCACCTGGGAGCTGGCGCCGCGGATCGCCTTGATGGCCGGCTTCATGGCCAGCATGGTGGTGGTGAGCAGGGCCGACAGTCCCACGATGTCGGCCTTCTCCTTGACCGCAGCCTCGGCGATGGCGGACACCTTGGCGTTTACGCCCAGGTCGGCCATCTCGAAGCCCGCCGACTCCAGCATCATGCTGACCAGATTCTTGCCGATGTCGTGCACGTCCCCCTCGACCGTGGCGATCACGATCTTCCCCAGCTTCATGGAGTCGCCGCTTTTCTCCAGGTACGGTTTGAGCAGCGCGGTGGCGGCCTTCATGGCTTTGGCCGCCAGGATCACCTCGGGAAGCCACATCTCGTAGGCCTTGAAGCGTGCGCCCACCACGTCCATCCCGGCCACCAGGCCTTCCTTCAGCACCTTCTGCGGGTCGATCCCCTGGTCGAGCAGCCGCTTGGTGAGCGCGACGGCCTGCTCTTCCTCGCCGGAAATGACGGAAGTCTTCAGTTCCTCGAACATGTAGTAACTCCTCCTACATCCTGCTGGTTTGTGCGGCGGTCCCCTGTCCTAGATCTGCAGCCTGAGGCTCTTTTCCAGCGCCTCGTCGCGCCCCGCCCTCTCGTAGATCCTGTCCAGCTCCTTCTTCACGTCCCTGTCGATCATGTAGGAATGCTCGGCGATGAGCCTGCGCGATTCCTCCTGGGCCCGCTGCCGCATCGACTTCGAGCCCAGCTCGATCCACTGGCCGACGTTGGAATGGTCGAACAGTTTCGGCATCCAGTATTCCTTTCGGAACTGCTCGTAGGTGCTGCGCTTGTCCACGTAGGTGCCGCCGGGCCCGACATCGATGATGTCCTGGATCATCAGGCGAGCCTCGCTCCACTGCTCCTCCTTGAGGACCTGTTTGATGTACTCGATCATCTCGTGCAGGATCAGGACCCACTCGCCGCAGTACACTTCGCCCGTGGACAGGAGCCCTCCGCAGCGGAAGGCGCGCGCCCCGGCCAGCGCCGTGATGAAGGTGTGGATGCCCATCTCCGCCGCCGCATGGGCATCCGGCTCCTTGGCGGAGGTCAGCAGGCTCTTGATGATGATCGGGATGTCGTAGTGCCGGCACAGAGCCATCTGGTGCAGGCTGTGCTGGATGTACTCCACCGAGCCGTACACGAAGGTGGTGTACTTCATGTCGAAGGTGTTGGCCTCGAAGGCGTCGGCCGGCGAGATGTAGTTGTTGCCCTTGGGGTTCATCAGGTGCAGAACCGTGAGCCCGGCAAAGACCTCGAACATGCTCTGAAGCACTGTGCCCAGGATCGTGATCGGGGCGGTCACGCCGGCCTGGGGCATGGTGGCCACCCACATGGGAATCCCCAGGTGGCGGAGCCGGTATGCCACCTCCAGGTTGTTCATGTCGAAGGACTTGGGGCTGATCATCCAGACGCCGAAGGCGAACCGTTTGTTCGCCGCTTGAGCCATCTCCCGCACATACGTGGCGCATTCGTAGGAAGGCTTGTCCATGTGCTCGTAGATGTCGTTGCAGCGGTAGCGGGTGTGCTCGTAGGCCAGCTTGTGCATCAGGATGTGCTGCAGGTGCACCGGCACGTCCATGGGGATGACCGGGGAGGAGCCCACCGTGTCCAGCGCATCACCCAGCTTGAGGAAATCGATCAGATCCTGGGTGGTGGGGGGGCGGAGCGAGCCCGAGTCCAGGCCGTAGCAGTTGGTCTGGTGCGCTCCGGCGGACATCACCCAGCCGCTCCTGGCGTACTCCGGAACGTCGTAGCTTGCCGCCTCGAGGGCCCTTGAGACCACTTCGGGCTTGAAACGCACCATGTCGCCTTCCACCGTGACCCCGTCGTGGCCGGCAATCAGCTTGCGCACCCCCTCGTGGGGCACCTGGATGCCCGAGGTCTCGATCAGCCACATCGCCTTCTCGTGCATCTGTTGGATCTGATCCCCGCCCAGCCCGCCCTTCAGGCCGTAGTCCGCCAGTTTCACGATTCGTGTTCTCCCTTTCCTCATACCACCTGCCGGCTCTTGGCCAGCTCTTCGTCCTTCTGGGCCACCGCGAAGATCCGGTCCAGCTCCCGCTTCTTCTCAGGCTCGATTTCGTAGCTGTGCTCTTTGAGAAGCTTCTTTGCCCGCTCGTTCGCATAACGGTACAGGCTCTTCGAGCCCATCTCCTGCCACTGCCCCAGGTTCGAGTGGGTGAACAGCTTGGGGTCCCAGTAGTGGCTCCTGTAAAACTTGAAGGTGCTGGGATGCTCCAGGAAGCTCTCCCCGGGGTTGATCGCCGCGATCTCATCGGCCAGCAGAGTCTCGTCGCTGAACTCCTCGGGTTCCAGCGTCCTCCGGATGTACTGCACGATCTCGTGATCCACCACGAGCTTCTCCGCGGAATACAGCTCCGCACTGGAGAGAAGCCCCGCGCACCGGAAGGTGCGGCAACCGGCAAGGGCCGCCATCATGGTGTACACCCCCACCTCGTGAGCGCACTGGGCGTCCACCTCCTTGGCACCCGTGAGCAGGCTCTTGGCCACCAGGGGCAGGTTCATCTGCTTGTGGATGGCCAGCTTGTCGATCGTGCCGCGTGCGTCTTCCGCCGATCCGTAGACGAAGGTCGAGTACTTCATGTCAAAGGGATGGACGATGAAGCTGTCAATCACCTGAATGTAGGAGGTGCCCTTGGTGTTCAGAGTGTTGAGCATGGTCAGGCAGGCCAGTGTCTCGAACATCGCCTGCAGCATCCCCGCCTTTTCGGTGATGGGAGCGTTGACCCCGGTGATGGGCATGGTGCCCGCCCACATGGGCACGCCCTTGTCCAGAAACCGGTAGATGATCTCCAGCTCCGGCGGGTCGAAGGATCGCGGGCTGACCATGTACAGCCCCAGAGAGAACCAGCGGCCGGCGGCCTGGGACATTTCGTAGATGTACTCGGCGATCCGCACGTTCGGCTTGGGGTCGTGCTCGAACATATCGTTGGCGCGCCTGCGGGAGTTCTCCCAGGCCACCTTGTGCATCAGGATTTCCTGGAGATGGATCGGCTGATCCAGCGGCACGCAGGGAGCCGAGCCCACCGTGTCCAGGGCGTCGCCAATCTCGATCAGCTCCTTCAGGTCCTTCAGGGTGGTCTCCCTCAACGCCCCTGTGTCCAGGTCGTGCATCTTGGGCTGGTGCGCCCCCGCGGAAATCACCCACTCCTTCTCGTAGTACTCCGGCAGCGGATAGCGAGCCTCCCTGAGGGCCTTCTCCACCAGCTCCGGGCGGAACTTCACGGTCTGGCCCTCGACCTTCACTCCGTCGTGCTGCCTCAGGAGATCGAGAATCCCTTGATGGGGCACGTGCAGCCCCACCCGTTCGACCAGCTCGATCGCCTTCTGCCTCATCAGGGCCGCCTGCTCCGCGCCCAGGCCTCCCGAGAGACTGTATTGCTCCAGCTTCATCGCCTCTTCCTCCCGAATCTAGCTTGCCCAATCCGTGCCGTTGGGATGAATGAAGGCCTTGACGTCCTTCTTGGCCCGCAAGGAGGCGAAGGCCGTCCGCCACTCCTCCAGCCTGTAGCGGCGGGTGATCATGGATTTGTAGTCGATTGCTCCACGGGCCAGGAACTGCACCGCCAGCGCCCAGGTCTCCGGTCCGTTCCAGCTCCAACCGCCGTGGAGGTCCAACTGCCCCATGGCCACCTTGTCAAAGTTCAGCGTGATCGGTCTACCCCACATGGCAATCAGCGCCACCCGTCCCCTGCCCCCAGGCCCGGTAGGCGCGGGTCTGGCGACGTCGATGGCGAGCTGGGTGCCGCCTTCCGTGCCTGCACAGTCGGCCACGAAGTCGGCCCCGCCCCCGGAGAGCTCCATGATCTCCTCCAGGGGGTCCTCTTCGTACACGAAGATGTGGTCCGCACCGACCTTCCGGCCCACCGCCAGGCGCTCGGTGTCGTCACGCATGCCCACCAGAGCCACCTCCCGGGCGCCGCGGATCTTGGCGAACTGGACGGCCAGGATCCCCATGGGGCCCGGCCCGATCACCACCACGAAATCCCCCGCCTTGATGGTGTTGCGTTCCTGCAGGCAGTGAAGCATGCCGCCGGTTGCCGGTTCCACCAGGGCAGCGGCGTCCAGGCTCATCTCCGGCGGGCACACGTGCACCACGCTCTCCGGAATGCGCATGTGGCTGGCGTAGGCACCGTCCAGCTCCACCCCGAGCCAGCCCCCGGGCGCCTCGATATCGGAAACGATCTTGTCACCCACCTTCACCCGGCGAACCTCTTTGCCCGCCTCGACGACCACCCCGGAGTACTCGTGCCCCAGGGTCACCGGCGCCCGGTAGAAGTGGGTATCGGCTTCGATGTTCAGGTCGCTGCCGCACACCCCCGCGGCCCACACCTTCATGAGCACCTCGCTGGGGCCGATGGTCGGCATGGGCACTTCCACCAGCTCGACGTTGCCTTTGCCCTTGCGCATCTTCCTCACTGCCTGCATCGCTACGCTCCCTCTCTCTACAGCTCCAGAATGGCCGGCCTGAGCTGGGTCAGGCCGCCCGCCTTCAACTCCTGCCGCGGCCAGCGGTCATCCCAGCTGATGAACTCCAGCCCTTCTTCTCCCAGGTAGTAGACATCCTCGGCCATCACCCCGGGAATGGATGGATTCCAGCCGATCACGTTGCCCGCCTTCAGGGCGTAGGCGGAGCCTTCGCTCACCACCTGCTCGCGCGGGTGGTAGCCCATGGTGCCGCCGATGGAGTGGCGCATCCATTCCTCCCTGTCCAGCCCGGCGGCGGCGAAGACCTCGGGAAGCCGGGCATAGATGGCGCCCAGGGTGGTACCCACCCGAGCCAGGGAGTTGAGATGCACGAACACGGTTTCGATCCTGCGGTCGGCGTCCACCAGCTCCGCAGGCGCGGGCCCGAAGGAGGCGATGCGGTTGATCGGGAAGGCCAGCCCCCCCTTCTTGCCCACCCCGCAGAAGGAGAAATGGCGGCGGATGCGTTTCTGGCTCACCACCTGGTGCCGGTACTTGAGGGAGCGCTCGTCGCCGCCCAGGAGGATCACCGCGATGGCGAAACCCCACCTCAGGAACTCCCGCGCCAGCTCGGCCGCCAGGTCACACTCGCGTACCCCGGGCTCGGCGCGACGAGTCACGTCGGTGACGATCGCCGCCGCCTCCCGCCCGTAGCTGCGCAGCCGGTCAGCCTCGGCGGGCAGAAGCACCTGGCGGTACTCGCCCAGGAGGTCGTCCGCGGGAACCTGCTCCGGAATCCCCCCCACCGGGGCATCGACGCCGATCCGCCCCTTGACCAGACCGGCCGCCCTGGCCCCGACGCCTCCGCTGCACCACCAGATGCGCTCGTACTCGAAGGGGCAGTGGGCGAGCTCCTCCTCCATCAGGCGATCCAGGTCGCCGTTTTCGGCGATGACGATGGACCGCTCGGGGGTGATCAGAACGCCGATCAGGCTGTCCTGCATGTCGTAGAGGACCTGGTTGCTCGACCCGGCGGTCAGCCAGCAGAGGTTGTACTTCTGTGTGATCATGAGCCCCGCCAGCTCGTTCTCCGCGATGATCCGGCGAACGTTGGCGATCTTCGCCTCCACTTCCCGCGCACGCAAGCTCTTCTCCATAATCATTCCTCCCCCGCCGCAAGATCCGCCGGCTGCTCCAGCAGCTCCTTCAGCCGCCCCAGAAAGGCGGCCCCTTCGGCGCCGTCCACGACGCGGTGGTCGCAGCCCAGGGTGAGCTGCACCACCGGCTGCGCCGAGATGCTCCCCCCCGGCTCGGCGACCGCCAGGTGCCGGATCGCCCCCACCGCGAGGATCGCCGCCTGGCCGGGATACAGAATGGGCCGGAAGGCGTCCACCCCGAACATCCCCAGGTTCGTGATCGTGAAGGTGCCGCCGCCCAGGTCTTCGGAGGTCTGGCGGCCTTCCCGGGCGCGGGCCAGCAGCTCTCTGCGGCGGTCGCGGATCTGACTGAGGCCGAGACGCTGGCAGCCCCGAATCACCGGCACGACCAGCCCGCCGGGACTGGAGACGGCCAGGCCGATGCCCTGCTCGTCGAAGGCGGTGATCGCGCCTCCGGCCAGCGTCGCGTTGAGCAGGGGGTTCGTCCTCAGCGCCAGGCTCACCGCCCTGGTGAGCAGGTCCGTCAGGGTGTAGCGCTCTGCCTCTGCGGCCGCGGCGTTCAGGCGGGCGCGCAGAGCCTCCAGGGCCCCGACCCTGACCGACACGTCCAGATAGATGTGCGGCGCCTCCAGGTAGCTCGACTTCATCCGTTCGCCCGTGCGCTTCTTCAGCCCGGACAGCGGGAGCGACCGTTCGCCTGCGGCCGCCTCTCCACGGCGCCGGGAGGCCGCCAGAACGTCCTCCTTGCCGATGCGCCCGCCGGGTCCACTGCCGGCCACGGTGGCCAGGTCCACGCCCATCTCTGCGGCCAGCCGCCGCGCCAGCGGCGAAGCGTTGAGGGGCGCCCCGCCGGTAGCCTGGGCCCCGGCAGCCGGCTGCGCCGCCTCCGCTGCCCCCCCGCCGCCGGCGGCGGCTTCCCGCGGCGCAGGGTCGGCGGGCAGCTCATCCTCCAGATCGCCGATATAGGCGATGAGGGTGTCCACGGGCACCTCCTGCCCCTCGGCCACCAGGATCTTCCTCAAGTAGCCGCTACAGACCGACTCCACGGTATTGACCGCCTTGTCGCTTTCCACCTCCAACAGCGGCTCGTCGCGCTCCACGCGGTCGCCTTCCTTCTTCAGCCAGCGCAGGATGGTGCCGGTCTGCATAGTGAGGTTGATCTTGGCCAGCTTCACCTTCTCGATCATCTGCCTTCCTTCGATTCTGCCGCTCCGCCGCTCCGCCGGCCCGGCCTCAGTACCGGCCGTAGCGGTGGATGGCGTTCACCATGGTGACGTAGTTCTGGATCGGTATCTCGTCGATCGCGGTAATCGTACCGGCCACGTAGCGCCCGCCCTCCTTCATGGCCAGCACCACCTCTTTGACGTACGCCTCCACCTGCTGCGCGTCCAGACGGATCAGCGGGTCCAGATCCAGCACCCCGACCATGGTCAGCCGGTCCCCCCAGCGTTTCTTGTGCTCTCGGTAGTCCAGCCCGGCGGCGTCCACGGGAAAGTGCGCCGAGCAGCCCAGCTCGATCATCATGTCCATGATTTCGGTGGGATCGCCGTCACAGTCGAAGATGATGGGGACCCCCGCACCCAGGGCCGGCGCGTACATCTTCCGGGCGTGGCGGGAATAGATCTCCTTGAACCGGCCCGGCTCCATGTAGGTCCCGTGCTTGTAGGCTACGTCGTCCCCGGAGAAGAGGATGTCCAGCCCGGCGTCCACCGCCCTGTCGATCAGACGGGTGAACCAATCGGAGGTCACGCTGAGCATCTCCTCCACCAGCTCCGGGTCGTCGTAGATGAGGGTGAAGAAGTCGAACCCGTTCAGGTTCACGTAGTGGGTGATGAACATGTTGCCGGTACCCAGGGCAACGGCGATGTTGTGCTGCCTGGCCTGGCGGATGTACTCCGTCAGGTAGCCCATGCTCTCCTCGATGTCCGCCCCGGTGGGCCGAATGACCTTCTCTTCCCAGTCGCGCCTGCACTTGATCCTGCCGTCGTTCACGATCGTCGGGTTTCCCCTTTCGTCCAGGACCCGGTACGGCGCGAAGGCGGTCTCCATCATGATCACGTCCTGGCCGATGACCTTGCAGATCTTGATCCAGTCCTGGGGGTGCATGGGAATGCAGCGGCCGCCATCCACGATGGCCCGCTCGTCTCCGCGGTACGGGTCACCCACCGCCGCGGCGGTGTTGCCCGCGGGATAGCCCAGGATGTGCTCGACCAGGCGGGCCCCGATGTAGTTCTCGAAGTAGGGCACCCGGTCGGTGGGCTCCCCCTTGAGCGCTCCGACGATGCGCGCCCGGTCGGGAACCACCTCGAAGCCCTCGAACCGCACCGATCCTTCCTGGCTGACCCGAGTCACGCTGGCCTCCTTCAAGCGCCCTTCAGCACCTCGCGGATGGCCCCCTCGATGTCGGCCTCCTGGGGCAGCACCGCGTCTTCCTGCTGTGACGGGAATGGAATCGGGGCCCATTTGGCCCCCACCCGCTTGATGGGCGCGTCCAGATAGCCGAAGGCCTCGTCCGCGATGATGGCGGCGATCTCCCCGCCGAAGCCCCCGGTGAGGTGCGCCTCGTGAACGATGACGGCGCGCGAGGTCTTCCGCACGGAGTCCAGAATGGTGCGCTTGTCCAGGGGAACGAGCGTCCGCGGATCCACGACCTCCACCGAAATGCCCTGCCCCTGGAGCCTCTCGGCCACATTGAGGCACAGCTGGACCGTGTAGGAGGTGGCCACGACTGTTACGTCCTTCCCTTCCCTCTTGAGATCCGCCTGGCCGAAGGGGATGCGGTACTCCTCTTCGGGCACCTCACCCTTCATGGGCAGCAGGCGCTTGTGAGCGATGAAGATCACGGGATTCGGGTCCTCGATGGCCGTCTTCATCAGCCCCTTGGCGTCGTGGGGAGTGGAGGGGATGACAGTCTTCAACCCCGGAACGTGGGCTACCCACGCCTCCAGGCACTGGGAGTGCTGCTGCGCGGCCCGGATGTACCCGCCCATGGAGGTGAGCACCACCAGGGGCACGTTCATCTGTCCGCCGAACATGTGGTAGAACTTGGCCGCCTGATTGGCGATCATGTCCATGCACATGGGCATGAAGTCCATGAAGGGGATCTCCACGATGGAACGGCATCCCGTCACGGCCGCGCCGATGCCGCAGCCGACGATGGCCTGCTCGGAGATGGGCGCGTCCTTGATCCTCAAGTCCCCGAACGTATCGTAGAGATTGCCGCTGATGCGATGCTCGCCTCCGTACTTGCCCACGTCATAGGCAATCAGGAACAGGTGCGGATCCCGTTTCATCTCGGCGGCCATGGCCTCCCGCAAGGCGTCCCGGTACATTATCTGGCGCACTGGCTTTCCTCCATCCCTACTCCGCGTAGACGAACTTCATGGCGTCCTCGGCGGGCGCCGGGGGACTGTTGCGGGCAAACTCCACGGCCTCGTCCACCAGCCCCTGGATCCTGCTTCTCCGCTCCTGGATCTCCGCCTCCGTAATCAAGCCCTCCCCCAGCATGCGCTTCTCGAAATCGGCCACCGCGTCGTGGCGCCGGGCATCCTCGATCTTCTCCGGGCTCCTGATGTCGATGTCTCCCTCGAAGTGCCCGTGGTGCCGGTAGGTCTTGCAGTTCACCAGGGTCGGCCCCTTCCCGGCGCGGGCGCGCTCCACGGCCCTGCCCACCGTTCGGTAGACCTCCACGACGTCCATGCCGTCGATGTTGTCCCCCGGCATGCCGTAGGCCACGGCCCGATCGCCGAGATTGTTCAGCACGCGGCACACCGACTCGGTGATCGTTCCACAGCTCAACCCGTTGTTCTCGATCACGAAGATCACCGGCAGGTCCCAGGAAGCGGCCATGTTCAGCGATTCGTGGAAGCTGCCCTGGTTGGTGGCCCCGTCGCCGAAAAAGGAGACAACCACCTGCTTCGTGCCCCGCAGCCTGATGGAGTAGCCGGCGCCGACGGCGATGGGATTGCCGTCGCCGACGATGCCGTTGGCGCCCAACATACCGATGCTGCGATCGGCGATGTGGAGCGATCCGCTCCGGCCCAGGCACTGACCCGGCTGGCGGCCGTACAGCTCGGCCATCATCTTCTTGAAATCGCCTCCCTTGGCGATCATGTGTCCGTGTCCCCGGTGGGTGCTGGTAATGAAGTCATCGGGATCCAGGTTCAGGCAGGCGCCCACCGCGATGGCTTCCTCGCCCAGATACAGATGCGTGAAACCCTCCTGCTCCCCGGCCTTGAATACCCGCGACTGGGTTTCCTCGAAGAGCCTGATCCGCAGCATCCCTTCGTGCATGCGGCGCATCAGGTCGCTGTCCAAGCTCTTGAGCGATTCCATCCCTCCTCCTTGCCCCTTGCCTAGGCTTTCCACACCATGTGTTGAACGTTCACGGGAAGCTTCGTGAGCACCTCCACCTCCGGCCCGTCCTTGCCCAGGGTCCGCTCCACCACCAGGTAGTCCAGCCCGGGGATGATTACATCGTCCCAGCGGTTGCCCACGCCGCGAATGGCCACGTCGAGCATGGTGACGATGCGGCGCCCCAGGGGCTCCCGGGAATCCAGGGTGATGGCCCCGTAGAACTCCTGGCATTCCGTATAGCCGGAGTTGTGCGTTCCGGTGTAGGGCTTCTGCCGCACCAGGTCCACCGCCCGGCCGATGCGGGCGGACACCTCCGCCTCTCTGGAGGCGAAGTAATCCACCAGGGCCTGTTCCTGCACCCGGGCGGGCAGATTCTCCCTGGCCACCCTGCGGTAGGAGTCCAGGCCGACGCGGTAGGCTTCCTCCACGAAGTCGAACCAGAAGCGCTGCTCCGCGCTGACCGCCTGCGGGCTCCCGGCGCAGACCACGCTCAGCCGCTCGCAGGCGTTGAGCCCGTCGCGTTTGGGGGCCACACCCAGGTGCACCATGTCCCCCTCGCGAATGGGCCGGTTCAGGGCCTTGCCGATCAGGGTGCGATTGGCCTCCCCGGAGGTGACCATAACGTCGAAGCCCATCTCCTCCGCGCCCATCTCCTGGGCGATGGCGTATCCCCAGGCGGCCACCTGAGTCTCCAGCATCCCCGGACGGAGGACCCCGAGCATGCCCTCGAGCATGACATCGCAGATGAGGGCGGCCTGGGAAATCAGCTCCATCTCCCGGGCGGATTTCTCGTACTTGATGCGGTAGTACAGCTCCTGGGAATCGACGATGCGCCCCGCCGGGCCGAGGTAGCCCTCCAGATACTCGTAGATGCCCACCGGCACCACGGCCCGGGGGGTCAACAACCCGATCGTCCCAGGCTTGCCGCCGGCGGCCTCTTCGATGACGTCCTCCACGCGCTCGGCCTCGATGGGGTAGTCTTCGTCGGCCAGCTTGAGCATCTCCACCTTGTGCACCGTGGCGCCGGAACGGCCGGCCAGCTGCTCGGCCACGTAGCCCCCCTCCAGCCCGGCCAGCACGTGGAAGCCGTTCCTCCCGATCACTCCGGCCACCGGCTCGATGGAGATGTTGGTGTTGCCGGCCAGGTAGGGCACATCCCCTGCGTAGTGCTCGTCGGAATAGACCAGGGCGGCGTCGACTTGCGCCTCCTCCAGGGCGGCGATGACCTTGCGCTGCCGCTGCTGGAACTCGGCGCGCTCGATGCGCAGGGACCTGTCCACGGCCGGGGCCGCAGCCAGGACCCGGGAGACGAACCGGGCCTCGGACAGCCAGCTTTCGCTCCGCGTGCTCACTCTCGCCGCTCCTCTCCTGCTGCTGGCAACATTCTCACTCGTGCCCTCCGGAACTGGCTTCTGGAGCAGAATTTCTGGTAACGTTGTCATTATTTCCGCCCACAGACGTGTTGTCAACCTTCCTGCTCAGAAACATGCCCGCTGATCCCTGTCGATCCTTGCCGATCCCTGCCGGCCGGTCAATCCTTGCCGGCCGCTGCCACGAACCGGCTTTCCTGGCTGGAGCGCTTCACCATCTCGAGAACCTGCACCACCCGGGCCGCCTCGTGCATGGATACGAACTCCTTCTTCCGGCCCTCCACGTGGGGAATCAGATCTTCGTAGAAGCCGCCCTCGGCTCCGGATTCGCACACATCGTGCAGCCGCACCAGCCGGGTCTCCTTCTCGCCGTTCTCACGCACATAGGCGATTTCGGCCTGATCCCAGAAGGGTTCCTTGAACCCCTTGACCTCGAGGGTTCCCCTGGTGCCGATCACGTACCAGCGGGGCAGGGTGATGCGGCCGTTGTTGCTGACCTCGATCTGGCACAGCGTCCGGTCGTCGAATTTCAGCAGCGCAAAGAAGTGATCGTCCACCTCGGTGCTCCACACGCCGCTCATCAACTGGCCGAAGACCCCTTTCAGGGGCTTGTTTATCAGCAGCAGCAGCTGATCGACCAGATGAGGGCCCCAGTCGAACAGCAGGCCGCCGAAATACTCGGCCTTGATGCGCCAGGGGTTGGCCATGCCGTCGATACCCCAGGCGGGCCAGCCCTCGTCGCAGAGCATCACCTTCGACTGGACCACCAGCACCTCCCCGATGAGCCCGGAGGCGATCACCTCTTTGACCAGGAGGAAGTCCCGATCCCAGCGGCTGCTGTGATGCACGAACAGGTGGCGCTGGTTCTTCTCTGCCGCCTGGATCATGCGGCGGCAGCTTTCATAGCTGACGCTCATGGGCTTCTCGACGATCACGTTCTTGCCGCTGTCCAGGGCCGTCACGGTCAGCTTTTCGTGCGCCTCGTTGGTCGTGACCACCACCACGAAATCCAGCTCCTCGGCCAGGAAGGCTCCGTAGTCCTGGTGGACCTTCGCCGGATACTGCTTGCGCAGCTGCTCGATGCGGGCGGGGTTCTTCTCGCAGATGGCTCGCAGCTCCATCTGTGGATGCCTGGCAATCCAGTCCGCATGGAAGCCGCCCATCTTGCCCATTCCGACAATTCCCATTCGGTACGTCATGGCGCCCCCTTCCGCACGACCTGGCTTCAGTGGATTGTGGTATCGTTGCCAGAACACACTAAGGCATGGATGAAGGCGTTGTCAAGGGCAGCCCGCGCTGTCTTCCCGGTTTAATGGCTTACTACCACTGTATTTGTTGACTGCTTCCCCGTTTTGAGGTATCCTCTTGGCAGCTTTTCGGCGCCGGAGGCAGGAGAGCGGGCCGACTGTCAACGTTCTCAAAGGATCGGAGAAAGTGCCAGGAGTGCCAGGGTTGAACGCAAATCAACGCAAGAAGGTCACCATCCGCCAGATCGCGGCGGTGGCCAACGTGTCTCTCTCGACGGTGTCCCGAGCGCTGCGACACGATCCGCGGGCCAACTGGAAGACGGCGCAGCGGGTCCTGCAGGTGGCCCGGGACCTGAACTACTACCCCGACTCGCTGGCCAAGGGGCTGCGGCAGAACAAGACCAATACCATCGGCATCATTTTCAACGATCTGAACAACCCTTTCTACTCGGAGATCCTCGGAGTGATCGGCCAGACGCTGAACCGCAGCAGCTACTCGATGATCATCAGCTACTCCCACTACGACGCGGCCCAGGAACGGGCCAACATCATGTCCATGCTCTCCAAACGCGTGGACGGCATCATCCTTTCGCCCATCAACGATCAGACCGAAAACGTCCGGCTTCTGCAGGAGCATGGCATCGAATACGTGCTCATCGACTGCTACCCGCATTTCCCCGGCACCACCTACGTGTATTCGGACCACGGCATGGGCGCGCGCATCGCCACCGAGCACCTCATCAGCCGCGGGCATCGGGACATCCTGCTGCTCACCGGCCCACCCACCCGCTGCATGGCCAGCCACTTCATCGACAACTACAGGAGGACCCTGAAGGACAACGGCATAGGCGTGCGGGAGGAGCTCATCGTCCACGCGCAGGACCTGTCGATCGACAGCGGCTATCAGACCTTCAAACGGCTGTTGACCGGCAGCTCCGAACACCCCAATCTGGAGTTCACGGCGGTGGTAACCATCAGCGACCTGCTGGCGATCGGCATCTACAAGGTGGCCAACGAGCTGAAGTTCCGCATCCCCGACGACTACAGCGTAATCGGATACGACAACGTGGAGATCGCCAGCGTGCTCTCCCCGCCACTCACCACGATCCACCAGCCAAGGAAGCGCATCGGCACCGAGAGCTTGAAGCTGCTGCTGCACAACATCCAGCACGAGGAAAAGGAGCGCAAGTCGGTGGCCCTGCCGCCTCACCTGGTGAGGCGCGGGTCCGTGCGGGGCATCGCCTGAGGCGGCAGCCCGAAAGCCCGCCGGCCTCCCCTGCCCGCGAAGGGCCGCAGCACCCCGGTTTGCGCCCGCCCGGCTCTGGGCTTGCCCGCTGCGGCGGTCCCGCGTACCCTGGAAGAAGGGACGGAAGGAAAGGGATGATGGAATTCCGCGATGCGGTGCCGGAGCTCATTCGACGCCGCTCGTCGGTGCGCCGCTTTGTGGGAGAGCCGCTCTCAGGGCCGGCTCGAGCCGAGATGGAGCGCGCCTGCGCAGAGTGTCCCCCGGGACCACTGGGCAATCGCTGCCGCTTCATGATCGCCGACCTGGACGCAGGCACGGACGGCCGTCCCCTGCGCCTGGGTTCCTACGGAATCATCTGGGGCGCCAGGACCTTCCTGGTGGGGGCGGTGGCGGCGGCGCCCGGGGACCTGGAGGATTTCGGCTACCTCTTCGAAACCCTGGTGCTGAAGGCCACGGACCTGCAGCTGGGCACCTGCTGGTTGGGGGGCACCTTTCGGCGCAGCGCCTTCGCCCGCCTGGTTGGCCTGACCCCGGAGGAGCACCTGCCGGCGGTGAGCCCCGTGGGAACGCCCACGGACCGGCGCAGCGGCCTGGACCGTGTCATCCGCTGGGGCGCTGGATCGGCACGGCGCCAGAGCTGGGAGGAGATGTTCTTCCACGAGGCGCCCGGGCGGCCGTTGAGCAGGGAGCAGGCCGGAAGCCATGCCGAATGCCTGGAGATGCTCCGCCTGGCCCCCTCCGCCTCCAACCGCCAGCCCTGGCGCGTGATCAGGAGCAAGGACATGTTCCATCTCTACCTGCGACGCACGCCGGGCTACCGGCGGATGGCGGTGGCCGACCTGCAGCGGGTGGACCTGGGGATCGCCATGAGTCACTTCGAGCTCACCGCACGCTGGCTGGGCCTGCCCGGGCAGTGGCGCGTGTTGCAGCCGGCCCCCCCGGCCGGCGGCCCCCTGGAGTACACGGCCAGCTGGTCGGCCGCCGGGTGACAAGAGGCATGCGGAGCGCTACCATACCACGGTGAGCACCGAACGCCTGTACTATCAGGACCCCTATATGGAACGCTTCAAGGCCCGGCTGCTGGAGCAGCAGCGGGAGGGGGAGCGCTGGGCGGTCGTCCTGGAGCGCACTGCGTTCTACCCGGAGGGCGGCGGGCAGCCGGCCGACCGCGGCACGCTGAACGGCCAGGCGGTGCTGGACGTGCAGGAGCGCGGGGAAGCGGTGGTGCACTACCTGGGCGCCCCGCTCTCGCAGGACGGCGAGGTGGAAGGCTGGCTGGATTTCCCCCGGCGGCTGGAGATGATGCAGCAGCACACCGGGCAGCACATCATTTCCGCCGCCCTGAAGCAGGTAGGCGCCTACCCGACGGTGTCCGTCCACCTGGGCGAGACGTACACCGCCGTGGAGATCGGCGCCGCCGCAATCCCGGACGCTCATCTGGAGGCAGCCGAGACGGAGGCCAACCGCATCGTCACCTCCAACCTTCCGGTGCGCCTGCACTGGGTGGACCGGGAGCAGGCCGACCGCTTCCGGCTCCGCAGGCCCCCGCCGGAGAAGCCGGCCCTGCGGATCGTGGAGATCGAGGGCGTAGACGCCTCCGCCTGCGGCGGGACCCACGCATCCCGAACCGGTGAGGTGGGCCTGATCCGCCACGTCGCGACGGAGCGAATCCGCGGACGGCTGCGGCTGCGCTGGCTCTTGGGACGGCGCGCCTACCGCGACTGCCGGGCGGCGGCGGCCCTGGTGCGCAGCCTCACCTCGGCGCTCACCTGCGCGGCCGAGGAGGTGCCCGAACGGCTGGCGAAGCTGCAGGAAGAGCTGAAGGCAGGGGAGGCGGAACGCCGCATGCTGGAGGGGCTGCTGGCCGGGCGGATGGCCGCGCAGGCCCTGAAGCAGGCGGAACGGATCGGCTCGCTGCGGCTCGCCGTGGTGCGCCTCTCCGGGCAAGAGCGGGCGCTGCTGAGGCCGCTGGCGCACCGGCTGCAGGGAGAGCCCGGCGTAGTGACCTTCCTGGCGGCGGGGGAAGGAAAGATGCACTGGGTCCTGAGCACGGGCAACGGGGTCCGGCTGCCGCTGGAGAGCCTCCTCCCGGACCTGCTGGCGCCGGTGGGCGGGCGCGGGGGCGGGCGCGGCGGGCGCTGGCAGGGCGTGGCGGACCGTCCCCAAGGGCTGCCGGAGCTGGTGCGGCGCCTGCGGACCAGGCTGCGCGAGGCCGGCCAGAGCCAGGCGGAGTAGCCCGGCCGCAGGGGACGGTTGATCAAACCGCCGCGACGCTATACCTTATAACCATCGTCGGACATTCCCGCAGGAGGTTTCATATGAAGGAGAAGGTCCAGGAGGCCTTGAACCTTATCCGTCCCGGACTGCAGGCGGACGGCGGCGACGTCCAGCTGGTGGAGGTCACCGAGGACGGAGTGGTCAAGGTGCGGCTCCTGGGTGCCTGTCACGGCTGCCCCATGTCTCAGATGACCCTTAGCCGGGGGATCGAACGCATACTGAAGGAGCAGGTCCCGGAGGTCGATCGGGTCGAAGCGGTCCCCTTCGACTAGGCTCCGCCGCCAGTCTCCCGGGCTCCGCCGCCCGGTGCCTGCGCCGGCCGGTGCCTGCGCCGCCCTACCCCTGCGGCGGCGGCGCGCATCAACCCTCCCGGGCCGCTTCACCCTGCGGCGGCTCCCGTCTCGGCAGCGGCCCGTAGTACTGGTATAGATAAACCCTCAGATTCCCGTTGTAGAGCTTTCGGTTCCTGGTGGCGCGCCGCCCGAACAGCTGCTGAAAACGCGGATGCGCGGTGAGCAGGAAGAACGACCAGTCGTCGAGCCCCCGGTAGAGTCTGCCCAGGCCGCGGTACAGCTCCTCCACCTCCCGCCCCTCCCCCTGGCGATGCCCGTAGGGAGGGTTGGAAATCAGGCAGCCCTGCGCCTGGGAGGAGCGGAAGCCCTGGAGCGGCTGCTGGCGCAGCTCGACCGACCGCTCCACCCCCGCCCGCGCGGCGTTGCCGCGGGCCATCGCCACAGCGCCGCCGTCGCGGTCCGACGCCTGGACGCGGAAATCCGCCCGCCCCGCCGCACCCCGCTCCCGGGCCTCTTCCCGGGCCTCCTCCCAGACCCTCCTGGAGGCGGCCGGCCAGCCCTCCGCGGCGAACCGCCGCCCCATCCCCGGTGCCATGCCTGCGCCGATCAGCGCCGCCTCGATGGCGATGGTGCCGGCCCCGCAGAGCGGGTCCGCCAGGGGTCTCGGCGGCTGCCAGCGGCTGATCAGCACCAGAGCGGCGGCCAGCGTTTCCCGCAGCGGCGCCTCCCCGGCCCGGCTGCGGTAGCCGCGCCTGTGCAGGCCCTCGCCGGAACTGTCCAGAAGCAGGGTGGCCCGGTCTGCCCGCAGCACCAGGGAAACCTGGAAGGCAGGCCCGCTCTCCGGGAACCTGCGCTGGCGGTAGCGCCTCTGCAGAGCGCGGATGATCCCTTTCTTCAGCGCCGACTGGCAGGCCGATGCGCTGGCCAGCCGGGAGCCATGCGTGCGGGCCTCCGCCTGAATGCGGGCGTCGCGGGGCAGGAACTCTTCCCAGGCGGGGGCCTCCACCCCGGCGAACAGCTCCTCCGGGGTGCGGGCGTCGAACTCCGCCAGCCTCACGTACAGGCGGTCCGCGGTGCGCAGCCACAGGTTGGCCCGGGCCAGCTCCGCCTCGCTTCCGCTGAAAACCACCCCGCCGTTCGCCGCCGAAGCTTCCTGGCAGCCCAGCCTCCCCAGCTCCCCGCTCAGGATGGACTCCAGGCCGAAGGTGCAGGCCGCCAGCAGCGACATCCGACGCCCCTCACCGGGGAAGGGGTGCAGGAGCAGCCCGCTCACGATTGCTCGCCAGCGGTGATGCGAAGCTCCCAGAGGCGGCCGCCGCGCAGCAGGCGGAGGTTCAGGGAGGTGCCGGGCGGGTACTTCGAGAGAACCCGGTGCAGGTCATCCACCGTGGCCACGGTGGTCTCGTTCACCGCGTAGATCAGGTCTCCCCGCTCCAGACCCGCCAGGGAGGCGGGCCCCCCGACCTCCACGGACACCACCTCCACCACCGTAGTGCCGCCCAGCTTGAGGTTGTGCTGGAGCCGGCGGTTCACCGGGCGCGCCTGGGCGGCGATCCCCAGGTAGGCGCGCCTGACACGGCCGTGACGCACCAGCTCTCCGATCACCCACCTGGCGGTGTTCACGGGAATGGCAAAGCTGATCCCCTGAGCCATGTAGATCATGGCGGTGTTGATGCCCACCACCCTGGCCCGGCTGTCCACCAACGGCCCGCCGGAATTGCCCGGGTTCAGGGCCACGTCCGTCTGGATTACGTTGTCGATGAGGCGCCCCGACTGGGAGCGCAGGCTCCTGCCCAGGGCGGAGACCACGCCAGCGGACACGGTGCTCTGGAAGCCCAGGGGATTGCCAATGGCGATCACCAGCTGCCCCACGCGCAGGCTGTCCGAGGTTCCCAGCGCCGCGCTGGGAAGGCCCCCGTCGGGGATGCGGATCACCGCCAGATCGGTGGCAGCGTCGCTGCCGATGAGCTGGGCCCGGTAGGAGCGGCCGTCGGTGAGAGTGGCCGAAAGCTCCACGTCCCCTTCCACGACGTGATGGTTGGTCAGCACGAAGCCGTCCGGAGTCACGATCACTCCCGAGCCCGCCCCCTCCGTACCCTGAGGGGAGCCTTCCCCCTGGCGCACGTGGATGGCCACCACCGCCGGGCCCACCGTCTCCACCACGCGGGTTACCGCCCGGGAGTAGGCGTCCAGAAGCTCCGCGTCGTGGGCTGGCCCGGCCTCCGCGGCCCCCAGCACGCCGGCATCACCGCTGCCGGCGGGCCTCTCGTTCAACAACCAGTCGATGGTTTCGTCGCGCACGGTTTCCTCCGCCTACCAATGTACTCTCCTCCGGCTTCCCGGGAAAGCAGCTCAGAGGGGCGCCGCCTGCCCGCCGCGGCCCGCCCCCTGGCGCCCGCCCGCCTTGCCGCCCCCTGGCCTCCCCTGGCCGCCCTGCCGCCCCCCGGCCATCCCAGGCCGCCCCCGGCGGTTGCCTGTCCCGGCGCGCGTGGGGTAGACTGTAGCCCATGGACGTACTGCGCAGGTGCCTGGAGTTGCTGGAGGGCGGCCGCAGCCTGGTCCAGGTGACGGTTCTGCAGGCCAGCCGCGGCACCCCGGGCAAGGCCGGCTTCAAGATGCTGGTGGCGGAGGACGGCAGCCTCCACGGGACCGTGGGCGGCGGGGCGCTGGAGCGCACCGCGGTGGAGCAGGCGAGGGACGTGCTGGCCTCCCGGGAGAACCGCCTGCTGGAGCTGGACCTGGCCTCCATCGGAATGAAATGCGGCGGGAAGGTCACCCTGGTCCTGGAGTACCTGGCGGCCACCCGCAGCTTCGCGCTCTTCGGCGGCGGCCACGTAAACCAGGCGCTTCTGCCCATCCTGGAATCCCTGGGGTTCCGGGTGACGGTGTTCGACAGCAGGCCGGAGATTCTGCCGGCCCTGGAGAAACCGGGCAGGACCGTGGTGATCGGCGACTACGCCAGGCTGGAAGGGGCGAGCCAACAGCTTGCCGGCACCGAGCTGTGCTTCATTGCCACCCATGGCCACGAGCACGACTTCGAAGTTCTGCGGCAGCTCCTGCAGCGCTCGCAGAGCTACCGCTACCTGGGGCTGATCGGATCGCGGGGGAAGGTCCGCGCCACCTTGAAGCGGCTCCGCGAGCTGGGCATCGAGCCGCCGGACTGCCTGTACGCCCCGGTGGGCATCCCCTTGGGCGGGGACTCGGCGGCGGAGATCGCCGTTTCCATTGCGGCGGAGGTGGTAGCGGTGCTGCACGGCAGCCCGGTGGCCCACATGCGCGCCTCCCTGGAGGAAGCCGGGCCGGGCTGAGGAGGGAAGGTCCCCTTTAGCAGAGCCCCAGCGCGCAGCCGTCCCCCCGGGGATCGCTTGCGCCCCACAGCACGCCCGCAGCGTCGCGGAGGACGATCTGTCCCAGGCCGAAGATGGGCCGCTCGATCCCCGCAACCACCCGCACCCGGTGTCCCTTGGCTTCCAGCGCGGGGACCGTCCCCGGCCTCAGGGCGTCCTCCACAAGCAGGACCCCCTCGGGGAGCCCCTCCTCGATCTGGAAGCGCCCCCGGTCCAGCGCCGCCTGCGGGTCCAGCTCGTCGTCCACCAGGGCGGAGACCACCTGGAGATGTCCCTGCGCCTGCATCATCCCCCCCATGACGCCGAAGGCGGCGTGCAGCCTGCCGCTCCCGCTTTCCGTGGACAGCCCGGGAATGATGGTATGGTAGGGACGCTTCCCCCCGGCCAGGCTGTTGGGGTGGCCACGCTCCAGGGTGAAGCCGTGTCCGCGATTCTGCAGGGAGAAGCCGCAGCCCCGGGGCACGATCCCCGTGCCGAAACCCAGAAAGTTACTGTTGATGCAGGAGCAGGCGTTCCCCTCCGCGTCGGCGGTGCAGAAGTACACCGTGTCCCCTCCGGCCGCGGCGGCCAGACCCGGCCCGGGGACAGCCATCGCGCTGTCCTCCCGGATCAGGCCTGCCCGTCTCCGGCCGTACTCCTCCGAAAGAAGCTCCTCCACGGGTACGCGGACGTGCTGCGGGTCCGCCACGTGGCGCAGGGCGTCCGCAAAAGCCAGGCGCATGCACTCCACCAGCAGATGCAGCCGGCCGGCGCTCTCCGGCGGAAAACGGCGAAAACGGTCCGCGTCCAGGAAGCGCAGCACGTTCAGGGCCAGCAGCACCGCCAGGCCCTGGCCGTTGGGCGGACACTCCCAGACGTCCACCCCGCGGTAGGACAGCCGGAGGGGCTCGACCCACTCCGAGCGGTGCCCGGCCAGGTCTTCCGCTGCCAGCAGGCCACCGGCCTCCCGCACCGCCTCCACGACGGCCCCGGCGATCCTCCCCGTGTAGAACGCCCGGCTGCCCTCCTCCGCCAGGGCGCGCAGCGAGGAGGCCAGGGCCGGAAGCCGCACTACCTCCCCAGGGCGGGGCGAGCGGCCGTCCACCAGCAGCTCCCCCCCGAAGCGGTGATGCCGCAGGGTCTCCTCCGCGCTCTCCTCCCACCACCGGGCCGTCAGCGGCGCCACCGGATACCCTTCCTCGGCCAGCCGAATGGCGGGTGCCAGCACCTCGGCGCGGGACAGGCGCCCCAGCCGCTCCAGCGTCTCGTCCCAGGCCGCCGGCGCGCCGGGAACGGTCACGGTGAGCGCGTGACGGCTGGGAATCCTGCCGCTGAAGCCCAGCCGCCGGGCTCTCTCCAGGGAGAGCGCGCGGGGCGAGCGGCCGGAACCGTTCAGGGCCTTCACCTTCCGCTCAGAAGCCGAGTAGTAGAGCAGGAAGCAGTCCCCTCCCAGGCCGGTGGAGCAGGGCTGCGTGACCTGCAGCGCCGCGGCCACCGCCACGGCCGCGTCGGCTGCGTTGCCTCCGCGCTCCAGAATGCTGGCGCCCGCCTGCGCGGCCAGAGGCTGGCTGGCGGCCACCATGCCCCGCGTGGACAGCACCGGGGAGCGGCGCGAGCGGTACAGCTCGCTGCTTTCGAGCTTCACGACAGCGCCTCCGCAGCCCGCTGCCGGAGGACTCCTCCGGCAGCTGCCACGATGAGCGCCGCCGCCGCTACCGGCAGCGCGTACAGCAGGAACATCGCCCGGTAGCCGGCAGCCTCCAGGACGAAGCCGCCCACCAGCGGCCCCACCAGGGCGGTGACGCCCATGAACACCGAATTGTACACCGCCATGGCCAGCCCCCGGCGCCGTTCCACAGTCCGGCGTCTCACGAACTCCACCCCTGCCGTGTAGAAGGCGCCGAAGGTCAGGCCGTGCAGGAGCTGGGCCAGCACCACTGCCGGGAGCGCCGGTAGGAGGGCGTACACCAACAACCGCGCCAGCATCGCCCCCAGCGCCACCAGGAAGATGCGGTGCAGGTCGAAACGACGGATCAGCGGGCCGGCAAAGAAGATCACCGGAATCTCCGAGCAGGCCGCCAGCGCCCACAGCCCGCTCACCCGCTCGAGCCCCAGCACCTCCTGCAGATATATCGAGAAAAAGGAGTAGTAGGCCATCATCCCCAGATTGCCCAGGAAGAACACCAGCATTCCCAGCCAGAAGACACCGCCCAGGCCCGGCAGTCCCTCAGGGCTCCCGGCCGCTCGCCCCTTGCCGGAGACGACGGGGCGGGGGAGAAGGAAGGTGAGGACAAACCCGGCCGCCGAAGTGACCCCGAAGACGTAGACGATCGAACGCAGGCCCGCGGCGAGCACGCCGGTGAACTGCAGGACCAGGGAAGCCGTCACGAAGCCCAGGGAGCCGAAGGCGCGTACACGCCCGTACTGCTGAGCGGCGTCGGCAAGCGCGTGCAGCGCCAGCACGTCCGCCGTGGGATAGATGGTCTTGAACGCCACGCCCAGGATCGTCACCAGCAGCATCGCCACCCAGAAGCCCGCGGTGATTGCCAGGGGCGCCAGAAAGGCAGCCGCCAGCACGATCGACAGCAGGATGACCAGCCGATAGCGGCCGGTTCGGTCCACCAGCGGGCCGATCGCCACCGGACCGATGACACCGGCCATACCGAAAGCCGCCATCAGCATTCCCACCTCCGCCAGGCTGAAGCCCCTGGCCTTCAGCAGCAGCGGCAGGTGCGGCATCAGCACGGCGAAGGCGGCGTAGTACCAGAAGAAGCTCAGACCGAAGGCAAACATGGCGAGCGCATTATAGCGCCCGGCGCCGCAGTGGGGAAGGACCGGCGGCCGGTGGGGAAAAACACGCGCTGTGGTAGGCTCAGGCGGGGAGCCGGAAAGGGAAACGAATCACCGTGCCGGCGTTGTTGAAGAAGAACCTCTCCTGGAACTCCCGGCTGAGCCGGACGGCCGCTTTCAGCCCCGTACAGTGCGAGAGGCCGAGCCACTCCACCTGCATCTGCCTCAGCGCAGCCACCGTCGCGTCCAGCTGCTCCACGCTGGCCGAGTACAGATGGCTGCCGCCGATCACCATGTGCACGCGCTCCGTGGCCATGAGCTGCCGGGCGTGCCGGAGGATGTTCACGACCCCCCGATGAGCGCAGCCCAGCACGATCACCAGCCCTCTGTCGGTTCGGATGTACAGCGACTGGTCGTCCGCCATCGTGTCGGTAACCAGTCCTTCCGGCGCTCGAACGAGCAGATTCGAGGCCACCGGCTCGAAATCCGTGCTCATCGGCTCCTCGCCGCCGGCTGTGACGTCCGCCTCCAGCCAGGTCGGGCGGGTGCTCAGCTCGAAACGGGCCCCCAGGCTTTCCAGCTCCTGGCGCCGGTAGGGGATGCCCGCGTACCGCACCTTTCCCGTCTCCCGGTTCCTGGAGTACTTCTCCGCCCATATTCCCGGATGAGCCACGACTCTCACGCCTTCCCCGCCCATCCGGGGCAGCAGCGCGCGCAGCCCTCCGGTATGGTCGTGATGGCCGTGGCTCAACACGATCGTCTGTACGCCCGACAGCTCGAGCCCCAGGGCGTCCGCGTTGCTGGCGGTGGAGCTGCCCGCCCCCGCATCCAGCAGGTAGGCGCCCTGTCCGGTTTCCACCAGCACGCTCAGGCCCCATTCACCCAGCAGTCCCCTGCCCGAGGAGGTGTTCTCCCCCAGAGTCGTGATTCTCAGATCGGCGACCGCAAGCATCGTCTCCTCCTCCAGGGACGCCGCCTCGCCCTACCGCTCCCGGCGCTGCCCAAGCGCCTCGGAGAGGAAGGAGCCCACCGTCCTCAGCAGCCCCGGCGCCAGAGGCAGGCCTGGCTCGGCATAGGTGGCCATGTTTCCCTGCACGTCCGCCGGCGCCTCCTTGAGCACGTGGTTCATGCCCTCGATCACCTCCAGCCTTGCCCCGGGCCTGGCTGCGGCCAGCAGCCTCGCCTCCTCCACGGAGATCTGCAGGTCGCGACCACCGGCCACGATCAGCACCGGGACGTGCAGGCGCGCCAGCTCCCGGGCGGGATCGCGCCGGAACATCGAGATCAGAAAGGGCTGCACGCTGGGGCGGAACAGCGGCTGCAGCTCCGCCGGCACCTCCTGGACCTCCCGCCCCTCCCGCAGCCGGGCCACGATGGCGCTGCTCTGCTCGAGCAGGGAGGGCATCCGGGCGCCGATCTGCGCCAGCAGGGTGTCCTGGACCGGCCGCCCGGGACCGGCAATCGACACGAAGGCGTCCGAGCCGGCATCCCCGGCTGCGATCATCCCGACCAGGGCGCCCTCGCTGTGGCCGATCACCGCCACGGCCGAGAAGCGCGGGTCCGCCCGGAGCATGCGGATCCAGCCCGCGGCGTCGGCAACGAAGTCGTCGAAGCTGAGATCGGCTTCCCTCACTCCCGGGGCCTTGCTCCCGCCTACCCCGCGCTTGTCGTAGCG
Source organism: uncultured Spirochaetaceae bacterium (assembly GCA_964490725.1). Lineage (GTDB taxonomy): Bacteria > Spirochaetota > Spirochaetia > SZUA-6 > DRHE01 > CAZBDU01. Next base: position 47,766 of record CAZBDU010000016.1, on the reverse strand, counting down.
CAGGGAGGCGATCCCGTAGCCCGCCAGGCCCTCCGCCAGGAGCCGCAGGCTGTCGTTCCTGCCTCCGAGCAGAGGGGAGTTGCCGTCCCGATCGGTGGGTCCGGATCCGGCGACGATCAGCACCGCAGGGACCTTCCCGGCGGCAGCCGGAACCACCAGCGTACCTTCCAGCCGCACCCCGGTTTCCAGCCAGACTTCCTCCTGCCGGTACTCCGCCTGCGGCGGAGCGTTCCTTTGGATCATGCCCTCCTCCCGTGCTGCCGAGTCTCCCCCGGCGCAGCCGGCCACCGGGAGAAAGGCCAGCATGACCAGCGCGGCCGCCGGCGGCGACACCTGCACGCTGCTGCGGCCCACCGTCACCTCATTGAACCCACTCCAGCTGGTCCGTGCGCACCCAGCCGAAGCGCCGGTAGTTGCCGCGCACGATCACCTCGGTCCACTCCGGCTCCCGGTGCACGGGAAGCATCAGCGTGCCGGCCTTCAACTGCCCGGCGGTCCTGGCGTCCTCCTCGGGGAGAAAGTACAGCTCGGTGTCGGAGCCTACCCGGGCGACGGGGTACAGCCGGGGCAGCAGCTTCCGGCGGTCCAGCCCGTTGTGACCCGACAGAAAGCGGATGATGCCGGCGCTGATCCCCTGCGCGGCCGTCTCCGGCTCGTTCACCAGCACCTCCCGGTCCCGCGCCACCGTTACGAAGCCGGCCTCGATGATCACCGCCGGCGTTGTGTACGCTGCCGCATGTTCGAAGCGATGGGGGCTGAAGGCGTAGTAGCCGCGCATGTTGTAGGTGGTGCCGTAGCGGTCCTCCGGAAGCCCCGTAAAGGCGGCGTAGGATGAGGCGATGCTCTCCCGCAGCTCCCGAGAGGCATCGCTGGCACGCCAGGCGGTGGCGATCTTCCAGCCGTGCACTCCGGGACGGTTCGCCCCATCCGCATGGATCGCCACCAGCGCGTCTGCGTCGTAGCCGGGCGGCAGCGTGGCCGGCAGCAGGTCCACCACCACCCCGGCCGCCTCCAGCCGGGCGGCCACCCGGCGGGCAATCTCCAGGTTGATGGACAGCTCCGTAACGTTCCCGTAGCGCGCCCCGGTGGACCCGTGCAGCCGGTGAAGCTCCGGCGGCAGCTCGTCGACCTTCCAGTGCCCCACCTGCACGCCGACGCGCCACGGTGAGAGCATGCCCCGATAGGACGGCGGGGCGATGCGCCCGGCCCTGGCAAGGCGGACCGTTTCCACCGCCGGCGCGGCCGCGTTGATGCGCACCGCACCGTAGGCCCTTCCCAGGCGGCCTCCGATCAGCACCGACGCCGTTCCCACCAGAACGAGCGTCGTCCCCGCCACCGGCAGCCCGGCCGCAAACAGCCGGCGCCACCGCGACTTCCGTGCGTCCATCTCAGCCATGCCGCGTTCCCTCCGCGGCTAGAATGTACCCGAAAGGGAAGCGCCCCGGCTACCGGAGAGCCTTCCCGTCTTGTGCCCCGCCGGCCGCGGCGGGGGCGCAGAGAGCCATCCCTCCTCTCTCAGTATGCGGAATTCCGGGGCGCCTTCCGGCGCTCTTGACCCGCGGCCTGGGCTTGCCCTTGGCCAGGTCAGCTTCTACACTTCCGTCTGAGCCTGGGTGCGAAGTCCACAGGACGGGTAAGGAGTCTCGGGTAAGGAGTCTATCGTATGAGCGAGCTGGTCGTCATGGCACTGGGAGGAAACGCCATCAAGCAGGCGGAGGAGCGCGGCACCACCGCGGAGCAGTTCCGCAACGTGGACATCACGGCGCGCCAGATGGCGGCCATCGCCAAGGCCGGCTTCCGGCTGATCATCACCCACGGGAACGGGCCCCAGGCCGGCTCTCTGCTGATCCAGCAGGAGGAGGCCGCCGGGCTGGTGCCGCCCCAGAGCCTGGCCGCCTGCGGCGCCATGACCCAGGGCCAGATCGGATGGATGCTGCAGAACCGCCTGGTCTTTCGCCTCGCCGAGCTGGGCATCGACACGCCGGTGTGTACCGTGGTCACCCAGGTGGTGGTGAGCGAGGAGGACCCGGACTTCCGCGACCCCAGCAAACCGGTGGGGCCCTTCTACACCGAAGAGCAGGCCCGCCGCCTGGAGAACGAAAACGGCTACACCGTCAAGCAGGTCAAACCCGGCAATCACAAGGGATGGCGCCGGGTGGTGCCCTCCCCGGAGCCGCTTTCGATCGTCGAAGCCGAGGCGGTGAACCGCCTGCTGGCCAGCGGCGTGATCGTGATCGCCTCCGGCGGCGGCGGCATCCCGGTGAAGCGCAACCCCGACGGAAGCCTCTCCGGAGTGGAGGCGGTGATCGACAAGGACCGGGCGGGCTTCAAGCTGGCCCAGGCGGTGAAGGCCGACCGCTTCCTGATCCTCACCGACGTGGAGAACGCCTGCCTGGGCTACGGTACGGCGCAGGAGAAACCGCTGGGGCAGATCTCCGTGGAGGAGGCGGAGCGCTATCTGCGGGATGGGCACTTCCTGGCCGGCTCCATGGGGCCAAAGATGGAGGCGGCGGTGCGCTTCGTGCGCTGGAGCAGCGGCCGGGCGGCGGTCACCTCCCTGGACCGGGCCCTGGAAGCCCTGGAGGGAACGGTCGGGACCCACATCCTGCCCTGAGGCCTCCCCGGGCGGCGGAGGGGCCGATGGGGGTGCGCGCCTTGATTTCCGCTTCCGCCCCGGCTATAGTGAGTCCCTATCCCTGGAGGTGCCGATGAACTTCTCCTGGACGATCTTTATAGATCTCGGTCTGATTTCCCTGGCGCTGCTGATTGCGACGCTGATCCGGGCGAAGGTTTCCTTCTTTCAGCGCTACCTCATCCCCAACGCCCTGACGGCGGGATTCATCCTCCTCCCCTTCTACAATTTCCTGGCGCCGCGGCTCGGGCTCGCCACGGGGGGCCTGGAGAACCTGGTCTACCACCTGCTGAGCATCTCCTTCATCGCCATGAGCCTGCGCAAAAGCCCCGGCAGGGGTGCCTTCCGCCGCATCTTCTCCACCTCCATCGCCATCGTCTCCCAGTACACCTTCCAGGCGCTGCTGGGCTTCGGCCTGACCTTCCTCCTCATCGCCACGGTGCTGCCCAACCTCTTCCCCAGTCTGGGCCTGCTTCTGCCCTTGGGCTACGGCCTGGGACCGGGTCAGTCCTTCGCCATCGGCAGGGGGTGGGAGCGGTTCGGCTTCGAAAGCGCCGCAAACGTAGGCCTCACCTTCGCGGCCCTGGGCTTCCTGTGGGCCTGCTTCGGCGGGGTCTTCCTGATCAACTACGGCATCCGCCGCGGCTGGATGGAGGAGGGCCAGATCGCCCGCTTTCGCGGGCGGGGCATTCGCATCGGCGTCTACGACCGGAAGGCGGAGAAGCCGGTGGGGGCCAGGCTCACCACCGAGACCGAGGCGATCGACGCAATGTCCTTCAACCTCGCCGTGGTCCTGGGGGTGTACCTGCTCACCTATCTCCTGCTTCAGGGGCTCACCTCCCTGCTCTCGCTTGCCGGTTCGGCGGGACGGGACCTGGCGGTCAACCTGTGGGGGATCTCCTTCGCCTTCGCCGCGCTGGTGGCGATGGCGGTGAAGAAGATCGCGGACGGCGCCGGCTTCGGCCACGTTCTGGACAGCGGCAGCCTCACCCGCATCTCCGGCGCCTCCGTGGACGTGCTGGTGGCGGCTTCGATCGGGGCCATTTCCCTCGTGGTGGTCTCTCGCTACTGGCTTCCCATCGTCGGGATCAGCACCCTGGGGGGGATCATGGTCGTGGTGACCGTCCTGGCCATGACCTCGCGCATCTTCGAGGACCACCAGTTCTACCGCGCCATGATGGTCTACGGGGCCTGCACGGGCACGGCCAGCACCGGACTGGCGCTGCTGCGGGTGCTGGATCCCGAGTTTGAAAGCCCCGTGGCGGCGGACTACATGTACTCCTCCGGCATCATCTTCCTCCTGTCCATCCCGCTGATCCTCATGCTGAACCTGCCCGCCTACGGCCACCAGAGCGGCAACCCGGTCTACTACTGGATCACCCTGGGGATTCTTCTTGTGTACCTGGTGTTCGTTACGGTCTCCTACGTCATCATGTCCAAGGAGAGAGCCTTCAAGAACACCTCGATCTTCTGGAAGAAGGCGGCGTGAGCCGGCGGAACCGGAAGCTGTAGTGGGCCCGGCCAATTTCTCCTGGGTGGTGCCCGGCAAGCTGGCCGGTATGGCCCTCCCCGGGGGCTCCCTGAGCCAGGACAGGATCAACGTTCAGAGAGATCTGCAGCACCTCTACGGGCAGGGAGTGCGAGTCCTGGTGTCCCTGACCGGCGCGGCAGCGGGCCTGGAGAAGGTCTGCCGGGAAGCGGGGCTGGAGTGGCACTACTTCCCCATCTCCGATTTCGGCATCCCCCAGGACCTGCCGGAATTCGACGCTCTGATGGAGACCCTGCTCGCGCGCATCTACGGCGGCAGTCCCGTGTGCGTCCATTGCTACGCCGGGGTGGGACGCACGGGGCTGGTGCTCTGCTGCCTCACCGGGCGTCTGCTGGGCCTGGAGGCCGCCGAGGCGATCGGCTACGTCCGCAGCCGGCGCGACGCCCTGGAGACCCGCGACCAAGAGCGTTTCGTGCGCCGCTACCTGGAACGCTCCAGGCGTCTATAGAGTCTATAGAAAGGCGAGGGGCACCTCACCGTTGTGCTCGACCAGCCCCAGGACGATCTGCGCCGACCGGGCCGCATCGTCCAGGCTGAACACCTCCACCGGCGAGTGGGCGTAGCGCCTCGGCACGGCCAGGATCGCGACAGGCACCCCCGTACCGGACCAGGGGACGGAGGTGGCGTCGGTGGCGTAGCTCTGCTGCGTCAGCACCGTCCGCTGAAGAGGGATCTTGCGCCGCTGGGCCTCCCGTTCGATCATCTCCTGCACCCGGTCGCTGGCCACCGAGAACGCCATGCCCCGGGGAGGTCCCGTCCGCAAGCGGCAGGCCGGCCCCGGCGCCGGGCGCTCAGATTGCCGATGGTGGAGACGCTCACCTCGTCCGCCAGAGGCGCCATCCTGTCGCGCAGGTAGCGGACCACCACGCCCTGCTCCCTTCCGGACACCGCCGGGATCCCCACCAGCTCCTTGAAATGCTCCCGTATCCTCTCCTTCATGGCCGCCCTACACAACTCCTTCCTTCTTCAACCTGGCCACCTCCTCCGGGCTCTTCCCCAGGCGGGTGCGGAGGATCTCCTCGGTGTGCTGGCCCAGAAGCGGAGCCGGGGCGTCATCCCCGGGCCGCCGCAATCCGAAATGAACCGGAGAGCCCACCGTCTTGAAGGCGCCCATCACCGGGTGCTCCACTTCCGTGATGGTCCCCCGGGAAAGGATCTGGGGGTCGGCCACCACCCGGTCCACCGTGTTGATCGGTCCGCTCGGCACCCCCGCCCGGTCCAGGATGCCCGCCCATTCCTCGGTGGTCCGCCCGGCGAAGCAGGCGGCCAGCTCCCGCTGCAGCGCCGGGTGGTTCGCTGTCCGCAGGGCGTTGGTGCCGAAGCGGGGATCCCGGCCCAGATCCGGCCTGCCTGCGGCGGTGCAGAGCCTGCCCCAGAGGCTGTCGTTGCCCGCGGCCACCATGATCTGACCGTCGGAGGTGGCGAACGCCTCGAAGGGTACGATGGAGGGGTGGCGGTTGCCCAGGGGCTGCGGCACCTCCCCGGAGGCGAAGAAGCGCGAAACCGCATTCTCCAGGATGGAGACCTGGCAGTCCAGCATGCCGATGTCCACCAGGGTCCCCACGCCGGTCCTCTCCCGTTGCTGCAGGGCCGCCAGCACGCCGATCACTCCGTAGAGGCCGGCGGTGAGATCCGCGATGGAGGCCCCCACTTTCGTGTACTCCCCGGGACCGTGGCCGGTGATGCTCATGATCCCGCCCATGGCCTGAATGACGGCGTCGTAGGCCGGTTTCTGCGCGTAGGGACCGGTGCGCCCGAACCCCGAGATGCCCAGGTAGATGATGCGGGGGTTCTCCCGCTTCAGGGACTCGTAGTCCAGCTCCCATTTCTTCGTGGTTCCCGGGCGGAAGTTCTCCACGAGCACATCGGCGCTCGCCGCCAGCTCCCGAACGATCCCGGCGCCCTGGGGAGTGCGCAGGTTGACGGTGATGCTGCGCTTGTTGCGATTGACGCTGGCGAAATAGGCGCTCTCCCCCCGCACGTGCGGACCGAAGCCCCGTGAATCGTCCCCGCTCTCGGGGCGCTCCACCTTGATCACCTCGGCCCCCAGGTCCCCCAGGATCATGGTAGCGAACGGCCCGGCCAGGACCCGTGAGAGGTCGACCACCGTGATCCCCCGCAGCATGTCATGCATGGGCGCACACCCCCCGTCTTGCCCGGCCGAGGGCTTCCGGTCTTGGCTTGCCGCCGCCGCAGGCCGGAGCCCCGCTCAGGCCCTGCCCATCACCAGGGCCAGCAGGGCCATGCGCAGATAGACGCCGTTGTGGGCCTGGCGGAAGTAGGCCGCCCCGGGCAGGTCGTCCACGTCGGTGGCGATCTCGTCCACCCTGGGGAGGGGGTGCATGATCGTGAGGCCGGCCTTGCCCTTCTGCACCAGCCCGCGGGTGAGCACGTAGCTCCCCTTGAGGCGCTCGTACTGGGCGGGATCTTCGAAGCGCTCCCGCTGGATGCGGGTCATGTAGAGGATGTCCGCATCGAGGGCCCGGGAGATGTCCTGGGTCTCCTCCACGGGGATGCCCCGGGAGCGCATGGCCTGGGAGATCTCTCCCGGCATGGAAAGCTCCGAGGGCGCGCAGTACAGGTACTGCGGCTTGAAGGGGGCCAGGGCGTAAGAAAGGGAGTGCACGGTGCGGCCGTACTTGAGGTCCCCCACCATCGCGACCTTGAGCCCCTCCAGGGTGCCCTTCTCCTGGCGGATGGTGTACAGGTCCAGCAGCGCCTGGGTGGGGTGCTGGCCGGACCCGTCGCCGCCGTTGATCACCGGGATCTCCACGGCGTCCGCCACGATCCGGGCGCCCCCGGTCTGGGGCTGGCGGATGACGATGCAGTCCACGTAGCCCTCCACGGTGCGAGCCATGTCCGCCAGGCTCTCTCCCTTGGCCGCCGAGGAGCTCTTGGGGTCCGCCACGGTGATGCAGCGCGCACCCAGGCGCTGGATCGCCGTCTCGAAGGACAGCCGCGTGCGCGTCGAGGGTTCCAGGAAGATCACCGCCACCAGCCGGTCGGCCAGGAGGCTGGAGACGCGCTCCTTGCGGACCAGCTGCTCCATCTTCTCGCTGGCCTGCATGATGGTGAGGATCTCTTCCCGCCCAAGATCCTCGGTGCTGAGAATGTCCCGTCCGGCAAAGCTCATCGACTGCTCCTTCTCGAAGTTGTTGGAAGCCGGCGTCCTCACGCGCCGGGCGCCACCTTGCTGCGAGCCCCCGGCCTTCGCGCCGCCAGCTTGCGCGCCGCCACCTGGACCGCCTGCACGATGCCAACGTAGCCAGTGCAGCGGCAGAGGTTCCCCCGCAGCGCTGAACGGATCTCGGCCGGCGAGGGGTCGGGGTTGCGCTCCAGCAGGGCGGCAGAGGCCAGGACCATGCCGGGGGTGCAGAACCCGCACTGCACGGCTCCCTGCTCCAGGAAGGCCTCCTGCACCGGGTGCAGCTCCCCGGGAGGGGCCAGGCCCTCGATCGTGGTGATCCGCCTTCCTGCCACCGACACCGCCAGGGTCTGGCAGGAGAGAATCGGCCGGCCGTCCAGCAGCACCGTGCAGGCCCCGCATTCGCCCAGGCCGCAGCCGTACTTGGCCCCGGTCAGCAGCAGGCGGTCCCGCAGCACGTTCAGCAGGATCTCGTTGGGGGCGACCTCCAGGGTAACCTTCCGGCCGTTGATGTGCAAGCTGATGGGTATCTTCATTCTTTGCCTCCCGCTCTGCGCCAGGCCTCGAGCAGGCAGTCCCTGATCAGCACCGCCGCTGTCTCCACCCGGTAGCGTGCCGTGGAGCGCACGTCCGTGATGGGGTGAATGTCCCCCTCCACCCGCTCCGCCGCCTCCCGGGCCAGCGCGGCCGAGAAGGGCTTTCCTTCCAGGGCGGCCTCCACCGTGCCCGCCCGCACCGGGCGGGGAGCCGCGCTGCCCACGGCCACCCGCGCCGCGGCCACCTGCTCGCCCCGCCGCTCCAGGTACGCCGAGGCGGAGATCTTGGCGATGTCCAGGGAAACGCGCCCCAGCCGGCGGAAGGCCGCCCCGCTCGCCTCGGGGGGCGCCGGCAGGATGACCGCAGCCAGCAGCCGCTCGGGCCCCAGGACGGTTTGCCCCGGCCCGGCGAACAGCTCCTCCAGGGGCAGGCGCTCCCGGAGGGTCTCCTCCCCCCCGCCGCCGGCGATCTCCGCCGCGGCGCCGTAGGCGATCAGCGGCGGAGCGGTGTCCGCCCCGGGGGAGGCGTTGCAGAGGTTGCCGCCCAGGGTGGCCATGTTGCGCACCTGGACGCTGCCGATCGCTCGCACCGCCTCCTGGAGGGCCGGGAACAGCTCCCCGAGACGCGCGTCCTCCTCCAGGCGATAGAGGCGCACCGCGGCCCCGATGCGGGCCTCCCGGGCGCCGAGCGAAAGCTCGGAAAGCTCCGGGATGTCCAGGATCTGCACCACCGCGCTGGGGCGCTGTTTGCCGATCTTCATCTGGATCAGCAGGTCGGTGCTGCCAGCCAGCACCTTGGCCCCCTGCGTTTCGCGCAGCAGGTGTAGTGCCTCCTGCAGCGTGGCGGGACGGTGGAAGGTGAACTCGTTCGTCAGGACCCGGGTGCTAGCCACGTTTTCCCCCTTGTTCCGGCCCGGCGGCCGCCCCGGGGGCCCCCACCGGCGCGGCCTCCCTCTCCGGTCTGGCTGGGGCGGGGGCCGGCCGGGAAGTCGCGCCCTCCCCCTCCCGCACGGCCCGGACGATCTCCTCCGGCAGGATCGGCATCTTGGTGAACCAGATCCCCGTGGCGTTCTGGATGGCCGCAGCCACCGCGGCGGGCACCGGGTTGAGCGCCGCCTCGCCGATGCCCTTGGCGCCCATGGGCCCGGTGGGCTCCCAGGTGTGGGCGAAGAAGATCTGGAAGTCCTCGGGCTCCGGGATGTCCTCCGCGCCGAGCATCTTGTAGTCGGTGAGCAGCCCGCGGTTGGCAAGCCCCCCTCCGGCCTCGTAGGCGGTGTCCTCCACCAGCGCCATCCCGGCGCCGCGGTAGAAGCCGCCGTGGATCTGGCCCCTGGCCAGGGCCGGGTTGATCACCGTGCCGGCGTCGCTTCCGGCCACCACCCGCAGGATGCGCACCTGCCCGGTCTCCACGTCCACCTCCACCTCCACGAAGTAGGAGGTGTAGGCCGGCGGGCAGTTGACCTTGCGCACGCTGCGCGCCGAGATGGCCGTGCCCCAGTCGTTGTTCATGGCGGTTGCGGCCACCTCGCCGATGGTGATGCGCTTCTCCGGCATCCCCACCACGTAGATCACCCCCTGCCCGGACTCCGGGTCCGGTTCGATCGCGAGGGCCTCCACCGGGGCGGCGAGGATGCGGGAAGCGAACCCCAGCAGGATCTTCTTGGTGTCCTGCGCCACCTCCAGGATGGCCCCGGCCCCGCAGTACACCCCCCGGGTGGCGTGGGTGCAGACATCGTAGCCGGTGGAGCGTGTGTCCGCCGGCGAGATCCCCACCCGGTCGAAGGACACCCCCAGCTCCTCGGCCACCAGCTTGGCGGCGGCGTCCAGGGTGCCTCCGCCGTGGTCCATCAGGGCGCTGAGCACGTCCACCGAACCGTCCTCGTTCACCTTCACCTGGGCGGTGGTGTAGTCCTTCACCTCCCCGGGCACCGGCGCGCCGGTGCCGGAGGTATGGAAGCCCCGGGCCATGCCGATTCCCCTGCGGTAGCGCCCGACGCCGGAGCCGGCCTGCGGCCGGTTCCGCCAGCCGATCATCTCCGCTCCCCGGGACAGGAGCTCCTTCACCCCGTCGGAGTGGATCAGGGAGCGGATGGTGGGCCCCTGGCCCCAGAAGATCTCCCCCAGGCCGACGTAGTTCTTCAGCCGCAGCTCCAGGGGGTCCATCCCCAGCCGCTCGGCCAGCATGGTCATGCTGCTTTCCACCCCGAAGGTGACCTGCGGCGCCCCGTAGCCCTGCATGGCGCAGGTGGGGGCCTTGTTGGTGTAGACCGCCACCCCCTGGTAGCGCATGCTCTCCATGCGGTACAGGCTGTGCCACCACCCCGCCAGCACGCCCAGGAAGGCCAGCGCCTGGATGTGGTGGCAGCCGATGTCCACGGTAGCCTTCATCTCTCCGGCCACCAGGGTGCCGTCCCTGCGGGCCCCCAGCTTCAGGGTGTAGCGGGTCTGATAGCGGCAGTGGTCGTAGAGATCCTCCTCCCGGCTCTGGCAGATCTTCACCGGACGGCCTGCCTTCAGCGCCAGGGCCACGGTGATCAGGGTCACCGGGTTGGTGTGGATGCCGCTGCCGAAATGCCCTCCCCCCGGAACCAGCACCACGTTCACCTTGTTCAGAGGAATGCCGAAGAGGTCTCCCAGCAGGATGCGGGTGTTGTGCAGCGCCTGGGTGGAGGGCCAGACCGTGATGCCGCCGTCGGGCTCCGGGCGGGCCAGGCAGGCCCTGGGCTCCATCTGGGCGTGGTAGACCCTGGGGGTGGCGAACTCGTTCTCCACGATCACCTCCGCCCCGGCGAAGCCGGCCTCCACGTCTCCCTCGCTGACTTCCCGGGTGCAGGCGATGTTGCCCTCGATGGCGATCTCCCGGTCCTCCACATACACCCGGTCGTGGATCGGCTCCCCTCGGGCGGCCAGGGCCTCCTCCACGCTCATGTAGGCCGGAAGCCTCTCCCATTCCACCCGGACCAGCTCCGCCGCCCGCTCCGCCAGCTCCTCGCTCTCCGCCGCCACCGCCCCAAAGGGGTCCCCCACCTGGCGGACGTGGTCGCTCAGCACCTGCCAGTCCTTGTAGGTTGAGCGGGGCACGGAGACCTGGCGGACGTTGAAATGCTTCTGAGGCACCTCGGCGAAGCTCAGCGTGACCGCCCCCAGCCGCTCCGCCTCGCTGAGGTCGATGGACCGGATCCGTGCGTGGGGGTGAGGGCTGCGCAGGATCCTGCCGAACAGCATCCCCGGCAGGGTGAGGTCGGATGGATACAGCTCCCTGCCCGTCACCCGGGCCACCCCGTTCTTGCGCGGAAAGTCCTTGCCCAGCACGTGAAAACTCTTGCCGCTCATGAAACCTGCTCCTTCCTCTGCCGCTGCCGGTCCAGTATCTCCCGGGGAAACTCCGCGCCCAGCTTGGCGGAGATCACGACGCTGGCGTCCAGAAACGCCTCCGCGTACTCCACCATCTGGGCCCTGTCCAGGTCCACCGAGGTGCCCACCACCGCCAGGCAGCCGATCACCCGGTTCCCGCTGCCGAAGATGGGGGTAGCCATGGCGTTGATGCCATTGTGGAACTCCCCCTCGTTGAACGCCATGCCGGTAGCCCGCACCGCCGCCAGCTCGGCCTCGAGAGCGGCCCGCTCCCGGATGGTCCGGGCGGTGTAGACCGGATAGTCCAGATCCTTCAGCACCTCGACCCGCTCCCTCTCCGGCAGGAAGGCCAGCACGGCCTTGCCCGCCGCGGCGGCGTGCAGCGGCATCACCTCCCCCATGCCCACGGACACCCGGGTGTTGGTGTGGCCGCAGATCTCCATCACCACGCAGTGCCTGCCGCTCAGCAGGGCGAAGAAGGTGGTCTCGTCGGTCTCCCGGTGCAGGTCCTCCAGAAAGGGCAGGCAGAGGGCCGCCACGTCCATCCCTTCCACCACCGCCTCGGCGAACCTGAGGTGCACGAATCCCAGGAAGTAGCGCATCCCGGGCCGCTTCTGGTAGACGTAGTCGTACTTCCTCAGGGAGGCCAGGATCCGGTAGCAGGTGGAAGGGGGGATCCCCAGGGCCCGGCTGATCTCCTTGTTCGACAGCCCCGTCCTGTAGTTCTGCCTGAGAAGCTCCAGGATGCGATGCACCTTGTCGATCGAGGGCATACGGAATGATACCGGACCGGCGGGGAGGAGTCAATACCACCAGGGAGAACCGCATTCCACATAGCGAGAATGGAAGGCAGCGGCGGGGGGCCGGGGACTCAGCGGCCTTGCCTCAAGACTCATTGCCCTGCGCTTCTGGCGGGGCTACACTCAGACACCTTGCAGGGCTAAGGAGCCGGGCCCGAGGGGTCAAGCACGGGGAGGTCCGAGAAGTAGTCGCGCAGATAGCCCCGGTCGCGTGCCAGCAGGCGATCGGCATGCACTTCCGCATGCGCCCCGATCAGGAAATCGGGCAACACTCCTGACTGCGCGCCGCCCCGCCGCAGGTAGCGGGCGAAACACCGCCCGGCGAGCTTCGCGCTCTGCGCCGAGGAAGGAACAAAATCCAGCTGCCAGTCCGCCAGCAGCTCCTCGAATAGCCGCTCATCATCGATGGCCGGAAACATCTCGGCCAGGACGCACTCGCAGGCGATCAGCCTTCCTTCCCGCCGGGCTTTGCGCAGAAGCTCGGAGGAAGCCTGGGAGAAGGGGCTCCCGGGGATGAGGACGTCGAGGACCACCGAGGTGTCCACAGCGGAAATCATCCCCGGACCTTGCTCAGGTACTCATCCACCGACAGGCCGCCGGGAATCCGCCCCCGGCCGCGCCACTTCTCCAGGACGTCGGTGGGTTCCTGCTTGACCGCGACCAGCCTGCCAGCCTCCGCGTCGATCTCGAGCACCGTCCCCGGTCCAATACCGAGTTTCTCCCGGATGGCTTTGGGGATGGTCACTTGACCTTTCTCGGATACGATGGATTTCATACGTACATCGTAGTAATTCATACCATGATTGTCAACGACTACCGCTGCGCCTCCCCGCCCCTCCGCTCCGGCGGTCTCGGGGTTTCTCCCGGTGCCGACCCCGCCTCCGGGGCTCTACCGGGAGGGACTCCGGCTTTTCTGTGAATCGTGACGTTCCTATCCCCGCGTTCTCTGGGCACACCGGTGAAGCCCTTTCGCACTACCATGTGCGCTTTCCCCAGATACGCAAGCGGCTGGGAAGAACCGAGCCGGTGCCCGCGGTGGTGCCCGGGCATCTGGTCAGAGAGGTCGGGTTGCCGCGCTTCGACCGCTCTTTCCTGCGCGATCAGGGCGAGTAGCCTGGCAGCGGCGCGGTTCGGCGCGGTTCGGCGCGGGCGCTCTTGTTGCGTTCGCCGGCTGCAGGGGTTACACTGGACTTTGAACGCTGACAGATGCGAACGGCCACAGGCAAAGCGGAGAGACTGCTTCAACCGAAGGCCCCGCTTCTCGAGCATCCTCGTGGATTGCGCCGGGTAGAGATCGCAGCCCGCCCGGGCATCGACCGGTCCACCGCCGGGCGCAAGATCCGGCTCCCGTTTCCACATGTTCCACATGCCGCCGCTTCTTCGGGCAAGCCGGCGATCGCGGGTGAGCGAGCCTCGCCGCAACTGTCCCGGCGCCTCCCGCAGACCGCCGACTCGTTGGACTCGCATTCGTTTCCCCGGGTCACGAGGAGGTATCGCGAGCTACTGGAGAGCCTCACCGTCGCGAGGACGGAGCATCGGGCCGCACGGCTTCGCCACCACTCTGTATCCGTGGTTCCGGGGCTGGGGCCCCCTCAGCCGGCGCGAGAGGGCGCACGGTGTTGCGGAGTCTGCAACAAGGAAGCGGTAAGAAAAAGGCGGCGGGTCGAGGGAGCGTGGCGCCGCCGGGGGTACCGGCTCGCCGGGGCCATGCCTCGAGGGACCCGATGTGGTGAAGGATGGTCAGGCCGGCTTGCGACCTGGCAATCTTTGCCCGCAAAGGAGCGCCAGATGGCCGAGAACGTGAAGGTCGCACCGGCTCCGTGTGATTGCGGAGCCGGTTGAGGTGCCGGGAGTCGCTGCGTGACAGGAAAGGCTTCCGAGAAGGGCTCGCCCCTGTCCGGTCTGCTGGACCGGCGCGCCCTGCGTCTTGCGGCGGGGCCCCGGTCGTTCGAGCGCGGCCAGGACTATTTCGCAAGCGGGCGGGTCGGCTCCCTCGCCGAGGACCGGGGAACGATCGCAGCGAAGGTGCTGGGGACCAGGCCGTATCGGGTCAGGCTCTGGGCCGAAGGCGGCGAGCTCCAGTGCTCGTGCTCCTGTCCGGTGGGCCAGGACGGGAGCTTCTGCAAGCACTGCGTGGCCGTGGGCCTGGCCTGGCTGGAACGGCAGCGGCCCGATCGGGGGACGGGGAAGAAGCCCGCCCGGCCGGCGGTGACGATGGAGGATGTGCGCGCCTGGCTCACCGCGCAAGACAGGGACGCGCTCGTGGACATGCTCATGGATCAGGCCATGGACGACGACCGGCTGCGCCAGCGGCTGCTTCTCAAGGCCGCGAAGCGGGGCGGCAAGGGCCTCGACCTCGATACCTATCGGCAGGCGATCGACGAGGCGGTGGAGGCGGGCGGCTTTGTGGACTATCGCGACGCCTGCGGGTATGCCTCGGGCATCGAGGAGGCGATCGATTCGATCCAGGAGCTGCTCCAGGAAGGGCATGCCTCCGCGGTGATCGAGCTCGCCGAGTACGCCCTGGAAGCCGTCGAGCAGGCGACGGAGTCCGTAGACGACTCGGACGGCTACATGGGCGGCCTCCTCGAGCGCCTCCAGGAGCTCCACCTCGAGGCGTGCGGGAAGGCGCGGCCCGATCCCGAGGAGCTGGCGCGGCGCCTGTTCGCGTGGGAGCTGCGCACCGACTGGGACACCTTCTACGGGGCGGCGGAGAGCTACGCGGACGTCCTTGGCCAGAAGGGGCTGGCCGCCTACAGCAAGCTGGCGGAGGCCGAATGGGCCAGGGTGCCCCCGCTCGGTCCCGGCCGCGACGATGCCGACGACTACGGAAAGCGCTTCCGGATCACGCACATCATGGAAGCTCTGGCCCGGCGGGCGGGTGACGTGGAGGCCCTGGTGGCCGTCAGGAAGCGCAACCTTTCCTCTGCCTGGGCCTATCTCCAGATCGCCCAGACGTACAAGGAGGCGGGAAAGCGCGACCTGGCGCTGGAATGGGCCGAGCGCGGGCTCAAGGCCTTCCCGGAGCGGACCGATCCGCGGCTGCGCGAGTTTCTGGCCGACGAGTACCACCGCCGGAAGCGCCACGGCGAGGCGATGGCCCTGATCTGGGCGCAGTTCGTCGACTCGCCGGGGCTCCAACAGTACCGCAACCTCAAGGCCCACACGGGCAAGGCCGGCGAGTGGACGGCGTGGCGCTCCAAGGCGCTGGAGCTCCTGCGACAGTCCATCGCCAGGGCAAAGCGCGAGGCCCGGGACACCCGGTGGGGCTGGTTCCGCCGGGCGGACCACACGGAGCTGGTCCGGGTGTTTCTCTGGGAGAAAGACCTCGAGGCGGCCTGGCGCGAGGCCGCTGAGGGCGGCTGCTCCGAGGCCCTGTGGAAGGAGCTGGCCGCCAAGAGGGAGCAGGAGCATCCCGAGGAGGCCCTTCCGGTCTACCAGCGCATGATCGAGCCGGCGCTGGGACGCAAGAACAACGACGCCTACCAGGAAGCGGTCGAGCTCTTGAAGAAGGTGCAGGACTTGATGGCGCGCCTGGGCCGGAAGGCCGAGTTCGCGCGCTACCTGGAATCGGTCCGCGCGGCGCACAAGCCCAAGCGGAACTTCATGAAGCTGCTCGACGGGGAGAGGTGGGAATGATGAAAGGCTCGCCCTTGGAACACGTTCCGCATTTTGAGGCATGCTTCCAGGCTCTGACCGGCTATGACCCGATGCGCTGGCAAGTGAGGCTGTTCAAGCGTATGCTGGCTGGCGATCTTCCAGGGGCATGCAACCTTCCGACAGGTCTGGGCAAGACATCTGTTATTCCGATCTGGCTCATCGCGCTGGCATCCCAGAGCCGCGATGGCGGCAGGCCTCCACTTCCACGACGTCTGGTGTACATCGTCAATCGCCGGACAGTCGTCGACCAGGCAAGCGATGTCGTGAAAACGATGCGTCAGCGTTTGCGGAACCCTCAAGACGCTCGGAGGGTTGCT
Source organism: uncultured Spirochaetaceae bacterium (assembly GCA_964490725.1). GTDB lineage: Bacteria > Spirochaetota > Spirochaetia > SZUA-6 > DRHE01 > CAZBDU01. Next base: position 31,773 of record CAZBDU010000016.1, on the reverse strand, counting down.
TACCAGGAGACCCTCGTCGCGCTCAAGAGAACGTTGCAGGCTCTGGCGGCGGATGCCAATGAGGAAGTGCTCGGAGTCAGCACGCTCCGTGGAGAACTGGCCGACAACGAGGAATGGAAGGCAGATCCGGCACGTCCCGCTATCCTCGTTGGCACGATCGACATGGTCGGCAGCAAGCTGCTTTTCAGCGGGTACGGGGACGGTCGCTACCTTCGCGCGCACCACGCTGGGCTGATCGGGCAAGATGTATTGATCGTGCATGACGAGGCTCATCTCACTCCAGCATTTAGCGATCTCCTGCGGGCCGTTGCGCAAGAACAGTGCCTGGAAGTGGAACGTAACGGTTCCACGGACCCGATAGGGCGCTCCATCAAAATAGTCGAGTTGTCGGCAACATCGCGAGGAGACGACGAGGATACCTTCGCTCTTCAGCCCGGAGATGACAACGACCAGATCGTCCAGGATCGCCTGACTGCGGTGAAGCAGCTGTACCTTCATCCGGTCCGAGAGGACAGGGTCGTTGAAGAAATCGTCATGTGCAGCAGGGTACATGAGGTAGCTGGTGCAAAAATCCTGATCTACGTCCGCTCTCCAGAACAGGCTCGGCGTGTCCGCTCGGTGCTCGAAGAATCGTTGGGGACCGGCGGCGAAGGACGAATCGCCCTACTCACCGGCACGATCCGCGGGCACGAGCGCGACCAATTGATGCGACAGCCGCCGCCCAGCGCAGGCGCTCGCGTGATCCGCCATTTCCTCGATGGGTCGAAACCCGATTGCAGCGTGTATCTGGTCAGCACGCCCGCGGGCGAGGTCGGGATTGACCTGGACGCCGATCACATGGTGTGCGACCTGACCACGCTTGACGCAATGATCCAACGGCTGGGGCGCGTCAATCGCCGTGGCGGCAAGCGCCTCCGTGCCCATGTGGATGTTGTGGGGGACGCTTCGGAGAGAGACAAGCTGTCGGACCTCGACAGAGCCACCGCGGCCACATTCGACTTTCTGAAACAATGGGAAAAGCAACAAGCGGACGGTATCGACGCTAGCCCCGGTAGCATGCGCCGACTTGTCGAGGCACTGAGCGCCGACGAGCGCGAAGCGGCTTTCTCTCCCAGGCCGGAAGCCCCGCCGTTGACGGACATCCTCCTCGACGCCTGGTCGCTCACAAGCGTTCAGGAGATGCCAGGCCGACAGGAAGTGGCGCGGTTTCTTCATGGGCTCACGAGGGACGCACCGGAGACCTTTGTGGCTTGGCGGTGGGAAATCGATCTCCTTGCCAAGTCTGAGGCCGATGAGTCTACGCTGCGCGACTGGTTCCTCGCGTGCCGCGTCGAGTCGCGAGAGCGGGTGCGCGACCAGACCGAGCGCGTGAGGAGCACGCTTGAGAGCCTGCTTAAGAATCATCGGAAAGCGAACCCGGACGCCGACTTTCACGTCGTCGTGCTCGATGAGCGCGGCGGCGCTCGCTGGTCCAGGCTGTCGGAGATCATGGAGAAGGACTTCGTGCTGGCGTTTCGAACGGTCGTGCTGCCGGTGGAAGCCGGTGGCCTGGACAGGAATGGGATGCTTGATGCCACGGCTAGGGAGCCCTCCGACGGATTCTCTCTTGATGTGGCCGAAACGAGCGCGAGACTTGACCGCCGGGAGCGGTGGCTGTGTCGGCGGTCGGCGGACGGCGAGCGCTTCGAGCGGCTAGACCCTGGCGAATCCTCTGAGCACGCTCCCTCCGGGCTTCGCGAGAAAGAACGGCTCCCTCTGGAGCAACCCGGGGAGGGCAATGAGACCACCGAATCGCTTGAGCTCGTGCTCTTTGTATCCCCCCGGCGATCGGTGCTCGAAGATCCAGAAACAGCTAGCTTCCGCCAGACCCTGGAAGAACACAATGATGCCATCGCTGTACAGATGTCCGCGATTGCGGAACGGTTACACCTACCTGAGCCTATTCGAGGAGCGCTGGTCACCGCTGTGCGCTGGCACGACAAGGGCAAGGACCGTCCGGTGTGGCAGCGCTATGCGCGCAACGACAGCAGCGCCAAGCCGCTGGCCAAGTCTGACAGATACCGTCATGCCCGTGCTTTGGGCGGTTACCGACACGAGTTCGGCTCGCTGCTTGATGCCATGCGTGATTCGGAGATCGAGAACCATCGTGAACGGGACCTCGTGCTGCACCTGATCGCGGCACACCACGGCTGGGCGCGGCCTTACTTCGAACCGCGGTCGTCCGACCACTTGCATACCACTGCGGAGAACGAACAGGCGGCCGTCGAGGTGATACAGCGCTTCGGGCGGCTTCAGCTCCGCTTCGGCCGCTGGGGTCTGGCCTGGATCGAGTCGTTGCTGCGTTGCGCCGACATTGCCGCATCCAAGGCGGCTGTTGTCGCAGGGCCTTCTTCGCCCGAGGAACAGGACGGCTCTGCATGAAAACTCCCGAGCCGGGTTTTTCCGTAGAGGTGGATCTCACAAATCCGGGCCAGTTCTTTGCCTGCTGCGGCCTGCTAGAGCTGGCCCACCGCCTGTGGCCCGGTACGGAGGGATGGTTCGAAGACAAGGCTTTTCAGATCGGGGCCGCGAATTGTAGGACCGGCTTCGCGGCACTGCTCGCCTGTCTGAGCAGCGCGTGGCTCTGTTCCGATGACGAAACTGCCGACGACAAGACCTGCCCGCTGCGTCTCCAGCTCGCTAACGACACGACGTCCCCGCCTGCCCCCCTCTCGCTGCGGTTGGATTGGTGGCTGGACGACACCGGCGTGGGCAGCGCGCTGAAGACATGGGCCGGGCAACAACGCGTCACCGTGATGAGCCGGGCCATGCTCCATACGGCGGTCTCCAATGGCGCCAGCAGCACGGGGTGGCTCGACCGCGGCGCGGTAGCGCACGATCCCGAATCCCCCCGCAAGGTCGTGGAACCCTTCTATTTCGATGCGAGGCGATACGCTCACGCCTTGGACGCCGGGTTCTCGCTTGACGCTATCGGAGCCGAAGCCATTGCCTACCCGTCCGTGGAACTCATGGCTTTGATCGGCCTCCAGCGTTTTCGGCCGCGAGGGTCGGAAGGGAATAGGTGGATGTTCGAGTATTTCGCGTGGAGTCAGCCGATGGGCGTTGCTGCCGCCGCTGTCGCCTGCGGCGCCGTGCCTATCGCAGGACGGCGAGGCTTCCGCTTTCGACTGCAATTCCGCGACGACCAGAAGCGGTACAAAGCATTCGGTTTCGCAACCCCGATAGGAGGTGACGCATGAGCAAGGAACAGATCTCTCTGACCGACTTCGACGACTGGCTGAAGGATGACAGCGACATCGCCGCGCTGGTGATCCACCAGTGGCTGGAGCCCGTGGAGGGTAGGGACGCTGTCATCTTCCCCCCGACCTACCCGCTCGACCAGAACAGGGCTGGCTACAACATTGATCGCTTCGAAGATGGGTCGAGCGTCTGCCAGATCGACAGCGTCGGATCGCAGGCGAACCGCATGGAACCGATCTTCAAGCGCGAGAAGTACAAGCACCTGGTGCCTCAAGTGATCATCGAGGCAGGCGAGCGCAGGGTTCATCTGCTGGACGCCAGCCATCGTGCTGCGGACGCGATCGTGCGTTTCTCGACGCTGGGGCCAAAGCTCCACGATGCCTTCCGCGCCTACCGAGATGAAGGGAACGCGGAGCCGCTCGCGAGGATCGCGCCTACGTCAATCGTGTTCGGCTCATGGGACTCGCGGTCGACACAGGTCAAGCTGCCGAGGATCGTACGGTCCGTGATCCGCGCCTACAACGTCGACACGCTGACCCGCTCGGCTCAGTATTCGACGATTGCCGGCGAGATCCTGGAAGGCGGGGACGCCGAGGTGGCGACCAAGGGCCCGAAGGCCGAGTTAGGCTTGGCCCACGTTCCGGCCGTGCAGACCCACGGCGGCGTGCGGGTACGGGGAGAGATCCGGAGGGACGCCATCCTCAATCTCGCGGCCCTCCGGGCCGTAGCCGGATCGGATCGAGAGAGGACGCGGACGCTGCGCCGCTACATTCTCGGCCTCGCGCTGGTGGCGTTCACTGCGCCGCAGGAGACGAATTTCCGCGAAGGCTGTGAGTTGGTGCCCAATCCCGGGAAGGAGAGCGAGTGCGCCCTGGTCAAACACGATGGGAGCCGGACGAACCACCCGATCTCCTATGAAAATGCGTTGGCCTTCGCCACGGCGGCGGCCAAGTCCTTTGGGGTGAAGGAAAGCGAACCGGCCTCGTTCAATTCTGACATCGCCAACAGAGTGCTGAAGTTGAGCGAGGCGGACCGCAAGAAGCTGCTCAGGCAGGGCCCAGTTACAGAGGAGGCCATCAGACGGCTCGGGAATCAGCCAAAGAGCGTGGCCAGGAAGGAATCCAAGTAGGTCACAGAAACATGATCCGCCATCTGTGCATCTCGGTAACCCTCCTCGATCCGCTGTTCCACGGCAAAGGTGATGGAGGCGAGCCCGAATGGCCTCCCTCTCCGATGCGTCTTTTCCAGGCGCTTGTGGCCGGGGCTCACGCTGGCTATCGAGGTGTGGCGTGGGATGAAGCCCGTGCCGCCGCGTTTCGATGGTTGGCGTGCCAAGAGCCACCGCTTGTCGTCGCGCCTCAAGGGTGGATCGCGTCGCGGTGCATCTATTTCGTCCCGAACAACGACGGCGACAAGGTCCTTGAGCGCCAAGACCGGCTGACGAGCAAGGTCGTCCGACCTCACCGGCTTCTCGGCGGAGAGACGGTCTACTACGTTTGGCCCATCCATGAGGGGGAAGATCGGTCCGGGCTTTCCCACGCGGCAGTCGTCTGCAAGGAAGCGCGCGACATGCTCGCCCTGGGCTGGGGAATCGACCAAGCCGTTGGGGACGGCCGGATCCTCACCGACGCCCAAACCGCTGCCCTGCCTGGCCGGCGCTGGCGTCCGTGGAGCCCCAACACGACCGGCGGCCGGACTTGGCGCGTACCTCGGAATGGGTCCCTTGAGGACTTGGAGCAGGCCTACAGCTCGTTCATCTCGCGCATCGACGGCGGTAATTATCGCCCGCCCCGGAGACCTAGCCAGTTCCGTACCGTTCACTATCTGGCAAGCACGATGGTGCCTTCCCGCTTCTACGCGGCGTTCGAACTGCCCAACGGAGTCGCCTTTCGCCAGGAGACGACGAACGAGGTCGCCGCGATGTTGCGCTCCCTGGCCTGCAAATGCGCCACCACGGACACGCACGAGTTTCCCGGCGGGTCGGAGACCTACGTTGCCGGGCACGTTGCGGCGAGGAACGATGATACGCCGCCTCGATTTTCTTACCTGCCTCTCCCGACGATCGGGCACGAGCACGCTGACGGTATGATCCGCCGGATGCTGATCGCGGAACCCTACGACGGCGACGGGGCGCACGCGTGGTGGGCTCGGGATCGTCTACGAAACCAGATCCTGCGCGATCACAACGGGAATGAACGGGGAGTCCTGCTCGATCTCTGGCGTGCCACTTCCAACAAGATGGTGGGTCGCTATGTCGGTGAGAGCGAAGACTGGTCTACCGTGACGCCTGTGATCCTGCCGGGTTTCGACGACAGCAAATACGCCAAGGCGGAAAAACTGCTGCTCCAAGCCATTGAACAAGCAGGGCTTCCGGTGGATGGCGTCGTGACCCTTGTGCTACGGAAAGCACCGTTCTGGGCCGGATCGCAGCACCCACGACAGTATCACCGGCCGCATTACCTCAAACACCTTCCCGCCTGGCACGTACGGCTGGGCTTCAGAGAACCCATACCCGGTCCGCTTGCGGTGGGCGCTGGTCGGCATTGCGGCGTAGGGATCTTTGCGCGAGTGGGTGGCAGCCCATGAGCACAGGTGAGAACACCGGACGAAATGAAGTAGCCTCTGGAGGTCCGCCTGCACACTCCGTGCCCTCGGCACCGGCCTACGAGAGCTTGCCTGCACGGAGGGAAAGGAGCACGCGCGGCGGGCCGGCCCTGTGCTCGCTCTCGGTCGTCGTTGATGTCGTGACCCCGATCCTCGGTGGGGGCAGCCAGACGCGGGCGATTGACGAGGTGGAGGTGATCCGGCCCACGACGCTGCGGGGGCACCTGCGGTTCTGGTGGCGCGCGCTTCGGGGGCACGAGCACGAGTTCCCGAGCGCGAACGACCTGTACGAAGCCGAGAGCCTCCTCTGGGGTCGGGCGGCGGCCGACAAGGGCGGGCGCTCCGCGGTGGAGATCCGCGTCGAGTTGCAGCGCGCCGGTGAGATTGACGCCAGCGACATCCACTTGGTGCACACGCCGGGCGCATACGCCTTGTGGCCGGCCCGCGCGGAGCACAGGATGGACACGCCGGCCGCACCGCGGCGCCAACCAGGAACTCGTTTCCGGCTCACTCTCACAGCGCCGAAGGACCGCGAGGCGGAACTTCGTAACGTCGTCCGTGCCTGGCTCCTGTTCGGCGGCTACGGGAGCCGTACCCGGCGCGGACTGGGAAGCCTGGCCGTGATCGAGGACGCTCGAGCCTGGCTGCCGACCGCGGCGACGCGCGAGGCGCTCACAGCCCTTTTCGGGTGCGACGTGTTCGCGCCACCAAACAGGCAAGCGGTCGATACTCCTTGGCTCGCAGGTGCGGCCCTGCACATCGGCAAGGCGGAAGGAGACGCCGCGAGGGCGTGGACCACGGCGCTCGAATGGCTCAAGGAGTTTCGGCAGGGAACGAGCGGCGGGTCAGGCAATCGCGCGAGAGAGCCAGGGACAGGCAAGCTCCAGCCGAACCGCCCATCCATTTCCAACTGGCCCGAGCCGGACAAGGTGCGCCACCTCAAGGGGAGGAAGGCAGCCCATCCTCCCCACCACAACGCCACGCCGGCCTGGCCGCGCGCCGGGTTCGGACTGCCCATCATCGGGCGGTTCCAGAAGCGGCCGCGCAACGGCGGCCGACTGGACGAACCGGATGGCTTCGAGCTTCGGTGGCGCTCGGACAACGGAGAAGAACACGACCGTTTCGCCAGCCCGCTCATCGTGAAGGCCATGCCGCTGGCCGACGGCTCCTTCCTGCCTTGCGCGCTCTGGCTGAACAGAGCCTATCCTCAAGGCGAGGTCTTTGTCGGGGGTGTGAATCGCTCGGCCGCGCCATTTGACCGGCTCGTCGCACCGGGCGATGCGCCGCGTTTCTCCGCGCTCGCTGGGAAGGGCAGCCTCCGCAACGCCTTCCTTGATTGGCTCCGCGCCAGGTACCGGACCACGGTGGTGGCGCCGTGACCGGACACCTCCTGCTCGTCACGCTGGGCCCGGTCCAGGACTTCATCGCGCAGGCGAGGCGCACGCGAGACCTCTGGTACGGGAGCCACCTCCTCTCGGAGCTTGGCCGCGCGGCCGCGCGCGCCCTCGTTGGTCGCGGGGCACGACTCATTTTCCCTGCGTTCGAACCAGGAGACGCGGAACTGGCCGCGTGTCCCTCGCCGCTCCGACCGAACGGGGATCCACCGCTCAATGTCGCCAACAAGCTCCTCGCTGAAATACCCGTCGGCGTCGAACCCCGGGAAGTGGCCCGAGGGACGCGCGCGGAGGTGATGCGCTTCTGGCGGGAGGACGTCGCCGGCCCGGTCAAGCGTAGGTGTGTGGACCTTCTCGGGGGCGGCATCGACGCGGTGTGGGACGAACAGATTGACACATGCGTCGAGTTCGCCGCCACGTGGGCGCCTCTCGCCGAATACGCGACAGCCCGCCGGGCCGTCGAGCAGGCGATCGCGGCGAGAAAGAACCTACGCGATTTTCTGCCGTGGCGGCACCAGAAGGGTAACGTCCCCAAGTCCAGTCTGGACGGCGCGCGGGAATCCGTGCTGAGTCCGCCGAACCAGAGGGACGTGTATCTCGCCCGGAAGTACCGGATCGCCGGCGGCGAAGAGCTCGACGCGGTGGGACTCGTCAAGCGCATGGGCGGCGAGCCGGACCAGTTCGTGCCCGTCGTCAACGTTGCATTGGCCTCTTGGGTCGACCTCGCCGCTCGCGAGTTCCCGAGGCGCCTCGATGCGCTCAAGAACGCATGTGGGGAGCTCGGGCTTGCGCCCGTTGCGCGCACTGACCTTCCCTGCGCCGCTGCCTTCCCCTTTGACGCGAGCATCCTGCTCCGAAGCCGGTGGGAGTCCGTGTTCAAGGAGCAGGGGCTGAGTGGCGCACCCAAGGAGTGGGGACAACACCACGTTGGACCGTTGCTTGACGTACTCTGCGACCCTTTCCCGTATGTCGCGTGTCTCGTGGCCGACGGCGACCGCATGGGCTGGGCCATCGCCGCGCTAAGTTCCGCTGAGGAGCATCGTTCGCTTTCCCGCCGGCTGGCTGGCTTCGCGGGAGAAGCCAGGCGGATCGTCGAGCGGAACCACCGCGGGTCCCTGGTCTATGCAGGGGGTGACGATGTGCTCGCGTTCCTTCCGCTTCCCGAGGCGCTTGCCTGCGCTGAGGCGCTCCGGCGGAGCTTCGTCGCCGCGATTGCCGAGGCCTGCGCCAGGCTTCCGGAGGCACAGCGACCGACTCTTTCAGTCGGAATCGGCATTGGCCACGTCATGGACAGCATGGGCGACCTGCTGGCCTTGGGCCGCGAAGCGGAGAAGCGCGCAAAGCATGGGCGTGAGGGGGAGCGCGACCGAAACGCGCTGGCGGTCGTAGTCGACAAGCGTTCCGGCGGGGCGCACTGCTGGCGGGCACGGTGGGACGAGTGGAACGACAACCCCGTCGCACGCCTGCAAGCGGACGTAGAGGTGCTGGGAGAGCGACTTTCGTCCCGCAAGGTATACGAGATCGCCCGCACACTAGCGCGCCTCCCAGAGCCCGTCATGGCGAGCGAGACCGGCCGGGCCCGCGTTCTTGCACTCGAGGTGCGGCGCTCCCTTTCGCGTGTCCATGGCGGGGAGTCCGGAGTCGATCCGGATGCGGCGGGGCTTTCCCTCAACGAGGGCTCGGGATACGGGACGCTGCGCGCCCAGGTATCATCGTGGATCGAGCGGATGTTGGTGGCGCGCACGTTGGTCGAGGCCGCGCCGAGGCTGCGGCGGAACCGGCAGGAGGCTATCGCATGACCATAGCTGCTCGAGTAGCACTTGTTCCGCGGGACGGCCTGTTCTGCAAGGACGGCCGCGGATGGCACACCAGCGCTTCCGGCCGGGGCCACGGGCTGCACTGGCCCTGGCCGTCGACGGTGCTGGGCGCCCTGCGGACGGCATGGGGGCGCGCAGAAGAGAGCAGGACCGGACAGCACTTTGGGCGGCAAGACTGGCGCGAGCGCACTGCTGTCCTGCAGTTAGGCCGCACCCTGGTGCTGCGGCGGCCTCCGGATGCCCCTTGGACCGGAAAGCACCGTGTCTGGCCCGCGCCGTCGGACGCCCTGTGGCTGGAGGGATGCGCCGAGGCTCGCCGGCTGGAGCCGGCTCCACCGAGCCTGCCCACGCTCGGCCGGGATGATGACGAGGCGCGCGAGGCACTGTGGGTGCCTCTGCTCGACGAAGAGGCAAAGCCGCTTCCGGCTCCGCGCTGGTGGAGTGAGGAGTTCTTCGCGGGATGGCTCGCTGGGCGCTCTGTTCAAGCCCAGGACCCCGGGAACGCATTCGAGCCATCGCGGCGGGTCCAGGTGCGGGTCGGCATCCAAGCCGAGGAGCTCACCGCGCGCGAAGGCGCACTGTTCTCGCACGATGTGGTGGAAACCCTTGAGCCCGCCGCCGAGTGGGCTATCGGTGTGGAGGTCGTGCTGCCTGGCGGAGATACACCCGCTCTCGCGACGCTCGGATCAGACAGTCGTCTTGCCCCGATCGAAACGCTCCCCGCTCAGGTCTTCGATCCACCGGTGGCGGTGGAGGACGCATTTCGCCCAGGTAGCTCCGGCCTGAGACTCGTGGTCGTGAGCCCGGCATGCTTCGAGCGTGGCTGGCTGCCCGACGGACTTGAGCGGCGCGGCCGCGAGTTTCGGGGTCGCCTTGGCCCGCTCGAAGGAGAGGTCGTGTTACGCGCCGCCATGGTGCCGAGGCCCGTACCCGTCTCGGGCTGGGACATGGCCGGCGGAGCCCCGAAGCCCACTTCCCGCATGGTGCCGCCTGGAGCGGTCTATTTCTTCGAACGCGCCGACGGTCGCGCCTTCGGCGATGGCGATGCACGCTGCCTGTGGCTCGCGTCCCTCGGGGCCCGTATCGAAGAAGGCTTTGGCCGCGTCGTTGCGGGAACCTGGAGTCCGAGGAGGAGTCAGCGATGAACACGAGACCCTTTCTGCTGCACGCGCTATCCCCTCTGCACGCGGGGACCGGACATGCGGCGGAGATAATCGACCTGCCCACGGCGCGCATGAAGGCGACGGGCATCCCCTTCGTACCCGGCTCGTCGATCAAGGGGGTGCTGCGCGACATGCGGCGCGAGGCCGACCCGGAGAAGACGGAGGCCGTCTTCGGACCGTCGGACGACCGCGGTGCCCACGCGGGCGCGCTGGTGGCGGGCGATGCCAGGCTGCTCGCCCTCCCGGTCCGCAGCTTCCGAGGCACGTTCGCGTGGACCACCTCGCCACTTCTGCTTATCCTGGCGCAGCGGGACCTTGGAATGACACTCCCCGTCCCAGCCTTCGCGGGCCGCGGCGCCCGTGTCCCGCGCGGCAGCGCTTGCGTCCATAACAACCGTCTGTACCTCGAGGACCTGGACCTGCCCTCCGAGGAGTTCTTCGAGCTCGCCCGATGGACGGAGATCCTGGCGCCGCGTGCCTCGCCCGGCGAAGACATCTTCACGAAGCGCTTCACGGTGGTCGACGACGATACGATGTCGTTCCTCTGGGAGACGGCCACGCAGGTGGACGCACGGGTACGGCTCGACCCGCGCACGCGGACAGCCGCGCCCGGAGCGCTATGGCTGGAAGAGAGTCTGCCGCCTGAGACCCTCCTCGTGGGGCTGCTGGCCGGTGACCGGAGTCGCAGGAACGGCGTTCCCATGGAACCGGAAGACGTCCTCGACTTCGCCCTTCCCGTCGAGGAAGTGCTTCAGCTTGGGGGCAAGGCCACCACGGGACGCGGGCGCTGCCGGCTGATTCCCTTCGCGCGAAAGGAAGATGTGCATGGCCAAACCTGACGCTCCCGAACCCGTTCGGTCCTCCTCGGGCGCAGCGCTTCTGCGCGACCAGCAGCGAGCGCTGCACGCCTACGAGGTTGTCGGCAAGGCGCCGGCGGACCAGCGAAGGGACTACAAGATCGCCGTCAATGACCTGGGCGCGAACATCCTGCGGAGCGGGCTTGCCGCGGCGATGGCCGAGCTCGAACGCCTGGGCGACCACGGGAAGCTGCTCCTGGAGCACCTCGCTGCGGCCGGAGTATACGGGCTGCATGGCGCGACGGGGAACACCCTTCCCGATCGCGTGCGAGCGCTCGACGTCGACTCGTACATGCTTGCCATGCGCGAGATGCTCAAGGTCGCCGCGTGGCTCAAACGCGCCGTCCAGGCGACCTTCGGGGACGAGTGATCATGCGCGGCGCGCTGCGATCGGTCGGGACACCGGATCATCTGGGTCTCGCCTACGAGGCCTGGGCGCCGGTCGAAGCTGGCGGCAAGGTCCCCGACGCCAGGCGGGCGAGCTGGCTGACAGCACTCGCAGGCCTCGCGGTTTCGCCTGACTACCTGCGCGCTTTCGAGCGGTGGAAGGCGAGCTTTCGGGCGCCCGGTGACCGCGTGTTCGAGCTCACCCTGGCGAGCCGGCTGCTCGTGGGTCACGGCAACGCGAGCGCAACGGACGTCGGCGTCACCGTCCAGCACACATGGGGCGTGCCGATGGTCCCAGGATCGGCGATCAAGGGCCTTCTCGCCCATTACGGCGATGCGGTGTACGGACCCGAAAATGCCGATCTCCTGCCATGGGAGCAGCAGGAGACAGAGCGGGAACGCGCGCGCTACCAGGGCCTGACATGGGACGGTCGGCGCCTGCGCCGCGGCCCCGGCGAGGTCTACCGGGCGCTGTTCGGCGCCCCGGACGCAGACGAAGACGGCGCGATGCGCGAGCGGGGTATCGAGGCCGGCGCTGCGGCAGGGCTGGTCGTCTTCCACGACGCCCTCTACGTCCCGGGAAGCGCTAACGGCGACCGTCCTTTCGCGGCGGACGTGATCACTGTGCATCAGAAGGAGAACTACTACGATCCCCCATCGGACAAGAAGAACTGGCCGAACGATTACCAGCCCCCCACTCCAGTCGCGTTCCTGACCGTACGGCCGCGCGTGCGGATGCTCCTGGCGCTTTCGGGGCCGCCGGACTGGACCCGGCTTGCCGAGCGGCTTCTCACCGACGCTTTGCGGGAGTGGGGAGTCGGCGGGAAGACCAGCAGCGGATACGGCCGGCTGGTTCAACTCAGCGAGGCCGCCCCTGCTCCCGCTGGGAGCGCCAGCCCCTCGCGCGTGACGGCGGAGGATAGGCGGCCGCGGCACCATCGCGGCGATCGAGTTGCCGTTACGCGGGTGGAGGATCCAGCGGGCAAGGGAAAGCCCAAGTTCCGTGCCGACGACGGATTCCTGGGCCACTTCGCGGGACAAGACCCGCCGGAGGTCGGGATCGGAGAGACCACGGACGTCTGGGTGGCTAACGTACACCCTCAAGGGTACACGCTCACCCTACGAGAACCGAGGCACAAAGGGAGGTGATACCGAGGTGACCACGAACGCTCGCCGCGCCCCCCCGACCGTCCTCTTCCTCACGGTGGGATCGGGCAACCCGGCCGGATTGGAGGAGACGCTTTACGCCCCCATCTCCAAGTCGATCACCACTGGCGACTGGCAGCGGATTGTCCTTCTGCCTTCGCAGAATACGCTGGAACACGCCCGCGAGCTGAAGCGACGCTACCCGCAACATGACGTACACATCCGGCCTCTGCCGGCCAGCGCTTCGGAGAGCGACGCAGACGCCTGCTACGACTATTTTCAGGGCGTCATCGACGAACTGGGCGGGGCGTCACGCGCGAGCATGGCGGTGGACATCACCCGCGGCACCAAGGCCATGAGCGCCGCCCTCCTGCTCGCCGCCTTCCGCCATGGAATCGCGCGCGTCCGCTACGTGGAGGGCGACCGCGATCCCGCGAACCCGGGCGTCGTGGTGCCGGGTAGCGAGCGCGTCCGCGACATCCATGCCGGCGTCGCCCTGAAGCACCGCACGCTCGACGAGGCGCACTTGCTGTTTCGGAACGGGGACTTCGCGGCCGCCTCGCTACTGCTTCGCTTCCTTCCCAATGACCGCAAGGTCCAGGCCCTTGTCCGCATTGCTGACTTCTATTCCGCCTGGGATCGCCTTGACTACAAATCCGCCGATGAGGTTCATGTTGACCCACAGGTGCCTTCGCGGTGGACCGCATGTGTGCCAACGGACGAGGCCCGCCGGTGGGTCCACCGGTTGGCCGAGCCCTTCCCGGATCGCGGCGAGTCGGACTACCCGTCCCTGATGGCAGCGCACCTGCGCCTCATCATCGTGGATCTACTGGCCAACGGCGAGCGCCGCGTGCGCCACCGCCAATTCGAGGACGCCCTCCTCCGCGCGTACCGTGTTCTCGAGATGCTCGGCCAGGCGCGCCTTTTCGACCACCGGCTCGACCCGGCCAAGCTCCCCCCGGACCATGAGGTCATCCGGGAGCTCCAGGCGGATCTCACCAAGAAGCGCAGCGCCGGGTTCGGCTGTAACACAGACGGGACTCTGAACGCGAGCCGAGAGCAGGTCGCTCGCCTCCTCAAGCGCCTGGGCGACCCCCTCGCCCAGAAACTGCTCAAGGGTGGCGCAAGCGGCGCGTTTGGCATCGCCAGCCGCAATCACAGCGTTCTCATTCATGGCTATGAGGCTGTTGGCCCGAGCGACCAGAAACTGCTCGATGCCTTGTACCACGAGCTCCTCGAGATCGCTGGGCGGGATCGTGCCGATCTCGATGAGGATTTGAGGATCGCGCGGTCTCTCGATCTTTCCGCGTCGGGGGCGTCCAGTGCGGTCTGACCCGGGAGTTCCGTGCGGGGTTGCCTGTTGGCTACGGGTTGCCCCGCGAGCCCTTAGCCCTGACCGTGCCCACGTGAGGTTTGACTTCATCCGGGCCGCGGTGCATCATGATTGGTCGAGTTGCGTCCGGCCTGAGGCCTGCGCGGGGCAAGGGCCCCTGCTACCCTCCCGCTCGCAGCACCGCGGACGTGGTCGCCGCTTCGTCCCTTTCGGAGGTAGGTCGGTGAATGTTGTGACAGACGCGCGCAAGGCGCGCGTCGAGATTGCGGTCGTCGAGCACTCCGGCCGAGGAACATGGGACATGGATCGTCCATGCTCACGGTTGGTGGGGCGCGTCGATCTTCCAGTGGGTAGTCGGCCTCGCTTTGTGGCCACCCATTTGAGGCGCAGACGGCCAAGAAGCCTGCGACGCGTCTCTTCAACATTCGTTTTCGGAATACCACGCGAGCACACCGGTGCCCGAGGGGGGCATGGGTGGTGCTCGCGCGGGCGTAGTTCTTTGACAACACAAGACTTGCGATGGCGGGACTCCCCTCTGTCCCACCATCAGACTGGCTCTCACGGTCCGGCTCTCGCGACACGCATCGCAATCGCTTGTCTAGCCGGGAGTTGGGAGCACGACTGTTTCCGCGGCTGACGAGCCGCGGCCCCATTGAAGCGTTCAAAAGCGCCATCACACTCAATTCCTCCTCGGGCGTTTCCGCGGCTGACGAGCCGCGGCCCCATTGAAGCGAGTACCGACACGTGATAGGCGTTGATTTCGCCCCAGTTTCCGCGGCTGACGAGCCGCGGCCCCATTGAAGCGACGAACAGAGCGGCTATCACCGCTTCACCGCTCGCGTTTCCGCGGCTGACGAGCCGCGGCCCCATTGAAGCTCCCGCTCCGCCAGCATGGCGTCGGCGAACTCGTAGGTTTCCGCGGCTGACGAGCCGCGGCCCCATTGAAGCTACATGACCGTTGCCGTACCGTTGGCCGGCCCCCCGCGTTTCCGCGGCTGACGAGCCGCGGCCCCATTGAAGCTGCCGCAGTGGCCCTGGGCGTAATGGGCGGCATCCAGTTTCCGCGGCTGACGAGCCGCGGCCCCATTGAAGCCCCCCGGGCGAAGGGGTTTGGGTCGTCGTCCCGGTCGTTTCCGCGGCTGACGAGCCGCGGCCCCATTGAAGCTGATTACGGGCTTGTATCTCCCCAAATGAGTCAGGAGTTTCCGCGGCTGACGAGCCGCGGCCCCATTGAAGCTAGTCTGATGACAACCAGACAACGATCTGCTTCAGGTTTCCGCGGCTGACGAGCCGCGGCCCCATTGAAGCCAGCATGCCGAACACGGCCTGGACGTGCTTTTCTGGTTTCCGCGGCTGACGAGCCGCGGCCCCATTGAAGCCTCAGAACCTCCTTTCTGCCGTCCGCCGGCCCCGTGTTTCCGCGGCTGACGAGCCGCGGCCCCATTGAAGCTGACAGATAGGAGTTTCGTAGCCAGGGTTCCACTCGCCGTTTCCGCGGCTGACGAGCCGCGGCCCCATTGAAGCCCGCTGCTTTTGGTGTGGTGCTCACAGAGGCCGAGTTTCCGCGGCTGACGAGCCGCGGCCCCATTGAAGCCGCGCATCCGCGAGACTCGATCTGACATCCTCTTGGAGTTTCCGCGGCTGACGAGCCGCGGCCCCATTGAAGCCCGATGCCCATCACGGTGTCGAAGGTGCGCATGTCGTTTCCGCGGCTGACGAGCCGCGGCCCCATTGAAGCAGCTCCTGGGCGAGCTTCTCAGCCACGGTATCCTCGTTTCCGCGGCTGACGAGCCGCGGCCCCATTGAAGCCCCTTCAGGTCCAGCACCTCCGCGACTTGCTCGGACGTTTCCGCGGCTGACGAGCCGCGGCCCCATTGAAGCGTGCTCTGCTACCTGCTAGGGGGCTGGTGGTTTACCGTTTCCGCGGCTGACGAGCCGCGGCCCCATTGAAGCCCGGTACCCTTCAGCAGGCCCTCCGTGGTGCCCCCGCGTTTCCGCGGCTGACGAGCCGCGGCCCCATTGAAGCTCTGAGTTTCTGAGTAACCCACGCCCAGCGACCAGGTTTCCGCGGCTGACGAGCCGCGGCCCCATTGAAGCCGAACTCCTGCAGCCACCCGTGGCGGCCGGCGTAGGTTTCCGCGGCTGACGAGCCGCGGCCCCATTGAAGCGACACCGAGCAGATGAACGACGACCAGTCGATCGACGCGTTTCCGCGGCTGACGAGCCGCGGCCCCATTGAAGCGATGAGGCCGGAGACGCGCTCGACCTCGAGAAGGTGTTTCCGCGGCTGACGAGCCGCGGCCCCATTGAAGCAGCGAGGAACCATACACCTCGTGTGTGACGGTGTTGTTTCCGCGGCTGACGAGCCGCGGCCCCATTGAAGCAAGATAGGGCTGACCGCCCGCTGAATCTTCTCGTCGTTTCCGCGGCTGACGAGCCGCGGCCCCATTGAAGCGACGACAACGATGAGCCGCTGGAGACCTACCGGAGTTTCCGCGGCTGACGAGCCGCGGCCCCATTGAAGCGATACCCCCAAGCGCTGGGCAATGTACACGCATCCGACGTTTCCGCGGCTGACGAGCCGCGGCCCCATTGAAGCCGGACCATGCCCGCCATCTCCACGATGTCCTCAGTGTTTCCGCGGCTGACGAGCCGCGGCCCCATTGAAGCGCAAGATAGCCAAGCAAGGGTTGCGGACTGACGGACGTTTCCGCGGCTGACGAGCCGCGGCCCCATTGAAGCGCCCGCGCCTCGAACTGGATCAAGCGGTACTCCTCGTTTCCGCGGCTGACGAGCCGCGGCCCCATTGAAGCTTCGACCAGACTGATGTGACCCTGTGGAACCGCCGGGTTTCCGCGGCTGACGAGCCGCGGCCCCATTGAAGCTGGTGCCACCTCAACGACGAGGGCAATCTACTGGAGTTTCCGCGGCTGACGAGCCGCGGCCCCATTGAAGCTGGTACTTTTCGGTGATGGCCGTCTCCTCGTACTCGTTTCCGCGGCTGACGAGCCGCGGCCCCATTGAAGCGACAGCTCGACGGTGACCTTAGGCGATGCGACCAAGTTTCCGCGGCTGACGAGCCGCGGCCCCATTGAAGCTATCGCAGCAGTTTAGCTGGGATAGGCCGTTCACGTTTCCGCGGCTGACGAGCCGCGGCCCCATTGAAGCATCATCAACGAGACCTATCCGGTGCGCTCAACCACGTTTCCGCGGCTGACGAGCCGCGGCCCCATTGAAGCTTGGTGCGGGGCTGCGCTTTCGCCACCTGCCAGCGCGTTTCCGCGGCTGACGAGCCGCGGCCCCATTGAAGCGATTACCTTGTGGTCTCCATGATCACGGGCACTGTAGTTTCCGCGGCTGACGAGCCGCGGCCCCATTGAAGCTCCGATTCGCCTTTGGTACGAAAACGCTCGGCTAACGTTTCCGCGGCTGACGAGCCGCGGCCCCATTGAAGCGGGGAAGGCGCGGCGCACGTCCTCGTAGGTCGCGAGGTTTCCGCGGCTGACGAGCCGCGGCCCCATTGAAGCCGCCAGTAGTAGCCATACATCTTCTCCGCGCGGGAGTTTCCGCGGCTGACGAGCCGCGGCCCCATTGAAGCAGCATCATCCTGGACAAAATCAAGGAGATCCGGCTGGGGTTTCCGCGGCTGACGAGCCGCGGCCCCATTGAAGCCCGAGCGCAGTGGTGATGCTCGGGTCGGTGGCGCCGGAGTTTCCGCGGCTGACGAGCCGCGGCCCCATTGAAGCCCTCCAGGGTGAGCCCGGAACCGACGACGTTGTCCACGTTTCCGCGGCTGACGAGCCGCGGCCCCATTGAAGCGCCAACTCCCGCCCACAGGTTGCGCCCTGAGGTTCGAGGTTTCCGCGGCTGACGAGCCGCGGCCCCATTGAAGCAGCAAGCAGGAGGTCGACGGCGCGGCCATCCTGGTCGTTTCCGCGGCTGACGAGCCGCGGCCCCATTGAAGCGCCAACTCCCGCCCACAGGTTGCGCCCTGAGGTTCGAGGTTTCCGCGGCTGACGAGCCGCGGCCCCATTGAAGCTACAGCCGCGTGTTGACTTCGATCAGCTTCTGGCCGGTTTCCGCGGCTGACGAGCCGCGGCCCCATTGAAGCACGTCATCAGTAGAGGCAAACTCAGCCCGGTAGGTGGTTTCCGCGGCTGACGAGCCGCGGCCCCATTGAAGCAGCACCAGCGTTGGAGAGCCATTCACGGACTCCTCGTTTCCGCGGCTGACGAGCCGCGGCCCCATTGAAGCTGGTCCTTCTTATACTTGTCCGGCGCCTGGGCCAGAGTTTCCGCGGCTGACGAGCCGCGGCCCCATTGAAGCTTACCCTGCTCTGCCATCGTTCCCTCCGTACTGTTGTTTCCGCGGCTGACGAGCCGCGGCCCCATTGAAGCAGTTATGTCTCGTATCAGTCGGAACAAATACGTGACGTTTCCGCGGCTGACGAGCCGCGGCCCCATTGAAGCGAAAGCAACGACGCCAGCAAGCACGGCAGGGATGAGGCGTTTCCGCGGCTGACGAGCCGCGGCCCCATTGAAGCAGGAAGCGGAGGACGACCTCGCCGAAGGAGATGTCGTTTCCGCGGCTGACGAGCCGCGGCCCCATTGAAGCCTGCGCCGCGGTCAGCGCGTACCCATGAGCATCGGGTTTCCGCGGCTGACGAGCCGCGGCCCCATTGAAGCTCGTAGCCGGCTGCAAGCATGTTCGATATCTCGAGTTTCCGCGGCTGACGAGCCGCGGCCCCATTGAAGCCCAGTGATCATGTTTGAAACACCTTTCTCCTCATGTTTCCGCGGCTGACGAGCCGCGGCCCCATTGAAGCGTCGACGATCCAGAGCATCGCGTCATGCTGGTGGAGTTTCCGCGGCTGACGAGCCGCGGCCCCATTGAAGCTAGTGATCCCGCATCCTCTCGGGCAGGCTCTCCAGCGTTTCCGCGGCTGACGAGCCGCGGCCCCATTGAAGCCGGACGGAAAGCGCCATCATCAGGCCACCTCCTGGCGTTTCCGCGGCTGACGAGCCGCGGCCCCATTGAAGCAGGAACAACTGGCCGCCCAGGCCGCCCAGGCCGCGTTTCCGCGGCTGACGAGCCGCGGCCCCATTGAAGCCAGCGGATCTGCAACATCGAGACCGCAGGCTCCAGGTTTCCGCGGCTGACGAGCCGCGGCCCCATTGAAGCTCGAGCTCGGAGCCCTCCTTCGCACCTCGACCCGCGTTTCCGCGGCTGACGAGCCGCGGCCCCATTGAAGCGCCCTTCTCGCCTGCGGCGGCGATGTCGTCCCCGGGTTTCCGCGGCTGACGAGCCGCGGCCCCATTGAAGCGAGGGATGGTGCACGACGCCCTTCAGACCTACTACGTTTCCGCGGCTGACGAGCCGCGGCCCCATTGAAGCTCCGATACAGGTTTCCACCGCTTATCTACAGCCTCAGGTTTCCGCGGCTGACGAGCCGCGGCCCCATTGAAGCACGTATTGTACGGGGCATACTGCTTGGCCAACCCCAGTTTCCGCGGCTGACGAGCCGCGGCCCCATTGAAGCGAGGCCAGCGAGATCAACCGTGAGTACGAGCTCGGCGTTTCCGCGGCTGACGAGCCGCGGCCCCATTGAAGCTCGATGTAGATCGCCAGCGTCCCGGCCGCCGTCGAGGTTTCCGCGGCTGACGAGCCGCGGCCCCATTGAAGCGGCTATAGTTAATGCGTTGCACACTATACTGTCGTTTCCGCGGCTGACGAGCCGCGGCCCCATTGAAGCCGGAAGAGTGTCACCTTCCTCCCCCTTGCCCCAAGTTTCCGCGGCTGACGAGCCGCGGCCCCATTGAAGCCTGAGCCGGATGCGCTGGCGATACTTGTATCCGCCGGTTTCCGCGGCTGACGAGCCGCGGCCCCATTGAAGCTCGGCTTCCTTCATCCGTTCGGTCGGTTCCGCCGGCCGTTTCCGCGGCTGACGAGCCGCGGCCCCATTGAAGCCGCATCCTGTGCGATGATTGCGCAGCTGGATTGGCGGAGTTTCCGCGGCTGACGAGCCGCGGCCCCATTGAAGCCGCATCCTGTGCGATGATTGCGCAGCTGGATTGGCGGAGTTTCCGCGGCTGACGAGCCGCGGCCCCATTGAAGCAGGTACAGATTCAGGAATGTGACGGCAATAGCCGCGTTTCCGCGGCTGACGAGCCGCGGCCCCATTGAAGCCCGTGCTCTGGGGCATCAGCATAGTGGCGGAACCACGTTTCCGCGGCTGACGAGCCGCGGCCCCATTGAAGCCTACGCATCGTGCGGGCCCCGGCCCAGGCGAGAAGTTTCCGCGGCTGACGAGCCGCGGCCCCATTGAAGCGCGCCCCGTTATCCCATGTCTGCGTCTCGCACACGTTTCCGCGGCTGACGAGCCGCGGCCCCATTGAAGCTCCTCGGAGCTGCTCTTCCAGCCCTCGAGCTCGCGACGTTTCCGCGGCTGACGAGCCGCGGCCCCATTGAAGCGGCGGGGCGAGCGCCAGCTGTAAGCTGGTGGCCGACAGTTTCCGCGGCTGACGAGCCGCGGCCCCATTGAAGCCGCCGCGGCGAGGAGATCTCCGTGCGGGGCCTGGAGTTTCCGCGGCTGACGAGCCGCGGCCCCATTGAAGCTCCAGCGAGGCGCGGGGTGCCGCCGCCGGTGACGAGTTTCCGCGGCTGACGAGCCGCGGCCCCATTGAAGCGCTGCTCATGCGGTGCGGTACCCTCCCATCACGGCGTGTTTCCGCGGCTGACGAGCCGCGGCCCCATTGAAGCTGGACATGAGCCAGTATCTCGGCACGACCGAAGAGGTTTCCGCGGCTGACGAGCCGCGGCCCCATTGAAGCTGGACATGAGCCAGTATCTCGGCACGACCGAAGAGGTTTCCGCGGCTGACGAGCCGCGGCCCCATTGAAGCCCCGCGGGGGGAAGCTGCAGGATCACTTCCGGCTCGTTTCCGCGGCTGACGAGCCGCGGCCCCATTGAAGCGGGAACAGGTACTCGCTTTGCTCGGGACGGGTTGCGAGTTTCCGCGGCTGACGAGCCGCGGCCCCATTGAAGCATGATAAAGCTCATGCTTTCACCCTCGCCTAAAGGGTTTCCGCGGCTGACGAGCCGCGGCCCCATTGAAGCACCGGGTCCCAGATGATGCCGACCGCCGCTGCGATCGTTTCCGCGGCTGACGAGCCGCGGCCCCATTGAAGCCGGTACAGAGCGGCTCTCGCCGCCCCCCGGACACGGGTTTCCGCGGCTGACGAGCCGCGGCCCCATTGAAGCAATAAGGGAAGATTTGAGAATATGCAGGGGGTGCATGTTTCCGCGGCTGACGAGCCGCGGCCCCATTGAAGCGCCTATACGGGCTCAGGCTTCAGGGGCGTGGTGGGTTTCCGCGGCTGACGAGCCGCGGCCCCATTGAAGCAGGTATTCCTGGTAGCTCAGGAACTCCCCGACTCTCGTTTCCGCGGCTGACGAGCCGCGGCCCCATTGAAGCAAGAACCCAACCGTGATGTGGTCGATGGTGTTCAGGTTTCCGCGGCTGACGAGCCGCGGCCCCATTGAAGCCTGCGCCCGGAGGAAGGGCAGGACGTGGCGCTGTAGTTTCCGCGGCTGACGAGCCGCGGCCCCATTGAAGCGCCACTGCGTCCTTCGGTGCGGGCTTCGGCTTCCAGGTTTCCGCGGCTGACGAGCCGCGGCCCCATTGAAGCAGTTCCGGGCTGACGTCGGCCCGCTGGATTATCTCGTTTCCGCGGCTGACGAGCCGCGGCCCCATTGAAGCCCGAGCGTGAACGGCTCATGTCTGAGCATCGGAACGGTTTCCGCGGCTGACGAGCCGCGGCCCCATTGAAGCACATCCCCGAAGGTACTTGCTACCGCCACTCCCGTTTCCGCGGCTGACGAGCCGCGGCCCCATTGAAGCATCGATGTGTGGCCGCGGGACAAGCGCCCAAAGTAACGTTTCCGCGGCTGACGAGCCGCGGCCCCATTGAAGCAGTAAGGCTGAACCGGCCCGCGTCATGGTCCTGAAGTTTCCGCGGCTGACGAGCCGCGGCCCCATTGAAGCGCTTTAAGATACGCGGTCCACCCCATGGCGAACCAGTTTCCGCGGCTGACGAGCCGCGGCCCCATTGAAGCAGGAGATCCAACCGGAGCCATGGATCGATCCCGGAGTTTCCGCGGCTGACGAGCCGCGGCCCCATTGAAGCCTCCGAACGCTGCGATCACGACGATCGCCATCAGGTTTCCGCGGCTGACGAGCCGCGGCCCCATTGAAGCCCCCGTTACTCCACCACCAACAAGAGCGTGATCCGCGTTTCCGCGGCTGACGAGCCGCGGCCCCATTGAAGCGGTATAGCCGTCGCTTATGATGCTGAGTTCCAGCAAGTTTCCGCGGCTGACGAGCCGCGGCCCCATTGAAGCCCGGGACCGGACGTAGGCGCCGTCAGGGGCCCAGGTTTCCGCGGCTGACGAGCCGCGGCCCCATTGAAGCTTCATGAGATCATAGAGCTTGTTGTACGGTTTGAGGTTTCCGCGGCTGACGAGCCGCGGCCCCATTGAAGCCGCGCCGCTACCAGCGCATCCTGTAGGTCCTCAGTGGTTTCCGCGGCTGACGAGCCGCGGCCCCATTGAAGCTTCACGGACGTGCCCGCTGGCTGCGTCCCACTGGAGGTTTCCGCGGCTGACGAGCCGCGGCCCCATTGAAGCCCCGCCGGATGCCTGCTGCCCCAGAATCTGGGTCAGGTTTCCGCGGCTGACGAGCCGCGGCCCCATTGAAGCTGCCGCCTCCAGGTCTCATAGTCCTGGATGGACTCCCGTTTCCGCGGCTGACGAGCCGCGGCCCCATTGAAGCCCGAGGGCGTGGACTACCAGCTTTCGGAGGAGGAGTTTCCGCGGCTGACGAGCCGCGGCCCCATTGAAGCACATGGTCGCCCTGCTGAATGGCGACCGATCCGCTCGTTTCCGCGGCTGACGAGGTCGTCCACGAGGTCCCCGAGGAGCTCCGACAGGATACTCTCAGCGATCTCCCGGAGGAAGGCGCGCGAGGAATACGACCGACTGATCGGCCGGACCGTCACGCATCCCGTGCTCGGCCCTATCCGCTTTTCACGAGGCGGATCCAAGAAAACGTTCAGCACCAGCGGGGATCCGGCGAAACTGTTCCTGTTCTGGCGACTTCCGGAGATCATCGAAAATGGTGTGTTGATCGGCACTCGCGAACCGACTGAACGAGCCAAGAGGAGGAACGTCGACTACTACGCCTATCTCGCGACAAAAGTGAGTCTGGAAAATGTTCAGTACGTGGTGGGTACCACGATTCGCAAGGACAACATGGGGAAGCTGTACTACAACCACACGGTTTTCGATGTGGCCGAAGAGGAAGTGAGCCCGTCCGTATCTCCGGGGGAGTCCCCTGAAAAGGGAATGTCCGAGCCGGCCTACAACGAGCTCAACATAAGGATACGCCGTGTCTGGACAGGCGTCAAGTATGGCGAGGATTTCCTGTTCCAGGGGCCCAAGCGTGCCTTTGACGAGGCAGCCGCCACCTTCGATTCCTGGCGGGAGTTCATGGACTATGTGGAGGCCATGTTCCCCGAGAAAGAGCGGGGCGAGGCGGCCGGCGCAGGAACCGGCAACGCCGGCGGCCAGGAGCGCGGAGGCGGCCGACCGGGCATTCGTGGAGTCCGTTCAGACCGACGAAGGCCTGAAGGGATTCCTCCGCGACTTGTGGGAGGAGGCGATCAACGTAGCCCCGGAGCGCTCGGCGGAGATCTACGGGATCGAGGATTGGGAGGAGCTGGAGGCGCTGGAGACCCGGCGGGAGAAGGCCCTCCGCGTGGCCCGCGAGGCGCATCCCCTGATCCACGCCACCGCCATCGCGCTCGGCATGGGCCGCTCCGTGAAGCCCTCCACCCTGAAGGCCATCCGCACCATGATCGGCAAGGCCCCCCGGGAGTACCGGGCCCTGCACGCCGCGGTTACCGGTGATGCCGAGGCCCTCATCCAGCTGGAGCGCGACCTCGAGGCGCGCCCGGAGATCAAGGATCCCCGTTGGGTCAAGGTGCTGGCCGAGGGGTCCATCGTGCACCGGCAGCGCCTGGCCCGGAAGATCAAGAACGAGGAGCTGGCCCGGAAGATCCGTTCCGGGGAGGTGGAGCTCCAGAAGGACGTCCAGGACTACCTGCAGGATCTCCGCCAGGACCAGTGGGAGCTGCAAGGGAAGATCCGCAAGATGGAGGGCGACATCGCCGAGGACGCCAAGCGCCTGACCCGCTACGAGCGCAAGATCGTGGACCAGCGCTCGGAGCCGAGGAGCTACGAGCGGGAGCTCGACCTGGTCAACAAACGGATCTCCCGCCTGCTAGACCGCAAGGCCGCCATCCCCGAGGCACTGTTGAGCCAGCGGGACCGCATCACCGGGGAAATCCAGACCCTGCGCCGTGCGGTGGCCCAAACCCGCCGGCAGGCCGGCGCCAACACCGCCCGGGCGGTTGCCCAGCTCAACCGGCTGGAAGCGGTCAGGTTTCCGCGGCTGACAAGCCGCGGCCCTATTGAAGCGAGAGCGCGAAGTGGAACAGCGCGCGCACCGAGCCCGTCTCCGCGGCTGGCGAGCCCCGAGCGCGTCTGGAGTCCCGCTAGGCGGGCTGGCTGCTGGCCACGGCGCAGGTAGGCGCCGCGAGTTCTTCCATAGCCAGGACCACCCGGCAAGGAGATTGGCGTCTTGTCTACGGAGACTTTCTTTCTTAAGATGGGTGGCAATGGACAAGGGAAGCACTGAGCTTGTGTTTGAGGTGGTTCAGGAACAAGACGGAGGCTTTGTGGCCGAGTGCCTGAACGAGAATATCATCACTCAAGCTGATACATGGGAAGAACTAAGAGAAAATGTGAAGGAAGCGGTATCAGCATTCTTCTTTGACCGTCCGGTACCGACTTCGGCGCGATTGCATCTGGTGAAGGACGAGTTGCTTGCCCTTAAATGAGGATCCCACGAAATCTGAGCGGACGGACAGTTGCCCAAGTCCTCGTGAGGAAACTCGAGTACCGGGTCGTTCATGAGCGGGGAAGTCATATCGTGTGTTGGAGACTGACGAGCCTGCTCATCAGAGGATCGCGGTCCCGGACCACAGGAGTCTTCGGTTAGGAACTCTAAACGCAATCATTCGAGCGGTTGCAGATCACAAGCGCGCATCGAAGAATGAGATACTTGCTTTGTTCTGACTGTACACGCTTGTGGATTTGCCGAAATACCGACGGCGCCGACGAACGTCAAGGTCTGCAAGCAGGACTTGATTCAGCCCTGACGGAAGTCAACCTGCCGCGACCTCGCCTGCGACAATGGCGTCCCGGTCAAAAGCTCTCATGTGTTTAGTGCAAGGCGTGATGCGTGATGGCAGAGCTGGTTCTTCAGAGCCCACTCGTTGCTTTGCCTGGTCAGCACGCTCTTGGTGGTGTTCATGGACCGGCTTTTTCGATGCTCAGCGCCGGATGGAAACACCGCGCTCATGATTCTTGCCCCGCTGCCGTTTCCGCGGCTCGCGAGCTGCGGCCGCGTTGGAGGCGGCCCACATCCCACGCGCGCGTGCCGGGCCGGCGGAGCGCGAGCCGCAGCCCCGTTCGGAACGAGAAGGGCACCAGAGCGCGAGAACAGGACCCAGTGTCGGTCTGCGCCCCGCCGGATTCGGCGGCCTCCCTTCCGAAGCGCTACAGGCTTTGCGACGCCTCGCCGATTATCAATATATGGGAACGGACTCCTCGCCGGAGGCTTCCCAAAGAGATGAGCCAGATCTCTGGCCCGCACGGAACGTAGCGGAGTACGCCTACTGCCCGCGTCTGTTCTACCTCATGCAGGTCGAGGGGGTTTTCCTCCCCAGCAGCGACACCGAAAAGGGTACAGCCGTCCACCGCAACGTCGGCCGGCCCAGCGCCCGGCGCGCCGAGCCGGAGGCATCGCTCCCGGGTGATCCGGAACGCCCGTCGGTGGTGCGAAGCATGGCGCTGTCCAGCCAGCGGCTGCGTCTTACCGCCATTCTGGACCTGGCGGAGATTTCCGGCAAGACCGCAGTCCCGGTAGAGTACCGCAAGGGTAGATCCAGACGCTCCGTGATGGCCCCGCCCCCGGAGGAGGCCGGAGAAGCCGAAGAACTTCCCCTGTCCAGCGCGGAGGCATGGCCCACCGACAGGGTTCAGGTCGCGCTGCAGGCCCTGCTTCTGGAGGAGGCCGGGTACGCGGTCACGGAGGCGGTGATCTACTACGCCGCCGAGAAGCTACGCCTGAGGATCGAGGTGGATGACGCGCTCCAGGCGGAGGCCCTTGGCGTCCTGGAGGCGGCCAAGGCCTGTGCGGCCGGCGCCCGCCCTCTTCCACTGCTCAACGATCCGCGCTGTCCCCGCTGCTCGCTCCAACCCATCTGCCTTCCGGATGAGGTGAACAGCCAGCGGGGCCTGTTGCCTGTGGAGCAGCCCCGGCCAAGGATGATGTGGCCGCCCACCGACGAGGGGATCCACGTCGTGGCCCAAACGGACGGCGTGAAGATCGGCGTCAGGGGACAAAGCCTCACGATTACCAACAGAGAAGGGGCCAAGGTCAGGGAGATGCCGCTCGCCGGAGTGGAGACCTTGTCTCTGGTCGGTTCGGTACAGATCTCGACCCAGGCTGTCCATGCCGTCGCGGATCGCGGAGTGCCTGTTGCCTTTGTGTCATCGTCGGGCCGCCTGGTGGCCATGGTCGACCCGTTGGACCCGGTCAGTGCGGAAGTGCGCCGGGCGCAGGTTCGCCGGTTTGACGACCCCGAGACATGCCTCGCTCTCTCTCGCGCGCTGGTTGCGGCGAAAATCGTCAATCAGCGCACGCTCCTGATGCGGAACCATCACGCCTTGCCGCAGCGGGTCGCCGAGGACATGGGAAGGGAAGCAGAGCGGGCACGGAAGACGGGAGCTCTGGACGCCCTGCGCGGCCACGAGGGCCAGGCGGCGGCCCTCTACTTTGGGCACTTCGCCGGGATGTTCAGAGGGCCTCTGGCAGCCGAGTTCGACGCGAACGGCAGACGGCGCCGTCCCCCGCCGGACCCGGTGAACGCCTGCCTGTCCTTCGCCTACGCCATGCTCACCCAGGAGTGCGTCAGCGCCCTGCGCCAGGCCAGACTGGAGCCGACCATCGGCGGGTTCCACTCCTCCCGGCCCGGTCGTCCCGCTCTTGCCCTTGACCTGATGGAGCCGTTTCGACCGCTGATCGCCGACTCGGTGGCCGTTTCCGCGTTCAACCGCGGTGAATTGACCGAGGGACACTTCATCCGCACCTCCGCCGGATGCGCGCTGACGGATTCGGGCCGGCGCGCCTTCTTCGGTGCCTACGGGCGGAGGATGCAGGCGCAGGTAACGCATCCCGTCTTCGGGTACCGTCTCAGCTACCGCCGCATGCTGGTCCTGCACGCCCGCATGATCGCGGCCTGGCTGCTGGGGGAGGTTCCATCCCTGGCGTTCCTGACGACACGCTGATTTGCCGGAGGAGCGAGTGGCGCGCTGCTACCTGGTCTGTTACGACATCCACGACCCCAAACGGCTGCGACAGGTCCACAGGGTAATGAAGGGATACGGTGAAGCGTGGCAGTTCTCGGTGTTCTTCTGCGTGCTCAAGGACATCGACCGCGTTCGCCTCCAGGGCGACCTTGAGCGTGAGATGAACCTCAGGGACGACCAGGCCATGATTCTGGACCTGGGTGCGGACGAGCGGGAAGCCCGCAAGGCGGCGACCGTGCTGGGGCCGCCGCTGCCCGGCCGGGAAAGCGGCACTGTCGTCCTCTGACACTGGGAACCCAACCGCACCGCCGGAAGGCCGCCCCCCCGGATGGGGACCGTTCCCGCCGATCACGGAATCCGGTTCCGCATACTGAGAACGGGTGGTTTGACACAGTGCGGCCGTGATTGCTACAGTGGCGGAGATCGTTCGGCAACAACCCGGATCCCCTTCGGCGGGATCCGGCGCTTTCTACCTGAGACTTCGATTCGGCCACCGGCGGCAGCGGCGCACGGCGCCGGCGGCGCGATCTGCCAGGAGGCATTCCGATGAGGGACCTGCGCTATTTCCGTCCCGGCAGCAGAGAAGAGCTGCTCGACAGGAAGAGGCAGCTGGGCAGCCGGGGGATCCCGCTGGCCGGCGGCTCCAACGTGATGGTGTACATCAAGGAGGGCAGCATCCGCGAGGGGACCCTGCTGGACATCCACGCCCTGGCGGAGCTTCGCGGCGTGCGCGAGGCGGACGGCGTCCTGGAAATCGGCGCCGCGGAGACCATGGCGGACCTGCTGGGAAGCAGGGAGCTGCAGCAGAAGCTGCCCCTGATGATCGAGACCCTGAGCAGTTTCGCCAACCCCCTGGTGCGCAACCGGGCCACCCTGGGCGGGAACATCGCCGACGCCTCCCCGATCGGCGACACCATCCCGCCGCTGCTCTGCCTCCAGGCGGAGCTGGCCGTGGCCGGCGCCGGCGGCGAGCGCACGGTGCCGCTTGCGGAGTTCTTCGCCGGCCCCGGGCGCAACCGCCTGGGGGAGGAGGAGGTGATCCTGGCGGTGCGAGTGCCGCTTCCCTCCCGCGGCTGCGGGGTCTTTCAGAAGCTGGGCCTGCGCAAGGGCACCTCCTGCTCGGTGACCTCCCTGGCGCTGTGGCTGGACGCCCAGGAGGGGCGGATCTCCGACATCCGCATCGCCTGCGGCGGAGCCGCCCCCACCCCGGTGCGGGCCAGCACCGCCGAGGAGGCGTTTCGCGGCCAGGCCCCGGGGCCTGATCAGGTGCCCCGCCTGGCGGAAGCGCTGATGCAGGACCTGAGCCCCATCACCGACGTACGGGGCAGCGCCGACTACCGCCGCCTGGTGTCGGTCCAGCTGCTGTCCCGCGCGGTGCGCCGCGCGCTGGGAATGGAGGAGGCATCCAGATGAGAGAGCTCTACGAGGTTGCGTTGAGGGTGAACGACCGCGAGGTGCGCGGACGGGTGACCCCGGAGACCAGCCTGCTTCAGTTCCTGCGGGAGGGCGGCTTCATCGAGGTGAAGCAGGGCTGCGCCAAAGGGGACTGCGGCGCCTGCACCGTGATCATGGACGGCAGGGCGATCCTGTCCTGCATCACTCCGGTGCTCCAGGCCGAAGGCTCTGAAGTCTACACGGTGAAGAGCCTGGGCGGCTGGGGCGAGCTTCACCCACTGCAGCAGGCGTTCGTGGATCACCAGGCGGTGCAGTGCGGCTTCTGCACCCCCGGGATGCTGATGAGCGCCAGGGCGCTGCTGGAAGCCAACCCCCGGCCCACCCGGGAGGAGATCCGGGAGGCGCTCTCCGGCAACCTCTGCCGCTGCACCGGCTACCGGAAGATCGTCGACGCGGTGGAGGAGGCGGCCGCCGCCATGCGCGGCGCCGGTCCGGCCGCAGGCCGCGGGGGCGCCGGTCCGGTCCCGGGCCCTGGCGCCGCAGGCCCCAGCGCCGGGAAAGGAGGCCGCTGATGGAACGAGCCAGCGAAAACGGCGCCTACAAGATCGTAGGCAGGCGCCTCCCCGGCATGGACGAGCGGGACAAGGTGGCGGGCACGGTCCTCTTCGCCGAGGACTTCGTGCTCCCCGGGTTGCTCACCGGAAAGGTCTTCCGCGCCGACCGGCCCTCGGCCCGCATCCGGCGGCTTCAGGTCTCCCGCGCCCGGGCTCTGCCCGGGGTGGCCTGCGTGCTCACCGCCGCGGAGGTGCCCAACAACGAATCGGTCACCAACGTGGTGGGCCAGACCACCGAGGTGGGGCTGTTGGAGGCCAAGCACCAGGTACTGGCGCGCGACCGGGTGCGCTACTACGGGGAGCCGGTGGCCCTGGTGGCGGCGGAGAACGAGGAGACCGCCCAGGAGGCCCTCTCCCTGATCGAGGTGGACTACGAGGAGCTGCCGGCGGTGTTCGATCCGTTGGAGGCGATGAAGCCCGATGCCCCCAAGCTCCACGGCGAGAACAACGTGGTGGCGCACTGGCAGCTGCGCAAGGGAGACGTGGAGGAAGGCTTCGAAAGAGCGGAGGTGATCGTGGAGAACACCTACCGCACCCCCCGGCAGGAGCACGCCCACCTGGAGCCGGAAAGCGGGGTGAGCTGGGTGGACGACATGGGGGTGATCAACATCCGCAGCGCCAGCCAGGTGATCGAGCACTACCGCGACGTGGCGGCGGTGCTGGGGATACCGGAGAGCCGGGTGCGGCTGATCGGCACCCTGATCGGCGGCGGCTTTGGCGGCAAGGAAGACATCACCGTCGAGGTGTTCCTGGGGCTGCTCACCTGGAAGACCGGCCGCCCGGTGAAGCTCACTTTTACCCGGGAGGAGATGGGCTTCGGCCGCCAGAAGCGCCACCCCTACGTGATGCGGTACCGCACCGGCGCCACGAAGGAAGGGAAGGTGGTGGCTCTGGAGGCCGAGCTGGTGAGCGACGCCGGCGCCTACGTTTACTTGAGCCCCTGGGTGCTGCTGTACTCCACGGTCCATGCTCCCGGCCCCTACGAGATCCCCAACGTGAAGGTGGACGCCAACGCGGTGCTGACCAACAACATCATGACCAGCGCCTTCCGAGGCTTCGGCGCCATGCAGGTGGCGTTCGCCTACGAAAGCCAGATGGACGAGCTGGCCCGCAGGCTCGGCATGGATCCCCTGGAGCTGCGCCGGAAGAACTTCCTTCACAAGGGAAGCGAGACCGCCAACTTCCAGACCGTCACCTCGGAGGTATGGCTGGAGAAGGCCGCCCGCCAGGCCCTGGACGCGCTGGGGCCGCCGGCCGAGGGCTCGCAGGGCAAGCGCGTCGGCCGCGGGTTCGCCTGCTCCTGGCAGAGCTACGGCCGCATGACCTACCTGCACGACACCTCCAGCGCCTGGGTGAGCCTGGAGATGGACGGCAGCGCGGTGGTGCGCTGCGGCATCCCGGACCTGGGAGGCGGCCAGCGCGAGTCGATCCGCGCCATCGCCGCGGAGGTGCTGGGGCTGAGGCTGGAGGAGGTGCACGTGATCTCCACCGACAGCCAGGTGACCCCCCTGGCCGGCACCGTCACCGCCACACGCGCCCTGTTCATGAGCGGCAACGCCACCAAGATGGCGGCGGAGAACGTGCGGGCGATGATCCTGGGCAAGGCCGCCGAGATGCTGGGAGTGGCGGCCGAAAGGCTTGACCTGCGCGACAAGGCCGTCCTTGAGGTGGACCGTCCCGAGAACAGCCTGCCCCTGAGCAGGGTGATCCGCGCCTGCCAGGCGGAGGGCAAGGTGCCCCAGAGCCTGGCCACCTTCAAGGCCCCCTTCACCGAGCCCATCACGACCCACGTGATCCGGGACCCGGTGTTCGCCGACTTCACCTTCAGCGCCCAGGCGGCGGAGGTGGAGGTGGACCTGGCCACCGGGCAGGTGAGCCTGCTTCACTTTGCGGCCGCCCACGACGTCGGCAAGGCCATCAACCCCAACCGGGTGGAAGGGCAGATCGAGGGGGGAGCCGCCCAGGGGATCGGCTTCGGCCTGATGGAGGACTACCTGGAGGTGGAGGGGGTGCCCCTGACCTGGAACCTCCACGAGTACCTGATCCCCACGGCCAAGGACCTGCCGGACATCCGCGCCATCGTGCTGGAAAGCGGGTCCGGGAAGGGCCCCTTCGGCGCCAAGGGGATCGGGGAGCCGGCCATCACGGCCGCCGCTCCGGCGGTGGTGAACGCCATCCGCGATGCCATCGGCCTGCGGATCACCCACATCCCGGCCACGGCGGAGCGCATCTTCTTCGCCCTGCGGGAGACCTCTGCGGAGGCAGGCTGAGAGCCCGCCCGCAGCCGGGGCCGCCTCTGGCCCGGCCGCCGCGCGGGCGGGCCTGGCGC
>CAZBDU010000015.1:0-88528 GCA_964490725.1 uncultured Spirochaetaceae bacterium | reverse complement strand
CGTCTTTAGCGAGCTGTGGGATGGCTGTATCAAGACTGCGGATCGATGAGAGGCTGTCGGGCACGAAAGCATCAAGAGACTTAACTGGGCTGACTATGTTCATACTATTCATAATGCCCGAAAAACTCCTACCGCTTTCATGATTGCCGACAAAACTGAACCGGTCAAGCCATACCTCTGCTCGCCAATGTCGCCGAAGGATCCGCGCCTTTGCGAAAATGCATTCAAACTCACCCCGCCCGTTGTTGGGGAAACTCCGATACGTTTTCAGGCTTGTGCTGAAGAGCATTCCAAAGGTCCAGTTTCGTCTGCATATTCAGCCAACTCTCCGGACTTGTATTTGTTGCCTTGGCAATCCTCAGGGCCATCTCAGGACTCAAGGCGGCTCTCTGATTGATCAGCTCAGAGAGTGTCTTGCGAGAAACACCAAGGTCTCTTGCCGCTTGCGTCACAGTGAGACCAAGGGGCTTGATCACATCCTCGCGGAGTACTTCTCCGGGATGAGTGGGCTTTCTCGTCGTCATGATCGTTCCCTCCACGATCTAGTGATAGTCCAAGTAGTCGACGCCTGTCGCGTCTTCCGCCTCAAAGTTGAACGTCACTCGCCAGTTTCCGCTTACCCAGACAGACCATCTTCCTTTCTCTTTACCTGATAATTGGTGTAGTCTGTAACCAGGCAAGTTCATATCCAGCGGCCGTATAGAGGCATCGAGTCTATCCAGAATACGCGCCAGCCTGGAAGCATGGTCTGGATTAATACCTCTTTTGTTTCCTGTTTCATAGTACTCCCGCAGTCCCTTGTGCCGGAATGACTTTATCATCTATGTCTAGAATATATTTCTGTAACCTGTTACGTGTCAATACTCAATGGTAATCCGCAGTCCTGATGTGGCCCACGGGGTGCAGGTTTGCGGATAATCGAGCTGTCGGAGGTCGAATAGGTTGCGGCGTCTTACGCTGACTGATTGAAAGGCCGTACTGTTACAAGATCATTGTCGACCACCGGTCGTACGTCATCCATTTTGAGCGTGACAAGAGCCTCGGTTCTTCCCGGAGCAGTGACGAATTCAACCTCCAGACCGTCAGGCTCGTACACATGCACCACTGCCCCAGATCACCTTTTCGGAGTCCGTATTCAGGGAGGTTCGCCTGCAAAACGACTATGTCGAAACCTTATGGGTCATCATGCGCCTCCTGGAAAGGCGGTAATGAACCTCGGCGTTTCCTGACCTACTCACACACCAACGAACAGTGGGCGCGGCTCGAAGCCGATTTACTTGAGCTCGCCGTTGCAGGAGAAGCCATAATCGGCGAAAGCACAGACTATGGTCAGAAAACGAGGAGAGCAGATACTGGCGAATCTTTCGCCGGTTCAATTCGTGCGTTGTCTGCATTTGGTAATTCCACCGATTCCCCACCAATGGTTCTGAGTACTATCGCGTTGTATCACGCGTCACCGACTATCCGAAACCGCCCCATGTCTCTGAATGCTCCGCCTTTTTGCGGAGGACTACTGGATACGCCACTCCATCCTCTCGTAGATATCTTTGCGGTGACAGATGCCCAGAATCAAGATTGCCTCCTTCTCCAGTTTCAAGACAATTCGGTAGTCGCCGACCCTCAGCTTACGGTACCCTTTCAACGTCCTCTTCAGAGGCTCTGAGTGCCTCTCTGGGGCCGCAAGCAACCTTTGCTCGATGGCCGTCTTGATTCGTTTCTGGATGTTCCTGTTGATCTTGGGAAGATCTCTGTCCTTGACGTCTGGGTGATATCGGAGGTGGTACGTCACCTCGATTCCCAGACCTCCTCATGGCCAAGGGTCGGACGGCCCGCCAGAGTCGCTTCCCGCTCTTCAGCCACTTGGGCCAGGACGGCATCCTCATGGATTTCCAGGGCTTCTCGGATCAGGTCCCGGGTCACCATGGACAAGGACAGCCCTCGCTCTTGGGCCAGTTTCTCTATCAACGAGTAGATCGGCCTCTCCAGGGCCACGTTGATGCGCGGATTCTTCGTAGGCACTGCACACCTCCATGGACGAGTGTAACACTTCTGGTACACCTACGGCAACCCTCAATCTCCGAGGCGCCAGGGACAGAGTGACTCCCCGGAGCCGGCAGGGGGACAGATTGCTGATTCAACATCTCGTTCGAGGACATCCATGAGAATGTGCGACGAATCGAAGCAGCCCTGCAAGCCTGAGGCGCCTCTAGGGGCGTTCCGGATCCGTCTCGATGTCGCGGGGTCTCGTGGCAAGCTTTGCCGCCAGCTCGATGGCCGCTACCATGCTGTCCTCGGAGGCGATTCCCTGGCCTGCGATGTCGAAGGCCACGCCGTGGTCCACGGAGGTGCGGATGATCGGTAGCCCAAGCGTGATGTTGACTCCCCGCACGCTGTCCCACCTCTTTTGCCCGGCGTTCCAGCGAAAGCCCCGCATCTTGACCGGGATGTGACCCTGGTCGTGATACATGGCCACAGCGGCGTCGAACAGGCCGGCCGCGGCGCGGGCGAAGCAGGTGTCCGGCGGCAGCGGGCCGGTGACCTGCATGCCCAGGGATTGCGCCCGCGCGACTGCGGGAGCAATCTCCAGCTCGTCCTCGTCGCCGAAGAGCGTCCCTTCGCCGGCGTGGGGATTGAGACCCGAAACGGCGATGCGTGGATGAGCGATATCGATTCGCTGGAGCATGTCCTGGGTCAGCCTGATCACATGCAGGATTCGTTCGCTCTTGACCCGCCCGATCGCTTCCCTCAGAGAGACATGGGTCGAAACGTGGGCCACACGAAACTCGCCCTCCACGAGCATCATGGCGTAGGTTCTGGTGTTCGTGAGAGAAGCATAGATCTCAGTGTGACCGGCGTGCTGGATGGCGGCGAGATTCAGTGCGCGCTTGTGTATGGGAGCGGTCACCGTGGCGTCGATGCTGCCCTCCATCGCCAAGCGGACAGCGGTTTCGATGTATTCGAAGGACGCGCGCCCGCTACCAGCCGACACCTGACCGTACTCCAGGCTTGGCGCGTCCACGTTCGCCAGATCCAGGACGTTGATGCATCCCGGTACGAACGAATCGGCGGCGGGCAGCTGTCCGGGCTTGCTTCGACGGACATCAACGCCCAGCCTGGTTATCTCCCGGGAAGCCCTCTGCATGACGCGGAAATCCCCAATCACCAGGGGACGGCAGACCTTGTGAACGGCTTCTCCCGCGAGAGCCTTGACAATGATCTCGCCACCGATCCCTGCTGGATCGCCCATGGTAATCCCCAAGAGCGGCTTCACTTCGTTGACGCTCCCTGCACGGTCGCTGTAGGTTAGGCGCACATGGCCGATCTGCTGGTACTGTCGGACGATCTGACCGGCGCCCTGGACACCGGCGCGCAATTTGCCCAGCAGAGCGTACCCACCCTGGTTTCTACCAGAATGGAGACGATTCATCAAGGAGCAGATGAAGGCGTGAGCGTCGTCGCGATCGACCTGGAGACCCGGCACCTTTCCGGGGCTCAGGCGGCTGTCCGTGTCAGAGAGGCAGTGGAGATGGGCCGGCGCGACGGTATCGGCAGTTTCTACAAGAAGACGGACTCCACTCTGAGAGGCAACATCGGCAGTGAGCTGCAAGCCTTCCTGGAAGCCAGCAACGCCTTGTTCCTTCCATTTGTCCCGGCCTATCCTGCCAACGGACGGGTCACCATTGACGGCAGGCAGTACGTCCAAGGGAAGCTCCTGCACCAGTCGACGTACGGGGAGGATCCTCAAAACCCGGTCCGAAGCAGCTACATACCGGACATCATTGCGCTGCAATCCTCGATACCCGTATCCGTGGTCCGGAGCCCACGTTTTGGGCGGTTGAGACAGCGAGGGAGACGTATCGTTGTCTTCGACGCTCGAACGGATGATGATCTGCGGTTGATCGCTGGGCAGTTGAAAAAAGACGGGCTTCTTCGGGCAACGGCGGGATGCGCCGGATTCGCCGCTTCTTTGTGCGACGTGGTTGGACTTCGAAGACGGTTCATTCCGGAGCTATCGTGCCCTTCGCAACTCCTGATCGTCTGCGGCAGCACAAACCCCGTATCGCTGGGGCAGGTCGAGGCGGCGGCGCGCAGGGGGATGGGTCGCGTGAGGATGCGGCCGGAGGAATTGCTGGGCGGGAGCGGGGGCGGCTTTCGAGACCGAGACGGCCTGCTGTGTCGAATAGAGGAACAGCTGGACAGAGGTGGCGATGTCGTTCTGCAGACCGCCAGGAGGGATGAAGATCTTCGACGGGTTCGCGCCTATGACCGAGAGCATGGCCTTGCGGAGCAGGCCGTACCCCGACTTGCGGCTCGGGCCTTGGGCAAGACAGTAGAGAGGATTCTGCGATCGGGACGCAAGTTCTCTCTGGTGGTATTCGGAGGTGACACCGCTGTCGCCGTCATCGAAGCACTGGCCGCGCCAAGAATCCTGCCCATTGAACAGATTGAAAGTGGTGTAGTGCTGTCCCGAATGATCGGCGAGTCAATTGACCTCCCGCTGATAACCAAAGCGGGAGGGTTTGGCTCTCCCTCCCTCATAGAGAAGATCCAGCGTTTCGTGTCCGGCAGGTAACAAGTAGTGGAACTGTCCCCGCAGCGCAGCCCTCAGGTACGTGATGTCCCGGCTCCAGCTGGTTCGGCCCGCAGGCCCGCGATGGTGCAAGGTCTCGAAAGGCCGGACTGGTGGCCACCGCCACCACCAGGGCCCTCTCGGCTTCGCCCAAGACATTCTGCGACCCGCTGCCCGGTCCCTGCCTGCCATCACCGCGTTCGCCGGCCGCTTCCCACCTCTGCAGCGTGCGGATCGAGATGCCCAGAAGCTCACAGGCACGGGCTCGTCGAGCCCCCCGAGGCTGCCGCCTGGCCCACCAACCGCCATCGTTCGCCTACCTCGACGCCGCCGGCCTGGTGTCTGTGGCGGCGTGGTCACTGATTGCCCGACGCCGCAGCAACCGTCCTGGAAAGACCGGCACACGCTCGGCACCCGGGACGATGCGGATGCGCGGCCGCAAGACCCCGTGTGCAGTGCCGGCGGAACTGGCTTGATCGATCAAGTTATCTAATCGCCCAGAGCGATCTTTACCGTTGTGACGGAATGAGCCGAGAGAGCGATCTTCCCATTCTCGATATCTCTTACGTCGATTTTCACGGGCTGGGGCTTTAGAGCCTCCGGATTTTCAAAGGTATTGTGATCGTGAATGTCGCTTCCCGTCAGCTCCCACGCTGACACCTCCTTGATCTTGATGCTCTCCGAGCTCAGCAGTGAGAGATCCAGCTGCGCCTTATCTCGTGCATGCGAGTTTGTCAAGCTCAGAAAGACCGCATGGCCTTTTAGAGAGGCGGAACCTGCAACCGCCGGAAGTGAATATTCCTCTCCGTTCGAAGCGAAGTCAATCTCAGGGCCGTGGATGAGAAGCCGGAGGGAGTCCGCCCCCTGATGATGCTTGTACATGTTATAGACGTGGTATGTAGGGGTCAACATCATCAGGTCCTCTTTGGTGAGTATCATTGCTTGAAGAACGTTTATGATCTGAGCGATATTGCTCATGATCACCTGATCAGCCATTCTCACAAATATGTCGAGATTCAGCGCCGCTACCAGAGCATCCCTCATGCTGTTTTGCTGCTCCAGACCGTTGTCGTGTCGAGCCTCGGGGTGCCACGTGCCCCACTCGTCGACGATCAATCCGATTTTCCTTGAAGGATCATAGGCGTCCATACCCGCTCGGACCTCCCTGATCCTCTCCTCTATTCCGAGCGTCTCTCTCAGCATCCAGTAGTACTGATTGTCCGAGAAATCAAGGTCACCGCCTGCGTCTGGACCACGCGTATAGAAATGCAGCGAAAACCCGTCAATAGGCCTGTGATGGGGATGCTGTCTTCGTTCGAATTCTTGGAAAAACCTCAGCACCCAGTCCCTTCTGAGCTCGAAGGGATTGTTCCCCCTGGGCCCGCACGCGATGATGAAGGGAGAAAAGGAGTAGATGAAGGTCTGTACTCTCTTGAGCTCTGCGGCGTAGGTATCGGGCTGCCACTGGCCGCCACATCCCCATAGCTCGTTTCCAATGCCCCAGTACTTGACATTAAAGGGATCGGGATTCCCATTACGACGTCGCTCTTCGGCAAGGCTGCTATTCCCAGGAAAATTGCAGTACTCTATCCAGTCTTTGGCTTCTTTCGGCGAACCGCTTCCCACATTGAAGCAGATATAGGGCTGAGCACCGATGAGGCGGCAGAAATCGATGAACTCATGGGTCCCGAATTGATTGGTTTCGACAACGCCACCCCAGTGGATGTTTACAGTCTTCGGTCTTTCGCTCTTTGGGCCGATTCCATCTCGCCAGTGGTAGTCGTCGGCGAAGCAGCCGCCCGGCCATCGCAGGACCGAAGGTTTGATTCTTCTTAGTGCCTCGACAACGTCGTTGCGAAGCCCCCTCGTGTTGGGGATGGGGGACTCCTCGCCGACATAGATACCTTCGTAGATGCATCTTCCCAAGTGCTCTGCAAAATGTCCGAATATATCCGGATTCACGTTGCCCGTTTTTTCATTCAGGATTACTATCGCCTTAGATTCCATATCGATCCTTCTTTTCTCGACGCGAATACCTGTGAGTTGCACGCGTTGTTGTCTTCTCGTTCTTGAAGACCAGTAATGTTCTATCCCTACTGTCCCTACTGTTTCACGGCTCCCGCGGTAAGACCCGAGATGAATTGTTTCTGCATAAGCAGAAAGAGAATTACCAACGGCAGGGTACAGAGCACGGCAGCTGCCATGAGCTGGTCGTAGAGAATTCTGTAGTCGGATACAAACGTGGCCATACCGACGTTCAGCGGAAACATGGATCCCTCTCTCATCACCACCAACGGCCAGAGGAACCAGTTCCAGCTGATCATCGCGAAATAGATCACCAACACACCGATTGCAGGCTTCATGAGCGGCAGCATTATCCTAACGTAGAGACCGAATTCCGAGCATCCATCGATTCGTCCAGCATAGATCAGATCCGTCGGCACAGAGGCGAGGTACTGCCGAACGAAGAAAATCCCGAAGGGGTTAGCGGCAAACGGTACGATAACACCCCAGTAGGTGTTCACCCACTTGATTTTTATCAACAACATGAAGATGGGAATCATCACCGCGTGGAGGGGGATCATCATGGAAACCAGCACAATCATCATCAGAACGTTTCGCCCCTTGAAGTAATACTTGGCAAAGCCGAAGCCTGCCAGGGTGCTGAAAAAGATGGCCAGGCAAGGATAGAATACGGCAAAGATCAGGCTGTTGAGATACCACCTGGGAAAAGCCGTTTCGGTGAGGAGCTTGAAATAGCTATCAATGGTAAAAGGAGTCGGCAGAAGAACAATGGGGTCCGTGAAGATGCGGCCAATGGGCTTGAAGGACGAGGTGAGCATCCAGTAAAAGGGAAACGTCATGACAAGGCAGAGAACTAGCATGAATATCTCCGCCACGATGATCCCAATCTTCTGTCTCATCGTCGTGCGCATCAGTGTCCTCCTATTCCTTGCGAAAGACGCCCAGCAGCATGAGCTGGAAGACAGAGAGAAGGAGAATTATCAAGGTCATGACAAAACCCACCGATGCCCCGTAACCGAACTTGAAGAATCGAAAGGCCGACTCGTACAGGTAATATCCCAGGGTGATCATATTGTCCCGGGTAGAGCCGGTGGCCGGACTCAGCATGAATACCTCTGTGAACACCAGGTAGGACTGGATCAAGGTAATGACCGCAACAAATGCTATTACCGGTCTCATGAGCGGGACTGTGAGATATCTCAGTTGCTGAAATGGACTGGCCCCGTCGATAACCGCCGATTCGTATAACTCGTAGGGAAGCCCCTGAAGACCGGCTATG
This sequence comes from uncultured Spirochaetaceae bacterium, assembly GCA_964490725.1. Lineage (GTDB taxonomy): Bacteria > Spirochaetota > Spirochaetia > SZUA-6 > DRHE01 > CAZBDU01. Next base: position 80,654 of record CAZBDU010000015.1, on the reverse strand, counting down.
AAATAGACGGTATTCAGACCGAGGGTCCGCCAACAAGCCACAAGAATCACCGAATTCAATGCCCAAAAATTGTCGAAGAGCCACCGTTGAGGCGGGACGCCGAGGATCTTTATGGCGGAATTGAGCAGTCCTGCAGGAGTATCCACCAGGATGAGTCTAAAAAGAGCACCGGCAACCACTGTGGATGTGAGAACGGGAAGAAAAAGAGCCAGCCTGAAAAGGTTCCTTCCGGGTACCCGTTTGGAGTTGAGAATCAGACTGAGAAGAAAAGCCGTCACTACCGATAGAACGAGCATTCCAGCCGCGAATCTCGTTGTATTGGACAAAGCGTACAGGAATCGCTCTGTCTTGAAGAGCTTCAGATAATTGCGGAATCCAATGAAGGTCTTGCTGGCAATACCTTGAAACTCATGGAGGCTAAGTACGAGGGAGTAGCATATCGGATAAATCATGAATACGGCAAAGAGAATGAAGAAGGGGGAAACAAAGATATAGGGGGCGATCTTGACCGTGATTATCTGCTTGCGTGGCGATACCCTCAGGCTGGCTCTCGGTTGATTTCTGTTTCCTTTCATCGCTCAGTCCATCGCGTTATCATATTTCAAATCTCGTGCATTATCGCCGATCGATTCTGTTCGAGATGGGAGCAAGAAGAACACACTCCGGTTTTGAAACAGCTGCAGAGAGCGTCGCTCTCTGCAGCTGCCTGTGGACCAAGGTAGCGGATATCTCCGTCTTTCGGCTACATCTAGCCCCTGACTGCGTCTGCAGCCTCCTTCAAGGCCTCTGCCGGAGTTTTTGTTCCCTCGAGTACATTGAATATCGTCTCCCGGCCAAGCTTCATCCAGAGCTCTGTGAACTCAGGCCAGATTGGAATAACGACAAGCTTGGTCATGGCCTTCTTGAGCTGAACCATGACGGGCTCGTTGTTGAAGTACGGATCAGGCTGCAGAAGCTTGGGGTCATCGTACACGTCCATGCGAGGCGGATCGAACCCCAGATTCGTCCAGATCTTGATATTGGCGTCATAGGTGAGCTTGGAGAACTCGAGGAATTGCTTGGCCAACTCGACGTTCTTACACTGCTTCGTAATAACCGTCCCGGTGCCACCCATAGTGGCGGAGGTGTTCCCGTTCGGTCTCCACAATGGAAGAGGCCTGACGGCGACCTTGCCCTTCAAGTCGGGCACGAAATTCTTGAACCGTATCATGTACCACTGAGCGTAGGGCAAGGCGTAAATCTTGTTTCCGTTCAGCATCGGCCAAAAATTGGGATCGTGAAAATCACCATTGGGAGCGATCACGGAGATCTTGTGAACGCGGACATTGTCATGGATGAACTGGAGGGCTTCAACAGCCGGTTTTTCGTCCACGGTAATCTTTCCCTGAGGGTCGATTATATACCCGCCGTTCTGCATGGTGAGAAGGGCGAACTCCCGGGGTATCACGTTCTGATTGGCGGTCCACCAGATTCCCTGCTCCGCTTTGGTAACCTTCTTACCGATCTCTACCCAGTCCTTCCAATACGGGATGTTGTTGAAATCGACACCGGCCTGCCGGAACATCTCAACGTTGTAGTACATAACACCCGCACCGACGTGGGTCGGAAGACCCAGCACGTGGCCCTGCGGGTCGGTGTAGGCTTTGATCCGCGCCGGGTGCATCACATCTTTGTATTTCGCAACAAGATCATCGAGCTCGTAAAAGTACTGGGGATTCTGCTTGAGGAATGTCCCCGACCACTGGATGTTCATATCGAAAATATCTGGAGCCCCGGAACCTGCAGCAAGGCTCATGGTCAGCTTGTCGTGCAGCTGATCCACCGGGGTCGTCGTCATTTTGAGAACCAAACCGGCGTCGGGATACTTCTTGTTGAACTCCCCGAGCATCATCTCGTAGTACTTCTGGTGATCCGCAACAAAAGTGTCGAAGGTAAGCTCCCGCGGTACGGTCTTCTCTTGCTTGCCGCCGCCAAAGACCAGTCCGCCCGCAATTACGAGCAGCAGCAGAACAAGTAACCTATTCCTCATCTCGTTCCTCCTTTGGGTTTCCTAGAACTTCTTGGATCTACATGATTGTCATCCCGTTCTCTCGACATCCTTTGGATCACCTCCTTCTTCTTATCCGACCCTCCTAGACAAACTCCATCCTCAAGAGGATATCCTGCGCATAATTACCGAAGCCCTTTCCGAAAACATTGATACCGCCGACGTTCTTGCTATCCTCCTTGATCCCTATCCGTACCTTCACAGATGTATGATTACGTATCTCCAAGTCCGCTACCTTTACCTTTGAGACCTCAATCCCGTCGATGAAAGAACCTTTGTGCGTGACATTCCAGCTTTTCAACAATCCATACTGGGAGCCTGCCAGCTTCCACCATGCGGGGGTCAGCTTCCCCCGCTTGTCGCCGAAATCTCCGGGGGACGTCCAGGTCCCGATCTCCACTCCGTTTATCCATATCGTGATATCCGAAGGCCACTTCTTGCTGGTCCCCGGCACTTCGGAGCAAACCTCCATAATGACGCCCAGGCTTTTCAACTCCTCCCCTTGGGGCATGTTGTTCGGAAACTTGTACTCCAGAAATCCCTTCTCAAACCATACGAGCTCCGCTGTTGACCTTTCCGGGCTCAGAAAAGAAGACGGCACGTCGAGGAATCCGATTATCTTCTCGCGGGAACAAAGACCACAGGGCGGACTCACTTCGAAATCGGTGTAGAGTCCTACCGGCATCTGGACCTCTACGATTCTGTCGTCAACCTCCTTCTTCATGCTGGGAAGTTGTATAACGACCTCGTCGTAGGGGAGGGAGCATATCTTCTGGGAACCCTTGCGGCCGGGAGCCATTTCGATATCGATCAGACCGGCTGCCTCGAGTACTTTGATGCTAACCACCGCTGTGGACTGCGGGATCGACAGCGACCTGGCAATTTCGCCGACATTGAGTTTGCCCTCCTTCAAAACGTCCAATACCTTCAGCCGGACCTTTGAGGCCAGAGCGTTTATGATCTCGTAGGCGCCCTCTTCTTCCGAGTTGATAACCAGAAGTCGACTTTTTATGATCCTGCCTCCGCCTTAAATATCAAGAATACTGATATAGATCACGTCGCATTGTATAACAATTCGATTTGTGTTGTCCACCCGCTCCGAAGCCCAAGGAAATCACAATTCTTGCTCCGGCTTTGCCTCTATAACATCAAAGCTGTTTATTAACAATTATTTTAATCTTTATTGCCGACCTGTCAAGGGAAAAGATGGAAATTCGGTGTGCCTTCGGCCGGTGCCAATGCGAAGGAGACCCTATCGGAGCAGGTCTCTCACGTGGGAAACACTGGACGGCGCCGTGATTCGAGTTCCTGAGCTCCTACTTCGAGCGCATGAATGGTCGGACATCGGCGGTTCATGCAGGGCACGGCGGTCTCGGACGCGGTGAACCAGGCGCAGCGCGTGGAGCGACTGACCAAGATGTACGGGGTTTCCCTGGTGGTCACCAGTGACGTGCTCTTCGGCCTCCCCAACCCCACGGATTATCACTTCCCCTTCCTGGACAAGGTACGGGTGCGGGGCAGGGAGAAGGCCGTGAGCGTGTTCGAGGTTTTCGATGAGGAATCTCCTGACCTGATGGTCCGCAAGATCCAGACCCGGGAGAGCTTCGAGCTCGGGAACCTCATCTGCTCCCTCCCAAGCCTCTGAGGTCGCCCCAATCCTACCACAAGTCGCCGCCACCCGCGACATCGGGGCGAAGGGGAACTTCTGGCACCCCCGCCGCCGGTTGGACTTCTTCCCGGCCATTGTGGCGCGATCGTGGGCAAGTTCGTGGCCGCTGCGATCCGTCGGGCTGAACATCGAACTGCTGTTCGTTCGGCATGCTTGGAAGATTCGCTAGGAGGAGCTGGAACTGCTGAGCCTGGCCGATTCGGCCGATGAGGCGGTGCAGTTGATCACGGCTTCTGCGGCGGGCCCGCCGGGAGGCGGTAACCCGAAGTATCCCCTCAGCCCGCCTCGTCTCGGCTTCCTGCATGCCTCGGCGTGCGAACCTCAGCGGATCAAGGGCGCTCCAGCGTGCCGGAATGGTGGCAGGCTGGCCGGCGTCCGAGGTAACCTTGCTCCACGAGGTGTGACAATCGATCCCCTGCAGGAGAAAACGGAACTGCCCGATCCTACCCGGAGCCCTCATCACGGGTTGCCACATCCGCGACTCCCCAGGGTTGGTTGTCTACTCAGCCAACGCTTGGATGATTTCCTGGCAGAACTCCGGCAGATCGTCCGGTACCCGCGCGGTGATGATATTGCCGTCTCTTATGGCAGGCACATCCTCGAAACGGCAGGCGGCATTGATCAAGTCGTCGCGGATAGCCTTGTATGAGGTAACCCTCTTGCCCTTCACGATACCGGCGGAGATCAACACCGACGGGCCGTGGCAAATAGCAGCGATGAGCTTGCCCTTTTTGTGGCACTGCCGCACCAACTCCAGAGTGGGCTCGTGGATACGCAGCTGATCCGGCGAGAAACCTCCCGGAAACATCAAGCAGTCCAAAGAGTCCGCCGAAACCTGCTCGAGGGTTCGCACGGTGTACCGGTTTCCCTCTTCCATCACCGGGATAGGCACGGTGTGACCGAAGCGCCCAGTCACCGGCTTGCCGGGAAACTGCGGGCGTGGGTGAAGCCCTACCGGCACGGGTACCACGATGACGGCCGCACCTTCCTCGGCCAACCTCAGTACTGGGTACAGCAACTCTACGTCCTCGAATTCGTGGGAGACCACGATAACCACACTTTTGCCCCTGATTCTTGCAGCCATTCCAACCTCCTCACCTACTCGTGCTCATAGCTTTCTCAGCGAATACGGCGGATCGACCGGCACTCCGGTCAGACCCAGGGAACAGTAGCGCTCGATGATATGCCGGTCCGCCTCGAATGCCATTTCGGGCAGCGCCCCGGCAGCCGGGCTGCCGGGAAGCACACAACCATCCTCCAGCACCAATACCACTGGGCTGACAGCCAGGCCCAGCTGCAACGGTTTTCCTTTCAGGGTGGGATGTGAAAGACCTACTCGCCTGCCGCGACAGGCTCCTCGGGCAGCGCTCCAATCCTCCTGGAGATCTGTTCTGCCGCCTCGGTGACATACTCCCGGTAGCGGGGAATCTCGCCGTCCGTCAGCCGCGCCGACGGCATGGAGATGCTAAGTGCGGCGATGGTCGTCCCATGCCTGCTGCGCACCGGCGCCGCCACGCATCGCACGCCCACCTCGTGCTCCTCATCGTCGATCGCGAACCCGTTCTGCCGGATGTTGTCCAGTTCCTTCGCGAGCAGAGACCGGACGGTGATGGTGTGTTCCGTGAAGCGCCGCAGGCCTTCCCGCTTCAGGATCCGCTCCACCTGCTCCGGCGGTGCATAGGCCAGAAGGAGCTTGCCTACCCCTGTGCAATGCGTGGGGGCGCTCTGTCCGACCCGCGAAGACATGGATACCCGCAGCGCCTGTGTCGATTCGATTTTTCCCAGATAAACCAGACTGTCCTCATCCAGAACGGCCAGGTGGATCGTCTCGTGGGTCTTCTCTGCGAGCTGCTCCAGAATCGGATTGGCCTGTTCCCAGAGCTCCATGCGTCCCAGCACGCGCGATCCCAGCTCGAAAAGCTTCAACGTCAGGCTGTATTTCTCGTTGGCGTTGTTCTGACGGACATAGCCCAGCTCCTTCAGGGAGTTCAGGAAGCGAAACACGGTGCTCTTGTGTATGCCCGCGCGCCCGGCCAGATCGGTTACCCCCAGCTCTTTCTCTTGAGCCAGTGCTTCCAGCAGGCGCATGGTCTTGTTCACTGCTTTGACAGGTTCTGGTCCAGCCATATCACTCTCTCAAGCGCTACCCTTCCACACCCTTTCACTTGACAATAGGGGTCTTTGCTCGGTCGAAGGTCAGCGTGACGCAGACGATAACCATCGCACCCAGGATAGACTGCTGGAAGTACTGGTTGATGCCGACGACGTTCATCCCGTTGTCCAGCATGCTCATGAAGATCGCGCCGAACACGGTATTGATCACCCCTCCCGCGCCGCCGGTGAGCGCCGTGCCGCCCACAACGACCGCCGCGATCGAGTTCAAGACGTACGCGTTGCCGACCATCGGGTCGCCGCCGTAGCGCACAGAGGATATCAGGAGGCCCGTGATCGCGGCGCCCAATCCTGAAAGAATGAAAGCGATGTTGCGCGTCTTCACGATGCTGATTCCCGACATCCAGGACATCTTGATGTTGCTGCCGACGTAGAATATATTGCGGCCCGTACTGGTGAAACGGAGAATCACGTAGAAGAACACGAGCACCGCAAATCCTATGTAAAGCACGTTGCCCACGTTGAGCAGCCTCCCGTTGACAACGGTGTCAACCACCTCATAGCTCGCCGGGGGAAGGTTCACCGGCCTGGGCGCTCCGGCTCCCGAAGAAGCGACGTACGCCAGACTGGTGAGGATGCCACCGGTTGCCAGGGTGGCGATAAACGACGGGATCCGTATCCGGGTGAGGACGTTCCCGTTGATGTATCCGACGATCACCCCTATCAGAAGGCAGGCCGGATATGCCAGGTATCCCAACGGCTCAATAAGGAGAATGAAGGCTACAGAGATGAACGATACCAACCCCCCGACGGAGAGGTCTATCCCGCCAACGAGAATGGCGCACATCTGGCCCAAAGCGACCATCAGGAGGATCGCGGAGAAGCTGACGATCGTGTTCAGGTTGTACAGCGACAGAAAGTTCCTGTTTCCCAGGTAGAACAGGAGCCCGACGACCACGAGAAGGGCGATCGTAAAGTACACGGGAGAGATCCGCCTTTTTCGTATGAGTCGTTCTCTGGCATCCTGGGATTCGGCTGTGTCCGCTTCTTTGATGTCCGCCACTTGAGGTTCTCCTTGCTCTGCAATCCTACACGATCAGGCCGATGATATCCTGCGGGGCTGGCTTCTTCTCTGGTGAGCTGTCTATCTCCTTCACCAGCCGGCCATCCTTCATCACCAGCATCCGGCTGGCCAGCCCGATGTCCTCCTCCAGGGTGTCGCACATGATGAGCATTCCGATCCCCTCCTTGGCGAGCTTCCTGATGAGCCTGTAGATCTCATCCTTTGCCCCGACATCGACTCCCCGCGTCGGGTGATCGAGGATCAGCAGCCGGACGCGGGAGCTGAGCCATTTGGAAATGACCGTCTTCTGCTGGTTGCCGCCGCTCAGGTTGGCGCACAGGGTGCCGATCGACGGCGTCTTGATCTGGCACTCGGAAATCCAGCGGTGCGCGTTCTTCTTCTCCTGTGCCGGGCTCAGGAACCCGGCGGTCTTCAGGCGATCGAGCACCAGGAGGTTCACGTTCTCCGCCACGCTCATCATGAGGGCGAGTCCCTCGCTGCGGCGATCGATCGGGATATGACCGATTCCTGCCCTGACTGCGGCCCTCGGAGACCCACTCGGGAGCTTGCGCCCCTCAAGAAACACATCGCCTGTATCGGCCTTCTCCAGGCCGGCGATGCAGCTGCAAACCGCCTCCTTCCCCGAGCCCACCAGTCCGACCAGGCCCAGGATCTCCCCCTCCCGAACCGTGAAGCTCAGGGGCTCGAAGGACCCCGCCTTGCTCAGGTTCTCCACGCTCAGGATCTCTCTCTGCCCGGGCGTGGACTGTTCATCCTCCTGAAATCGGTCTGCCGAGAAAGAGTGCCCCACCATGAGCTGCTCTATTCTGGAGAGCTTCGCGTCCGAGGCCGCGATCTCCGTGACGTTCTTCCCATCCTTCAGCACGACGATCCGATCGCTGTTCTCGAGAATCTCCTGCAGCCGGTGGGAGATCAGAATGACCGATGCCTGCCTCTTGATGTCCTGCAGGATCGAAAAGAGACGGCTCCTCTCCGAGTCGGCCAATACGGTGGTCGGCTCGTCCAGGATCAGCACGGGATTCTCCTGTCCGTACTGCTGCGAAAGCCACAACAGGCGCGCGATCTCGACCATCTGCCTCTCCGCCGGGCTGATCTCGGAAACAGGCAAGTCCACGTCGATGTGGAGCTTCATCGGGGTGAGGAGCTGCCGGGCGGAACCACGCATTGCCCGCAGGGACAGAATGCCGGCCCTGCCGAAGCCCGCTTCATGGCAAAGGAAAAGGTTCTCCGTTACGGACAGATTGGGCACCAGCGAACCGTCCTGGAAGACCATCCCGATTCCCTTCTTGATCGCGTTCGAGGGGTCTCTCAGCGCGGTCTGCTCGCCCCGAAGCACTATGGTTCCCTCATCCGGCTGGACGAGCCCGATCATGATCTTCATGAGCACCGATTTCCCTGCGCCGTTTTCACCCACCAGGCCGAGCACCTCATTCTTGCGGATAATGAGGTCAACACGGTCCAGGGCGATCACCCCGGGAAAGACTTTCGTGATCTGGCGCAGCGCCACCACGGTGTCCTGGTCAGCGCCGTTGCTTCTGTCACTCATATTCGCAGCCTCGTCCTACTTGATGAAGCCGAGCTTCTTCCTGTCCAGTGTGAGAGCGACGGCTGCGATCAGAACCACACCGTTCACCGCCTGCTGTATGTAAGGGCTCACCTGCATCAGGACCAGACCGTCGTTGAGCGCCGTGACGATCAGCGCGCCAAGAGCGGCGTTTTTTGCCCCGCCGATCCCGCCCGTCAAGGCGACGCCGCCGACGGTGACCGCGGTGATGGTCGGAAATAGAAGAGTGAGCCCCATTCGCGATGTCCCGATGCCCAGCCGGCAGGCAAGCAAGAGCGATGCCAGCCCGTAGATCGCCCCCGCCATCGTGAACACGGCGATCTTGATCCCCTTGACCTTGACTCCCGCCTGCCTGGCAATGACCTCGTCCCCACCGATTGCATACATGTACCGCCCAAACCGCGTGTGGTCCTCGACTACCTGCACCAGGGCGGCCAGCAGCACCGCAAGGATCGCAATCTGGGGGACGCCCAACAGCGTCGCGGAAATGAAACTCTCTATCCTGGTATCAAGGATCTGAACGTTCACCGCCTTGCCGATGTAGACGGCCATCCCGTAGAGTATCCAGCTCATCCCGAGAGTGGCCATGAACGACGGAATTTTCAACCCGGTGTTGAGCAGGCCGTTTGTCACTCCCGCTGTTCCACCGATAAGGACGGCAATAGGGATGATCCACAGCCCTACATGATTGGAGTTGTACTGGTTCCTCAGCAGTATGCCGACGAATACCGCGCACAGCGAGGCTACCCCCTGGAGGGAAAGGTCTATTCCCCCCAGTACGATCGTAGGGTGCAGCCCGATGGCGTAGATTGCCGGAATCGCCGCCAGGCTGAAGATGGTCTGGATGTTCGCCCAGGAGAGATACTTGCCCTTCGTGCCGATCGCGAATACCGCAACGATGATCGCCAGAGAGAGGATCTGGGCCAGGATGCCGAAACGCCGCAACCACGCTCTCACGGCCGCGAAGGGAGCGGGGAACCGCTCCCGCAGCCAGGTCAGCGTACCTCCCTTGCTGCTCGCTTCTGTCATGAGTTGTGATCCCTCCTTCGGCGAGTGTAGATCGTGAGCACCTTGGCGGCAAGGGAAAAACGTCCTCCGCACGGCGGTGAAGAGCCAGCCGCGCGGAGGTCCGTCTACTGGAGCAAGATCAGTTCTCTTTCCGTTCCTGATCCGCAGTCACTGCCTCAAGGCGCTTCACCCGCCCAGTTCGCGAAGAAATCCGACAGATCGTACTCGGGCATCTTGTCGATGTACTCTCGCACGAACTCATCGACGTTCTCGCGGTTCACCTTGACCCCGGGGATCATCCAGGAGCGGTACTTGGAGGGAAGACTCGCGACATCGAGCTTCCCCTCCTTCGCCGCGAGGGCCATGCTCAGGCCGAACTGGGCCTGGTAGCGGGAATCCTGGAACTCAGTGGAAACCATGTATCCGGCCTTGATTGCGTCGAACGCCTCGGGGTTGCCGTCAGTGCCGGTCACGAGGACCTTCCCTGCAAGCCCGGCCTCCTTGAGAGCCTGGATGGCTCCCATTCCCATGTTGTCGTTCGCGCACCATACGCCGTCAACGTTGGGGAAAGCGGCCAGCAGTGCCTTCGTGGCATTGTAGGCCTTGGTCGTGTCCCACTCTGCGCCTTCCCACTGCAGAAGAGATACACCCGGATGTTCCTTCAACGCGTTCTGCAGACCCTGGAATCGTCCGATGGCCGCGTTGTTTGCCAGCATGCCCTGTATGGCGACAATCTTGCCCTGGTAGGGAGGATCGAAGGTCTTGAATAGCTCGATGGCGTTGTAGTATCCCTGGCCGACTGCGTCGAACTGCACGTGCGATACCCAGTGAGGATAGTCGGTCACCTTCACATCCGGCGGCTTGTTCCACCAGTTGACCCAGTACACGCCTGCATCCTCGAGCATCTTCGCGATCGGAACAACGTCGGGTGCCTCGTTGGGGTCGACGCTCGCAACCATATTGCCGCCCGTCTTGGCTATTTCCGCCCTCAAGTCTGCGAACTGCTTCTGGCTGTTTGCCTCGCTGGTCAGAACATCCACCGGCAGTCCCAGCTTCTTTCCCAGCTCTCTTGCTCCCACCGCGTAGTTCGCGTGGTAGGGGTTGTCCAGTCCTCTGATGCAGACGACAAGGGTGGTGGGCCCCTTCGCGGTTTCGGCGCCGCCCGCGGCGAAGAGAGCGCCAGAAACAAACAGGCTTACAGCCGCCAGAGCGACAACCAGATAGAAAACCTTTCGCCTCATTCTTGGTTCCTCCTCGAGTTTGTCGAGGACTTCACGTCCTCCTTTACACACCCTCCCGGAATCATTCCCTGATTCCGCCCAAAGCCTCTCTTTGCCCGCACACCTCCTTTCTCCGGCGAGGAGACCCTCCTACTGTGCCGTCAGGCCGCCGTCCAGCACGTGAATGGAGCCGGTCATGAACTCGGCGTCATCCGACGCGAGGTACAGGGCGGCCTTGGCTACGTCGTCGGGCGTGCCGACGCGTCGCAGAGGCTGCCAGTTGCGTTTCTCCTCCGTAGGGTCCCCCTCCGGCTTGTAATGAGCGACCACGGTGTCTCCCTGGGCCGTGTCTGTCATACCGGGGCACAGGCAGTTGACTCGCACGTTGAAGGGTGCGAAATCCAGGGCCATGCTCCGCGAGAGGTTCACAATCCCGCCCTTGGAGGCCGCATAGGAGGAAGCGTCCGCCGCGCCAACCAGGCCTGCGACAGACGAAACGTTTATCACGACTCCCCATTTTCGTTCGATCATGCCGGGCAGAAAGTGCCGCGAAACCAGGAACATCCCCTTCAGGTTCGTGTCCAGGACGCTGTCCCAGGTTTCCTCATCCAGATCGATGACCCGGCCCGGCCTCCAGATGCCAGCGTTGTTCACCAGAATGTCCACCTGGGGATAGTCAGCAAGGATCTGCTCTGCGGCCTTGGCGACCTGGTCCGCCTTGGACACGTCCGCAACGTAGAACTTGCAGTCTCCGCCCTGGCTGCGGATGGCCTGGCAGGTCTCCTGCCCGCGCGCGCCGTCCCTGCCGATCAAGGCCACGCGTGCCCCTTCCTGGGCAAAGAGCCGCCCGATGGCGGCGCCGATTCCGATGGTCCCTCCGGTGATCACCGCCACTTTGCCCGCAAGTCTCATTGATCTGCCCTCCTCGATCCTGGGAATCCCGCAAGCTCTGAATCGTCTCGCGGCATTTCTCCGTGAACGGGCCGGCGTCGACCGAATAGCACAGGTGCTTCACACCCGCCGCGCACCACTTCCTGGCCGCTTCGATCGTTTCGACAAAAGTGCCCACCACCACGTTGCGCGCCAGGCACTCATCCACGACCCTGCTCATGGCCTCCGTCACCCGGGGACTGTCGATGTCCCCCGGAACGCCCAACGACTGCGAGAGGTCACAAGGCCCGATGAAGATGACGTCCACCCCCGCCACCGAAAGAATCGCCCCGATATTGGCAACTGCCTCTACGCCCTCCAGTTGGCGGGCGACGAGGGTCGTGTTGGCGTCGGTGAGGTAGTCGTAGCGGTCGACCGAGGAATGGCCCGCCGCCCGAACGAAGCGGCACACCCCCTCATGCCCAGAGGTGCAAAACGGGCCGCCTGCGCCACTTCCTGCGCGTCGCTCTTGCTGATGATGGCGGGAGCCTGAATCCCTCGGGCACCTACGTCCAACACCTCCGAGATGAGGGAGGGGGTCCGCGCCTTGACCCTGGCAACCGGAAAAAGGTCCGTCAGCGCGGCGGCACCGATGAGGTTCTGGAGGGACAGTACAGTGCCAGGCCCATGTTCCGGATCCAGGACCACGAAATCGAAGCTCGTATGACCCGGGATCTCGATGAAGGGGGGGACCACAGACTTCGACAAAGTCCCCACGATCACCCGCTGGGCCAACGCGTCCGGGAAGCGCTGTACAGGGTTCGCCCCGACCGAATCCCCCCTCACTCCATCACCCTCTCAAGACGGCGCAGGCGTTCAAAAATGAAACAATGTTTCATTAATACTGTATCATGCAGCGCTCCTTCTGTCAACAGCGGCTGCACGCCTTACACGCCTTGGGCCACAGAGAGGCCGGGGGTTGTCGGTGAGCGTTGAAACGTAACGGGTTACAGAGCCTGTGCTTCGGACAAAGCTGACAACGTCATTCCGGCACAAGGGAGAGGCGGCCTCCCCGAGGGCAAACGAGGTACCCAATGGCACGTCCGTGAAGCCTGCACTTGAAGCGGCGGGGGACAACGCTCTCGGGCCCAAGGGGGCGGTAACGACTCCGCGTTAACGATTGCCCAACGTCAAAGCCTCGCTGGGACGGGACTTCGGACCTAAGCCCGCGAGGCAGGTCTGCGGCGCTTTTCCCTCGCTCTCACACAGATCCGCCACACCCCGGAACCGGGACACTGCAATTCCTTGTGGGCGGGGCTACGGTGAGCTAAAATTCTGGCGAAGTAAGGGACACCGTCATCGCGATAGACGAAATCCAAGACGGAACGCTTCTTGGCGGGCGGTCGGACGTAGTCCCAACTCTCCAAGAACAGGAGCTTTTCCGGCTACTACGGCGTCTATTTTGTATCTTGTGTCTGGGGTCGGCGAGCTCCTTGCGAGTCCGGAGTTCGCGCTTTGGCCAAAGCGTGAGTAGCCTGACGGCTGGAGGTTACCAATGGAGATCAAAGAGCTGAGAACCGAGTATCTGAGCAATCCCATCGGCATCGATGTCCTCAGGCCAAGGCTGAGCTGGCTACTCTCCAGCCAGACGCGGGGAGCGCGGCAGTCGGCCTACCGAATCCAGGTGGCGCACAGTCCGGCTTCATTGCAATCAGGCAAGGAAACGATCTGGGACACGGGCAGAGAGGAGTCGGACAGCTCGATCCACAACCGTTACGGCGGTCCCTCCTTGAGGTCCCGGAAACGGTACTACTGGCGGGTGAAAGTCTGGGACGAGAGGGGAACGGAGTCAGAATGGAGTCCTGCCGCCTTCTGGGAAACGGCGCTGCTGAGCCCAGACGAATGGGTTGCCAAATGGATCGACCCCGAAGGGGAGGTAGACCCGTTAGCCTTCAAACCCTGCCCCTACTTGCGAAAAGTCTTCGAGCTGAAGACCAGGCCCATGTCCGCGCGTGCCTACGTCGGCGCCCACGGAGTCTATGAGTTGTCCGTCAACGGGCAGGTGATTGGCGAATGCCTGCTGCCGCCCGGATTCACGTCGTTCCACGAACGGCTGCAATACCAAACTTATGACATTACCGAACACCTGCGGGAAGGTACAAACGCTATTGGGGTCATCCTCGGAGACGGTTGGTATCGCGGCAAGACCGATGCGCTTTCATTGCGGAATGTGTATGGAGACCGTCTGGCGCTGCTGTTGCAGGCTCATGTGCAGTTGGCCGATGACACCGAACAGGTGCTGATCAGCGACGAAGACTGGAAGACAGCCACGGGGCCCCTGTTGAAGTCGGACCTCAAGGACGGAGAGATCTATGATGCCCGCCTTGAAATGGATGGCTGGAATACACCCCACTTCGATGATCGAAGCTGGCAAAAGGCAACGGTCCGAGATTTTGGATACGGCAATCTCGTGGCCACGAACGGACCGCAGGTGAAGAGACAAGAGCAGTTCACGCCGAGAGTCCTGAGAACGCCCAACGATGAATGGGTTCTCGACCTCGGGCAGAACATTGCCGGCCGGCTGCGCATGAACGTCAGCGGCCCGGCGGGGACGGTGATCAAGCTGCAGCACGGGGAGGGGCTGGACAGGGACGGTAATTTCAGCATGGCAAACCTCTGGGTATCCCCCTTTCTGCAGAGACTGTTCCACGTGGACAATGTGCTCCAGACCGACCAGTACACGCTCAAGGGTGGCGGACTCGAGATCTACGAGCCAAGGTTCACCTTCCACGGATTTCGCTACGTACGAGTGGAGGGCTTTCCCGGCGAGCCGAAACCGGAGAACTTTGCGGGCGTCGCCATCTACTCGGACATGCGCAGGATCGGCGATTTCCAGTGTTCCAACCCTCTGGTGAATCGCCTCCACGAGAACATCACGTGGAGCTTGAAGAGCAACTTCGTGGACATCCCCACCGACTGTCCTCAGCGGGAGCGGTCCGGCTGGGTAGGCGACGCTCAAGTGTTCTCTCTCACCAGTTCGCTGATCATGGAAACGGCCGCCTTCTACAGCAAGTGGCTCAAAGACCTCACGGCGGACCAGGCGTCGGATGGGAGAGTCCCTGGAGTGGTCCCGGACCCCAGCCGGCACACCAATGCAGGCATCATCGGCAGAACCAACGGATCGGCTGGTTTTGCCGATGCTGCCGTGATCATTCCATGGACGGTGCACCAGGTCTACGGCGACCGAGAGATCCTCGAAGAGCAGTATGAGAGCATGAAGGCCTGGGTGGAGTACATGAGGCTTCATGCGGAGAAGAACATCCACTGGACCAGGAAGCTCCAACCCCGCTTCTGGCTCGGCAAGCCCAGACATTACCACCATGTCTGGGATACCGACTACCACTGGGGTGAGTGGCAGGAACCGGACAGGAACGGCGTGCTGCAGATACTCCTGAACTTCCTCTTCTCCCAGCCAGAAGTGGCGACCGCCTATATGGCCTACTCCGCAGGGTTGCTCGCCAGAATCGCGAACACCCTCGGCAAGAGGCAAGCGGCCGAGCATTTCAAGAGTCTATCCGACAGCGCCAGAGAAGCATGGCAAAAGGAGTTTGTCGGCAAGAACGGCCGCCTCAGACCTGACCGCCAGGCCACCTATGTTCGCGCGCTGGCTTTCGATCTTCTGCCTGAAGGACTGCGGCCCAAGGCAGCCAGCCGTCTGGCCGAGATCATAACGAAGAACGGATATCATATCGGCACCGGCTTTCTGTCAACCTGTTTCATCAACTACGTTCTTACCCGATATGGACATGCGGACGTCGCCTACAGACTGCTCCTTCAGCAGACCCGGCCGTCCTGGCTGTACCCGGTGACCAAAGGCGCTACGAGCACCTGGGAGTTCTGGGACGTGATCAAAGAAGATGGCACGCTCAAGCTAGGGTCCATGAACCACTACTCACCGGGGTCCATCGGCAGCTGGCTCTACGAGGTTGTGGCCGGGATCAGGCTGGATCTGAATTTTCCGGGATTCAAGCAGTTCACCCTTCAACCGGTTCCAGGTGGAGGGTTGACGTCTGCCCGCGCGACGCACGTTTGCCCCTATGGGCAGATTGAGTGCGCCTGGAAGATAGAGAGGGGCAGGATGACCATCTCCATCGAGGTTCCTGTGAACACACGGGCGAAGGCCATCCTCCCGGGCGCTCAAAGGAGCCAGCTGGAAGAGTCAGGCAAGCCGATCGAGGAAGGTGCCATCCTGGGAGCCGTCCGGCAAACAGATGAAGGCACCGAGATCAGCCTGGGCTCCGGGAGGTACGAGTTCGCCTATCCCTATTCGGTTCGGACCTGAGGGATCATCACAAAGCCGAACGAGTGAAATCCCACATCCCTGTCTCCGTGTTCTTCGTCTCCGTGCTGGACTGCCATCTGCTAGGCGGCCCGCCTCCACCGCGGAGATTTCCTTGAAGGATTCAACCTCAAAGATTGCCCCGGCTTCAACCAGCGGCAGATGGAGAAGCGTGAAGAGCTTTCCCAGGAAATGGGCTGGGCCCTGGAGCGCCTTGCCGAAGCCAGTGGCGAAGCCGGCCGCAATCGAGTGGTCACCGGAGCGCGGTTCCTCAAGGCACCTTCTCTGTTCTCCTGCCGGGAAACAAGTGCACGCTGATCCCGTCCTCGACGAGACTCAGGAAGCTCTCGAGCTGGTCTCTCCTTCCGATGCTGTAGTGCATCGGAATCGCGATCTCGGGCCGAATTGCATTGATTGCGGCGGCGCCCTGGACAGGGTCCATTGTCAAGTTGTCACCGCCGATGGGAACCATAGCGACCGTGATATTCGCCAGCCCCTCCATCTCGGGGATGAGGTCCGTGTCGCCGGCGTGATAGATCCGTAGATCCCCAATGGCGAGAAGGTAGCCCACATTCCGGGCGGACTTCGGGTGCGCAGCAATCCACAGAAACACCCGCTTCGTGTTGTAGGCAGCAACCGCCTTGCACTGGATATCCCCGATGGAGAGGCTGTCGCCGGGAGCGACCTCTCTGACCGCATAGTCCGGAAGCTCCTTGGCAACGCTTGCCGGACCGACAATGATGGTGTCCGACGTGGCTATTTTCTCGATATCCGGCAGAGACAAGTGGTCGGGATGGGCGTGGGTGACAAGAACAACGTCAGCCGGCTTGGGATCGTCGATCATGGCGGGATCGATGTAGATGATTCTGTCGGTGGTGTCGATACGAAAGCCCGAAGGGAAAAAGGCTGATCCGTTGATGTCCACCGCACCAAGTGAGGTTACGGTGACGCTTTGAGACAAGCGAATAGTCTGGGGACGGGGGTCCCTCTCGGCACTCCTGGTGATTGCCACGGTGAAACAGCCCTGGAGAAGGGCCAGCGCCGGCAGCAACAACAAAGTGGTTCCTTTCATAGCTTGTTCCTCCAAAAAAAACGTCTCCCTACTTCGTTCTGTTCGGTTGTTTCGCAAGCAGGTATTCGAGCATGGTGTTCACGTCCTCCTTTAGCCCATCAGCGTTCTGGTCGGTCTTGTTCGACAGATACAAGGAGAGCATCCCGTGAATGGATGAAGTGATTATTCTGGATAGAATAGGTACTTCATCTTTTCCGATGCTTCGACACTCCGGATCTTCGAGGTTTGTCAGGAGCCACAGGGCGAGGTGCGGATCCGCGTTGTATCTCCGAAACTCTTCTGGCGGTTCTCCGATTTCACGCGCAACGATAAGGTGGAGCACATTCGGCCTCTCCAGGAAGTAGCCCACGTATTCATGGTAGATCTCCCTGATCCTGCGGAGCGTGTAGGGCTTGTCGCCAAGATACGGCTCCAGGGACTGCACAATATCTTCGATGAAACTCATTGCCACATGCCAGAGCAGGTGGTTGATGTTGCGGAAGTAGTTGTAGATAGTGGCGTACGAAAACCCTGCAACGTCGGCGATCTTCCGAACGGTCACGTTGGATACGCCCTCTGAAATCACAAGGCTCTTTGCCGCCTCGACAAAATAGCGCTCGTTTCTATCTCTCTGAAGCTTGGTCGTCATGGATTGTCCTGTACGTTAACACCGATCATATTATTAACAACGTTCATATACTACGTCAATCGGTCATCGAAGTCAACCTCCTGAGTCCTTCTTTTGATGACTTTGTCCGCCTCCACTTCCCCCGCAACCCGTACCCTCCCCCGTGGATCGAGGGTTGCGGAGACTGCAGCTGCGAGTCGCGGCTCGGCTTCGCTCTCCCCGCCGCACCCGAGATCATCCAGCGCCTTCGCGACCATCCGCCAGACAAGAGCAGCAAGCAGATCGTCCGTGACGCACTCACGGAAGTCGATAGCATAGACACCGTGCACAATCGCGTCCCCGCGCGTACGTACCAGGCGAGAGCACTCGAGTACTCTCTGACGTGGAATATAGGCGTCGACCGGAACGACGGATACAAGAGAGAACTCAGGGGCTCACCCAGGTTCCGACGGTTGGTTTGTGTTCGGCCCGTACTTGCGGCAGGAACCGGAGGGGATGTACAATCGGTCTTGCGTGCCGGTCTCTGTCCTCGCCACCAAACTCTATGTACCTCCCCCGCGGGTGAACGCAGTCGCGCGTCCGGCGCTGACCGAACGGCTGCTCTCGGGCGCGGAACGCCCGGGAAGCTTCGCCCTGCTATCCGCACCCCCAGGGTTCGGCAAGACCACCGTGCTGAGCGATCTGGCGGTCCGTCTGCAGAGGCTGCAGAAATCCGCCGCCTGGGTGTCGTTGGACAGGGAGGACAACGACTTTGCGCGTTTCTGGACGTACCTGATCGCGGCCTGCGGCTCCCTCCTGGAGGGCGTGGGTGAGACGGCAGCAGGGCTGTTGGATTCCTCCCAATCGCTGCCCGCCGACGCAGTCCCGACCGTTCTGATCAACGACCTGGCAGCCCGGGCCGGATCGCTCGTGCTGGTCCTGGACGACTACCACCAGATCCAGGACCCGACTGTACAGGAAAGCCTGCTGTTTCTGCTCGAGCACCTGCCGGACAACCTCTACGTCGTGGTCTCCACATGGATCGATCCTCCCTGGCCGCTGGCCCGCTTCCGGGCGGGCAATCGGTTGGTCGAGCTCCGCGTCAGCGACCTCCGCTTCGACATCCCGGCGGCAGCGGAGTTCCTGCATCGCACGATGGGACTGGACCTGTCGGAGGAGGCGATCGCGGCGTTAGAGGGAAGGACGGAAGGGTGGATTGCCGGTCTGCAGCTGGCCGCCCTCTCCCTGCAAAGGCGCGGCGACGTGGCCGCGTTTCTCGAGGACTTCACCGGCAGCGACGCCTACGTGGCGGAATACCTGATCGAAGAGGTGCTGCAGCGCCAAGGCGAGGAGGTGCAAAGCTTCCTCCTGCGCAGCTCGATCCTTGAACGGATGAACGCGGGCTTGTGTGAAGCGGTCACCGAATGCCGCAACGGCCGGGCTATCCTCCAAGAGCTTCACCGGGACAACGTGTTCGTCGTCCCTCTGGACGGCCGGGGCGAGTGGTTTCGGTATCACCACCTGTTCGCGGACCTGCTCCGCGTCAGGCTGGGGCAGAGTCGGGCGGCAGAGGCCATGCAAGAACTGCATAGTCGCGCTTCGCTCTGGTACGAGCAACACGGATTGGTCGCCGAGGCCGTCCGTCATGCGCTGGAGGCCCGAGACTTCGAGAGGGTTGCGGATCTGGTGAAGAAAACGGCCCGCCGATTGGTGTTTACCGGTCAGGTGAGCACCCTGAGGGACTGGCTGCAGGCCCTCCCGGAGACGCCCTTTCAGACCCACCCGGAGCTGCGCTTCTTCCTGTTCTGGATCGATGCCCTGCAAGCCAAGGCTGATCTCTCCGAGGCGTCCCTCCGGGATATGGAGGACCGGCTCGGCGCCCTGCCCTCGACGCCGGAACACGACCGGCTGCGCGGGGAGCTGATGGCGGTCGTATGCCGGGCGATCGCCCTGTCGGGGCGCACCGCCGAGGGAATCCGCCTGGCGCAGGAAGCCCTGGCCCGCCTCTCACCGGACGATCTGGCTTCGCGGGCCCGAGCCAACTCGGCCTTTTCCATCGCTCACGCCCTGGAAGGCCGGGCAGAAGAAGCCGAGCCGGCCTACCAGGAGTGCCTCTCGCAGGCCATCGCTGCCGGCGACTATCGCCTGGCCGCGCACGCAACCATGGCGAAGGGCTTGATTCAAAACGACTACGGGCGGCTGCACGAGGCGGCCAGGACCTTCCGGGCGATTCTCGGCATGGCCGATCGGGTGGTTGGTACACCGACAGAGGGACCGGAAGCCCTTCCTGAAAGACACGCGAAGGCGGCGAGGACGTTCTTCCCGGCAGGGCAGGGCCATATCGGGCTTGGAGCCGTCCATCTGGAATGGAACAACCTGAAGGCGGCGGACGATCACCTGATGCAGGGGCTGGAGCTTTGCAGGCTGGGTGGGCTGGACGGCGCCTTTGTCGCACGGGTGCAGATATCTCGCCTGCGCCAGGCGCGAGGCGACCTCGAGGGGGCTTTGGAGGAAGTCCTGCCGCTGAAACAGACTTCCCGAAGGGTCGATGACTTCAGAATCGCCACCCGGCAGATCCAGATCGGACTGGCCAAGGGGGACGCCGCCGGCGCCTGGCGCCTGGCCTCACCGTTTGCTCAAGCTCTCGACAACGATCCTGCCGCCATCCACCTTCCCTCGCTCTTCCGGGAGCAGATCCAGGCCATCATCGCCAGGGTCTATGTCGCCCTGGGGGAGTGGGACAAAGCCCGGCGGTTGCTGGACAGGCTCCAGGATGGGGCCGAGCCGGACAGCCGCCTGAGGCCTTTGCTTGAAGCTCATCTGCTCAAAGCGTTGGCCCACCAGAAACAGAATGCCGGGGTTCCAACCCCCGAGGCGGTCGAGCAAATACAGCTTGCCCTCGAGCTGGGCGAACCGGAGGGTTTTGTCCTGTTGTTCGTCGAAGAAGGCTCGGCGATGATCCCGTTGTTGAAGGCGGTCATGCACAGCAAGGCGGCATCTGACACGGTAGGGCAATATGCCCGCAGGCTCCTGGATGCCTTGGCCACGCCCGCCGCGAGCGGCGAGCCGTCTGTTCGTCTGCGTGCCAGTGACTCAGCGGACCTGGTCGAGCAGCTGAGCTCTCGAGAAATGGAGGTCTTGCAGCTCCTCGCTGCCGGTGACTCCAACCAGGATATTGCGGATAGGCTCTTCATCAGCGTGCGTACGGTGAAGAAGCACACCAGCAACATCTACGGCAAGCTGGCTGCCGGCAGCCGCACCCAGGCTGTCGCTCTGGCGCGCCGGTACGGGCTGCTCACCGCAGACTGATCGCAGGCAATCCCTCTTGCCCGGTCCACAGGGAAGGTGTACTTAGGTGCACCTTTTTTTTCTTGCAGAATTCTTGCGAAAGATACTCCCCCCGGACACCGTCGGCACGCCTGTGATGGCCCATATTGAGTGCAAGAAACTCAAACCAAGGAGGGTCAAGGTGAGCACCATTACAAGGGGGAAAAGAATGGAAACACTCACAGTGAAACTGGTCACAGCCGGAGTTCTTTTCATCTTCACAGTGATCTCCGGCCTGATCCTGAGCCGTTCCGGCAGGCCGTTCGGCGTGGGACTCGTGACCATCCACAAGCTGATCGCGGCTCCGGCTGCGGTTGTCCTGGTCCTGGCCTTCCGCCAGCTCCTCAAGGGGGGGCGTGCCGCGACGGTTCTCGAGATGAGTCTTGCGGTGATCTCGGCCCTTTTGTTTCTGGCCCTGATCGCAAGCGGAGCACTGCTCACCCGGGAGGACATGCGGCTCCCGGGAATCGTCTTGAAGATCCACCAGGTGGCGCCGCTGCTCGCGCTGGTTTGCTCGACGGCCACCTTCTTCCTGATGCTCAAAGCCAGGTCGTGACACGCATGGGAGGGGCCAACATCTACGAGATTCGCCTCGAGGGTCATCTGGCAGGCAACTGGTCGGAGTGGTTCGAGCGACTGGCCATCCACAACGAGCCGGGCGGCGGCGCGGTCTTGAGAGGACCGATCGTCGACCAGGCGGCGCTGATCGGGCTGCTCACCAAGGTACATGCGATGAACCTGACGATCGCCTCGGTGCGCCGGTTGCCGGCGCAGGGTCAGTCGGATGGCGCGGCAGAAAGGAGGTGAAAGCAGCGCCGACGGAACGCAAAAGTCACTTGGGCAAGCCAAATCCACTGAGAGAGAAGGAGATTTAGATGAAACGTGACGAGGTCATCCAGCACATCCAGGAAGCTCACTTCGGCTACCTGGCCACCGTGAGCCGGGAGGGCGCGCCGCGCGTGCGGCCCATGGGAATCCACACCGTGTACGGGGACAACCTGTATTTCTTCACCTTCGGCACCACCCGCAAGGCTTCGGAGATGGAGCTCAATCCTCAGGTGGAGGTCGTGTGGTCGAAGACCAAGGAGCAGTCGCAGGTTCGCATCACGGGAACAGTTGCCGTCGAAGACGACGAAGCCGTCCTCCGGCGATTCCGCGAGGAGAACCCGATGGTCGCCCGAGTGCTGCCCAAAGAAACCCAGCACCTGTTTCGGCTGTACCGGCTCGAGCCGGACACCGTCGAAGTCGCTGACGGGCTGGTGGCGTATTCGCAAGTCCCCTGGCGCCCCGGCGAGGAGTGCGGGGTAGCCCACAAGACTGACTGAACGTGGCAGGGTGCCACGGGCGGATCCTGCAGATCCGTTTCAGATCCAGAGGAAAGGAGAACAAGGGCAATGAACGAATTCAAGAAGACATCTTCCGAATCTACGCAAGCAGTCACCCTCGGCCCGGACCCGTCATGGAGGGGTCTCTACCTGGCAGGCGGGATTTCGGCGATCCTCTACATCGTCCTGGCACTGGTGGCGCCGGCTCTGATGATCGCGATCCCCAACTACGACCTGAAGCTGGGCGGCCGGGCCCTCCTGGAGCTCATCGCCGCGAACAAGACCTGGTGGATGCTCCTGCAGGGGCTGGTGCTGGAAACCAGCATGCTGCTGATCGTGGCCTCCGGAGCGCTGTTCGTGGCCCTCAAGCACATCAACAAGAGCCTCAGCGCCATCGGTGCGCTGGTCATGGCGACCTCTCAGATCCTCTTCATGGCCTACTACCCCGTGCTGCTGGGATTGACCTCCCTGAGCAACCAGTACGCGGCCGCCGCGGGGGCGCAGAAGCAGGTGTTCGTGACCGCCGCCGAGGCGCTCATCGCCCAGAACAACGCCTTCAATCCCGTCTACGAGAGCCTGTTCGGGGCGGGGATCCTGATCTTCTCCCTCCTCATGCTGAAGGGGGTGTTTCACAAGGCCGTTGCCTGGTTCGGCATCACTAGCTTCGCGGCGGTCATCATCGCGATGGGGCTCTTTCCCGTCATCGGTCTGGTGGGTCGCTGTCGGCTGGAAGCTGATCAAGTTGGGGCGCGCTTCGGCGCGGCGGGGGGAATGCGGAAGTGCGGCAGGATTGACACAAGAAGACAATGCCGTTGGCCCGTGCCCCGGGCCAACGGCCGTCGTCTTGCCTGACGGAGGAATGCAGGTATGAATCGAACTGACTTGAAACTGACTTGAATGGGAAGAAGAACGAACAGCTACCTCAGTCGAGTGTGACCAGGAACATCATCCGTTTGTTCCGGCCTGCCTTCGGCCATGACATTTCACAGGCTCCGCAACTTCCTGATGCCGATCATGCTCTTGCTGAAAGAAGTCGTGGAGCTCCGCGTCGCTGACCTTCTCGTGCCAGTCCTGGCAGTGCCAGCGAGATTGACAGCACCGCCGCCCGCACACTACTGTGTATACATCGGTAGCCGAGGTACCGATCACGAGAAGGCAAGAGACAAGAACCCGGCCGCGGTCTGCTTCGGCGAGGCGGCGGACTGGGTCATCGTCGTCGGCGCCTCGGTCTCAGCCGAAAACGGCGTGGCGCCAACTGCGGTCATCGCGGCATCGTATCCCTGGAGTAGAAGATGGCGAGAGTGCGCGTGGTCACGGACAGTGTCGCCGACCTTCCGCGGGAGCTGGTCCAACGGCTGGCCGTAGAGGTGGTCCCGCTGACCGTCAACTTCGGCCAGGAGAGCTTCCGCGACGGCGTGGATCTGAGTGTGGAGGAGTTCTACGTCAGGCTGGGTGACAGCCGGGTCTTTCCCACCACCTCCTTCCCGTCCCCGGCGGCCTTTGCCGGGCTGTACGAGAACCTGGCTGGCCAATGTGAGGCTATTCTGGCCATCACCCTCAGCTCCAAGCTGAGCGGCACCTACAATGCGGCCCTACAGGCTCGCTCGCTCCTCCGCCATCCCTGCCACGTGGAGGTGATGGACTCCGGCACGGCTACCATGGCGCAGGGGTTCGTGGTCATGAAGGCCGCCCAGGCGGCCCGGTCAGGAGCCACGCTGGAGCAGGTAATGGAGGAGGCCAGCCGGGCCTCCCGGCGGACCGACTTCCTGTGCACCTTCGATACCCTGGAGTACCTGAGGAGAGGCGGCCGCATAGGGGCGGCCAGAACCTTCCTGGGCTCTGTGCTGAAGATCAACCCCATGATCACTCTCCGGGAGGGAGTGGTAGTGCCGGCCGGCCGGACCCGTTCACGAAAGCAGGCCATGGATCGCCTGTACGAGTTCGTGGCGGGCTACCGCCTCATCGAGGAGCTGGCCGTGGAGAACACCGCCTGCCCGGAAGAGGCGCAGGCGCTCCTCCAGCGCCTGGGCAGCCTCTTCCCCGTGGAGCGGATCCACTGCTCCAAGATGACCCCCGTGATCGGGGCCCACACCGGACCCGGGCTCCTGCTGGTCGCCGTGCTCGGGGACAAGGCGCAGTGAGCATCCTCATCGCCGTCGTACTATCCTACCTCATCGGCAGCGTCTCCCCTTCCTACATCCTGGCAAGGCTCACCAAGGGGATCGACATCCGCAGCCACGGAGACCGAAACGCGGGCGCCCTCAACGCCATCGAGGTGATCGGAGCCCTCCCGGGCATCCTCACGGCGCTGCTCGATCTGTCCAAAGGGCTGGCGTGCCTGTTTATTGCCGAGGCCTTCCTGGGCTTGCAGGGAAACATGCTTCTGGTGCCGGTGTTTGCCGCCGTGGCAGGACACGTGTTTCCTTTCTACCTGGGGTTCCGTGGAGGCCAGGGGGCGGCCACCGCTGCCGGGGTGTTGCTGTACTTCCTGGGCCGGCTCCTGGCGGAGGGGAGGCTGCCCCTGCAGGGCATCCTTTTCATGGTGTTGCTTGGGGGGCTGGTGGCGCTCGCCAGCAGGAACGCGGAGCTGATCGGCTTTGCCTTGATCCCCTTCCTCCTCTATCTGGTCCTGCGCCACGGCGGGCTCTCCTTCCCCGGTCCCGCCGCAGCGCTGCTCGTCCTCTACCTGCAGGGCGTCACGGTGCGCAACTTCATCCGCAAAGGCTCCTGGCGCTCTGCAGGTTTCGACTGGATCAGCCTGGGCTGCGGGGCCGCAGGCATCCTGTTCGGCCTCTGCCTCTTTGCCCTGGGGAAGCTCATCACGGCGCTGGCCGCCGGCGCCGCGGCGGTGCTGATGCTGTCCCTCGCCCTGGCGGTGCGCCGGGCCCGTGGCGGCAGCGGCGGCCGGAGGCAGGGAGGCCGACGTGCCGCCGCAGCCAAGGATGGCGGCAGCGGCGGCGGGCCTTCTGCCGCGGGCGCCGCGACCACGGAGGGGGCGCTCCTGCAAGGAGCCTCTCTGGCCGCCGCGCTGCTGGTGGTGCTGGCTTTCACCCCGGGCACCGCCCTTCTATCGATCCTCATCCTGGCCGGCGGAGATCTCCTTGCCGGGCTGCTCGCTTCCGGCGCCGCAAGGCCGATCGCCAGAAGCAGGCTGCCGGCAGCGGCGGCGGCCTACGCGGCCGGCTGCCTGGCGGCTGCGTACGTGGCCGCCTCCCTGCTCCCGGTGGGTCTTCCCAGGGCAACCGTGGCCGCCGTGCTGGCCGCCGGTGCGGCGCTCCTGCCGCCCGCCCTCTTGCGCCGCCTCTTCGCGGGAGCCTCCAGCGCTCTGGCCGCCACCGCGCTGCGCGCCGCGGGACTGGCGTGAGCCCGCCAGGACGAAGAAGCTCGCGGGTGTGGACCGCCCCGCCCCGCGCGACGCTCAGCCGGCCGCCTGGTCCACCGACTGCGCCAGGCGCCGGGAGGCTTCTTTCAGGCTTTCGTAGGTCTCGATGTACTGGTCCACCAGCTCGCCGTAGCGCCGGTGCGCGGCGAGGTCCGGCTCCACGACCTTGTGCACCCGCACCATGGCCGCCGCGGCGCTGGCCAGGCCGGGGTGCAGGCCGGCGGCCACGGTGGCGGCGATGCCGCTTCCCAGGGTGACGGCCTGCTCCTCCTCGGGGATGGAGATGCGCCTGCCGCTGATGTCGGCGTGGATCTGCATCCACAGGTCGCTGCGGGTGGCCCCCCCGCAGGCGACGATGCTGTCCACCTGCACGCCCTGCTCCTCCATGCGCCTCAGGATCACCTGCGTGCCGCAGGCGATCCCCTCCAGGATGGCCCGGTACACGTGCGCCGGTGTGTGCCTCAGGGTCAGGCCGCGGATCACCCCGCGGCTCCACGGGTCGGTCCAGGGGGTGCGGTTGCCCTGCCAGTGCTCCAGCACCACCAGCCCCTCGGAGCCCGGAGGCAGCGAGCGCGCCTGCTCGTTCAGCACGTCGTACACGGCGCGGCCTTCGCGCGCGGCCCGCTCGGTGATCTGCGGGCCGGCGAAGCCGGAGGTGAACCACTTCACCACCGAGCCGGTGGAGACCTGGCCGGCCTCCAGGACCTGCGGCCCTGGAAGCAGGGCGTCCGGGAAGCTCCCGAACAGGCCGGGGGCGTGGATCTCCTTCTCGGTGATCCCGATCAGCAGGGTGGAGGAGCCGGTAATGAGGGCCAGGGCGCCCGGCTTCAGGGCGTTGATGCCGATCACCCCCATGTAGGCGTCCGCCGCCCCGCCGGCCACGGGGATGCCCGCCGGCAGGCCCGTCCGTTCGGCCATCTCCCGGGTGACGCCGCCCACGGTCTCCCCGATTCTCACGATCCGCTCCGGGATCCTCTCGAAGACGTCCGCCAGGCCGATTTTCTCGTAGAGGGAATGGGGGAACCCGCCCTGCCGCGAGTTGTAGAACCAGCGGATGGTCGCGGTGTCGATGTTCACCGTCCGCTTGCCGGTGAGCCGGTAGGCCAGCCAGTCGGTGAGCTCGAACACCGTCCCGGCGGCGGAGTACACGGCAGGCTCGTGGCGCTTCACCCACAGCACCTTGCAGGGGAACCACTCCGCAGAAACGCTGCCGTGACCCACGTAGCGCAGCGCCGGGTCTCCGGTGGCGGCCACCTCGGCCGCCTCCCCGGCGGCCCGGATGTCCATCCAGATCACCCCGTCGCGCAGGGGCCGCCCGCCGGAGTCCAGGAACACCACCGTGCAGCTGGTGCCGTCCACCCCGACGCCGCGGATCCGGGCCGGCTCGACGCGGCTTTCCTCCAGGGCCCGGCGGATGCACTGCACCAGGGCGGCGTCCCAGTCCGCAGGGCTCTGCTCGGCCCACCCCGGGTGCCGGTGCACCGTCCGGTTCTCGCTCACGCCGAAGCCCAGACACCGCCCGGCCGGGTCGAACACCCCGGCGCGAAAGCTCTCCGTGCCCGCGTCGATTCCCAGAACGCAGCCGTCCATCCCTCAGGCTACCCCTGCCGGTTGTTCGCCAGGGCCTCCTTCAGCGCAGCGGCCCGGCGGACTGCGCTGCGCTGCACGTAGCGGCGCCGGAAGTAATGGAACACCATGACCAGCACCAGCAGGAGCCCCCACATGAACTTCTTGAAGAAGGGGGAGAACCCCAGGATGTTCAGGCCGCTCTGCAACACTTGCAGGATGAAGATGGCCAGGGTGAGCCCGGTCACGGTGCCGAACCCGCCCACGGGGTCGGTGCCTCCCAGGATGGCGATGAGCACCGAGATCAGCAGGTACTCCGAGCCGTAGCCGGGACGGATCGAGTTCACCCCGGAGATGACGATGATCGAGGCCACTCCCGACAGCACCCCGGTGAGCATGTAGGTCCTAAGCAGCACCAGCTCGTTGCTGATGCCTGAGAAGCGCGACACCAGCGGGCTGGAGCCGTACATGAGCATGGAGAACCCCTGGCGGGTCCGGGTGAGAATCAGGCCCACCAGCAGCGCCACGCCGATGAAGATCAGGAACTGGGTGGGGATGCCGGCGATGTTGCCGTTGCCGATGAACAGGAACGGCGGCGGGAAGCCGCCGATGCCATGCCCCCTGGTGATGATGATCGCCGTTCCCAGGAACAGCCCCTGGGTTCCCAGCGTGGCGATGATGGCCGGGATGCGCACGTAGGCGATCAGCACCCCGTTCAGCAGGCCGCAGGCGGCGGAGACCGCCAGGGCAATGAGGATGCCCGCCAGGATAACCACGCCCGCAGGGGCGGCGATGGATGCGTACTGCGAGAGAACCAGAGAGGAGACCACCCCGGAGAGGCTCATGACCGACACCACCGAGAG
Organism: uncultured Spirochaetaceae bacterium; assembly: GCA_964490725.1. Lineage (GTDB taxonomy): Bacteria > Spirochaetota > Spirochaetia > SZUA-6 > DRHE01 > CAZBDU01. The sequence continues at coordinate 52,620 of CAZBDU010000015.1, read as the reverse complement.
GTCGATCCCCGCGGTGACCATGGCCAGCATGTTGGCCAGGGACAGCAGGCCGTACTCTGGAAACTGCCGCCCCATGGAGGCGAAGTTGCGCGCCGTGAGGAACTGGCTGGGCAGAAACACCGAGATCACCGCGGTGATGACGATCAGGATGGACAGGAGCGTCAGGTTGGTCGACAGCTTCGTGTTCACCGTTCCCGCCTATTCCTTGGCCAGCGCCAGGGCGTGCCGGTTGCGGAACCTCTTCTGGATGTGGGTGACGCTCATGCCGGCAACGAGCATCAGCCCGACGAAGAACTGCTGCCAGAACGAGGAAAGGCCAATGAGCACCAGGTTCTTTTCCAGGATCGAGATCATGACCACCCCCAGCATGGTGCCGGTGAGCGTGCCGGTGCCTCCCAGGATGCTCGCCCCGCCCAGCACCACCGCGGCGATGACGTGCAGCAGCTCTGAGTTGATGATGTAGGTGGCGTTGCTGTAGCTGATGAGCGACACGTGCATGATCCCCATGATGGAGGCCAGGAACCCCACGTAGCAGTAGATGAAGAACTGGGTCGCCGGGATGTTGAACCCGGCGCGGCGGACCGCCTCGGGGTTCCCCCCCAGGGCGTAGATCACCCTGCCCAGCACGGTGAAGCGCAGGATCGCCCAGGTGAGCAGGAGCACTCCCGCCAGCAGCAGGAAGTACACCGAGAGGCCGTAGTAGGTGCCGTCGCCCCGCGGCAGGGAGAGAATGTCGAAAAGGCCGAAGGCCTTGAAGCAGTTCGGAAGCTGCCCGGCATTGATGGCCTTGGTCCCCACGAACTCCAGCATGGCCCCGTGGAAGATGTTCATGGTGCCCAGGGTCACGATCAGGGTGGAGATGCGGAAGGTGGAGATGAAGAAGGCGTTGACCGCCCCGAAGACCACCCCGATGCTGATGGCAATGGCGAAGGCCAGGGCAAGGCTGTCCACCCCCAGGGCGATGATGGCGTTCACCGTGATGTACTCCGCGACGATCGCCACCGCGGGGAAGGAGATGTCGATGCCCCCGGAGAGCAGCACCACGAAGAAGCCAACCGCCAGGATCGCCATGCCGGAGCTGCTGCGGATCAGGTCGAACAGGTTTTCGACCGTGAAGAAGGCGGGATTCACGATGGTGATGGCCAGCGAGAAAACCACGATCACCAGGAACAGGTAGAACTCGTTTCGCCGCAAGAGACCTGCCATCATGAGCTCTGCTCCCCGCCGGAGTCTTTTCCGCTGATCATCGACAGAAGCTCCCTCTCCTCGACTGCGGTGGCATCGGCGATCTCCCGTTCCAGGCGGCCCTCGCGCATGACCAGCACGCGATTGCAGTTGTGGAGCACCTCCGGTATCTCGTCGGAGATGATGATGATCGCGATACCCTGTGCGGCCAGGTTGCGCACGATCTCGTGGATGTTTCTCTTGGAGGCGATGTCGATCCCGATCGTAGGCCCGTCGAGGATGAACACCTTCGGGGCCGTGGCCAGCCATTTGGCCAGAACCACCCGCTGCTGGTTGCCCCCCGACAGGCTCCAGGCGACCACCTTCGGGGAGGGGGCCTTGATCTTCAGCTCCTCGATCCAGGTCTTCTCGGTCTTCCTCTTGCGGGAAGGATCGATGAGCCCCAGCGCGCCGAGCAGCTTCTGCAGAACCGTGATCACGATGTTGTCGCCGATGGGCTGGCCGATGAACAGCCCCTGGGTGAGGCGGTCCTCGGGAAGGTAGCCGATGCCGAGGCGCTTGGCCGCCCCCGGGGAACGGATCCGCACCGGTTTGCCGTCCAGCAGGATCTCCCCCCGGTCGGCCGGGTTCAGGCCGAACAGCGAAAGGGCCAGCTCGGTGCGGCCCGATCCGATCAGCCCGGTCAGCCCCAGGATCTCACCCGGCCAGAGCGAAAAGCTCACCTCCTGGAACTGCCCCTCCTTGCTCAGTCCCCGCACCTCCAGCAGCGGCGCGGCGCCGCCGCTGCCGGCTGAGAAACGGTAGGGGCTGTACTGGATCTCCTGGCCGGTCATCAGGTAGGTGAGCTTGCGGTCGTCCAGCTCCAAGGCGGGATAGTCTCCCACCTTGCGGCCGTCGCGCAGGATCGTGACGCGCTCGGCGATCTGAAACACCTCGCTGAGCTTGTGGCTGATGAACAGGGTGGAGATCTCCTTCTGCTTCAGGCGGTCGATCACCGAGAACAGGTGGTCCACGTCGTCCTTGGTGATGGCCGAGGTGGGCTCGTCCATGATGATCAGCCGGGCGCCCTGAGTGAGGCTCCGGGCTATGGCCACGATCTGGCGTTTGGCCACCGAGAGATCCCGCACCTGGGCGTCCAGGTCGATCTCCTCCTCGATCTCGGAAAGCCCCCGGGCGGCGACGGCCCGCACCTCTTTCCAGTTGACCAGGCTGGCCCTGCGCTCCACGAACTGGTTCAGCGAGATGTTCTCCGCCACGGTGAGGTTGGGAAACAGGGAGAGGTCCTGGTAGATGATCTGGATGCCCTCGCGGATGGCGTCGATGGCCTGGAGGTGGGCATGGGCGTGCCCGTTGATGATCACCTCCCCCGCGTCCGGGTCCACCACTCCGCCGATGACCTTGATCAGGGTGGACTTGCCGGAGCCGTTCTCCCCCACCAGGCAGTGCACCGTGCCCCTGCCGATGGACATGCTCACGTCTTTGAGCGCCTCCACCCCCGCGTAGGCCTTGGAGATGTTCCGTACTTCCAGAAAGGTGTCTGCCATCCCTACCCATCCGGACACAAAAAATGGGTTGACTGGATCGTCGCACGTCCATGCGCGTCCAGTCAACCCAACGCTTCCAGGAAGAGGTCGGACTACAGCTTGTACTTGCCGTCCGGATTCACCCAGTCCTGCAGGTTGTCCTTGTTGACGTCCTGCCAGGCCTGGCCGTAGATGACGGGTACGCCGTACTTGTTCTTCTTGATGGTGATCTTCTCGTAGCCGGGCCTGCCCAGGTCCATGCCCTCGGTAATCTGGTTGCCTTTGAGCAGCTCGTAGGCGACCCGGGCGGTGACGTAGCCGGCGTCGGCGGGTACCCAGAAGTGGATGGAGATCGCCGCACCGCTCTTGATGTAGTCACCGGCCACGGAAGGCAGGCAGGTGCCGAAGGCCGCCACCTTGCCGATCAGGCCCTTCTCGGAAATGGCCCGGGCGGCTCCGGGAACGGTGCTCATGGCGCTTCCCATCACCGTCTTGAGGGCCGGGTAGGTCTTCAGCAGCTCCAGGGTCTTCTCGTAGGCGATCTGCTGGTTCTCCTGCTCCTCGATGCGGTCGGTGGCCATCTTCAGATTGGAGTACTTCTCCTTGGCCTCCATGGTCTCACCGTCCACCCACTCGTTGTGCGTGGTGGAGGTCAGATGGCCCACGAACGGCTGCCACATGCCGGCGTAGCCCATCCACTTGGCCATGACGTCCATCATGTGCCGCCCGTAGGCGATGTTGTCGAAGGCCTCGATGTCGTAGCTCACCTGCTGCTGGTTGGAGGCTTCGTGGGTGAAGGTGAGGATGCCCGCATCGTTGGCCCGCTTGAAGGCGGGCACCAGCGAAGCCGGATCGTTGGGCACCGCCAGGATGGCGTTGACGCCCTTGGCGATCAGGTCCTCGACGATCTTCACCTGGGCGGCCGGGTCGGCGGTGGCCGCGCCGGTCTGGTAGGCGTCGATGTCGGGGTAGCCTTTGGCGAAGGCCTGGATGCCGAGCCGCATGTTGTCGAACCAAGCCACGCCCTCAAGCTTCACCACCATGACGATGGTGTTCTTCTTGGCCATGGCCGGCCCGGTGGTCTCACCGGCGCCCCCGGCGAACGCCAGGGTGGTGAGAAAGACCAGCATCCCGAGAATCGCGACGAGCTTTTTCACATAACCCTCCTTACATGGGGCTGTAGAGTGAATCCCAATTATCAGGATAATCCCCCGCCGTTCGCGCTGTCAAGCAATCTGGCGGTTCGGCTGGACGGATCGACGCGCTCACTCCAGGCTCTGGAACAGGCGGCCGTTGACGATCTCCTCCCGGCTGCGCTCCAGGTGGCCTTTCAGCAGGTCCAGCACCTCAGGGGAGTGCTTCCGCAGGAGCTCCACGATCCTGCGGTGGTCCGCGTAGGTGCCTGCGATGTCCGGCTCCACCCCGATCCTGTAGGTGAAGGTCATGTTGAGGTGCAGGCTGACCTCCCGGTAGAACTTCACCAGGTACTCGTTCCTGGACAGCGCGCACAGCTCAGTGTGGAACGCGCGGTCCAGGTCGATGTAGCGGCGGATGTCCTCGGGGCCCGGACTCTCCTCCAGCGCCTGGCCCATGGTCTGCACGATCCCGCCAAGCCGGGCCAGCTCCTCGCGGCCAATGGAGGCGTATATGGCCTCCATGCTCTGCAGCTCCAGCATCTCCCGCATGGCGAAAGCGTCCAGGGTGGACTTCCGGGTGGGCACCTTGAAAACGCAGCTACTCCTGGGGATGATCTGCACCACCCCCTCGGTCTCCAGCATCTTCAGAGCATCCCGCACGGGCATGGTGCTCACCTTCAGCCTCTCCGAGAGGGCCTTGATGCTGACGCGCTCACCGTAGCGGATGGCCCCCTCGATCACCTGGTTGCACAGGTAGTCGTAGACCCGCTCACTCAGTCGGGGATAGACGATTTCAGGGGATCCGTCGGCCATTGCTTTCTTCATCCTCCCGGAATGACCGCACAGGGTCAACGCCCGGCGAGTCAGTCCATGAGGTATCCTCCGTTGACGTCCAGAATCTCACCGGTGATGAACGAAGCCTCCTTGCCAGCCAGGAACAGCACCGCCTCCGCCACTTCCTCGGGCCTGCCCAGCCGCCGGACGGGGATGGAATCGATGACGGCGCGCCGCTTCTCCTCGGACCACTCCGCGCTCATGTCGGTCTCGATGGCGTGAGGCGCCACTGCGTTCACCGTGATGTTGTACCCGCAGAGCTCGCGGGCCAGGGATTTCGTCAACGTGTTGATGGCCCCCTTGGAGGCGCCGTAGGCCGGCGCCGCGGTGATGTCCCCCATCTTGCCCGCCACGGAGGTGATGTTGACGATTCGCCCGTAGCCGCCCTCCACCATGTGGGGGATCACGGCCTTGCAGCAGTTGAAAGTTCCGTGGAGGTTCACCTCGATCACCCGCCTCCACTCCTGGTGGCTCAGCTCCAGGATGGTGCCCCGGGCGATCACTCCCGCATTGTTGACCAGCACATCGATCCGGCCGCGCTCCCGCACCACCTGATCCACCGCCCGGGATACCGAGCCAGGCTCCGTGATGTCGGCGCAGAGGGCCAGGGCGGCGAGCCCCTCCGCGCCCATCAGCTCGGCGAGCAGGCGGGTGTCGCGCACGTCCACGAGGCCGACGCACGCTCCCTCACGGGCCAGCCGCAGCGCGATGGCCTTCCCGATTCCTCGTGCGGCTCCCGTCACCACGGCCACGGCGTTCTCCAGGCGCATGATAGAGCTCCCTCACGAGAACAGCAGCCGGGGAAGGAAGAGCACCACGTCCGGGAAGAAGACCAGGAAGGCCAGCTCGATGACGATGGTGATGAGGAAGGGGAACATCTCCCTCATATAGGCGCCGGTGGAGCATTCCAGGATCCCGCACACCGCGTACATTGATATCCCCACCGGCGGGGTGAGCAGGCCCATGGTGATGGTGGTGCACATGATGAGGCCGAAGTGGACGGGGTCCACTCCCAGGGTCATCACCATGGGCAGGAGAATCGGCGTGAACAGCAGGATGCACACGGAGCCCTCAATGAACATGCCGGCAAACACCAGGAAGACGATGACGATGAGGAGGACCAGATGGACGTTCGTGGAGATTCCGGTGATCAGCGAGGTGAGCGCCTCCGGTACGTGCTCGAAAGGGATGCCGTAGCGGAACAGCCCCGAGAGAGCGATGATGAACATCACCGCCCCCACGTCGCCCACCGTGGTGCGCAGCGTCTCCAGGAACTTCTTCCAGGTGAGCTCCCGGTAGATGAACACCCCGACGAAGATGCCGTACACGCAGGCGAAGGCGCCCACCTCCGAGGGGGTGAACAGCCCGAAGCGCAGGCCCACCAGGAGCAGGATGGGGAAGATCAGAGCCCAGACCGTTTCCCCCAGCGAGGCGGCGATCTCCCTCAGCGTGGCCCGCCGGGGACGCTCGGGCTTGTAGCCCCGGATCCGCGCGGTGATCGACACGGTCACCATGAGCATGACCATCATGATCAGGCCCACCACCAGGCCGGCCATGAACAGCTGCCCGATGGAAACGTCTCCGGTGGTGCCGTAGATGATGATCCCGACCCCCGGCGGGATCGTGGCGGTGATCAGGGAGGTGAAGCCGATGACGCTGGCCGTGTAGCCCCTGGCGTACCCCTTCCTGATCATGCCGATCCCCAGCAGGCGCGCCTCCATGGCTGCATCCGCCGTGGCGGATCCCGAGACCCCTCCCATGAGCGTGCTGAGCACCACGCTCACCTGCGCCAGCCCTCCCCGGATGTGGCCGGTGAGCAGGGTGGACAGGCGGATGAGCCGCTCGGTGATGCCCGCGGCGTTCATGAGGTTGCCGGCGAAGATGAACAGCGGCACGGCCAGAAGCGGCGAGTTCTGCGTCTGCGAGATGGGCAGCTGCACGGTCATCGAAAAGGGAAGCTCGGGGTGCTGCAGGAAGAAGGCGATCCCGGCGATCCCAATGGCGAACGCCACGGGCATCCCGAAGGCGAGGAAGACCAGGAACAGAATCGTTACCAGCAGCATGGTGTGCCTCTCCTACCGCCTCCCACCTACAGGGCCTCGGCCTCACCCTCCGCCGGAGGCGGAGCGCTTTCCTGCCGGGCCAGGAATCCCCGGATGATGCGCACGCAGTTGATGATCTGAAGCGTCCCTGCAACCGGAACGCTCAAGGTCACCCAGGTGTAGCTGAACTGGGGGATCCCCTGGAAGGCCCGGGCCCGGGTGACGTAGCTCAGGTACACGCCGAATCCCACCAGCGTCGCCAGGAAGACCACGATGACGAGGTAGACCGCCACGCCGATCGTCTTCTGGACGGGCGGAGGGAAGCGCGCCACCAGAAAGTCGACGTTCACCAGGTTTCCCTTGCGCAGCGCCACATCCGCGCTGAGGAAAACGCTCCAGGCGAACAGGAACAGGGCGATGTCCAGGGACCAGTTGAGGGGATGATCGAAGCTGCGGAACACCGCCGCAAAGAAGATCACCAGGGTGGCGCCCAGGAGCAGGAACGCCGCCGTGTACTCCTCGATTCTATAGAACAGTTCCCATTTCTTGCTCATCTTCGCCTCCCCAATCTTTCCCGGTCTCGACCTGTCGTGCCAGAATCAAAAGGGGCTGCTGTCTCCAGGCGCTCGAACAGCACGCCCCTTTTCCGTGCTACCGTCTCGGGAAGGAGCTACATCTTCCCGATCTCCCTGTGGACCTGGTTGTACGCGTCCAGGATGCCCAGCTTCTCATAGGCCTGCACGCCGGCGGCCTTGAACGCCGGGATGTCGAGGTCGGAATAGGGAATGACGGTCATCCCCTTCTCGGCAAGCTGCGCCTTGGCGTCCTCTGAAAACTGCTCCACCTCCCGCGACACCGCCCGGCCCGCCTTGTCGCACTCCTCCTGGAGGATCTTCTGATACTCGGCGGGCAGAGAGTTGAACCACTTGGCGCTCACCACCTCGAAGTTGATGAGCAGGATGTGCTTGGTCTCCACCAGGTAGTCGCACACCTCGTAGAGCTTGGTGTTCAGGGTGTTGACGTTGACGTTCCCCGCACCGTCCACCGTCTTGGTCTGGATGGCCGAGTAGATCTCGCTGAACGCCAGGGCGACCGGCGTGGGCCCCAGCGCGCGCACGGATTCCATCCAGATGGGCGCTCCGGGGGCGCGGATGCGCAGGCCCTTCAGGTCCGCCGGGCTGTAGACGGGCTTGTTGGTCAGGAAGTTGCGGAAGCCCTGCACCCAGTTGAAGGAGAGGACCTTGATCCCGTACTTGTTTTCCAGCTCCGCCAGCCAGTTCTGGATGGTAGGCGCCTGGGTGAGCCTGGCCACCTCGTCCAGGCTGTCCACGAAGTACGGCCCGTTCATCACGGCGATGCCGGGGATGTAGTTCCCCATGCGCGCGGAGTCGGTGTTCTGACCGACATTCGCTCCCATGCGGATCTGCTCGATGATGTCCTCCTCCACCCCGAGCTGCGCGCTGTGGAACACCTCCACCGTCAGGTTCCCCCCGGAGCGCTGCCCCACCGCTTCGGACCACTTCACGAACGCCTTGTGGAAGGGATCGTTCTGGTTCAGCACGTGGTTGAACTTGAGCACGTACTTCTGCCCCGCGCCCTCCGTTCCGCCCCCTGCCACGAGCGGCATGGCCGCCAGGAGCAGAAGGACGGCCGCCCCCAGCACCGCACGAGCACACGTTTTCATGAAAGACCCCCTTGTATTTAGATATCTGATATATTAAGGCCACCCGGAAACGCCGTCAAGGGCCGATTCGACGGGAAGCCGCCTGATTCCCTTGTTTGGCCTGGTTTGATATATTGTCTACGACCTTGCCAGAGGCATCAATGAAGAAGATCCTGGCGGTATCCCATCCTGTCGAACCCCGCTCCGTGGGCTGCCCGGGGACCGCGCTCGTCGGGCTCGACAAAGGCTGTGAGTAGCTCAGACTTTCAGGACGCTCCCGCAGAGAAGTCGGGGAAGATCAAACGCTTCCGTGACGAGCAGCAGAAAGAGGGAGCCTTCGAGTACCGGGATCGCGGCCAGCAGACCGTGGCGCTTTCCCAGATCGTAGGCAGCGTCAATCGCTATCTGGACTTCGACAGCAGGTTCCGTCTGAAGAGGGACCGGCCTCGGGAACGGCTTCTTCGCATACGCAGAATGATGGAACAGGGCAGGCCCCTTCCCCCTGTCAATCTATACAAGATCAAGGACGAGTACTTCGTCGTGGACGGCAACTATCGCATCTCTGCGGCCAAGGAGAGAGGCTTCGAAGAGATCAACGCCCGGGTCATCGAGTTTCTCCCCTCCAGGGGTACGGCGGAGAACGTCCTCTACCGGGAAAGAAGCGAGTTCGAGGAGAAGAGCGGGCTCCGGCATTCCATCGCGCTCACCGAACCGAACCAGTATCGCCACCTCTTGAGACAAGTCACCGGACACCGGCAGTACCTGGAAGAGCAGGCCAGGACAGCGGTCCCCCTGGAGGAAGCGGCCGAGGACTGGTACAGGACGATCTATCAGCCACTGACGGCGATGCTGGAGAAAGCGGGCCTGTTGGCTTTCTTCCGCAAACGCACCGTGTCGGACCTCTATGCATATATCTCCGTACATCAGTGGGAGCGCAGCCATTCCCGATCTTTCGGGTCCACGATCGACAGGAGCCTTGCCCGCAGCATGGAAGAGTTTCGGGAGAGCATGAGAAACGTCGCGCGGAACGAGTACCCCAGCATGCTCCGCGAGATCACGGTATTCGTTCTGATCACCATCACCGCCAGGAAAGAGTGCCAGATATTGGAGAAGCTTTTCTCTTTGGATGAGGTGAAAGAGGTGCATTCGGTGCACGGGAGCATCGACGTGATCGCGAAGCTCGTCTTGAGCAGAAATCTGGCATCCTCGGACGCCGAAGTGATCGGTCGCTACGTCCGGGAGAACATCCACCACATTCGCGGTATACTGAGCACCCAAACTTTGATACCGGGTCTTTCGAAGATCAAAGCAGACAAGAAAGCAACCTGAAGGGACGGTCACATTCACAGCCAGAGGCGGAGGGATCGGAGCACCAGATGAAGAATGACTTTTTCGTTCGCGCGCAGCCACGCGTGACGCTCCTGGAACAGGAACAAAAGGAAGAGATTCACCGATCGAGCTTGCGAGTTCTGCAGCGCAACGGTGTTCTGGTCCACGAGGAGGAGGCTCTGCGGCTGCTGCATGAGGCAGGCTGCAGCGTGGACGCGAACCACCGCGTCCTGATCCCCGAGCGCGTTGTGAGGCGGGCCCTGCAAACCGTACCGGAGAAGATCGAGATCTACGATCGCAGCGGGGCACCGGCCATGTCCCTGGAGGGCCGGAAGGCCCATTTCGGGACCGGCTCGGACACTCCCAGCGTGCTCGACTTCCAGACGGGCAACCGGCGGCCCGCCCTCCTGGCCGACGTGAAGCGAGCGGCCCGCCTGGCCGACGGCCTGGACAACGTGGATTTCATCATGAGCCTGGGTCTGGCCAGCGACGCACCGGTGGATCGCTCCGACCGCCATCACTTCGCGGCGATGGTGGAAAACTCGGCCAAGCCGATCATGTTCACCGCCTGGAGCCTGGATGGCCTGCGGGACATCCACGAAATGGCGGCGATCGCAGCCGGAGGCGCCGAGCGGCTGAACGGGAAGCCCTTCCTGATACACTACGCCATGGCCATCGCCCCCTTCATTCATCCCAGGGACTCCATCGAGAAGGTGCTCTTCTGCGCAGAGAGAGGAATTCCGGTGGAGTACCATTCCGTGGACATAGGGGGCTCCACCGCACCGGCGACCCTGGCGGGAGGCTTCGTGCAGGGCAACGCCCGCATGTTGAGTGGGCTGGTGATCCATCAGCTGAAGGCCCCCGGGGCGCCTCTGATCGTCGACACTTCGGTGGCTTTTCTCGATATGCGCACCATGGCCTGTCCCTACGTGGCTCCAGAGATCCTGCTCGCCTCGATCATGAACAAGGAAATGGCCCTGTACTACGGCATTCCCACCTTCGCCAAGGCGGGTGCCGCAGACGCCAAGACCCTGGACCAGCAGGCGGGGGTCGAGATCGGGATGACGATCTTCAACGAGTACCTGATCGGCAACAACCTGATCCACGATATGGGCTATCTGGAGATGGGAATGACCGGGTCCCTGGAAAGCCTGGTCATCTGCGACGAGGTGGCCAGCTTCGTCAAACGTTTCGGCCGCGGGGTCGATGTCAGCCCCGAGCATCTGGCCCTCCCGGTCATCGAGGAGGTCGGCCCGGCAGGCAACTACCTGACCCACGACCACACCCTCAGACACTTCCGGCAGGAGTCCTGGTTCCCGGGGCTGATGGATCGCAACAATTACGACACCTGGGCGGAACAAGGCAGCAGAACCCTGTTCGAGAGGGCTCATGAACGGGCGGAGCAGATCCTCCAGGAGCATGCTCCGCTCCCCCTGGAGAGCAAGGCGGCCCAGGAGATCTACCGGATCGCCAGAGGAGAAGGAAACGGATGACACGCGCCTTCCCGGCCGCGTTTTCTCAATAATTGGCATTGCCTGCTCACGATGCGGCGGCATCCAGTTTGACTTTTCGCCTCCCAGTTGCTATGATCGGGCTCCCGGATCAAAGGAAGCCAGCATACAGAGAATCGTACCCTGGCGGGTTTCCCAGTATCGCGCTCGACGCTTGAGGTGAAGTACCAGATCAGGAGGACTACCGATGCCCCCAGTCATTGACAGCGAGCTCTGCAACTTCTGCGGCATATGCTACGACATCTGCCCTCAGAATGTGTTTGCCGTCCCGGCAACGAGCCAGGACGGCTCTCCGGCAATGCCGGCCGGCAATCTGGAAGCGCCACCACTGGTGGCCTACCCGCAGGAATGCTGGTACTGCGGCGGCTGCGTCGTGGACTGCCCGACGGATGCAATCCACCTGAGGCTTCCGCTGCCCCTTCATATCGTTCCCTCGCCTGCGCTCTACGGTCCGCCGGGGAAGGACGATGAGGAAGCGCTGAGGCGGGCGGCGGACTTCTCCCGTTCGACAGTCGCGGACCAGGGCAAGGAGGCTCGGGGTGTCTAGAGTCGAGGTTCAGGAGCACAGCTGCAACATCTGCGTGGTAGGCGGCGGACTGGCCGGCTGCATGGCCGCGATTCGGGCCGCACAGCTCACCGACGATGTAATCCTTGTCGACAAATCGAATCCCGAGCGCTCCGGCTGCGCCGCCACCGGCATCGACCACATCTGGGGGTATTTCCCCGAGGTCCAGAGTCAGGAGGGGGTGAGCCTGGAAGACCTTGTGGAGGATCACACCCGTTTCAACGCCTGCGGGCTGATCAACAAGAAGATGATCCACTACATCGCCAGGACCAGCTATGACCGCATTCTGGAGCTGGAGAGCTTCGGCGCCCGGATCCGCTTCGAGGATTCCACCCTGCCGGGCAAGCTCCGCCTTCAATATCAGATACACACCTGCCGCAACACGCTTCATTTCGACGGCCGCGACATCAAACGCATCCTGACCCGCGCGGTCCGCAAGCACGGTGCCCACATCCTCGAGAGGGTGATGGCCACCGACCTGCTGATGCACGACGGTGAGATCGCCGGTGCGGTGGGCTACGGCGTCCGCGACGGCAAGATTCACCTGATCCGGGCCAAGGCCGTGGTCATGGCCACCGGTCGACCCAACCGATTGTACAAGCCCTATCCCGGTTTGACCTTCGCCATCCGCATGCCTCCCACGCTCACGGGTGACGGGAAGGCCTCCATGTTCCGCGCCGGAGCCGAGCTGATCAACATGGAGTTTCTCTCGATTCCGGGACGCTGGTCCTCCAAGAACTACATCCGCGGCGGCGGTCTTCCCGGCGGTTCCTACCAGCCGCCGGGGATCGGTATGGACGCCCGGGGGAATGTAATCCGCCCGCGGAATCACGACCTGGGCGGGCAGCGGGTGTACGGGACCAACGCCACCTACGGGACGGGCAAGAGCTTCCGGAGCGAGCTTGCGGCCGGACGCGGGCCGATCTATGCGGACATGTCCTGGGGTAGCGATGAGGATCAGAAGTACATGCTCTGGGCGGTGGAAAACGAGGGACTCGGCTCGGGATTCCTCTCCGTGATGGACACCTACGGCCTGGATTTCCGCAGGCACAAGATCGAGATCTGGCCGATCGAACCGGAGCACTCCGCGGCGGTGGCCTGCGGACCCATTGTGGACCAAGGCTGTCAGACTACCATCCCCGGGCTGTACGCCGCCGGGGACGAGGCCGGGGGAATCCCGGGCAGCGTGGCTCCGGGAGCCTTCACGATGGGCTACCTGGCCGCGGAATCGGCCGCGCGGCGCTGCCGCGCCATGAAGAGCACGCCGGAGGGAAGCGGCGAGGGACCCGCCGTGGAGTTCTGCAGCCAGGCACTCGATCGCTCCGATGGGGACCCCTGGAAGGATGCCCAGCAGGCAATCCACAACACGATGACCGACTACAACGTAGCCTACCGTTCCGAGACCATGGCAGAGCGCGGGATCGAATGTCTGGACTACCTGGAGAACACCATGCAGCTGGCCGCCGCCAATCCACACGAGATGACTCACTGCCTGGAGATGAGGAATCTGATCGAATGCGGGAAGATCGTCTTCCGTTCCACGATAGAACGCAAGGAGAGCAGGGGCAGCATTTTCCAGCGCAAGGACTACCCCGAGCAGGACGACGCCAACTGGTTCTGCTTCCTCGGCCAGAGGCTGGAAAACGGGGAGGTGCGCTTCAGAAAGCACGCACCCTAGCCGCCGCCAAGCCTTATCCGCGGGCGCGGCTCACAGCTGGCGCACCATGCGCTTCAGGTCGAGGCTCGCGGCCGCCGCGCCGGCGTCCCGCTGCACGCGCAGGCAGTTCTCCATGCCGGCAAAATCGAGCCGGGCATCCAGCTCCCAGTGGTCCAGGTCACGGAGAAGAGCCCGCCGGAAGACCTCTTTCTTGAGCCCGAAAACCTGAGCCCCGAAGGCGGCCGCGGCATCCGGATCCCCGGCAATCGCCCTGCAGGACTCCCGGAAGGCTCCCATCGCCCGATGAGCCGTGTCGATTTCCCGTTCCAGGAAATCATCCCGCGCCAGGATGATCCCCCACTGGTAGCTCGGGAAGTAATCCCGCACCACGCCCAGAGTCTTCACCCAGCCCAGCTTCTCGCCCTGGGCAACAAAGGGTTCTTCCACGAAACCGGCATCCACCTGGGGCACGGCGGCTGCGCGGGAAGGGCAGAAGCAGTCCACGTTGCAGTAGGCGCTGCCCAGGGGGACCAGCTCGGCTTCCGAGTCCGGGTCCACCCCCGAGGCGCGGAGCATGTGGCGGGCGAAATACTCGTCGCAGCTGCCGAAGGAGAGGATGCCGACCTGGCGGCCCTTCAAGTCCGCGATGGTATCGATCTCCGTCCGGCCAACCAGATAGTGATCGAGACGCTGGATGGTGCTGGAGCCGATGACCCGCGCCGGCAGTCCGTCGGAGTAGGCCTTCAGGAAGGGGGGAAGCCCCATCTCGCCGATGGACACCTCGCCCCTGGCCACGGCCTGGGCCAGCTCCGGCCCTCCCCAGTAGTAGCGAATAGCGAGCCTCAAGCCCCGCTTCTCGAAGAAGCCCCGGTGCCGCCCGTAGTACAGGGGGAAGCGCTCGATCCAGAACGAAGGCACCCCCCAGACGATGCGTTTCGGTTTGCCTGCCATTCGGTGTGTCCCGGCCCCGATCAGTCGCTTCTCTTGTAGCGTTTCTCCAGCGCGGACACGCCGAAGGACAGGATCACGGTGAGAACGAGATACATCAACGCCACGGTTATCCAAACCTCGAAGATGTAGTTCGTGCTTATCACGATCTGCAGACCCTGGAAGGTCAACTCCTCGATGGAGATGGCGGAGACGATAGAGGAACGCTTGATGGTATTGATGAACTCGTTTCCCAGGGGTGGCAGTATCCGTCTGATCGCCTGGGGCATGATGACGAACCGCATCTGGTCGATCCAGGTCAATCCGAGTGAATAGGCAGCCTCCCTCTGCCCTCTCTCTATCGACTCGATCCCCGCCCGGATTATTTCCGTGATGAAGGCGCCTTCGAAAACCCCGATGGTGATGACACCGGAGAGGAACTGGGAAAACAGAGCCTTGGGGGCGAACAAGAAAGTCAGCACGGCCTGGGCGCTTTCCGGCCGGCTGCGGATGAACTCGTCGACACCCAGGAGAGGCAGGATCTGGTCGCTGGCGAAAAAGTAGAAGATGAAGATCAATACCAGGGGCGGAACGTTGCGGATGAGCTCTACGTAGGCCCTCCCCACGAGCCTGAAGAACAGGATCTTCGTGGTCCTGAGAACTCCCATGACGATGCCCAGGACGATACCCAGGATGGTGGACCAGATCGAAAGCTTGATCGTGGTGAAGAGGCCCAACAACAGATAGTTCGGAACGAGCCTCCCGGTTTCGGGACTTCGCCTGAGCAGATACCTCGGGATCCGGGACCAGTGAGGAACGTACTCCAGGCTGTAGGTCACGCGGTAGTAGACGTAGTAGCCAATACCGATACAGATCAGGATAATGACGAGATCCAGCACCGTGAATTTCGTCTTTTTCCGTAACAAGGCGCTCCCCCCGACAAACAGGGGCCGCTGGTGCCGCTCCGTCTTGGCAGAACGGCACCAGAGCCTCTACAGGACGGATGATTCTACTGCTCTATGAACTTCGTCCAGTCAAGCGTGCCGAACCAGTAGTCGTGCTTTCCCTGCAGGAAACCAGAGTCCCAGGCGGTTTCGATCCAGTTGTTGAAGAACGTAAGCGTCTCGATATCCCCCCTCCTCAGGGCCATGCCGATCGGCTCTTTGTTGAGCGTCTTGCTTCCCACCGGAAGATAAAGGGTGTCCGGATTCTCCGTTACCCAGTGCAGCGGTTTCGGAGCCGATGAGACCACGCCGTAGGCTTTCCCGTTCAGCACCTCCTGCACGGTGCCCGCTTCGTCATCGAACTGGCGCAGCTCTGCCTTCGGGAATACCTTCTTGATGGTCTCCGCCGCGGTGGAACCCATTCTGGCCGCAAGGACTACGTTCGGCTTGTTGAAATCCTCGATGCTTTTCCACTTGCCGCCGCCCGTCAGCGCCTTGCTCGCCGCGATGGACTGGCCCGCGTAGTCATAGGGGTTCGTGAAGCTCACCTGCAGCGCCCGCTGCGGCGTAATCGTCATCCCACAGATGATGGCATCGAACTTGCCGGTCAGCAGCGCGGGAATGATTCCAGACCACTGGGTCGGGACGAACTCGACCTCTACACCGATGTCTTTTGCCACCTTGTTGATCACGTCGATTTCAAACCCTATCAGGTTTCCGTCCTTGTCCTTGAAAGCCCAGGGGGTGAAAGTCGACACTCCTACCTTCATCACGCCGCGTTCAACGATCGTATCGATAAGACTCTTCTGCGCGGCTGCCTGTGCCTGTCCTTCAGCCGCTCCTTCCGCCGTCTCCTTCGGTGCGCAGGCAGCGAGCATTCCCGCCAATCCCAACACGAGCACCGACACTGCGAGGACTTTCGCGATACTTCGAATTCTCTTCATTCATTTCTCCTTTCGTTCTTGGTCGCTTCCGGAGGAACCTTTCTTTCTTCTTGCCTGTATCACCCCCTTTTCTCTGCTCTCACGCGGCCCTGCTCCCAAGCCTGTCTCTGCTCGACCTCAAGTCTCCACTCTGTAGTGTTTCTCCATGTAGCTCACGACGGTGGAAAGCGCCACGGTAATCACCAGGTAAACGCCGGCGGCGGTGAACCAGATCTCGAAGGTCAGGAAGGTGTCCGAGGCTATCAGCTTTGCCTGCAGGGTAAGGTCGCTCAAAGCCACCAGGCTGACAAGGGCGGAATCTTTGATGATGTTTATTGCCTGACTCGTCAAGGGCGGGAGAACGCGCCTGACTGCCTGTGGAAGAATGACGTCCCTGTACATGTCGAAGCCGGACAGGCCCAGACTGTAGGCGGCCTCCCACTGCCCTTTGCGGATCGACACGATCCCTGCCCGGAAAATCTCCGACGCATAGGCCCCTTCGAACAGGCTCAGGGCCAACACTGCAGAGGCATAACGCCCCAATCCGATGATAGGGCCTACAGCGAAATACAGCAGGTACAGCTGCACCAGCAGAGGAGTGTTCCTTATCAGCTCCAGATACACTCGGGCAAGGAACCTGCCGACCAGAGACCCGGAGAGCCGAAGCAGAGCCACGACAAGCCCGATGAGGAAGGACAGAACCAGGCTCAAACCGGAGATCTGGAAGGTGAACAGCAGTCCCTTGATGAGGGGGCCGGAAACCAGGCGTCCGTCCTGGAACCGGAAGAAATACCTGGGGATTCGATACCACTGCCAGCGGTAATTGAGGCCGGTGGCGCTCAGGTAGATGAGCCAGCCCACCACCGCCGCAAGGAGAACAAACTGAAGGATATCTCTCCACGGAGGCTGGAACAGGACGAAGTTTTTCAGTCGCCTCGAGACAAACCGGTGGTAGAACGAGTATCTTGGCTGTATTCCGGCGTCCTGCTCCATTGCGTTCCTGCCGTCGGTGAGCTCGCTCTTCTGCCGCCCCCTTTCCTCTACCTTCAAAGGATCTGACTCAGGAACAACTTGGTCCGCTCTTCCTGCGGGTTCTTGAAGAAGTGCTCCACCGTGCCGGTCTCCACGATCTGGCCGTCATCCATGAAGATCACCCAATCGCTGACCTCCCGGGCAAAGCCCATCTCGTGGGTCACCACGACCATCGTCATCCCTTCCACGGCCAGGTTTTTCAACACGTCCAGCACTTCGTTGATCATCTCAGGATCCAGCGCGCTGGTAGGTTCATCGAAAAGCATCACCTTCGGCATCATGGCCAGCGCCCTGGCGATGGCCGTGCGCTGCTGCTGCCCGCCTGAGAGCTGGGCAGGATAGCTGTTCGCCTTCTCCGCGATGCCCACCTTCTCCAGAAGCTCCATGCTGAGCCTGGTCGCTTCCGCCCGACTCTTCTTGCGCACCCGGATCTGAGCGAGATTCACGTTGTCCAGGGCCGTCAGGTGCGGGAAGAGGTTGAAGGACTGAAAGACCATCCCCACTTCCTTGCGAATCTCCAGGCGATTCTTCCTGTCATCGTCCAGCGGAAATCCATCCACAACGATGGTTCCACCGTCCGGTTCCTCCAGGCCGTTGAGGCAGCGCAGCAAGGTGGACTTGCCCGAACCGGAGGGTCCCATGATCACGACCACCTCGCGCTGGCGGATCTTGGCGCTGAAGTCCTTCACCGCCTGCACTCCCCCCGGGAAAGTCTTGCTCACGTGGTCGATGGTGATGATGTGTTCGCCCAGCTGTTTCTCACTCATGCCTGGGGCTCTCCACACGGGCGATCATGTGCAGAGGGATTATAGGGAGACACAATCATCCTGTCAATCCAGGTGATTCCAGCAGGTGAGAATCGATTCCCCTTCACGTCAGCCTCCTTCCTGCCCGGCCGGCCTGCCCTGCCGCAGAGCGTCAATTGCGGCCTGACACTGAATCGCGGCGCCGATTGCCAGAACCTCTTCGTTGAAATCGAAATACGGACTGTGCAACGGTTCGCTGAATCCCAGCTCCTCGTTGCGGACGCCCAGCAGCCAGTACACCCCCGGCACCCTCTGGTGGAAGTACGCGGCGTCATCACCGCTGGCGATGATTCGGTCGTACTCGACCACGCGCTCCTCGCCCAGGACCTTGGTCGCCGCACCGCGCCACAGGCGCGCCAGGCCCGGATCGTTCACGATCGCGGGGTAGCCTCTCTGAAGCTCCAGGCCGTATCCGCCGCCGGAGCTCTCCACCGTGGCCCGGATCAGGGCTTCGAAGCGCTCGATGGTGCGCTCCAACAGCTCGGGCGAGGAGAGCCTGATGCTCCCCTTCAGAACGACCTCGGCAGGTACGACGTTGCCGGCCGTCCCCCCGTGGATGGCGCCGAACTCGAAGATCAGCGGCTCCCCGGGCGCCAGGCTCTTCGGCAGGATGCTCTGCGCGTTGACCATGACGAGCGCCGCCATCAGCAACGGGTTGTTGACCTTGTGCGGAAGGCCCACATGGCCGCCGGCGCCTTTCAGTGTGAGGGTGAAGCTGGCCGAAGAGGTGCTAACCGTTCCCGGTTTCGCCACCACGGTACCCTCGTCGAACTGCGGATGCAGATGGAGGGAGAAAACCGCCTCCACCTTCGGACCCTCCAGGACCCCGGCCTCGATCATCGGCAACGCGCCGCCGGGAAGGGTGTCTTCACTCGGCTGGAAGATGAACTTCACATTCCCCGCCAGGCTGTCCCGTTCTCTGGCCAGGATCTCCGCGGCTCCCAGAAGAATCGCGGCATGCCCGTCGTGCCCGCAGGAGTGAGCCGCCCCGGGATTCTGCGAGGCATACTCCACGCTCTTGCGGTCCTGCATGGGCAGTGCATCCATGTCCGCCCGCAGAGCAACGGTTCTACCGCGCGCCGCGCCCCGTCCCCGGCCGGCCAGCAGCCCCACCACGCCGGTGCCTCCCACTCCTGTCCGCACCTCCAGACCCGCTGCTGCCAGGAGCTCCGCGATCCTGGCGGCCGTCCGGATCTCCCGGGTCCCCACTTCCGGGTGCCGGTGCAGATCCCGGCGGATCGAGCGCATGGTCTCCAGCAGCTCGCCGGCTGCGCGGAGGTAGCCGTTGGCCGCGCCGGCTGCGTGGGATCGGAGCCGCCGTTCCGTCCCCGCGCGCTTCCTATCCACCTCCATCCACTCCACCTCCAGCGAGCCTCTCCGCCCGCCCTCCGGCGAATACCTTCAAACGCCGCAGACCCTCCGCCACCCGCTTGCGGCCGGCCACAACCGACAGGCGTAGATACCCTTCTCCGGCGGCTCCGAACTCGGTGCCCGGCAGGGTCGCCACCCCGACCTCCTCTATCAGCCGCAGGGAGAGCTCCAGGGAGGACAGCCCGAAGCAGCGCATGTTCGGAAACAGATAGAAGGTCCCGTTGGGGGCGACGCAGCTGACCCCCGGCAGGGAACGCAGCCCCTCGTAGAGCAACCTCAGCTTTTCCCGAAACTCACGCCGCAGCGGCTCGATCTGCTCCGGGGGACACTCCAGTGCGGCAAGCGCCGCAGCCTCACCCAGGGTGGAGGGGCAGAGCACCAGTACGTAGTGCAGCTGCTTGACGTGACGGATCAGCTCCCTGGGTCCCACCACGTACCCGATTCTCATACCCATCATGAAGTAGGACTTGGAAAAGCCTTGCAGGGTGAAGGTGCGTTCCTTCATCCCGGGCAGCGAGGCGATGCTCAGGGGGGGTTCGGGCTCGGCAAAGTCCCGGTAGATCTCGTCCACCGCCACCAGCAGATCTCGCGTGCGGGCCAGGTGGGCGATGGATTCTATGGTTTCCTCCGGCCAGGTCACCCCCAACGGATTGTTGGGGTTGGAGAAGACGAGCAGTCGGGTCCTGGCGGTGATGGCCCGTTCCAGATCCTCGATACGGGGAATGAAGGCCTCTTCTTCCCGCAGCGGAATGAACACCGGTTCTGCTCCGCAGGCTACCGCGTCGAGCAGATAGCTCGCGTAGTGCGGCGAAGGGATGAGCACCTGGTCCCCGCGGCGCAGCACCGTGCGCATCAGCGCGTAGAGTGCCTCTTGAACGCCGTGGGTGATGAGGATCTCCTCTTCCGGATCCGCCTCGATGCCGCATCCGCTCGCGAGCCTGGCCGAGAGCCTTTGCCGAAGCTCGCGGCTTCCCCAGTAGCCCGTGTAACGCATGGGACCGGAGTCGACGCGCGCCTTGATGCGTTCGCGGATACAGGGGGGCATCTCCATATCCGGATTGCCGGACATGAGGTCCACCAGATCGGCTCGTGCTTCGGCTACGGCCTTCACCCTCTTTCGATCTCCGTACGGGATCGCGGCCACCTCCGGGTTGACCCTCATGGCATCAGCCATCCTTCATCCTTCATCCTTCGTCCCTGCTCGGCCGCCTAGTAAGGGAACTCGACCCCGAGCCTGGCCACCTCGTCCTTGCAGCGGCGGTACATGTCGTAGTGCTCCTGGGTCGGATTGGCCCTGGGTACATCGTAGCATTCCCGGTATTCCACACCCTTGGGAGCGGTCGCCGCTTCTGCTTCGTACTTCGAGAGCAGCTGCAGGGCGATCTCGTTGGCCCGGCCACGGGTCATTCCCTGACGGGCCACGGCGTGTCCCACCTCCATGCCCAGCCTTGCCTCCAACGGAGTGGCCCGGTTGCGGAACTTGTTCCGGGCGGAGGCCATCTCCCAGAGGTGCCAGCCGGTCACCACGCTGACCAGGGCGTGGCAGGCGGTCTCGAAGAAGAGCATCTCGGTCATGGGCCCGGCGTTGGCGAAGCCGTTGGAGGTGTACAGCAGCTTGCTGTTGCGAGCCATGGCCTGTCCGGCCATGGAGATGGGCCACAGCAGCTCCCGGGTGGTGTTGGAGCCCCAGTTGAGGTGGAAGGGGAAGTGCTGGTTGTACTGGGCGCCGTAGATGCACAGGCCGTTCAGGCTGTAGGCCACCAGCGCCACCGCCACCCCTTCCGAGCCTCCGCACCAGCCGCCGTAGATCGGGCCGGTGAGGTTGCCGGAGTAGCAGCCATACTGGGCGCAGTGCACCGCCCGGTTGAGCAGGGTGTCGGCGGTCTTGAACTCCGTCAGGGTGCCGATGATGCGGGAATCGGTGGTCCTGACGCCCCACTCGTTGTTGGACACGGCGATCTGCCCGCTGTCGTGCTCCGCCGTGCCCACGGCCACGAAGTGCACCCCCGGCCGGCCCACCTGTTTGGCCGCCAGGCGCATCTTGTAGATGTGCTCCGTCACGCCGTTGATCTCGAAAGGGCTGGCCGAGCGGATCAGCTGTCCCATGGACTCCTCCAGGATGGGAGCGCAAAAACCGTCCAGCAGCGGTTCCTTCAGGAAGGCCAGGCAGTAGGAGTAGAAGAGATCCTCCGAGCAGGTACAGTCGGGGGAGAAGATGCAGAAGGGAGGCTCGGTGTCCTCCACACCGCGATGTCTCCACAACACCGCATCCTTGCCGGCACCGACCCAGTAGCAGTCGGAGGTCGCGTACAGGGCTTCCTTGATCTCCTGGTCGGAGAGCTTGATGATCCGGTGCGTGTCGGTGTTGTACAGTCCCACCTCCCGGAACAGCTCCCAGCCTGCCTGCCAGATCCGGTCGGCCATCCCGTCATCCGCCGGAACCGGCGTCTGGGGATCGTACCTGATCTCGTGTTTCTTCACGATCTCCCGCAGCCTGGGCGCGAAGATCTTGGGCAGAAAGTCATCCTCTTCGCAGAAGGGACCTGTGTCGGAGCGGCCCTGGATTTCCCAAAGTCTGTATGGATTGCTCATCGTGGGCTCCTCCTCGATCTACTTCTTCAACAGCTGGGAAAACAGCCTGGGGGCAGAACCCGCATCGGGCGCATACAGGTCCGCTGCGATCTCCTCGGCCCACTCCGTGGTGGTAGGGGCTCCACCGATCACCACCTTGTACTTTTCCCGTTTGCCCTCCTCCTTCAGGATGTCGATCAGCTCCTTCTGGTGGGGCATCGTGGTGGTCATCAGTGAGGAAGCTCCGATGATGTCCGCTCCGAAGCTCTCCGCCTCTTTGATGAACCTCACGGGATCCACGTCCACGCCGACATCCTTGACTTCGAACAACCCGGCCTGAAGCATCAGCTTGACGATGTTCTTGCCGATCTCGTGAAGGTCCCCCTTCACAGTGCCCAGCACCACCTTGCCCTTGGGCTCGCCGCCGCCCCCCTTCTTCAGGTGGGGGCTCAACAGCTCCACCACCTTGGACATGGCCTCTCCGCTCATCATCATCTCGGGCAGAAAGATCTCCAGCCGGGCGAACTTCTCTCCGATCTCATCCATCACTTTGGTCAGGGCGTCGATGATCTGCAGTGGATCGGTTCCCCCTTCGATGAGTTTCTGAGCCAGCTCCTTGCCCCTACCCTGGTCTCCCGTCTCCACGGCGCGGCAAAGCTCTTGAAGCGACATCTCTGTCCTCCCTTCCCAATCTACAGGTCTTCTGTTGTGTATGCGCGCAAGCGAGGCTGCAGCTCGCCAAACCGGTCCGATGCTTGCGCCGCCGGCCTTCTCATTGTCCCAACACCCTGGCCATCGCGGCGATGAGCCCGCGATTCTCCTCCATGGTACCGAATGTGATTCTGGCGAACGTCGGGTGCTTCCAGGCAGTGCCCGGACAGATCAGATATCCCTGCTTCAGCAGTGCCTGCGCAGTCTCTCCCGCATCCGCCTTCAGGTCCACGAAGATAAAGTTGGTGTGGGTCTGAACGTAGGGCAGCCCGAGTCTGGCGAAGCTCTCGCCGAAGAACCTTCTGCTGCGTTCGTTGTTGGCCAGCACCCGGCTCTTGAACTCCTCGTCATCCATCGCCGCCAGCGCCGCCGCTTCGGCGATCCTGGAGACGGGAAACGGCTCCCGCACCCGCTCCATCGCCGAGGTCAGCTCCGCGGAGGCCAGAGTGTAGCCGATTCTCAAGCCGGCGATCCCGTACAGCTTGGAGAAGGTGCGCAGGGCCACGACGGCGCGCCCCTGCTGGATGTAGTCCAGAGCGTTGGGATACTCCGGATCGGTGACGAACTCGAAGTAGGCCTCGTCGAGGATCAGGACGACGTGGTCCGGAAGCGACGCCACGAAGGCATCCAGCTCTTTCTTCCGCACGATGGTCCCGGTGGGGTTGTTGGGGTTGCAGACGAAGACCAGCTTGGTGCGAGGCCCGATCTTTTCCGCCATGGCCCTCAGATCGTGACTGTAGTCTCTCAAGGGAACCTCGACAGGCACAGCTCCCGCGATCCTGGCCACGGTCCGGTAGATAGAGAAGGTCGGACGGGCCAGAACGACCTCCTCCCCGGGGTTCAGAAAGGTGCAGGCGATGATCTGGAGGCAGTTGTCCGCCCCATTGCTGAACATGATCGTTTCCCTGCCGATCCCCAGCGCTGCGCCGACTTTGCGCCTCAAGTGCTCACACGGGCCCTGGGGATAGCGGTTGACCTTGTAGATCTCCGCCTTCATCGCCTCCACGGCCCTGGGAGAGGGGCCCAATGGATTCTCATTGGTGGCCATGAGCGCGAGCGCGGAAAGCCCCAGCTCCGCCTGGACCTCCTCGATGGGCCTTCCGCCGGGCCAGGCATCGACCGCCAGCACCCCGTTTCGCAGCAGCTCCTTCAGCATCGCCTCAGGCCTCCGCCCTGCTGGCCACCACCCGCTGCGATATCATCCGGGCCGTGCTCGTGATCATGCCCCGCAGCTCCTCGACCCGCCCGGCCTCCATCCGCTGAGCCGGAACCGTGACACTGAGCGCGGCGATTGCTTTACCCCCGGCATCCCGAATGGGAGCACCGACGCAGCGAATGCCCGGAAAGGTCTCCTCGTTGTCCAGGGCAAAGCCCTGCTCCCGAATCCTGTCGAGCTCCTCCACCAGTCTCGGCATCTCGGTGATCGTATTGACGGTGAGCCTGCTCAGCCTTCCCCGGCCAAGAATCCCCTTGAGCTCCCTCTGGGACAGGTCCGCCAGAAGGACCTTGCCCATGGCGGATGCGTAGGCAGGATTTCGGCCGCCCACCCGGGTTGCCACGGTAAGAACCTGTCCCTGACCCTTCTTTTCGAGATAGACGATGTCCGGCCCATCGAGCACCGCCAGGTGGATGATTTCGCCGCTCTTTCGGGCCGCCTCCTCCATGAAGGGACCGGCAATGTGCCTGACGTCGTGGCGGCCCCAGACCCGTCCGGCCAGATCCAGAATCTTCAGTCCCAGGCGGTACCTTCCGCTCTGAGGGTCCTTGTCCAGAAATCCCGCCGCCTCCAGCGTGGTCAATACACGAAACACCGAGCTCTTGTGGGCATCCACCTCCCGGCTGATCTCCGCCAGGCCGAGCTCGGGTCGCTCAGCGGTGAAATGATCCAGCAGCTCCAGGGCTTTCTTGACAGAAGACAGCACTTGCACTACTATTGCCCTACACGAAATACCGTTTCAGATTATGCAACGACAATTGTACTTGTCTTTGAGGAAATTGTCAAACCCCTTTTTTGGCGAATACGGACTTCGGCGCTGCGCAGGCTGA
The DNA here is from genome assembly GCA_964490725.1 of uncultured Spirochaetaceae bacterium. Classification (GTDB taxonomy): domain Bacteria; phylum Spirochaetota; class Spirochaetia; order SZUA-6; family DRHE01; genus CAZBDU01. The sequence continues at coordinate 27,844 of CAZBDU010000015.1, read as the reverse complement.
AAGGTACCGGAAGATTGAAACGCAAGATCGTGACCGCCGGCGATCGAGTCTACCTGAAGTACTTCGACCTTCGGTTCTTCCATGACAAGGCCAGGGAAGCCGAAGCGGAGCTTGTGGCCTTCAAGGGGCTCGACGACGGCGCGTTCAAAGAGGCGATCGCCTCGGCGGATGCCCTGGTGGTGATCGACCGTCCCATCCGTGAAGACCACCTGAAGGTCATGCGCCGCTGCAGGATCATCCAGGCCCTGGAAGTGGGCTACGATTTCGTCGATGTGAAGGCGGCCACCCAAAAGGGCATTATCGTCAGCAACGTTCCGGACTACTGCAGGGAGCAGGTGGCCATCCACGCGCTGACCCTGCTGCTGGCCTGCCATCGCAAGATCAAGCAGCTGATGGCCGAAACGTCTTCCGGAGGCTGGGACTACAACATCTGCAAACCGATCCCGGATCTCTCCTCGCTGACTCTGGGAATCGTGGGGCTGGGCAGGATCGGCAGAGCTCTGGCACCCCGGGCTCAGGCCCTGGGTCTGGAGGTGCTGGCCTACGACCCTTACCTGGACGACGACATCTTCTCCCTTCTCGCAGTGGGGCGCTGCTACGACCTGGAGGAAATCCTCTCCAGGGCGGATTTTCTGTCCCTCCACGTCCCCCTGACCCCGGAGACTTTCCACATGATCGGTGACCGGGAGCTGGGGCTCTTGAAGCCCGGGGCCGCCCTGATCAGCACGTGCCGCGGCAAGGTCGTGGACGAGCGGGCCCTGTATGCGTCGCTTCAAACCGGAAGACTCTCCGGGGCCGGCCTGGACGTTCTGGAAACCGAGCCTCCGGAAACGGACAATCCCCTGCTCAGGTGCGGCAACGTGATCGTTACCCCGCATTCGGCCTGGTACTCGGAGCAGAGCACCGAACGGCTCAGGGAGCGGGGAATGGAAGAGGTGGTTCGAGTGCTCAACGGGGCGCGGCCTCGCTACATGGTGAACCCCGAGGTGCTCTTTCGCCGGGGAGGAGGCGGGCTTTCTTGACAGGGGCGGGGAGCTGCGCTACACTGTTCATGTTGTCTCCACATAAGCAACGAGATTTCATATTATGCAACAATCTTCCATCCGGCGGCGCCTCGCGCGTCGATCTGCTCTCTGCCGTTTCCGGCTCCATTGTGGGCTCCCTCTCGTGAGCATCGCCACGAGGCCAGGGACCGCCGCAGCGGGGCGGCCATGAAGAGACTGATCATCGGCAACCAGGCCATCGCCTGGGGAGCGCTGGAAGCGGGGATCGAGGTGGCCGCCGGCTACCCCGGGACCCCTTCCTCCGAGGCGCTCACCGAGCTGCTGCGCTTCGCCGGGGGCAACCACCCCGCCCCCTACGTGGAGTGGAGCGTGAACGAGAAGGTGGCCTTCGAGGTGGCCACCGGCGCGGCCTGGGCGGGCAAGCGGGCCCTGGCCACCATGAAGATGTCCGGGGCCAACGTGGCCTCCGACACCATCCTTTCGGTGGCCTACTCCGGCACCCGGGGAGGGCTGGTTCTGTACATCGCCGACGACCCCGGTGCGGAGGCGGGGATGCCCGAGCAGGACACCCGGCTTTTCGCCCAGTGGGCCGGGCTTCCCGTGCTGGAGCCCGCCAACCCCCGCCGGGCCCGGGAGCTGGCCCGCCTGGCCTTCGATCTGAGCGAGGCGGCCGAGCTGCCGGTGATCCTGCGCTCGGTGACCTCGGTGGCCCACGCCCGGGAGCAGGTGGAGGGGGAGCCGCGCTACAGCCCGCTGGGGCGGCAGGCCGGCTTCGTGCGCGACATCTCCCGCTACACCAAGGCCGGAGCCGCCATCTGCATCGCCCAGCACCGGGCGCTCCTGGAGCGCCTCCAGGCGGTGGAGCGGGAGGCCGGCCGGGCCGGAGTGAACCGGCTGCGCGAGGCGCCGGCGGGCGGCTCGGCGGGGCTGTTCGTGGTGGCAGCCGGAAGCCTGATCCCCTACGCCGCGGAAGCGCTGGCCGGGCGCGGGGAGGTCTCCACCCTCTGCCTGGAGTGCGTGTACCCCCTGGACCGCGAGCTGGCCGGGCGGATGTTCGCCCGGGCGCGGCGCATCCTGGTGCTGGAGGAGCTGGAGCCCTTCGTGGAGATGCTCCTGCGCAGCGAGGCCTCCAGGACGAGCTGGAACGGCCTCATCCTGGGCAAGCTGGACGGCCTCCTGCCCCGCACCGGCAGGTACAGCCAGGAGGTGATCCGCCGCGGCCTGGACGCGCTGGACGCGCCGGCAGCAGCCGGTTCGGGCCGGGCGGCCGCCCCGACGGCTCCGCTGCGGGCCGCCTCGCCAGTGGCCGGCGACCCGCCACAGCTGCCACGCCCGGCAGCCGGTGTGCCGGCGCCTCCGGGGAACTCGACGGCCCGGAGTCTCTCCCCGGAGGCCGCGCCGGCCGGGGTGAAGCACCCCATCACCTTCTGCGCCGGCTGTCCCCACCGGGGGACCTACATGGCCATCAACCGGGCGCTGAAGAAGGTGGGCCTCTCCCGCGAGAACACGGTGGTCACCGGGGACATCGGATGCACCATCCTGGGCATGAACCCGCCTTTCCACAGCTGCTGGACGGAGGTCTCCATGGGCTCCAGCATCGGCCTGGCCCAGGGGTTCTTCCGCGCCGGCCTGGAGCACCCGGTGATCGCCACCATCGGGGACTCCACCTTCTTCCACGCCGGCATCCCGCCGCTGATCAACGCCGTGCAGCACGGCGCCAACCTCCTGGTCATCATCCTGGACAACGGCTGGACCAGCATGACCGGCTTCCAGGTCAACCCCGGCACCGAGGAGCGCTTCCAGCCGCAGGGGGCCAGGCGCGTGGACATCGAGGCGCTGGTGCGCGGCATGGGGGTGGAGCACCTCCAGCTCATGCGCCCTTTCCAGCAGGAGCAGTCCGTGGAAGCCGTCGCCTCCGCCCTGGGAAAGGAGGGGGTGAAGGTCATCATCTCCCGGCAGGAGTGCGCCCTGACCGCGGGCCGGCGCGAGCCCTGGCCCCTGCTCTACCGGATAGACGCCGGGAAGTGCACCTTCTGCCGTTCCTGCCTGCGGGATACCGGCTGTCCCGCCCTGCAGGTGGCGGCGGGCACAGAAAGCTCCCGGCAGGACCGGGTGATGTCGATCGACCCCGAGCAGTGCACCGGCTGCGGCCTGTGCTTCACCTGCTGCAAGTTCGACGCCATTCACCGGTACCAGCGGGAGGGGCGGGAGTAGCCATGCTGCAGAGCATCTTCATCACCGGCCTGGGCGGCCAGGGCATCGTCACCATGGCGGGCATTCTCTCCGAGCACGCCGCCGACTGCGGCCTCCGGGTTTCACTGTTCGACGCCAAGGGCATGGCGCAGAGGGGCGGACGGGTCACCTCGGAGATCCGCCTCAGCGACGAGCCGGCGCTGGACTTCGGGGCGCGCATCTTCCCCGGCGGGGCGGACGTCCTGGTGGGGATGGAGATCGGGGAGACCATCAGCTCCGCCTCCTTCCTGCGCCAGGGGGGGATCGCCATCCTGCTGGACCACGCCCAGCTCCCGGCGGAGACCGTCGTCAAGAAGAAGCCCTACCCTGCCCTGCAGGAGGCCAGGGAGCTTCTGGCCGCCAGGGCCGGCACCGTGTTCGCCGTGGAGCGGGCGCAGAGCCCGCACAACATGTTCGTCCTGGGCGTATTCGCCGTCGTGGTGCCGGAGGCCAGCCCCGAGCTCTCCCTGTACTCCGCCGACGGGGTGCGGCGACGCATCGAGGGCAGGTTGAAGCGCGGGCTGCAGGAGAGCCTGGAGAGCTTCAGAGAGGGTTGCGAGCATGGCCGGTCCCTCCTCCGGCGCGTTTGACCGCCTCTTCCGTCCCCGGGCCGTCGCCGTCTTCGGCTCGGTAAAGCGGGACAAGATCGCCCACCAGCTGATCCGCCAGCTCACCGAGGGGGGGTTCGGCGGGCGCATCCTGGCGGTCAACCCCCGGGGGGAGAGCCCCGAAGGGTTCGCCGATGTCCCGGCCCACTCGCAGCTGCCCCGGGACGGGGGGCCGGTAGACCTGGCGCTGATCGCGGTGCCCGCCCCGCACGTCGGCGGGGTGATCGAGCGCTGCGGTGAAGCGCGGGTGCCCTTCGCGGTGGTGTTCACCTCCGGGTTCTCGGAGGCGGGCAACAGCGAGGCAGAGGCCGCGCTGCAGGCCGCCGCCCGCCGGCACGGGGTGCGCCTGGTCGGGCCCAACTGCGCCGGGATCATGGACAGCGCCGCCGGCCTGTACGCCAGCATCGAGGTGCGCGCCCTGCCCGGCAGGACCGCCTTCCTCACGCAGAGCGGGGCCGTGGGCGGAGCGGTGCTGGCGCTGGCCGCCGGGCGGGGCATCGGGTTCTCGAAGTTCGTCAGCTACGGCAACCGGGTGGACATCGGTGAGGTCGAGCTCCTCCAGTACCTGGAATCCGACCCCGACACGGCGGTGATCGCCCTCTACCTGGAGAGCCTGCAGGACGGCCGGCGTTTCATGCAGGCTGCCCGCCGGGTCTCGCGGAGCAAGCCGGTGGTGATCATCAAGGCCGGGCGGAGCCGCTCCGGGCTGCGGGCGGCCAGCTCGCACACCGGCTCCCTGGCCGGCTCGGACCGCGTATTCACGGCCATGATCCGGCAGTGCGGCGCCCTGCGGGCGCCCGGGATGGAGGAGATGCTCGACCTGTGCGACGGCCTCACCTCCCTGCCGCCCCTGGCGGGCCGCCGCGTCGCCATCGTCACCAACTCCGGAGGACCCGGGATCCTGGCGAGCGACCGCGCCGAGGAGGTGGGCCTGGAGGTGCCGGAGAGCAGCCCGGAGCTGCGGGAGGAGCTGGCGGAGCTCCTGCCCCCCCACTGCGCGTTCGCCAACCCCATCGACCTCACGGTGGAGGGAACCCGGGAGGGCTACCGCCGCACGCTGCAGGCGGTGCTGCGGGAGTACGACGGGGCGGTGGCGATCAACGTGGCCACCCCATTCCTGGACTCCGGCTCCCTGGCAGAGGGGATCCTGGAGGCCCGGCGGGGCTGCCCGGACAAGCCGCTGGCGGCTGTTTTCATGGCCGGAGAGATCGTGGCGGAGGGGATCGCCCGCTTGAAGGCAGAGGGCGTGCCGGCGTTCCCCACCGGCGAGCGGGCGGTCTTCGTCCTGGCCGCCATGCACCGGTACGCTGAAGGCAGGCGCGCGCTGGATGCCGCTCCGCCGGAGGAGGGCGCGCCGGGAACCGCCGGGCCCTACCCGGCGGGGCAGCCGGAGGAGCCGGCGGGGCTTCCCCTCTCCTTCCCCATCCTGGAGCCGGACGCAGTGGCGTTTCTGGAGCGGGAGGGGTTCCCCTTTCCCGCCCACGCCTTCGCCTCCCGAGCCGAAGAGGCCGCCCAGGCGGCGGGGCGGATCGGCTTCCCCCTGGTGATGAAGGTGGTCTCTGCTGAGATCCTGCACAAGAGCGACGTCGGGGGCGTGCAGCTGGGCATCGAAAGCGCCCGTCAGGCCGGGGAGCGCTTTGCGGGAATGGCAAGGCGCTTTGAAGGGCAGCAGTTCCGGGGGACCATGCTCTACCGGCAGGTGGAAGGCGGCCTGGAAATGATCGCCGGGGTGAAGCAGGATCCCACCTTCGGGCCGGTGGTGCTGGCCGGGGCCGGCGGCGTGCTCACCGAGCTGCTCCAGGACTCCGCGGTGAGGATCGCCCCCTTCGACCGGGAGGAGGCCCTGCGCATGCTCGCCGAGCTGAAGGCGGGGCCCCTGCTGGCTGGCTACCGCGGCGGCGCCCCCCTGGACCGGGGCGCGCTGGCGGACCTGCTGGTGCGCCTCTCCCGCCTGGCTCTCCGCTATCCCGCCATCCGGGAGCTGGACCTCAATCCGGTGTTCCTGCTGGAGCGGGGGCTGGCGATCGCAGACGTGCGCATCCTGGGGGGATAGGCGGGCCGGCCGGCCGCCGGCGCCTTCGCGAGCCCGCCGGAGGCGTTTTGAAACCATGGCCGCCGGGCGCTACCGTTGGAGGCGGGAGGGGAAGAGGCAACGGCCCGCCGCCGCCGGGGATGGAGCGTGCGGACATGAAAGGGATCACTCTTGTCGGCCTGGTGGGCTTTCTGCTGGCCGGGCCCACCCTCCTGGGCGCGGAAGAACGAATCACCAACTATCATCCCGGGGTCGTCACGCTGGAGGGAGCCTACGCGGTCCGTGTGGAGATGGAAAGTGTCGGAGACGGCTACGCACGGCGTTTCTCGGCCTGGATCGAGGACGGCAGCGGCGGCTTCCTCAACCTGTACGGCGACGATTGCGACCCGGAGGAGTGGAAGCGCTCCCACTGCTCCGGCCCGGTGGTGGGCCGGCACGGCACGGTGACCTACGATCTGTCGCGCTACACCGAAACGCCCTACAGCGGGCAGCTCGTGTTCGCCATCTCCTCCTACGTGGGCTACTGGCGGGTGAGGGTCACGGCCATCCACGAGCCGCTGCCGGCGGTAAGGGCCACAACCGCGGGCGAGCCGGCGGCGGGTGGGAGGACGGAGGTTGACGGCCATCGCGAACTCGTGTGCGGAATCAAGAACCGTTGCACATCGGCAATCCCTGGGTCAGCCGTGCATTTATGCACTGTCCCGACTGCCTGCAAACCCGCAGCACCGCGCCCACGGTGCTCTGGGACGCTTCCGGCGGGTCGCGCTGCGGTTGCTCCTGTCTGCGACCGCCGCTCGGCGCCGAGCGCCGCAGCGACCCCGACGCCCAGTTGCCGGCAGGAGTTGCAGTTATGAAGCTAACCCACGGACCCGTCGGGGCGGCCCTGCTGCCGGCCTGCCAGCCACTCCGAGTTCGAAACCGCGGTCCCTCAGGAGGTGGCATGATTCTTGCTAGCCTTTTCGCAGGAGGAGGGAGCAATGAAAACGCGTATCGTGCTCTGCGGGCTGCTGGCTCTCTGCGTGCCCATCGCCCTGTGGTCCGGCGGACAAAGCGAGGCGGCCGGCTCGGCGGCCAGAGGACGCTATCTCGCCGGACGGGGTGTCATCATCCCCCCGGAGGAAGTGCAGGTCGATTCCTACATCGCGCAGATCGACTACCACTACCCCGACCCCGGCCAGGACGCCGGTGTGACCCTGTACTCCGGGCAGCAGCAGCTCTCCGCCGGAGGTCAGGAAGGGGTCATCCATATCGGGATCCAGGGCAGGCGCCGGGGATACCAGAATCTGCCGCCCATGAACCTGGCCTTCGTCATCGACAAGAGCGACTCCATGGCCGACACCGACAAGATGGAGTGGGTCAAGGATGCCTTCGACATCTTCATCAACCAGGTGCGGGACATCGACTTCGTCTCCCTGGTGGTCTTCGACGACGAGGCGCGGGTGCTCTTCCCCTCCACGCAGATGAAGTCGGCGGAGCGGCGGCGGCGTTTCCGCGCCGCGGTCCAGGCCATCGAGCCCAGCGGCGGCTCCAACCTGGCAGCCGGCCTGGAGCTGGGCTACCAACAGGTCCTGGCCAACTTCCGCAAGGAGTACACCAACCGGGTGCTGTTCCTCTCTGACGGCACCGAGATGTCCGCGCGGCTGGCCGGCGCCGGCGCCAAGAGCGGGGACGTGCGGGTTTCCCTGATGTGGAACAACCTCAACGACCTGGACCTCCACGTCGTGGCTCCCTCGGGGGAGGAGATCTTCTACGGGCACAAACGTTCCCGCTGCCGCGGAGAGCTCGACGTGGACATGAACGCCGGTGGCCGGACCAGCATGACCCCGGTGGAGAACATCTACTGGCCCAAGGGAGGGGCGCCCCAGGGACGCTACCGGGTCTACGTGCAGAACTACGCCTACCACGGCGGGTTCTTCGGCACCACCGAGTTCGCGGTGGAGGTCTTCACCCGCGGCGAGGTGAGCCAGTATTCGGGCGCCGTCTCCGGAACGGGGCCGCGCAGCGACGTGACGGTCTGCGAGTTTGACTTCGGCGATCCGGAGGCCAGGCAGCGTGAGGTGGTGAGCCTGGAACAGCTGGCGGAACGCTACAAGGCGCTCGGCATCACGGTGTCCACCATCGGCGTGGGGCTGGGGTTCGACCTGGAGCTCATGACCGCCATCTCCCGCAGCGGCGGCGGCAGCTCGCGGTTCATCTCCGATCGCAAGGAGATGGAGGAGACCTTCGGATCGGATCTGGACAGGATGGTCGTCTCGGCGGCGAAGGATCTCCAGATGGAGCTGGAGTTCCTGCAGCAGGTGGAGGTCCTGGGCACCTGGGGCTACAACAACCGGGTGGAGGGCTCCAGGATCCACTACTCCCAGGACACCCTGCACAACCGCGACTACGAGACCATTCTGGTGCACTACCGCCTGGCGCCCACCGGGCAGCTGGGCCGGCAGGACCTTGCCCGCTTCACCCTGGACTACACCGGCCTGGACGGCGCCCGGCAGCGCATCGGGCCGCTCACAGTCAGCGCCGAGCTCGTGGGTACGGCCTCTCCGGTGGCCGGGTTCTCCAACGGCATGGTGCTGAAGTCGGGGACCATGCTGCACTTCGCCCAGAGCCTGATCCGCATCGGCGAGCTGTACTACTCATGCCAGGAGGAGCTGAACCGCATCAACGCGGCAGCCGCCGGGGAGCAGGTGACGCAGATGGAGAACGCGGTGAAGGGCAAGCTGGAGCAGGCGCTGGAAGCGACGATCGACACCAAGAAGGAGCTGGTCAACGCCCGGACGCGCCTGGACAACGAGGGGTTCGACGAGGAGATCGAGATCCTGGACAAGTACATCGAGATCCTGGGTGCCGAGCTGAGGCTGGAGCAGGGCTACGTCACCCGGTACAAGGCGGACGTCGAGCAGGCGCCGCAGGACCCGGAGCGGTCGCTGGATGCCCACCTGGACAATCTCTTCCACGAGATGATCCTGGACCTGGAGCTGAAGGGCACGGGAGTGGTGGCCGTCTCGGGGTTCGCCATGGACGGCAGGTCCTCCGCGGCGCTGCTGAAGCTCCTGGACGAGATGGCGCTGGCCAGGCTGGCGCAGCTCCAGGACTTTCGCCTGGTGGAGCGCGGCAGGCTGGATGCGGTGCTGCGCGAGCAGGAGCTGGCTCTCTCGGACCTGATGGACACCTCGCAGGCCATCAAGATCGGCGATCTTCTGGCCGCCAACTACATCGTCACCGGCACCGTCATCGAGATGGCCAACAGCGTCGTGATCTTCGGCAGGATCCTCAACGTCGAGAGCGGCGAGGTGGAATCCGCGGCCCAGGTCATCGTGCCCAAGGACCAGGACGTGACAAAGCTGCTCTCCTGAGGGATCACAGAGCTGGTTGACGCAGGGGGGCCCGGCCGGGTCGTCCAGGCTCAGACAGGCGAGCAGGGCCACGCGAGCGTCATGGATCGGCGCGCCGGCCGCACGGCCGTCGATGACCAGGCGATGGAGCGGGTCGAAATATCCTCGTAGATCCGGGCTCCGATGTCTGCCCAATCCCCACCTCGAAACCGCTCGGATAGTCCCCGCCCCTCGAAGACCACGGGTTTCACGGCGCGGGGCCCGCGCGAGCTGTGCTCCGCCAGGACGAGGGCAAGCTCTTCTTCGGTGAGCTCCTGCAGCCACCCGTATCGGCCGGCCGGCAGGGAGCATCGATTCGGGATCGTAGTCAGGCGAGGCAGGATATCCGGGCGCGCCCGGCTGTGCCCTCGCGGCGAAGCTCCAGTGCTGCAGGCTTGCGGTGAGGCGGAGGGCTGTCCTAAAATTTGCAGTGGAGTGAGCGAAAGACAAGACGGCTCGGCGCGATGGGGGAGAATGGACTTGTATGAAGGAGGTCACGGTGAAAAAGCGAGCTGACCAGCAAACGCCCTCCACCAGGGAGGGGTTGTCACCCTGGTGGCGCTACGGTGTGGTGATCGTTTTCATCGTCGGGTTCGGCATGCTGACCTGGATTTCCGCCACGGCCTACAAAATCAGCCCGCCCATCCCGGACCAGGTTGTCGATCCCAGCGGTTCGATGGTCTTCACGGGAGATGACGTGCGCTCCGGACAGGAGGTCTTTCTCAAGCACGGCCTCATGGACAATGGCACCCTGTGGGGTCACGGGAGCTACCTGGGACCCGATTACTCGGCCACCTACCTGCACAACCTGGCGGCGGACGTACGGGGCGCGCTTGAGCGGGCGAGCGACAGGCGAGGCGGCGGGGCGCTGTCCTTGGATGAAGCAACAGGCCGTCTCCTGTCAGAGAATCGCTACGACGGAAAGACTCACACCCTGCGCTTTACCCGCTATGAAGCGGACTCCTATCAGAGGCAGCAGGGCTGGTGGAGGAGTTTCTTCGCCTCCTCCGAAACCAGCAGAGGATTGTTTCCTGCTGCCATCAGCGATCAGAAGGAAATCAGGCAGGTCGTCGCCTTTTTCGCCTGGGCGGCCTGGGCTTCCGCGGCTCGCGTGCCGGGCCGAAGCCATTCCTACACCAACAACTTCCCCTATGATCCGCAGGCGGGCAACGGGCCGTCGGCCGACTCCCTGCTGTGGAGCGCCCTCAGCCTGATTGCCCTGCTGGCCGGAATAGCGGCCGTTCTGTTCGCCTTTGGGCGCTTCGACTACCTGGGCTGGCACGGAGACAGGTCCAGGCAGGTTTCCTTTGTCATGCCCGCGGGGGCAAGCCCTACCCAGAGATCCACCCTGAAATTCTTCGTCGTGGTGACTCTCCTGCTCCTGGCCCAGACTCTGGTCGGTGGGGCGGTGGCCCACTTTCGAGCCGACCCGAAGAGCTTCTACGGCATCGACCTGGCCTCGACTCTCCCTTCCAACCTGCTGCGGACGTGGCACGTGCAGACGGCCATCTTCTGGATCGCCACCGCCTATGTGGGCGGAGGCCTTTTTGTAGCCTCCCTCATCGGCAAGAAGGAGCCCAGGGGGCAGACCCTTCTGAGCCACGTACTGTTCGGCGCCCTGTTCGTCGTGGTAGCCGGAAGCCTGCTGGGCGAGCTGCTGGGGGTGCGGCAACTGCTGGGCAAGCTCTGGTTCTGGCTCGGACACCAGGGCTGGGAGTACCTCGAGCTCGGCCGGGCCTGGCAGTACGCCCTGGCTGTCGGGCTCCTGCTGTGGGTATTCCTCCTGGTGCGGGGCGTCGGGAAGGGACTCTCGGACCCGGGACAGAGAGAGCTCAACCGGCTGTTCCTTGCCGCGGGCCTGGCCATTCCGGTGTTCTACATCCCGGCGTTCTTTTTCGGCAGCCGCACCAACTTCACGGTAGTGGATACCTGGCGGTTCTGGATCATCCACCTCTGGGTGGAGGGGTTTTTCGAGCTGTTCGCCACGACCATGGTGGCCGTGCTCTTCTTCAATCTGGGCATGGTCTCGGAAAGGACCGCCAAACGGGTAATCTACCTGGACGCGATCCTCTTCCTCGGGGCCGGCATCATCGGCACCGGGCATCACTGGTACTGGACGGGCCAGACCACGATCTCGATGGCTCTCTCCTCCGTGTTTTCCGCCATGGAGGTCATCCCTCTCATCCTGCTCACCCTGGATGCCACCGCCTTCATCAACCTCACCCGGGGATCAGCCGGCCCGTCGGCCAGACGGGGCTACCTGCCCCACCGCTGGGCCTTCTACTTCCTGATATCCGTCGGCGTCTGGAACTTCATCGGCGCCGGGGTCTTCGGCTTCCTGATCAACCTGCCCATCGTCAACTACTACGAAGTAGGCACCAGCCTCACCCCCAACCACGGGCACGCGGCTCTCATGGGGGTCTTCGGGATGCTGGCCCTGGCGTTCGTGGTTTTCAGCCTGAGGCAGGTGTCCGACGAACAACACTGGAAGCGCATCGAGAGGTACATCCGCCTGTCCTACTTCGGGCTGAACATCGGATTGGGTGGGATGGTCCTCCTCAACCTGTTCCCGGTGGGCGCCCTGCAGCTGGTAGACGTCTTGAGAAACGGCTACTGGCACGCGCGCTCCGCCGCGTTCATGGACCGACCGCTGGTCAGGGCTCTGGAATGGCTCCGGCTGCCCGCCGACCTCACCTTCATTCTGGTCGGGGTGCTGCCGCTGCTGATCGCCACCACCTGGACCTACCTTCACTGCAGAAAACCGGTGCAGGTGAAGGGATAGACGCGGCTCAGATGCCCAGCAGGCGGGCGGCATTGCGGTAACAGATCTGCTCCAGAAGCTCCTGCGGAAGCTCCAGGGCGTAGAGGTCCTTCAGGGTCCTCTCCTGGTCACCCCAGGGAGAGTCGCTTCCGAACAAGAGGTACTCCGGAGGGTGGGAGCGCAGCAGGCGCCGGGCCCGGCGGCGGCTCATGAAGGGCAGGCTGTAGGAGACCTCCATGTAGACGGGCTGACCCAGAAGGTGCTCCTCCACCAGGTCCCAGTCCTGCCAGGCGCCGATGTGGGAGGTGATCAGCTCCAGTCCCGGGAAGGCACGCACCACCTCCATGATCTGGCGGGGATCCACGAGCCGGTCCCGGGGATGCCCCAGGTCGAATCCGGTGTGCGCCAGCAGGATCAGCCCGCTCGCCTGGATCTTCTCGTAGAGGGGAAAGATGCGCTTCTCGTTGAAGGCGAAGCGCTGGTAGTAGGGGTGGAGCTTGATACCCCTGAGCCCCGCCTCCCGGATTCTGCCGATCTTCTCCACCGCCTCCGGGTCCTCGGGATGCACCGAGGCGAAAGGGAACAGGCTCTCCGAGGCCACGGCGGTGCACCAGCTCAGGATGGACTCGTACTGGCTCGGCTTGGTGGCGATGGTGAGGACCACCGCGGCCTCGATGCCCAGCCTGTCCATGGAGGCCAGCAGGCTGGAGAGCTTGCCGTCCAGAGCAGCCGTGATTCCCGCCCGGGCGCACAGCTTGGCCACCGTCTGCCCGGCCAGGTCGTCCGGGAACGCATGGGTGTGGATGTCGATGATCCGCATGGGTTTTCATCTATAGCAGAAATCCCGGCCCGCGGCCAGGGGCGTCCGGGGCGGGGCCGCTCGGGGCCAGGGGCGTCCGGGGCCAGGCCGCTCGGCGGCGGGGCATCCCTCCGGGCAGCCCGCGGGCCAGGGACGCCGGGGCCAGGGCCGTGCCTCCGGCTCCGCACTCAACCCGCCGGGGCGACCTCCTGCAGCACCTCGCGAAAGGCGGCGAAGAAGCGCTCGTTCTCCTCGTGCCGCCCCAAGGTGACCCGGATGCAGGCGGGCAGGCTGTAGGAGGCGGCCGGCCGCACGATCACACCCCGCCGGAGCATGGCCTGGAACACCTGCATGGCGTCGCGGCCGGTGTCGATGAGCACGAAGTTGGTGTGCGACCGCACGTAGCTCAGCCCCAGGGCGGACAGCTCCTGGTAGAAGTAGCGCTTCTCGGTGAAACATCCCTCCACGGCGCGGCGCACGAACTCCGTGTCCTCCAGGGCCTCCAGGGCGGCCTGCTCGGCCACCAGGGAGACGTCGAAGGGGGGCTTGATGCGGTTCATGAGGGCAACGAGCTCCGCGTCCCCCACCCCGTAGCCGAAACGCAGGCCCGCCACGCCGTAGGTCTTGGAGAAGGAGCGCAGGATGAAGAGGTTCGTCATACCGCCCTTGAACAGCTCCACCGAAGAGGGCCGCACCTCCGGCTCGGTGAAGTCCGCGTAGGCCTCGTCCAGCATGACCAGGATGGTGGGCGGGACCTCGCTCAGGAACGCTTCCAGCCCCTCCCGGGGCAGCGCGTCTCCCGTGGGGTTGTTGGGGTTGCAGAGAAAGATGGCCTTGGTCTTCCCGGTGATCCGGCGGCGGATGTCCGCCAGGTCGATCCGGTACCCGTTCATCTCCGAAACCACCGGGCTTCCCCGCATCACCCGGGTGATGGTTTCGTAGATGGGGAAGGTGATGCGGGGCAGCACGATCTGGTCTCCCTGATCGATGATCGCCATGCCCAGGTTGTAGATCACCCCGTCGGCCCCGTTCCCGGTGACCACCTGGGCGGCCTCCACCCCCAGGCGCGCGGCCAGAGCCTGGCGGATCTCCCGATTCTGGGCGTCCGGGTAGACGTGGATCTCCCCGGCCAGTGCGGCCAGCCGCCGCATAGCCCTGGGGGATGGCCCGTAGGCGTTCTCGTTGGAGGCCAGCTTGATGAGACTGGAAAGCCCCAGCTCCGCCTGGGCCTCCTTCACCGACTTGCCCGGGACGTACTTCCTGATGGCCGTCGTGCCGCTGTTCGCGATGCGTGAGAGCTCCATGACCTGCCTTCTTTCTGCCGACACAGTACGCAGGCGGCGGAAGGACAGTCAAGAGCGCCCCCGGGCCGGCCCTTGCCGGCTTCTCGATATGTGGAACCGCCGCCCGGGGCGGGGCCGGACCGCCGGGGCGGGGGCGGGCGGCGGCGGTTGTGCAGCCCGGCTGTTCCCCCTTACAATCGCTGCAGCCGCAGTCGAAAGCCGCGGTACAAGACGAGCTGGAAGGGCAGGCCCGTGCAGGTTGTGATCGTGGGAAACGGCGCCGCCGCGCTGTCCGCTCTGGACCGGTTCCGCGCCGCCGATCCCCTCTCTCCGGTGACCCTGGTCTCGGCGGAGCCCGGGCTGGCCTACTCCCGGGTGCTGCTGCCCTACTTCCTGCGCCGGAGGATCCCCCGGCAGGGGGTGTTCATCCGCGGTCCCCGGGACTACGCGCGCCTTTCGGCGCGGACCCTGTTCGGGACCTCTGTGGCCGCGGTGGACGGGCGCCGCGGCCGCCTGGAGCTGGAGGACGGGCGGAAGCTGCCCTTCGACCGGCTGCTTCTTGCCACCGGCGCCCGCCCGTTCCTGCCGCCGGTGCCAGGGCTGGCCGGCCCGGGGGTGTCCCACCTGTGGACCCTGGCCGATGCCGAACGGCTGGACCCCCTGCTGGCCCGCGGCGGGCACGCCCTGGTGATCGGCTCGGGCTTCGTGGCGCTGCAGGCCGCCTATGCCGCCCACTGCCGGGGGCTGCGGGTGACGGTCCTGGAGGTCATGCCGCGGATCGTGCCCACCGCCCTGGACGAGCGGGGCGCCGACCTCCTGCACCGCCGCATCGAGCAGACGGGCGTGGAGATCAGAACGGGCGCGGGCGTGGAAGCGGTGGAGCGGCGCGCCGGGGGCAGGTTGCGGGTGCTGGTGCGCGGATCTGCGCCCCTGACGGTGGACCTGGTCGTCGTGGGCGCTGGAGCACGCCCCAACGTCGAGCTACTCCCCGAAAGCCTGCGGCCCGCCCAGGGGGGCATCCCCGTCGACGAGAGCCTCCAGACCGGCATGGAGGGGATTTACGCCGCCGGCGACGTGGCCTGCGGCCCCAGCGCTTTCGGGGAGCCCCATTGCAGCCACGCGCTGTGGCCCACCGCGGTGGAGCACGGGAGGATCGCCGGAGAGAACCTGGCCGGGGGCCGGGCGGCCTACCGGGGCAGCCTGAACATGAACGTCACCGAGATCTTCGGCCTCACCGTGGCGTCCATGGGCCGCTTTCTCCAGAGCGCGGGGGTGGAGGTCCGGACCGCCACCCCCCCGGAGGCAGGCCGCTACCTGAAGGTCCTGTTCCGGGAGGGAGTGCCCGAAGGGGCCGTGGCGGTGGGAGGCGCTGAGGAGGCCGCGGCGCTGGGCCGGCTGCGGCCGTGGATGCGGCATCGCCGCCGTCTGTCCGACCTGGACGCCGTCCTGGAGGGGCGGGGGACGTGGCTGACCGGGGAGGCCGTGCGTAGAAAGGAGGAGCGATGCGCATCGTGAGCGCCGACCCTACCTCCTGCGTTGCCTGCAGGAACTGTGAGTACGCCTGCGCGTTCAGGCAGAGCGGCGACTTCGACAGGAGCAGCTCCCACATCCGCGTCAACTTCTATCCCGAGCAGAGGGCATGCATCCCCTGGACCTGCCTGCATTGCGCCGAAGCCTGGTGCCTGGAGATCTGCCCGGCGGGGGCCATCTCTCGCCACCCCGAAAGCGGGGCAGTGGTGATCGACCCCGCCCGCTGCGCCGGGTGCAAGATGTGCATGCTGGCCTGCCCCTCGGGAAGCATTCACTTCGACGCACAGGAGCGGGTGAGCCGGAAGTGCGATCTGTGCGGCGGGGAGCCCACTTGCGTCAAGTTCTGCATCTCCGGGGCCCTCCAGTTCGTGGAGGAGGAGGAAGCCTACGCCTTCCGCAGAGAGGGCTGGGATGCGCGGCTGCGCAGGCTCCCGGGGGTGGCGGCAAGGGAGGCCCGGCTGTGAGCGTACGCCGGGTGGTCCAGACTCTCTGCCGCATGTGCGACGACCGCTGCGCAGTCAACGTCCACCTGGAGGAGGGCAGGATCGTGGACATCGACGGCTACCGCGAGCACCCCTGGAACCGCGGCAGGCTGTGCGTGAAGGCCCGGGCCGCGGTGGACATGGTCTACCATCCCGAGCGGCTGATGAAGCCGCTCAAGCGAACCCAAGCGGGCTTCATCGAGATCCCCCTGGAGCAGGCCCTGGAGGAGATCGCCGCCAGGCTGGCGGCGATCCGGGATCGCCACGGGGCGCGCTCGGTGAGCGTCTGGAAGGGCGAGGCGGTGGGCTTCGGCCAGCAGGAGGAGCTGGCCCGGCGCTTCATCCACGCCCTGGGAAGCCCCAACTACTTCTCCAACGACTCCATGTGCTTCAACGGCCGCTACTTCGGCTACCGCCTGGTGGAGGGCGCCTGGCCGGTGCCGGACTACGAGGAGTCCCGCTGCATCGTGCTGTGGGGCGCCAACCCGCCCCACGCCCATCCCAACATGACGCAGATGATCATGCGCGGGCGCAAGAGCGGCGCCAGGCTGATCGTGGTGGACCCGCGCCAGTCCGCGGTGGCCCGGCGCGCCGACATCCATGCGGCCTTGCGGCCCGGGACCGACGGCGCCCTGGCCCTGGGCCTGGTCCGGGAGCTGGTGGAAGGCGGCCGCTACGACCGCGGGTTCGTGGAGCGCTACACCGTGGGCTTCGAAGAGCTGGCCGCCTACGCACGCCGTTTCACCCCGGAGGTGGTGGAGCGGGAGACGGGGGTGTCCGCCAGGGCCCTGCGGGAGATGGCCGGCGCCCTGGCCTCCGCCGCGCCGCGGGTGGCGGTGTACGTGGGAAACGGTCCCGAGCACCACGAGAATGGCATCAACAACATCCGCGCCGTCGCCTGCCTGGACCCCATCCTGGGGGCGGTGGACGTCCCGGGGGGAAACCTTCTGGCCGAAGGGTTCGGCGGCAGGCCTCTCACCCTCTACGAGGAGATCCCGCTTCAGCACCTGGAACCCATCGGGGCGGAGCGCTTCCCGGTGCTCTACGGCCTCCGTCGGGAATGCCACACCATGACGGGGATGGATGCCATCCTGAGCGGCAGCCCCTACCCGCTCCGCGCCATGATCCTCACCGCCGCCAACCCGGCGCTCACCAATCCCAACTCCCTGAAGGTGTGCAGGGCCCTGGAGTCGCTGGATCTGCTGGTGGTGCGCGACCTGTTCATGACCGATACTGCGGAGCTGGCCCACTACGTCCTGCCGGCGGCCTCCTTCCTGGAGCGTGCCGAGCTGCACGTGCACAGCAAGTATCAGCGGGTGACCATGACGAAGAAGATCCTCTCCTTCCCGGAGGTGCAGGACGAGTACCAGTTCTGGCACGACCTGGCCCACCGGCTCGGTATCGGAGGCTACTTCCCCTGGAAGGACGAGGCCGAGCTGACCGGGTGGATTCTGCAGCCCACCGGCGTCACCCTGGAACAGGCCGCCGCCCACCCCGAGGGGGTCCTCTACAGCCCCATCCGCACCCGCAAGTGGGAGGGCGCGGAGAGGCCCTTCGCCACCCCTTCGGGCAAGATCGAGCTGACCTCGCAGTACCTGAAAGGTCTGGGCTACCCGGAGCTTCCGGAGTACGAGCCTCCCGCCTACATCCGCTCTCCGGACCCGGACTACCCCTACGTTCTGATCACCGGGGCGCGCAAGCTCCTCTACTATCACAGCCGCTTCCGCAACATCAGGCGCTTCCGCACCGCTATTCCCGCTCCGGAGGTGGAGATGCATCCGCAGGACGCCGCGGCCCTGGGGGTGGCGGCGGGGGAGGAAGTGCGCGTCACCTCCCGGATCGGCAGCCTGAAGATCCCGGTCCGGGTCATGTCGCCTGAGGAGATCCCGCCCGGCACGCTGCAGATCACCCACGGCTGGAAGGAGGCCAACGTCAACCTCCTCACCCCCGACGACCGGCTGGACCCCATCAGCGGCTTCCCGCTGATGAAGGCGGTGGAGGTGCGCGTGGAAAGGGTCGCCGGCAGCGGGGGCGGCTGACCGCGGGAGCGTGCGGCGCCGCAGCCGGCGGGCCGGGCGCCGGCATACCCGGCGGACCGGCTCGCCTTCTCAAAGCTCTGCCCGCATGCTAAGGTACAGTTCCGAGGAGGACATCGCATGAGCTACGGATTCGGAATCGTCGGGCTCGGTCTCATTGCCGACTTCCACGCCCGGGCGCTGCAGGCCATTGGAGGTGAGAAGGCCAGGATCGCGGCCTGCTGCTCCCGCAGCCAGGAGAAGGTCAACGCCTTCGCCGACAAGTACGGATGCCGCGGCTACACGTCTCTGAAGGCCTTCCTGGAGGACCCGGACCTGCAGGTGGTGTCCATCTGCAGCCCTTCCGGCGCGCACCTGGAGACCGCCCTGGCCACGGCCCAGGCCGGAAAGCACCTGATCGTCGAGAAGCCCCTGGAGATCACCCCCGAGCGGTGCGACCGCATCATCGAGGCGTGCCAGAAGAACCGGGTCACCCTGGCGGGGGTCTTCCAGTCCCGCTTCCATGCGGTCTCCGGCATCGTCAAGGGCGCCATCGATCAGGGACGTTTCGGCCGCCTGGTGCTGGGAGACGCCTACGTGAAGTGGTTCCGCAGCCAGGAGTACTACGACAAGGGCGGATGGCACGGCACCAGGGCCCTGGACGGCGGCGGCGCGCTGATGAACCAGTCGATCCACGCCATCGACCTGCTGCAGTGGTTCATGGGCAGGGTGGAGAGCGTCCAGGCGTTCACCGCCACCCTGGGCCACGAGCGCATCGAGGTGGAGGACAACGCCGTGGCGGCGCTGCGTTTCGCCAGCGGGGCCCTGGGTGTCATTGAGGGGTCCACCGCCATCTACCCGGGCTTCCTCAAGCGCCTGGACATCTGCGGGACCGGGGGCAGCGCCGTGTTGGAGGAAGAGTCCCTCAAGGCGTGGGAGTTCGCCCAGAAGCGGCCCGAGGACGAGCGCATCCGTGAGGAGCATTCAGCCGGCACCGACAGCGGCGGCGGGGCGGCCGATCCGGCGGCCATCAGCTTCAAGGGACACCAGCGCCAGTTCGAGGACCTGGTGGAGGCGCTGGAGGCGGGCCGCAAGCCGCTGGTGGACGGCGTGGAGGCCCGCAAGTCGGTGGCCATCATCGACGCCATCTACCGCAGCGCCCGTGAAGGCAAGCCGGTGCGGCTTGACTGAAGCGGCCTTTTGGGGCCCATGAGCCTTCGCACCGCGGCGGGTCCGGCGGCATGAGCGGGCCCTACGACTTCGACCGCGTGGTGGACCGGCACGGTACCAGCTCCACCAAGTGGGACTACAGCCAGCGCTACACCGGGCACACCGAGCTGCTGCCCATGTGGGTGGCCGACATGGACTTCCTCTCCCCGCCCGAGGTGGTGGAGGCGCTGCGCCGCCGGGCCGAGCACGGGATCTTCGGCTACACCGAGCTGCCCGAGTCCTGCTACCAGGGGCTGCTGGCCTGGCTGGAACGACGCCACCGGTGGCAGGTCAGGCGGGAGTGGGTGGTGAGCGCCCCCGGGGTGATGCCGTCGGTGAACCTGGCCCTCCAGGCGTTCACCGCTCTCGGCGACGGGGTGGTGATCCAGCCGCCGGTGTACTACCCCTTTCGGGAGTCGATCCTCCGCAACGGGCGCCGGGTGGTGGAAAACCCCCTCCGCCTGGATGGGGACCGCTACACCATGGATCTGGAGCAGCTCGAGGCCGCCGTGGATGCACGGACGAAGCTCCTCGTCCTCTGCAGCCCCCACAACCCGGTGGGCCGTGTGTGGAGCCAGGAGGAGCTGGCCGCCCTGGCGGATCTCTGCCTCAGGCGGAACCTGCTTCTCATCTCCGACGAGATCCATCACGACCTGGTGTTTCCCGGCCGCAGGCACAGACCAACCGCCTCCCTGGGAGAGGCGGTGGCGGGCCGCACGGTGACCTGCGTGTCCACCACCAAGACCTTCAACCTGGCCGGCGTGGCGGGCTCCTTCGCGATCATCCCGGACCGGAGCTTGAGGAAGCGCTACCGGGAGGCGCAGCGCCGCGTCTGGTCCGGCCTCGCGCCGGCCTTTGGGGCCGTCGCCGTGGAGGCGGCCCACCGGGACGGGGAGCCCTGGCTGGAGGCCCTCCTGGCCTACCTCCAGGAGAACGACCGCTTTCTCCGCCGGACCCTCTCCGCAGAGCTTCCGGCGGTGCATGCCCTGCCCCTGGAGGGGACCTACCTGCCCTGGCTCGACCTGCGCGCCCTGAAGGTCTCCGACGAAGAGCTGAAGCGGCGTCTCCTGGAGGCCGGGGTATGGCTCGACGAGGGTCCGATGTTCGGGACCGGCGGCGCCGGCTTCCAGCGCATCAACATCGCCTGTCCGCGGGCAACTCTGAGCGACGGTCTGGCCCGCATCCTGCGTGCCCTCCGGCCGCCGGGGGGCCGGCTGGCCAAAACACCTTCTTCCCGGTAGAATGACCCGCGGGCAGAGTCCACGGGGGCCCCGCACAAACTTGAGGACCGGCTTCATGCGCATTGCACACCTTTCCGATTTCCATCTTCCCCACACCCGGGGCAGGCGCTCCAACGGTGTGGAGCCGCACCGCCATCTCCAGCTGGCGGTGGAGGCGCTGCGCGCCCAACGTCCCCCCGCCGACCTGGTGGTCCTGGGCGGAGACATGCTGGAGGAAGGCGAGCGCACCAGCTACGAGGTGATGAACGAGCAGTTCCGCGATCTGGGGGTGCCGGTGCACGCCGTGCTGGGCAACCACGACGACCTGGCGCACTTCCGCAAGACCGCGGCGCTGGGAGCGCCGACCGGCTTCCCGGGCTACTACTCCCTGGACTGGCGGGACCTGCACCTGGTGATGCTCTACTCCTCCGCCACGGGCAAGGGCTTTGGCCGGCTGGGGGAAGAGCAGCTGCTGTGGCTCAACCAGGACCTGTACGCGAACCGCTTCAGGCGGGTGCTGATCTTCATGCACCACCCTCCGGTGCCCACCGGAGTGGCCTGGCTCGACAAGATCGGCCTCCAGAACGCCGAGGACTTCTGGGCCGTTCTTCCTCCCCACTCCAGCAACGTGCTGGGGGTGTTCGTGGCCCACACCCATTTCCAGCTCACCGGAAGCCAGCGGGGCGTTCTGGTGGCCGCCTCCCCTGCCGTATCCTGGCAGTTCAGCGCCAACGCGGACGCCAACAAGGCTGAGCTTGCCCAGGAGTGGCCCGGCTTCAACCTCATCGACGTGCAGGAGGGCACGCTGGCGGTGCGCACCGTCCGCTTCGACCCCTCCCCCCGGGAGCCGCAGGCAAAGGATGAGGCGCCGGCCCGGGAGGCCGTCTCCCGGGAGGCTGGAGGCGAGGGTGCGGCCGGAGCAGCGCCGCAGGGCGGGCAGGCCAGCGGTCCCGGGCCGGCTCCTGCCGGAAGCGGCGCCGCGGAGGGATCGAACAGCGGGGCCGCAGCGGCGCGAGGGCAGCCCGAAAGCGGCGCGCCCCGTTCCACCGCCGCAAGGGAGCTGTGGTGAGGATCGCGGCATCGGAGGCCATCCTGGTCCTGGTGGACGTCCAGGAGCGGCTGTTTCCGCACATGGCCGAACGCGAGATGCTGGAGCGCACGCTGCCCATCCTGCTCGCGGGGCTGCGGGTCCTGGAAGTGCCCCTGCTGGTCACGCAGCAGTACACCAGGGGGCTGGGACCCACCATCCCCCTGCTGCAGGAGGCCGTCGGCCCCCAGGAGATCATCGAGAAGATCGCGTTCAGCTGCTGCGACGAGGAGCGCTTCGCCGCCAGGCTGGCGGCGGCGGGACGCAGGCAGGTGATCCTGGCGGGAATCGAGGCCCACGTGTGCGTCCTGCAGACCGCGGTGGACCTGGCTGCCCTGGGCTACCGCCCGGTGGTGGCGGCGGACTGCGTCTCCTCCCGCAGAACGCAGGACAAGGAGGTGGCGCTGGAGCGGATGCGCTCCGAAGGGGCCACGGTCACCACCTCCGAATCCCTGCTCTTCGAGCTGTGCCGCTACGCGGGAAGCGACACCTTCCGGGCCATCTCCAGGTTGGTCAAGTAGGCCCGACCCCCCTCACCCCAGAAGAACCGACGCCGCCAGGAGAACGCAGAACAGGTGGTGCATCAGCACCCCCACCGCCGTGGCCGGGACGGGGTCCCTGCGCTCCCGCAGGGCCAGCCGCACGGCCCAGGGGGCCAGTAGCGCCGGCGAGGCCAGGGTGGCCAGCGCCAGCAGCGGGTACAGCCGCCAGGCGGCCAACACGGCCGCCGAGACCGCCGCAAGCAGATAGGCCCCGGCCACGGCGGCCAGCTTGCGGGCGTACGACCCCTCCCGTCCGTACAGCAGGCAGTAGGTCAGGATGACCCCCAGCGAGATCAGGGCCACCGGCAGCCCCGCCAGGAAGGCTCCAGACCTCAGCTCACCGCTCACCGCCAGCACCGTTCCTCCCACCAGGAGCGGCGGCAGAAAAGAGGTGGACAGGCAGGCCTGGGGAAAAGGCGAGAGGACGTACAGGCCGCCGATCGCCACCGCAGAGGCCAGCAGGGCCAGCACTCCCCACCCCACGGTGACCGCGAAGTAGGCCAGCACCGCCAGCCCCACCACGGCCAGCACCGCCAGCACCGCCGGAAGGCGCCGCCCCGGCAGGAGCCGCGGCGCCACCACCGGATTTCCGGGCAGGGGCTTGGGGCCCGCCGAATCGCCCTTGAGGTGCCGCAGCATGTCGATGCCGAACAGGTTGAGGAGCTCCGCCGCCGCCAGTCCGGCCAGCACGAGCAGAAAGGGCGCCAGATGGAACCGTCCCTGGCGGGCGCTCCACGCCGCCCCCACCAGCGCAGGCATGGTCACCGCACCCAGCGTGCGGGAACGGAGCACCGCCAGCAGCCGCGCGTACCGGGATGCGGCCACCGTCAGGCCAGCAGGCGCGCGATGATCAGGGAGAGCCCCAGCAGCACCGTGGAACCGGCGAAGGTCTGGACCGTCATCAGGATGGCAGGGGCGAAGCGCGGCAGATTGTCGTAGTGCCTGCCCGTGAGAAGCAGGATGCGCACCGCCAGCGGCAGGGTGGCCAGCGCAAGCAGCGCCCACACGGGAAAGACCCCCAGAAGCACCCCCAGCACCAGGAGCCCGAAGGCGGCGCCGTAGTACAGCGGCCCCAGCAGGCGCACCGCCCGGCGCCCCAGCAAGGTGCTCAGCGTGCGCTTGCCCACGGCTCGGTCCGCCTCCGCGTCGGGAACGTTGCCGATGTAGAGAATCGCGTCCACCAGCAGCCCCACCACCACGCCCGCCAGCGCCGCCGCCCAGGAAACGGTGCTCGTGAACAGGAAGTAGGTGCCCAGCACGGGGAAGGGGCCGCTGCCCAGAAAGCAGACCAGGTCGCCCCACCCGCGATAGCCGAAGCGCAGGGGAGGCGCGGTGTAGAAGTAGCCCAGCGCCAGGCCGACCAGTCCCAGCGGCAGAATCCGCCAGTCCACCCGAATCGTCAGGTAGACGCCCACGGCCAGGGTGACCGCGAAGCTCACCAGCGCCGAAGCCAGAACCGCCCGTGGGGAGAACAGGCCGACGGCGTAGCCTTCCGCCGGGCCGCTCTCCTCCGGGGGGCTTTCGTAGAGCACCTCGGCGCCCTGCTTGTAGACCCTTCCCCGGTCCATGCGATCCACCCCGGAGCGGTAGTCGAAGTAGTCGTTGGTGAAGTTGGTGCCGATATTGGCGAACATCATCCCCACCAGGATCACGGCCAGCAGCCCCCCGTCAAAGGGATAGCCACGGTACCAGGCCAGCAACGCTCCCAAACAGCACGGCAGCAGCACCGTGATCGTGTACAGGGCCCGAGAGGCCTTGATCCACAGCAGCACCTTCCCCGGCAATCCCATGACCAGTCTCCCTCCAATCGAGCACCATAGCACGATTCCCCCGCGGAGAAAAGCCGTCGTCCCAGCGCTCCACGCTCCCGCGGCTCTCCGGGCCGCCTTGCCGCGCCGGGAAACGCCGTGATAGGATGGGCCTCCATGCGCTTCCTGAAGAGCAACTGGTTCCTCCTGGGGATCCTCACCGCTCTGGTGCTGGGTTTTCTCCTTCCCGGGGCGGCTCCGGTGCTCAACCCCAGATCGATCACCCGCACCACGCTCATCGTGGCGCTGTTCCTGATCTCCGGAGTGAACCTGCCCACCGAGGCCATCGGGCGGGGCCTGAAAGACTACCCGCTCCACATCTTCACGCAGCTGTTCATCTTCGCGGTGACCCCGGCCTATTTCGTTCTGACCACCCTCGCCCTGAAACGCTGGCTGGGAGGCGACGTCCAGGTGGGGATCTTCGCCCTGGCCTGTCTTCCCACCACCATCTCCAGCTGCATCATCTTCACGCAGATCTCCGGAGGCAACGTGGTGGGGACCATGTTCAACGCCTCACTGGCCAACGCGGCGGGGATCTTCCTCTCACCGCTGCTGCTGTCCCTGCTCCTGAGCAGCACGCAGCGTCCGCTTCTGCTTTCGGAGGCCGCCCAGATCTTCCGCGACCTGGCGCTGATGATGCTGCTGCCCATCGTGGTGGGCCAGCTGGTGCGCCGTCTGGCCGGGGCCCCCGCGGCTCGGCCCAAACGGGTGCTCTCCGTGCTGGCCAGCGTGTTCATGCTGTTCATCATCTTCTTCAGCTTTGCCAAGAGCGCCGCCGAGCCGCGCTTCCTGGGTACCCTGCGGGGGATGCTCCTTCCCTTCGGCTACCTGGCCGTCTCCTTCCTGATGCTCCTGGGGCTTGCCTACCTGGGTGCGCGGCTGCTCGGCTTCTCCAGGGAGAACGTGATCTCCGTCCTGTACACCGCTCCGCAGAAGACCCTGGCGCTGGGGATTCCCCTGCTGACCACCTACTTCGCCTCCGCTCCCGAGCTGCTCACCGTGGCCATCCTCCCACTGCTGTTCTACCACCCGTGGCAGCTGCTCATCTCCGGCTTCATACGCAGCTCCCGGCTGGTGCGCCGAGGCGCGGCCTCGTGACCGCAGCGACCTCGACGTCCTGGGACCGGCAGTGGGTCGTAGAGCTGCTGGCCGAGTGCGGCCGTTTGGCCATGCGGCTGTACGAAAACCCGGACATCAGCGTCAAGAGCGACCGCTCCCTGGTCACGGAGGCGGATCGCCAGATCGAAAGCCTTTTGGCGGCCAGCCTGGACCGCCCCGAGGAGGGTTCCTATCTCATCGGCGAGGAGACCATCGCCAGCCGGGGTGAGGCCTACATCACGGCGGCCCTCAACCGGACCGCCTGGGTGGTGGACCCCATCGACGGCACCGCCGCCTACGCTCATCACATCCCCACCTGGGGGATCTCGATCGCCCTGCTTTCGCAGGGGACGGTCCGCGAAGGCGCGGTGATGCTGCCGGCCACCGGGGAGCTGTTCCTGAGCGAGAAGGGCCGGGTGTGGTGGGGCCCGGCCGCCGCCACGCCGGAAGGGACCCTTTCGCTCCTGCGCGACCTGGCCTCCCTGCCCCGGGGAGAGGCGGCGTTCGACGAAACGCGGCCGGTGGGGATCGGCCAGGGGATGGCCAAGCGGGGGCGCGTGGAGCTCGCCAATCCCGTGCAGGCCGTGGGCAGCGCGGTCTTCTCCCTGGTCTACCTGTGCCTGGGCCGCTACGAAGGCTACATCGCGCGTCTGAAGCTGTGGGACTTCGCCGGAACCCTGCCGCTGCTGCTGGGCTGCGGGCTGCCGGTGGAGCTGGCTTCCGGCAGGGCGGTGAGCGCCCGCGTCGAGGAGGAGACCTGGATCCTGGATCCCGGGGACCCCGACCGCTGGAAGACCAGGGGGCTGCTGATCGCCGGACGCACGCAGGAGTCCGTGCGCAGGCTGCGCAGCCTGATCCGATAGGGCGCCCCCTCCTCCGCCCGTCCCGCAGTCCTGCCGGGGGGTTCGGGGCTCAAGGCGGGCCCGGGCTGGTGAGCTCCTCCTCGAGCCCGGCTACGATGCCTGCGGCTGCCGCGCCCGCCCTACTCGCTCATGCAGAACGCAACGGCCAGGCGCACCGTGTCGGCCAGGTCCGCCACGTCCAGCACCGCCGCCGGTCCGTGCAGATAACGGCAGGGCACGGACACCACTCCGGTAGGCACGCCCGCCCCGGAGCGGGTGATCTGTCCGGCGTCGGTGCCGCCGTACACCGGTTTCTTCCACTGCCAGGGAAGACCGTACGCCCCAGCAGCCCGCCGCAGTCGATCCAACACGGCCTGCGGCACCAGCACGGTGCGGTCGGCCGCGGTGATCGCCGGCCCGCCGCCCAGGCGGGTGATCACCTGCCGGGGCGGGGTGTCCGGTACGTCGGTGGCCACCGTGTTCTCCACCACCAGGGCCACCGTCGGCTCCAGGGCGCGCGCGGCCACCGCGGCCCCCGCGTGGCTCGCCTCCTCCTGCACCGCGAAGCAGGCCATCACCGTGGGACTCTGCGCCGCGCTGCTTCCGCCCCGGACCCCTCCGCCGCCGCGCGCAGCCCCGCCCAGCAGCCGCAGGGCCTGCAGCAGCACGTTGCAGGCGGAGCGGTTGTCGAAGGCCTTCCCCAGCAACCGGCCGGCGGACAGGCGCCGGAAGGGAGTGTCGAAGGTGCCTACCGAGCCCACGTGAAGCCCCCGGGCCTCCACCTCCGCAGCGGAACGGGCGCCGACGTCCACGAACAGGTCGCGTATCTCCGGCACGCGCTCCCGCTGCTCCGGCGCGGTCACGTGGAGCGGAATGCTGCCCACCACGCCGTGCACCGCGGCCCCGTCATCCGCGCGGAACTGGAGGGCCGCGGCCGGCAGGACGCGCCTGTCGAAACCGCCCAGCGCGTCCACCCGCAGGAAGCCGCTCTCCTCCACGTGGCTCACCATGAAGCCCACCTCGTCCATGTGGGCGCTGAGCAGGATGCGCTCCCCGCCCGGGGAGCCCTCCCGAACCGCCAGAACGCTTCCCAGGGGGTCCCGCCACACACGGTCGGCCAGCCCTTCCAGGCGCCCTTCCAGGTACGCCGCCACCTCCTGCTCGCGGCCGGGGCAGCCCAGCAGCGTGCTGAGCTCCTCCTGCGTGCGAATCAGCTCCTCCAGGTCGATCTCCTCGATGGCTGACACGGACCATGCTCCTGTCCAGAGAGTGCGTTCCGGCGCGTGCTGCGCCGTGCAGCCAACGATAGCAGAAAGCGCCGCCCGAGGCCAGGGCGGAGGCCAGCCGGGACCGCAGAGGGTCCCGCCGCGCCGCCCTCACGCCTCTACAGGGTCACGATCTCCTGGCTCATGGCCTCGGTGTCCACCACCGCTACGCTGGCGCGGTCGGCCAGGTAGCCCGCGCAGCTTCCGGGGTTCAGGAGCAGGCGCTTCTCCCCGGCGGCCAGGGCGTGGTGGTTGTGCCCGTAGACCACCAGGTCGAAGTCCCCGGAGCGGTGGAGGCTCTCGGCCACGTCCGGGTAGTGCATGACCACGATCTTGCACCCTCCCAGCTCGAACGCATGCACGCCGTCCCGGAAGCGGCACAGCCCTTCACCCATTCGCGTCAGCAGCACCCGGTCCCCGTCGTTGTTCCCGAACACCGCATACATCGCGCTGAGCCGCGCCTTCAGCGGCTCCATTTCCCGAAAGAAGAAGGGCGAGCAGAAATCCCCGCCGTGGATCAGCGCCTCCACACCGCGCTCCTCGAAGACTCTGACCGCCTTGCGGATGTTCTCCAGGTGGTCGTGGGAATCCGACATCACGCCTATCTTCATGAGCGCCTCCTTCTGAACAACATACAAAGCCGCGCCGCCGAAGAG
>CAZBDU010000014.1:0-89615 GCA_964490725.1 uncultured Spirochaetaceae bacterium | reverse complement strand
GGCCGGAGCAGCCCGCGACCGCCGCGGCCGCAGCCGGATCGCAGCTGCCGGCGCCGGCGGCAGACCCGGAGGCGCCTGCCGAAGTCCTCTGGGACAGTTGGGGGGTGCCGCACATCTACGCCGGCACGGAGGCAGGCCTCTTCTACGCTTTCGGCTGGGCGCAGATGCACAGCCACGGCAACCTGATCCTGGAGATCTACGGCAGAGCGCGAGGACGCGCGGCAGAGTACTGGGGCGAGGAGTATCTGGCCTCGGATCTCTACATGAGAACCATCGGCGCCCCGTCGCTGGCCGCGAAGCTGCACCAGGCAGGCTCGCTGCAGGATGCCATGGCGTCGGGAATGAACGCCTATGCGGAGGCTCACCCGGAGGCGCTGGACGACCGGCTGGAGGCGGTGCTGCCTCTGAGCGGAGAGGACGTGACTGCCCACACCATCTACACCATCTACTCTTTCTACGCGCCCCCCGATGAGATCGACGCCGTTCGGCGGCAGTATCTGGAAGGCCAGGAGATTGTGCAGACCGGCTCACGGTCTCCCTGGACCTCCAACGCCTGGCTCATCGGGCCGTCCAGGTCCGAAAGCGGCCATCCGATTCTGCTGGCGAATCCGCACGTCTTCTGGCCCCACATGCCGGGTTTCGAGCACATGGTCCCCTACGAGGTCCACCTGGTGGGGCCGGATCTGGATTTCTACGGCGCCGCCCTGCTGGGTGCGTTGCTGCCCAGCTTCGGCTTCAACGACCACTTGGGCTGGACGTTCACCAGCACGCCCCTCGACGTATCCGACTACTATGAGCTGACCCTGGCGGGAGACCGGTATCTGTTCGACGGTGAGCCCCGGGATTTCCAGATCGAACGGCATGTCCTCAAGGTGAGGCAGGAGGACGGGGCCGGGAGGGAGGAGTCCCTGGAGGTACGGCGCAGCATCCACGGCCCGGTGATCGCCGCCAAAGAGGGCAAGGCGGTGGCGGTGCGGCTGCCCGCCCTGCCCTTCGGCGAGCGCATTCAGCCGCTGGAGATGGCGCGGGCCAGGAGCCTGGATGAGTTTCTGGCTGCGCTGGAGCTGCAGCAGATGACCCCCCTCAACTTCCTCTACGCGGACCGCGAAGGCATGTACACCCTGGTGGGGATGATCCCCGATCGCCCGGATGGCGACGTCGACTGGAGCCGGCTCATTCCGGGGGACACCTCCGCCACTCTATGGCGGGGGCTGCTGCCCTACGAGCGAATGCCGCGAATCACCAACCCCCCGACGGGATATCTGCAGAACACCAACGACGCCCCCTGGACCGCCACTCTGCCCAGCGGGCTGGACCCGCGGGACTACCCGCCTGATTGGCCCGGCTCTGCAATCTTCCCGCGCGCCGCGCGTTCGCTGGAGATGATTGCCGGCAGAGACCTCTTCAGCCTGGAGGACGTCATGGCCGACAAGTTCTCCACCCGTTCGCTCGTTGCCGACCGCGTTCTGGACGACCTGATCGCCGCCGCCCGGCGCTCCGGCAGCTCCGAGGCGCAGGAGGCCGCGGCGGTGCTCTCCCGGTGGGACCGCAGCTTCGAGGCTGACAGTTCGGGCAGCGTGCTCTTTGCCTTCTGGGCCATGCAGCTGCAGCCCGACATCCTGGGAGCCGGGGTCTTCCCCGAGAAAGCCTACGCCGAGCCGGCAGACCCCGCCCGCCCGCTGGAGACACCCAGGGGCCTGGCCGACCCGGGCGCCGCTGTCGCCGCGCTTCAGGGCGCCGCCCAGGCGGTGCGGCAGGTGTTCGGTACGCTGGAGGTGCCGTGGGGCGCGTTCGTCCGCTTCCGGGTGGGAAGCCTGGACCTGCCAGGATTCGGCCAGGGCTGGGGGCCGTTCGGACTGGGTTCCTTCACGCCGAACCTCGCCATACCCGGGGAGGACGGACCCCTGGTCACCGTGTATGGCGATACCTGGGTGGCTGCGATCGAGCTCTCCCGTCCCATCCGCGCCATGGCGGTCATGCCCTACGGCAACGCCACCCAGTTCGGCTCCCCGCACGTGGGAGACCAGCTGCCCCTGTACGCGGCAAAACGGTACCGGCCCGTGTGGCGTTCCCGCGCGGACGTCGAGGCCAACCTGGAGCTACGCGAAGTGCTCCCGCGCCGGCCGGCCGGGCGTTAGCGGTGCGCAGGCCTGCCCTGCGGCTCACCGCCCGCCGGCGGAAGCCGCGGCTTCAGGGAATCTCGTAGTACCGTTCCTCCAGCTCGAGGGGGTCCCTCAATTCATAGGAGTCGGAATCGGTGTTCTGCCATGCCATGAGCACCGCCGTGCCGGAGGCGGTCCCGTCGCTCCTGCAGAGCTCGGTGCGGGTGAGATACTCTACGGTGACGTGGGTGTCGCTGCGGCGTTCGGTCTCCTTGTAGGTCGCCACCAGGTACAGCAGGGCCTTGTCCGCGGGGGTCAGGGCCCTCGGGAATGATCCCTGAGAGTATGCGGCCATGGAAACGGTGCCGTCACCGGTCCCGTCGCTCAGGTACAGATGCTGCTCGCCGTCGGCGCCGGCAACGACAAAGAAGAGCCGATCGCGGAAGGAAGCGGTCTCACCGATCTCTGTGCCGCCGCCTCCCGGATTGATGTCTTTGACCATGTGGGTGCCGTTTTCCGTTCCATCGGTTCTCCAGAGCTCCCGTCCGTGGACCCTGTCATCGGCGGAAAAGAA
Source organism: uncultured Spirochaetaceae bacterium (assembly GCA_964490725.1). Lineage (GTDB taxonomy): Bacteria > Spirochaetota > Spirochaetia > SZUA-6 > DRHE01 > CAZBDU01. Next base: position 86,939 of record CAZBDU010000014.1, on the reverse strand, counting down.
GACCGCGTTCCCCACCCTGGTGAAGCCGGACGGTTTCGACCCCACGCCGCCGGGGTTGATGTCTTTGAGCAGCCTGGTCCGGCCGCCCTCGCTTCCATACAGCTCGGTGCCGTACCGGCTGCCGCGGGGATTGTCTGCAAAGAGGCGGGCTCCGTCCAGCTCGGGCGGGCCTTCCTCCTGTTCCGCGGACCAGGTGAGCGAAGGTGACAGCATCACCGTTCCCCCGGTGGTTCCATCCGTCTTCCAGAGGTGGCTGCGGGAGGTTATGAAGATCAATCCCTCATCGACGGGGATGAAGTGATCCGGCGAGGAATCCTCCTTCCCCGCCTCGATGTCCAGGAGCATCCTGGTGCCCTCCGCGGTGCCGTCGCTGACCCAGAGCTCGCGGCCGTAGTCCGGGGTGCTGGCGGAGAAGAGGAGCAGCCCCCGGTACTGCGCGAAGCAGGCCGGATCGGATGAGTTGACGCCGGGGCTGATGTCCTTGACCATGGAGTCGGCGCCGTTTCGCCTTGCCCAGAGCTCGGTCCCGTGCTCGCCGTCCGCTTTGACATGAAAGAACCTGCCGTCCACCTGCAGCTCCCGGGCGCCGTACAGGTAGCTGGGACGGTAATAGTACTCCAGGAGTCTGGTCGCGGTCTCGCCATCGGAGCTCCAGATCTCGTTTTCGATCGAGAAGTAGAGCCTGCCGGCATCCAGGGCCAGCAGCGGAATGTGATTCACCCCGGGCGCTTCGTGAACCAGCTTCGGCGGCCCGGCATTCGGCCTGTAACTGAACAGGTCCGACCTGGGATGGCTTCCGTTCAGCCCGGTTTGGGACCTGACGAAGAAGTAGCGGCCGCTTTCCCCGACGACGAAGAACCTGCACGACCCGGGATCCGGCTGGCGAATCCCCTGCCGGACATCCGAGCTGTAGTAGGGAGCGGACCCGTAGGCCAGCTCCTCGGTGCCCTGTTCGGTCCCGTCGGTGATCCAGAGAATCAGATGGGACTCGCCGCGGGTGGCCAGGCCGGTGACGAAGAAGACCGCCTCCCCGGCCTGCGCAACGATTCGCGCGTCCGAGTAGCCTTCGAGCTCTCTCACCTTGACGGTCCCGGAAGCCGTCCCGTCGCTTCTCCACATGGTGGCAACGCCCTCTTCGCTGGAAAAGAACAGAACCGTCTGCCCGAGACGGGCCAGCTCCGAGGGGCCGCCGGACGGCTGCGGCAGCCGGGGCACTTGGGCGCCCAGCTCCGCGGGGGCCAGCAGGACCAGCAGCGAGCAAAGAAATGCAGCGGCTAAGGACCGGGGTAACCTGTGTTCCATGCCCTCCATTGTGGCTCAGGTGACGGCATTTTTCCGGGTGACGATGAGGTGAGCGTCAACCGGCGCGACAGTCGCTTTCCAGGTGCCTCCGGACACTGCTGAGGAGCACGGCCGCCTCCGCTCCGTTGATTCCACGGTGATCGCAGGCCAGGGCGAGCGTCATCTCCCGCCGAACGCCGATCATGGATCCAACCGCGCTTACCCTTGGCGCCACCGCCCCCACGTCCGGGATCGCCCACTCCGGTGGATTGATGATCGGCAGGAAGAACTGCGTTCCGTACATTCCGAGCGATGTGATGGTAAACGTACCCTTCACGTCCAGATTCAACCTCCCGTTGCGGGCCTCCTCGACCCGCCTCTTGACCTCCGCGGAAAGCGCCAGGAGGTCCAGGCGGGCCGCGTCGGCGATCACAGGAACCATCAGGCCGTCTTCTGCGGAAGTAACCAACCCGACGTTCACCCGGCTCTTGATCACGATGTGCTCCTGTTCCATATGGCTATTGATGCGCTGGGACTCCCTCAACGCCTGGACCGCTGCCTGGACCACCGGATCAGTAATGCTGACCTTCCTCCGCTGCGAGCGGTTGTGCGCCTGCCGCCGGGCCAGCGCCTCTTCCATGTCCACATCCTGGAAGAGGTAGAAGTGGGGGATCTCCCTCTTGCTGCGGCTCAGCCTTTCTGCGATGATCTTGCGTGCCTGGCTGAACGGGACAGCGCAATCCGCCGCCACGACATCGGCTGCCGCAGTACGGCTTACCCGCGCCGCCGCTCACTCGCTGTCCCGGTAGTCCTTCAGGAAACGGTAGAACATGACCCCGTTGTACAAGTTTTGCTTCGAGGTGGTGATGCCGAGTACTTTCGCGTCGCAGTCGAACTCGTTGTAGGTGGCGTGGGGGACCATGCCCTTGAAGTAGACGGACTCGTGCTGCGAGAGCACATACATGTCCCTGCCGTAGACGAAATTGATCGACCCTTCGAGGATGTACATGTATTCTTCGCCCTCGTGGTGCATCTTCGGAGTGGGCTTCAAGCCTGACGGAACAGAAAAGATGACCGGCTCCATCAGCCGGTAGATGTTGTTGTAGAAAGGGATGAGAAAAGTCTTGCCGTTCTTCTGGACCGTCTCGTACTTGTCGTCCCTACGATGGAAGAGGATGGACAGGCTTTCCTCCTCACCCTTGAACAGGTCCTGCATGCTTGCACCGAGGGCTTCCGCAATCTGAGCGATCGTTGCCAGCGGTGGCGATACCTTGTAGTTCTCGATGCGGGAGATCAGGCTCGGGGACAGGTTGGCCCGGCAGGCCAGTTCCGTAACCGTGAGACTCTTGGCCTTTCGCAACTGGGCAATCCGGTTTACGACTTGAATCTCGATGTTTGTCATGGGTTCACCACCTGAGCGAGTACCTCGCAGACCTCCACCTCCAGGCTACAGCACATGCAGCGGCCGCTCACCCCGGAGGAACCTTACGATCTCGTCCGCCGCCTTCCGGCGCAGCTCCTTCTCGCTCTCCTCACTGTACCAAGCCATGTGCGGCGTGACCAGGACATTCGGCCGCCGAAGAAAGGACAGGGTCTCGGTGTCGCCAAAGTCGGGGGGCTCCTGCCAGAAGACGTCGCCGCCGTAGAAGGAGACCCTGCCGGCGTCGAGCGCCTCCTCCAGGGCCCGCCGGTCGACGAGCCCAGCCCGGCTGGTGTTGATCAACAAGAGATTGCGGGCCGCGTGCAGCGCCTCGGGGCCGATGAGGTTTCGCGTCTCCACGCCCAGCGGCGTGTACAGGCCGAGTATCTGGCAGCTCTCGAGCAGATCCTCCAGCCGGTCCACCCTGGTGCAGAATCTCAGCTCGGCAGGCGTCTCCAGCACAAAGGGGTCGAAGAAGAGGATGTTCCGAGTGATCGGGCGGGCGTACTCGGCGAACCGGCGGGCGATTCTCCCGAACCCCACCAATCCCAGGTTGAGGGCCGACGGTCGCCTGAGGGTCACCGTATCGGGGTAGGAACCGCGAAGCCGATCTTGCCAACCACCTTCGATTGGGTAGGGTCGCTCATCGCCGCCGCTCGGGTTCCGTGTTGGATGGCCATGGCCACCTGGTCCTGGAGCAAGGCTACCATGGTTTCATCAGTTCCGAAGTTCAGCACGCCCGGCGGGCAGTCCTTGATCAGCTTCTGAATGTAGCCCACGGCCTGGAGGGCTTCCGGGCTGTTGAACGCGGGCTTCATGTTGTCGTCGAACCACCATCCGCCGCAGGCCGTCAGGAACACCTGAAACTGGTTCGAAAGGTGGTCCGCCGGCTTCAGCCACATGACGGTGCCGAACCTTTGGCCGTTTGTCAGCTTGTCCGCGATGTCGACGAACTCGTCCAGCGTTTTCGGAACGGCGATTCCGTTGGCGTCGAACAGGTCCTTCCGGTAGAACAGGATCGTGGCCCACTGGTGGTGGGGAATGCCGTAGATCTTTCCCTTGTAGCGGTACGCGTCCCAGATGGAATCCGGGATGTCGGAAAAGTGGAACTCCGACTCATACTTCTTGATGTAATCGTCCAGGGGCAGCAGCCAGCCCTTCGAGGCGAACTCGGCGAGATCCGGCGGATAGATGTAGGTGATGTCGTAGGCGTCCGAGCCGGCCGAGAGGTTGATCCTCATCTTGGTCTGCCAGTCGATGTACGTCATGAGCTCAGGCTTGACGGTCACGCCCTCCGGGGCCTCTTTCACGAGCGCATCTGCGTAGAACTCCAAGGCCGCGTACCGGTGGCTGAGCAGATTCAGGGTCGTCGGCTTGGTCGCCCCCTCGCTCTGCCCTGCAGAAAAGGCCACACCGGAACCGGCCAGGAAGGCCGACACCAGGCAGATAAACGCGACTGATCTTGCGTTCATCATTTCCTCCTTCTACGGTCCGTTTCTTGTCCGGGCTGCACGGCCCGGTTACTACCCTCTTTCGGGAAGCGGCTGTTCGTCGCGGCATGGCCCCCGCCCGGGTCCTGACTCACTCGTTCACCCCGAGTCTTCGGAAGAACATGGACCTGAACCGGTCTTGATCCACCTCCACAGCAACCTGGGCATTCACCTCTCCGCCCCTGAGGATGTAGGGAAAAGACGGATCCCAGCCGATCGTCCTGCCGCGATAACGGGGGCTCACCAGCTCCACGTCCACGTACATCGGCTCCAGGCGCACGATCGTTGGATCCAGGGCCACGCATACGGCTAGCGGGTCGTGGAGCCAGCAGCCCGGCAGGCGCCGCCATTCCATCTGGAGGCGCACCCAGGGCTCGCAGGCGACAGCCAGATACTCCGCCACCGGCGTCCCAACCTCGTGAAGCTTCTCCAGGTCTTCCAGGTAGAGGTACACGGTAGTGGTCACGTCCAGCCCCGCCATCGTGATCGGGGCACCGGAATGGAACAAGATGTGAGTGGCCTCCGGATCGTAGCCCGCGTTGAATTCGACCATCGGGGCAAGGACACCGAAAGCTGCACGGATCGAGCCGCCCATCAGCACAATCGATTTCACCGTCGAGGCCATCCTGGGCTCGAGTGTCAGCGCGAGCGCGATGTTGGTGAAGGACCCGATCGGCACGACCGTCACCTCCCCGGGCCGGGACATGACCGTCTCGACGATGAACTCGGCAGCGTTCCGGTGATCCGGCCGCTTCTTTGGCGCGGGCTTCGGCACCTTTGACCAGAGCTCCCTCGACAGATCGCTGGTGGAACGGGCCGCGACACGCTGGCGGACCGCAGTCGGGTCGGCCAGGAGCGGCCTGGCTGCCCCGACGCACACCGGGACGTCCGCTCCGGCCATTTCAAGCAGTTGGAGTACGGATGCTGTGACGTCGGCCACCTCGACGTTGGCCGACATGGTGGTCACCCCGAGCAGCTCCACCTCCGGCGAAAGCAGAGCGAGCGCGATCGCCAAGGCGTCGTCGATGTCGGCTCCGGGAATACCGCTTCCGCAATCCGTGTCGATTATCATTTTCACCATGTCGTTTCTGCTCACCAGGATCTGTCCCGGTCGGTGTCGCCGGGTAAACATGCCGGTGAATGGCATGGTAACCTGCGATCATGTCCGTGTCAAGCAAAATATTGCATGTAGTGCAACATTTCTTGCGCGAGGCAGAGAGCTTCGCAACTTTTCCTCTCGTCAAGCCTTGGTGAACTCATAGGCGTCGTGATCAGCGCGATTCATCCCGAGATCGGGATTCCGATGCACTACAGTGTCGGAAGGCGCGACCAACTCGAGAGCCTCCGTAGCCTGGTTGACGAGGAGATCACCGCGCGCTTGTTCCGCGGCATAGGAGCGGCATAGGAATAGAGAGGATACCGCAAGGAATCACGCTCCGGTGACCACCTTTCCCCTGCTCGACGGACCGGGTGAGTGAAGGCGCCAGCCTCACCGTTCCCTCGCTGGTTCCATCCGTCTTCCAGAGGTGGCTGCGGGAGGTGATAAAGATCAATCCCTCATCGTTTGGGGGTGAAGTGATCCGGGGAGGAATCCTCCTTCCCCGCCTCGATGTCCAGGAGCATCCTGGTGCCCTCCGCGGTGCTGTAGGGCCCCCTTCAGCCCGCCGCCAGCGGGTAGCGCCCGAAAGCTCGGGCCGCCTGGTAGAGGCGCAGGACCTTGCTCACCGACACGTCGGGCTGCAGGTTGTGGGCGCCGGCCAGGATCAGACCGCCGCCCTTCCCGGCCGCCTCGATGACCCGCCTCGCCTCCGCCTCCACCTCCGCCTCGGTCCCGAAGGGAAGCACCCCCTGGGTGTCCAGGCCGCCGAAGAAGGACGCCTTCTCCCCGTGGCGGCCCTTCAGGGCCCCCAGGTCCATGTCGCGGGCGGTGGGCTGCAGAGCATTCAGCACGTCCACGCCGATCTCGATCAGATCCGGGATGATCGGCGCGTAGCTGCCGCAGCAGTGGTAGGCGATGTGGGCCTGCGGATTCACCGCCCGTAGCTCGCCGATCACCGAGCGCATCCGCGGCTTCAGGTGGACTCGCCACGTCTGGGGAGAGATCAGCATTCCTTGCTGCATCCCGACGTCGTCGCCCAGCCAGATCATCTCCGCGCCGATGCGCAGCAGCTCCCGGCCCACCCCGATGCTGTACTCCATCATCCGGTCCATGAGGGCGAAAACGTAGTCCTTCTCCAGGCTCAGATCCAGGAGGAACTTCTGGAGTCCCGTCAGGTACCAGGAGCCCTCGAAGATCGTGCACTCCAGGTCTCCGCACAGGAGGCTGCGCTCCCCGTAGCGATCCGCCACCTCTCGAGCCAGCGAAAAGCGTCCCGGGGCCAGCGGGTCCGGGAAGGGGAAACGCTCCACCTCGGCCACGCTCTGGGCCCCCGCCAGCGGGTGCTCCACCATCTCGCTGTAGTAGCCCGCCTCGCGGTACTTCACGCGCCATTCGTTGGTCTTCACACCGCCAGCAAGGGAGCGGGTGGGGTTGTCCCTGGGAGAGCAGGCGCCGATGCCCACCACGTCGTTGCCCAGCTCCACCATCACCTCGTGATAGGAGATGCGGTTCTGGGACAGCGGCGAGTCCGCCACCGTGTAGGACTCCACGCCCAGGTGCCCGGCCAGGGCCTCGGCAAGCTGCGGCGTGACGGTCACGTAGACCGGCACCCGGTCGGGCTCCTCGTGGCGCAGAGCCTGCAGGACCCGCTCCCGGGGGGTCAACCGGTCCGTCACTTCCACTGCCTCTCGATCTCCTCACGGACGATCTGCACCCAGCGCACGGCGTTGTCCGGGTTGTTGCCCAGCGTATGGTTGTCCTTCATGATAATCTCCAGCCGGCAGCCCCGGGTCAGCTCCAGGGCGTGGCAAATCCCGCTTCGGATGGCCTCCCCGTCGATCGCCGGTTCGGCCAGCACCGCCGGCGAGGGTTTCCAGGAAAACACGTAGCGATCCTCCAGGAGGGAGGCCATCGTTTCCAGGTCCGCCCAGGAGGAGACGGACACCCGCCTCAGGTTCGGCGTCTCCTTCACCACGTCCCAGCGGCGGTCCAGGGGCTCGCAGCAGCCGTAGCAGTTCAGCCCGAAGCGCTGGAGCAGCGGCAGCTGGTAGGGAAAGACGAACTCCGCGAACATCTCCGGGGAGACCCCGACCGTTTCCTGACTCTCGCAGAACCCCCACATCTCCTGCGTGCGCGCCGGCCCGTTCGCGAAGGGAAGCTGGCCGGTGTAGCCGAACCCTCCCGAGCCCACGTACTGGTCCACGTTGGAGGAAAGGAGCCCCCGTCCTTCCAGCTCCTCGATCTTGCGCAGGTTCCCGTCCCTCAGGATTCCCATCAACCGGTGTACCAGCTGCGGCCGGTCCATCATGTCGTACATCACCTGCTCCAGGCCGCGCCACAGCGACAAGTCCAGGGTCAGCCCCAGGCTCCACCACCAGAACCCGGAAAGCCGCACCTGGAGCAGCCCGGCGAAGGTCTCCCGGGCCAGCGTCTCCGCCGCGCGGCTCGTCTCCAGGTCGATGTGGAGCTCCGGCAGGTGGAGCCTGTCCACCTCGCTCTCCTCCTTCAAGGCGGGCTCCCACACGTATGATCCGCCCCCTCCACCGGTCTGACGCGAGCGGACACCCCAGTCGTCCTCCCCGCAGGTGTACCCCACGTCGAAAAAGGGTTCCACCACCTTGTCGTCCCTGAGGCGCCGGGCCCAGAACAGCTCCTTGCGGAGCACGATCTCCCAGCGCCGGGCCAGGGAGCCGGAGCAGCCCAGATTGGCCTCACGGATGATCTCGTTCCAGCCGTTCTCCGGATCGCAGAAGACCAGGGGGCGCGTGGGCTCCAGATCGTTGTGCCGCCGCCAGAGGGTGCGCTTCTGCGCCTGCAATGGCAGGGCGGCCTGCTCGGCCACGTGGACGGCCAGGTCCCGCAGCAGGTCCCGGTCGGCGGGACTCATCTCCACCTCCCCCTTCCGAGCCGCATTGAAGCTGGCGGTGGACTGGAGGGCGGCTCCCGTCCAGGCACCGGTTGCATTCAGCAAAGCCACGCTTCCCTCCTCTCGAGCGTCCCAGTCAGCGGGGCGAAAGACGTCATTTCCTGCGGTCGAAGAACTGGATCTCTTCGGCCTTGCCCGTGCCGGCGATGGCCAGCATCTTCTCCTCCATCTCCTCCAGGCTGATCTCTCCGGTCTGGAAGCTGCCCACGATCCGGCCCCGGTCTATGGCCACGATCCGATCCGCAACCGCATACACGTGGAACAGATTGTGGGTGATGAAGATGCACGATTTCCTGTTGCCCTTGATGGCCTTCACGAAGGACAGGACTTTCCTGGTCTCGGCCAGGGAGAGCCCCGTGGTGGGCTCGTCGAGGATGATGAGGTCCGCGTCGAAGTACAGCGCCCTGGAGATGGCAACCCCCTGCTTCTCCCCGCCGGACATGTTCCCGAGGGTGGTGTCCGGCGTGATCATCGAGGAGGTGAAACCCATCATCCCCTGCATCAGCTTGGTGGTCTCCTCCTTCTGCCTGCGGATGTCGATGAAGCCGAGGGCATTGGTGATCTCCCTCCCCATGAAGATGTTCCGCCAGATGGAGTGCTGCTCCACGATCGCCTTGTCCTGGAACACCGTCATGATGCCGATGTCCCTGGCCTTGGGCACCGAGTGATTGGCCAGAGGCTGGCCCTTCCAGTAGAGCTCGCCGGCATCGTGCGGGTGCACTCCGGTGAGGATCTTGATCAGCGTCGACTTCCCGGCCCCGTTGTCCCCCACCAGGCCCACGATTTCGTTGCGGCCGATCTCCATGCTGACCCCCTTCAGCACCTCGACGTAGCCGAAACGCTTGCGGAGGTCCACCGCCCGCATCAATGTTTCGTCTCTGCGTTCCATGTGCCACTCCTCTCCGCCGGCGGTGTCACTTGCGCTTCAGCCCCGCGTAGCGGTGGCTGACCAGGGCCAGGATCAGAATCAGGCCGTAGAAGAACTGCTTGTAGAAGCCGGTCAGCCCGGAGGCCACGATGCCGGTTTCGATGAATCCCAGGATGAACGCCCCGACCACCGCACCGAACACGGTGCCCACGCCTCCCCAGGTGGGGGTTCCCCCGAGAAAGACCGCGGCCAGGATGAGCAGCAGGTAGCCGTCGCCGGTGGTGGGCCAGAACGAATTGTTAATCAGCGTCAGCATCACGCCGGCAAAGGCGGCACTGAAGCCCATGAACACGAAGGTAAGGATCTTCACGCGGTCCACGCGAATCCCCATCTCCCGCGCGCTGGTAGTGTTGTCACCGATGTAGCATACGTGGCCGCCAAAGCGGTGCCTGTTGAAGATCAGCCAGCAGACCACGGCATAGCCCACGCTCCAGAGCATCTGAACGGGAAAGATCCCGACTCTTCCGGCGAACACCGCGTGGAAGGTGGTCTCTCGGAGCCCCGGGAGGGGGATGGCGATGCCGTTGGTGAGAATCATGATCAGCCCGCGAATGAGGAAGTTCATCCCCAGAGTTGACACCAGCGAGGAGAGCCGGATCTTGGTGACAAGCACTCCGTTCAGGACGCCCACCGAACAGCCAAGCGCCAGGGCGGCGAGAAAGGCCAGGACCGGACTTCCACCGGCCTTGACGATCACCGCAAACAACCAGGCGGAGAAGCCGATCACCGAAGGAAAGGACAGGTCCAGCTCCCCGCTGGCCACCACGAACACCACCGAGGTGGCCAGAATGATCGAAGCGCCCAGGGTGGTGAACACCGCCATGTAGGCCCGATAGTCCAGGAACACCTTGGGGTTGGCGATCGCGAAGACCGCCATGAGGAGGAGGAACACGGCGGTCACGCCCATGCTGAGCTTGTACCTGCTCAAGAATCCCGTGCGAGTACTCATGTGTGATGATCCCTCCTGCCGCAAAAGCGGCGGGCGGGGCGGTTGGTCCCCGCCCGCACGCTCGTCTCGGCGCCTTCTTCTTCAGCGTATCCCAGCTTCGGCGAGAGGCGCAATCTGGGCGAAGTTGTCCTGGGTCACGAACCCGGCCCCGGTGTCCACGCTGAGGGGACTGAAGCCGTAGACCTTGGTCAGCGCCAGGCTGATGATCGGGAGGAACCCTTGCAGGTAGGGCTGCTGATCGGAGGCCAGCTGGACGTAGCCCTTGCGGAACGCATCGATGATGGCCGGGCTGGTGTCGAAGCCGATATTGAGAACCTCCCCAGGCTTCTTGCCCAGCGTGTCCATGTACAGGGGCACGGTACCCAGGTTCGTCGAGTTGGAGTACAGGATGAGCCTGGTCTCTGGGTGCGCCAGGATGGCGCCGCTGATCACCGGCAGCAGGAGCTCGGGGCTGTTGATCTGTTCCACCGTGATGGTCAGCTTATCCACCACCAGGCCCGCCTTCTCGAAGGCGTCCGCCGAGCCCTGCTCGCGAATGTACCGCCCGGGCATGCCCCAGTTGCCGAACACGATGACCCGGTCCCCTTTCTTGAGGCCAAACCGCCGCAGGGCCTCCTGGGCCAGGGCAGCTCCCTGACTGTACAGGTTGGCACCCACGTAGCCGCCACCGAAGCGCTTGCGCACCTCCGGGACGTCGACGTTCTGGTAGGTCATCAGGATCCCGTCCAGCGCCGCCTGCTCCGCCAGGGGCATGATGGCGTCGTCGCCGGGGTGACCCATCATGGCAATGCCGTCCGGCCGCGCAGCGACCGCGTCACGCAGCTGGGCCACCATCTTCTCCGGATCCCACCCGGAGAACACATACTCCACCTTGCAGCCCAGGAGCTTCTGGGCGTCCTGGGCACCGCGGTACACGATCGACGCGAACGCGCCCCCGGGCTCGCCGCCTGCGAAGAAGCGGATCGAGACGTTAGCCAGCTTGCTGGCCGCGGCGGCCTCAGTCGTTCCCGGGGCCGGCGCTTCCTGCTTGCCCGCCGCAACGACGGTCCCCGCCGCCAGGAGCGCAACCATGAGAACCAGCATTACTCTCTTCATATGACAGGTCTCCTCTCTTTCGTTTCTACTGCTCTCTGCACCCGCATCGAAGGAGCCCTCCCTCTGCTGCCTCGAAGTGCTTTCCACAGGCACCGTTATGCGAACGCGCTACACTCTATCCCATCCCGTGCTCTCCTGGACCTTTCCTTGCATGAGCGGGCTCCTTCGGCGTCACGCCTCTTTTCGAGCAAGAAAGAGGCCAAAATCGAGGTGCACCGGCGGGTTTCATCGACGGAGGGGCTCCGCCGGCCGGGAGGCGGCCCGCCGGCGTGCACGCATCCGCCGCTCCGGCTCGGACGGCCCGCAACACCGTCCCCTTTCAGACGGCCCGTCCTGCGCGGTCCGGCCACAATTGGCCACCCGAACGGCGACTATTGGCCGGGCCGCAGCCCGTACTTCTGGATGCGGTAGCGGAGGTTCCCCCTCGGCAGGCCCAGAGCCTCGGCCGCCCGGGTGACGTTCCAGCCGGTCTCCTGGAGCGTCTGCAGGATCATCTGGCGTTCCGCGGTCTCCAGGCGGTTGCCCGCCTCCTCCTCCCGCCCGCCCGCCTCCACGATCTCCGGAGGCAGATCGCGGACCCCGATCTCGTCGTCCCGGTCGGCCAGCACTACCAGCCGTTCCACGATGTTCTTCAGCTCACGGATGTTGCCGGGCCAGTCGTAGGCCAGCATTGCCCCCCGTGCATCTTCGGACACCCGGATGGCCTTGCCCATCTCCCGGCAGTAGACGCCCACGAAATGATCCAGCAAAGGTGGGATGTCCTCCCGGCGCTCCCGGAGCGCCGGCACCACCAGACTGAGAGCGTTGATCCGATAGAACAGATCCTTTCTGAAGGTTCCCTCCCTCACCAGGGCCGTCACGGCACGGTTGGTGGCGCAAACGAACCGGCAGTCGGCGCGGATGGTGGTGGTGCTGCCCAGGGGCTCGAAGCTCCTGTTCTCCAGCAGATGCAGAAGCTTGGGCTGAAGGGTGGGCGCCAGCTCGCCGATCTCGTCGAGGAAAAGCGTACCGTTCTCCGCCATCCGGATCTTACCCTTGTAGTCCTTGTGCGCCCCGGTGAAAGCACCCCGCTGGTAGCCGAACAGCTCACTCTCGAACAGGCTTTCCGGGATCGCCGAACAGTTCACCCTGACGAAGGGCCTCACCTTCGCGGCTGAATCTTCCCCGGCGCCCCAGGCGTGGATGGCCTTGGCGATCAGCTCCTTACCGGTGCCACTCTCTCCGGTGATCAGCACCGGCGTGGCCACTGCGGCCATCTTCCGGGCCATCTCCATGAGCCGGCCCATTCGAGCGCTCCTGTAAATGATGCTCTCCTCCTCCACCCGCTCCACCAGCAGCCGCCTGTCCGTTTCCAGGGTCCGCAGCCGGAAGCTCGTCCTGACCTTGTGGAGGATCAGGTCCGTGTTGAAGGGCTTGGTGATGAAGTCCGCCGCCCCCCGACGCATGGCTTCCACGGCGTCCGGAATGGTCCCGTAGGCGGTGATCAGGATCAGGGGAATGTCCCGGTTGGTCTGGTTCAGGTAGTCCAGGAGCTTCATGCCGTCCACGCCGGGCATCTTCAGGTCCGAGATGATCAGGTCCACTACCTCACCGTTCTCCAGCCGGCGGATCGCTTCCGCCCCGCCGGTGGAGACCGCCACGCCGTAGCCCTCGTCCTCCAGCAGCATCCGCAGCACCACCGACATGTTCGGCTCGTCATCGACAACCAGGACTCGCTTCATCTACAAGACCTCATACGATCAACCGAAAGGTGGTTCCCGCTGCCAGAGCGGTGTCCACCTCGATCCTGCCGCCGTGGAGCTCCACCACCCGGTGGGCGATCGACAGGCCCAGTCCTGTCCCGGCGCTCTTGGTCGAGAAGAAGGGATTGTAGATCCTCCGCAGCGTATCCTGGTCCATCCCGCAGCCCCAGTCCCGCACCTCCACCACCATCCTCCCGTCGCGGAGGTAGGCCCGGACCTCGACGGTGCCGTTCGCGGGGGAAGCCTCCACGGCATTCACCACCACGTTGGAAATGGCCTGCTTCATCAGATCCGGGTCCACCAGGTGCTCCGCCGCCGGCTCAGGCAGGAGCACAGAGATTCTCACTCTGCCCCGGGCGCTGGCCGGCACGCCCTCCACGCTGCGCCGCACCAGGGCCGCGACGGGGCAGGACCTTTTCTCCACCCTGGTCTGGTGGGCAAAATCCATGAAGCTCACCACGATATGATCGAGGCTGTCGATCTCGCTGGCCAGCACGTCCAGCACCTGCCGGTACTCGCGCTGGAAGCACTCCACCCGGAACTTGCGCCTCAGCATCTCCACCGATACTCTCATCACGCCCAGGGGATTCTTGACCTGGTGGGCCACACCAGCGGCCATCTCCTTCACCGCGGCCAGGCGCTGCGAGATCAGGAGCTTCTCCAGATCCCGCATGTCGGTGTCCTCCTTGCGCAGCTCCGCGAAGCTCCTGCCGTTTTGCAGGACCACGAAGCGGTCCGCCACCTCGAACACTTCCGGGGCATGATGGGTCACCAGGACCACCGAGACACCGCGGGCTTTTGCCTTCTTGATCAGGCTCAGCACGCTCTGAGTGGAGGTCTCCGCCAGGGCGGAGAAGGGCTCGTCCAGGATCAGAAGCCTCGTGGCGAAGTAGCCGGCCCGGGCGATGGCGATGAGCTGGCGTTCGCCCCCGGAAAGCGCGCCCACCGGAAGGTCGCGGTCCACCTTGGCGGGAAAACCCAGCTCAGCCAGCAAGTCCATGGCGGCGCGGCGCATGCGCCGGGCATCCGGGAAGCGCAGCGGTCCTACCCGCCGCAGGATTTCCTTGCCGATGAAGAAGTTCCTCGAGACGCTCAGGTCCTCGGCCAGGGACAGGTCCTGGAACACGGTTTCGATGCCCCGCTGCCTGGCCTCCTGTGGGGACCACAGCTGCATCGCCTCGCCCTGCAAGCGGATCTCCCCGCCGTCGAGCCTGTGAAATCCGATCAGCGCCTTCACCAGCGTGGACTTTCCGGCGCCATTGGAGCCCAGCAGCCCGACGATCTCCCCGGGCATGACCCGGAAATCCACACGGTCCAGGGCAACGATGTTGCCGAACCTTACGGTCCCCCCAGACATGCAGAGCAGGGGCGGAGGTCCCCCGCCGCCGGCATCCGCCGCCAATCCGGCGCTCACGCGGTAGCCCCCAGGAGGCGGACCCCGGCGGACCGCAGCAGCTCCGCCGGAACAGGCAGCCCTACCGCCGCGGCCACCTCCCTCCAGCGCCCGGGAACGCCGGTGCACACCTCCACGCCCCGGTCGCTCACCGGGTGCGCGAAGCTCAGCGAGTAGGCCCGCAGGAACATCTCCGTCGTGCCGAAGCGGCCGGCGAAGAAGCGGTTCTGGGCCCTGTCTCCGTAGCGCCTGTCGCCGATCACCGGGTGGCCCAGGTGTCGAAGGTGCCGGCGCGCCTGGTGGCTGCGCCCCGTGTGCAGATCCACCCGCACCAGGCTGTACCACGCCTCCTGGTAGATGCCGGCGGGCTCGGGAAACACCGCCCTTGCCAGGGGTGTCACGGTGGAGCGCGCCGGCAGCACCCGCTCCGGCTGCCGGATGGGATGGTCCACCTCCACGGCATGCTCCAGGTGCCCGCGTACGATCGCCAGATAGGTCTTGGCCACCGATCGCAGCCGGAACTGCCCGGCCAGGGCGGCGGCGGCCCGGCTGTCCAGCGCGAACACCACCGCCCCGGAGGTGGCGCGATCGATGCGGTGCACGGGAAGCACAGCCTTGCCCAACCGCCTCCCCAGGATCTCCACGCAGCTTTCGATCCGCGGCTCCCAGGTATTGCGGTGCACCATGGTCCCCGGCGGCTTGTCCACCACCACCACACTGTCGTCACGGTAGAGAACGACCGGCTCCGCGGCGTGGCCCCCGCGCAGATCGAGCATGAGCCCATCATAGGTCAGGGACGGCGGCTGCGGCAACCGAGGACCGCGGTCGGTTTTCTTCGAGTGCTTGCAAATCCTCCAGGGAGGGCGTAGAATGGCGCCGCCGCGGTGGTAAAACTCCGATTTCCTGAAATCAGCGGCTCACCCTCGCCGTGCCGGTCGACTCAGGCACCCGCCTGCGCAGCGCGGCGGCGAGGGACAGACCCGGGGGCGTAGCCCGGCCCGGGCAGGAGCATCGGGCGGAGGGTCAGGTGGAAGGAGGCGTTCGGATGGACCCGAAAGACAAGTTGGACAGGGGAGAGTTCCTGGTCCTGGCCGAAATCACGCCGCCCAAAGGCATCGACGTGGCCGGCATGCTCGACAAGGCGACTCAGCTCGAGGGCCATGTGGATGCCCTGCTGGTGCCGGACATGACCGCCGCCGTCCTGCGGATGAGCGCACTAGGTGTGGCGGCGCTTCTGCAGCGGCAGGGCCTGGAAACCCTCATGGAAGTCTGCTGCCGCGACCGCAACCGGCTGGCTCTGCAGGCAGACCTCCTCGCCGCCGGCGCTCTCGGTGTGCGCAATCTCCTGGTGAGCAGCGCCGAGGAGGCCCGGCTGGGGGACCATCATCAGGCGCAGGAGGTCAACGATCTCCAGGTGACCGAGCTCCTGGAGACGATCCGGGGGCTGGGGCAGGGCCGGGACATGGCCGGGGGCGAGCTCGCCGGGGCGCCCCGCTTCCTTACGGGCGCCAGCGTCCGGGCGGGACTCCCGGGCAAGGAGCTGGCGGCCGCCGTGGAGGAGATGAAGGCTCAGGCGGAGCGGGGCGCGGCCTACTTCGTCACCTCCCCGGTTTTCGACCTGGCTCATGTGCGCGCGCTGATGGAGGCGGCCAGGGGCTTGAAAGTGGTGCCCACCGTCCTCCTTCTCAAGTCCCTGGGCATGGCCCGCTACATCGCCGCCCACAGCGGGAAGATCCACCTGCCCGCCGCAGTGATCGAACGCATCCAGGACGCCGAAGAGGCCTCCCGGGAGTGCGTGCGCATCGCCGCGGAGATGGTGGCGGCCCTCCGCAGAGAGGGGGCCGCGGGAGTCGTGCTGTCCACGGTGGGCTGGGAAGCCAGAGTGCCGGAGATCCTGGGATCCGAAATCCCTGTCGGTCCGCAGCCTGCGGAAAGCTGAAGAAGGGGGTTCCAACATGAGCGAGCAAAAGACGATCCTGGTGGTGGACGACGAGCCGGACTTCGTCTCGGTGCTCAAGGTCAATCTCGAACGGGCGGGCTTCGCCGTGGAGGTGGCCTACGACGGAGAGGAGGGGCTGGCCAAGGTGGAGGCCAGCCCGCCGGACGCGATCGTGCTGGACGTGATGATGCCCGGCAAGGACGGCTACCAGGTGTGCGCGCAGCTGAAGGAAGCCCCGAAGTACGCGCGCATTCCCGTGATCCTGCTGACGGCGGTGGCTTCCAAGGTGCCCTCCACGCGCTACTCCCACTACGATGGGATGACCATGAATGCGGACGAGTATCTGCCCAAGCCGGCTTCCGCCGAGCAGATCGTCGCGAGCCTGAAGAGACTGCTCAAGATCTAAACGCATCAAACCGGAGAGAGACGATGGACAACGGTCAAACCAGACGCAAAGTGCTGGTCATAGCGAGTGAGGCGGATTTCCGCGAGTCGGCGGCCCGGCTGCTGGAGGACGGATTCCAGGTGGATCAGGCCGCGAACGAGCAGGAGGGACTGGCCGTAGCCCGGCGCGACCGGCCCGACGCCGTCCTGCTGGGGCACCTGGAGCCACGGGGAACCTCGTTCCGCCTGCACCAGAAGCTGCGCTCTGGGTGGATCACCAAGCACATCCCCCTCGTGGTGGTGGACATCGGCCGCAGGTGGACCACCGAGGAAGCCATGCGGATGGAGGCCGAGGACTACCTCGCCCTGGCTTCCGGAGAGGCAAAGCAGGCCTCCCTGGAGGCGGCGGGGCTGCGCGAGGCGATGGACCGGGGCCTCCGGAGAAAGGCGAACCTCCTGCGTGAAGCCATCCTGGATCCCGAGGTGTTCTGCGTGACCTGGGAGCAGATCCCGGGCCGGGGCGCTTTCGAGATCCAGCAGGAGAAGCTGATCGACAACGTGGCCAGGGCCGCGGCCGGAGCAAGGGTGCACGCCATCAGCGTGACCGACAACCCCGGCGGCAATCCCGCCCTGTCCACCGAGATGCTCTGCGCCCAGATCAAGCGCTCCAACATGGAGCCGCTGGTGCACCTGGCCTGCCGCGACAAGAACCGCAACACCATCGAGAGCATGCTCTACGGAGTGGCCGCCGAAGGAGTGCGGAACGTCCTGATCCTCTCCGGCGACTATCCCTCCACGGAGGCCTTCGAGGGCACCCCCAAGCCGGTCTTCGACCTGGACCCACCCAACGTGCTGCGGCTGGTGGAGGAGATGAACCGCGGCCTGGAGCACAAGGTGATGAACAAGACCATCACCCTGGCGGGCACGGAGCTTTTCGCCGGCGCGTGCGTGTCTCCGTTCAAGCAGCGGGAGTCGGAGATCATGGGCCAGTACGCCAAGCTGAAGAAGAAGATCGACAGCGGGGCGCGGTTCATCATCACCCAGGTCGGCTACGACGCCCGCAAGGTCCACGAGGTCCTGCAGTGGCTGAAGCTCCAGGGCCTCTCCATCCCGGTGCTGGCCAACGTCTACGTGCTGCCCCACGGGGCGGCCAGGCTCATGAACGCAAATGGTGTGCCGGGCTGCGTGGTCACGGACAAGCTGCTGGCGGAAACCGCCGCGGAGGCCAAGGCCGATGACAAGGGCAAGGGCGCCCGGCTCCTGCGGGCGGCCAGGCAGTACGCCATCGCCAAGGGGATGGGCTGCGCCGGCGCGCACATCGGGGGCCACGGAATCAGCTACGAGAACGTGGAGTACATCGTCGACGAGGGTGAGCGGCTGGCCTCGGGCTGGGAGGACCTGGTTCGGGAGTTCGACTATCCACAAGAAAACGGCTTCTACTTCTTCCAGAAGGACGAGCGCACGGGGCTGAACACCGACGCCCCGGCGCCCCGGACGGCCAGGGGGCGGGCCCCCACGGTGTACCGCATGTCCCGGGTGGCGCACAGCGTCCTGTTCAACGAGAAGAGCGCGCTGTTCCGCATGCTGCGCCCCGTGGCCGCGCGCATCGACGCCAGGCCGCGCTCCCGCAAGACCTTCGGCTTTTTCGAGCACCTCGCCAAGGTGGTGATGTTCGACTGCATGAACTGCGGGGACTGCGGCCTCTTCGACGTGGCCTACGTCTGCCCCATGTCGCAGTGCCCGAAGCAGCAGCGCAACGGACCCTGCGGCGGCAGCTACGAGGGATGGTGCGAAGTGTACCCGGGCGAGCGGCAATGCATCTGGGTGCAGGCCTACGACAGGCTGAAGGTCTTCAAGGAGCAGGAGAAGATCGAGGATCACATCGCGCCCCCCTGCAACTGGGCTCTGTGGCAGACCCCTTCGTGGCTCAACTTCTACCTGGGCAAGGACCACACCGCCAAGAGGCTGGGAATCGAGCCGTACCGCAGGCTGAGCCACGCCGAGAAGAGAGAGGCCAGGAAGCGCGCCCGGGAGCAGGCAGCCCGGGGCGACGGAAGCAGCTGACGGGCCGGAGCGGTGGCCTTGTCCGGGAATGAGGCGGCGAGGAGCGGGCTGAGCCGGAACCTATTCCCTGACTCCCTGCCGGGGGGCCTCCTTCAGGGGAATCGTCACGGTAAAGGTGCTCCCCTTGCCGGGAGTGCTCTTCACCTTGATGGTTCCGCCCAGGGCCTCCAGAAGGCCCTTCACGATGGGCAGTCCCAGCCCGGTGCCGCGGATGTTGCGGGTCTTCTCGTTCTTCACCCGGTAGAAGCGGTCGAAAATTCGTTCCAGATGCCCGGGCTCTATCCCCATGCCGTTGTCGGTCACTGCCACCGCGACCTGCCCGTCCCGGCGGCTTACCTTCACCCTGATCCTGCCGCCCTCCTGGGTGTAGTTGATGGCGTTGCTGACCAGGTTCCCAAAGATGCTCTCCAGGGCAAAGGGGTCAGCCTTCAACTCGGGCAGCGGCTGCTCCGGCAGCTCCAGAGATAGGCTCTGCCGGCGGGTCTCCGCCCTGGACTTGAGGAAACCGACCACGCCGCCCAGCAGCTCCTCCAGGCGCAGAGGGCGGGCCTCCCGGTAGGCCGTGCCCGACTCGATACGCGAAAGATCGAGCAGGTCCCCCACCAGCGAGATCAGCTCGTGGGTCTTCTCCAGGGCGCGCAGCAGGATTGGCAGGTCCTCCGTCGACTTCCCCTCCGCGATGTCCCGCGCCACCAGGGCAAGCTGCTCGTGAATGGTGGAAAGCGGAGAGCGCAGCTCATGGGACACTTCCGCCACGAATTCCGATTTCAGCCGGTCAAGCTCCCGCAGCACCGTGATGTCCGCCACGGTCATGGCCGCACCCAGACACTCGCCGCTCTCGGAAACCACCGGCCGCCCCCGGCCCAGAAGGTGCCTTCCACCGGCGGTGGTGAACTCGCAGGCGGGGATCTCCTCCAGGTGGGTGATATTCCCCCGGGAGATCTCCAGCACCAGGTCGCAAAGCCCCGCATCCTTCACGTAAGCCTTGATGGGCTGGCCCGGCGCGGTGTCGGCAGGCAGGCCCACCTGCTGCAGGAAGGCGGGGTTGACCAACACGGCCCTGCCCTCCACGTTGGTCACCACCACGCCGGTGGGAAGCGATTCGATCACCGTCCGCGTGCGGCTCTTCTCCGCGCCCAGGTCGTTGAGGGTCCGGCGGCGCTCCTCGGCCAACCGTTCCGCCTCGCGGCTCAGCCGGATGCGCTCCTCGGCTCGCCTGACCACGATCCGCAGCCCGTCCGGGTCGAAGGGCTTGGCGATGAAGTCGTAGGCTCCCAGCTTCATGGCCTCGATGGCCAGCTCCACGGTGGCAAAGCCGGTGATGACGACGATCAGCGTCTCCTGGTGACGTTCGCGGATGCAGCGCAGGACCTCCATTCCGTCGGGCCCCGGCATCTTCAGATCCAGGAGAACGATCTCCGCGGGCCGCTCCTGAAGCATTTGCAGGGCCGTGTCTCCCCGGGGGGCGGTGGAGGTGTGGTAGCCCATCCGCGAGAGGATCCGCTGGCAGCCGTCGCGGGTGTCCTCCTCGTCGTCCACCACCAGGACCCTCAAGGGTTCCTTCACCGCTTCCCGCGGCTCCTTCCCGGTCCTGGCTTCGTTCCTCTCAGCCACGGTCCGCTCCGCCTCTCGGCGCCCCGCCGCCGTCCGCTGCGCCGCCCCCCTCTTCGCCGGCCTCGGGGTCCACCGGCAGCTCCACCGTGAAGGTTGCCCCCTGGCCCGGTGTGCTGGCCACCCGGATGCTGCCGTGGTGATTCTTCACGATCCCGTACACCATGCTCAGCCCCAGCCCGGTGCCCTTGCCCTGCTCCTTGGTGGTGTAGAAGGGCTCGAAGATGTGGGGGAGCACCTCCTTGGGGATCCCGGGACCGGTGTCCGAGATCTCGATGCACACCCGATCCCCGCCGCGAGCGGTGTAGGAGCGCACCACCAGCTTGCCCCTGCCGTCGATCGCCTCGGCGGCGTTGAGGATGAGGTTCATGAGCACGTGCCCGATCTGCTGGATGTCCATCGGTACCTGCGGCAGGGAGGAGCCGAGCTGCCGCTGGATCTCGATGTTCTGGAACAGGGACTGGTTCTCCAGCAGGAACAGGGTCCTGGAGATGGCCCGGTTCACGTCCTGGGGACGTACCTCCTGCCGGGTCTGGCGGGCAAACTCCAGCAGCTCCCGCACCGTCCGGCGGCAGCGCTCCACGTCGCGCAGCACCCGCCTCAGGTCCTTGCGCACGTCGTCCTGCAGCTCGTACTCCTCCATCACCAGGCGCGTGTACAGGGTGATGCCGTTCAAGGGGTTGTTCAGCTGGTGGGCCACGCCGGCGGCCAGCTTGCCCAGCGAGGCCATCTTCTCGGACTGCAGGAGCTGCAGCTGGGTCTGCTCCAGCTCTCGCTTCATGCGGATGGCCTCCCGCATGTCGTGGAAGAAGCCGATGGTAGCCACCTCACGTCCGCCCTCGCGCACGATGGAGGCGTTCAGGCTGATGGGGATCAGCTCGCCGCTCTTGCTGCGCAGCTCCACGGAATAGGAGCGCAGCTTGCCGCTCCCGCCGAACTCCTCGCCGCGCAGCTTCCCCATCACCCGGCGCGCTCCCTGGCCCGGGTACAGGCTGCGAATGTTCAGCCTCCTGCCCTCTTCCGGACTGTAGCCCAGGATGGATGCCGCGCCCTCGTTGAAGATGAGGATCTTGCCGGTCATGTCGGCGGCGATCACTCCGTCCACGGAGCTGAGGATCAGGTTGCGCAGGAACGCGACGGAGCGCTCAGACAGGGCGTCGCCTTCCGCGCCGGTGCGCCGCTCCCGCTTCCGTTCCCCGGAGCCTGGCGAGGCGGTCTTGGGACGCTTCCGCTGTCCGGCCGGCGCCGGTGAGCCGCGCTTCATACCGTTCAAAGCGTATACGGAAGGGTTTTGGGCTGTCAACTCGAGCCGCCCGCACCGCCCCCCCAACCCCCCCCGGGCCGTCCCGGCTGGGCGCGGGCAGCCAGGCGGGCTGCGGGCTTCACGCCCCGTAGTCGAAGCGCTCGGGATGGGCCTGGAAACGGTCCCGGCACTCCCCCGAGCAGAAGTAATACCGCCTCCCGAGCCGCTCCCAGCGGTACGCGGCGCCCGCTGGATCGACCACCATCAGGCAGACCGGGTCCACCGCCGTCCCGGCGGCGGCCCGCTCCAGCCGCAGGCGCCCGTCCTCCAGCCACAGAACCCGATCCGCCAGGTTCTTGATGCGGGCGTCGTGGGTCACGATCAGCACCGTGCTCCCGCGCTCGCGGGCCAGCCGGCGGATCGTCTCCACCACGTCGTAGCCGCTCTTGGAGTCCAGGCTGGCGGTTGGCTCGTCGGCCAGCAGGACCGGCGGATCGTTCGCCAGGGCCCGGGCCACCGCCACCCGCTGCTGTTCCCCGCCGCTGAGCTGCGCGGGAAGGTGGTGGGCTCTCCCGGAGAGACCCATTTGCCGCAGCAGGCCCTGCGCCTTCTCCCGTGCGAAGCCGCCCCTGCGCCCGGCCAGGTCCAGGGGCAGCTCGACGTTCTGCAGCGCTGACAGCGACGCAAGGAGGTTGTGGCTCTGGCAGATGAAGCCGAAGGTACCCAGGCGCAGCCGCGCAAGGGCGGCCGCCTTGAGCGCACCGAGGTCCGCGCCGGCCACCCGGACCGCCCCGAAGGTGGGCCGCAGCAGGGCGCCCACTGTCTGCAGAAGCGTCGTCTTCCCCGATCCCGAGGGGCCCATGACCAGGACGATCTCTCCCCGCTCGACGTGGAGGCTGACCTCCCGCAGGGCATGGACCGCCGTATGACCGGCGCCGTAGGTCTTGGTTACCCTGTCCAGCTCGATCATCCTGGCCGGCTGCATCATCGACCCCTCACACGGACCCCTCGCACGATCTGCGCTCTTCAGCGCTTGAACACCACGGCCGGGTCGATCCCGGCGATCCGCCGCACCGGGATGAGGGAGGCGGCGATTCCAGTGAGAACGAACAGCGGCAGCCCCATGAGGACAAGCCTGGGATCCAGCACCGCCAGGAACTCGGGAACCGCGCTGCGGATGAGCGCCATCAGGGGGAACGACGTCGCGGCTCCCAGAACGTAGCCCCCCACCGACACGATGAGAGACTGGGAGAGCACGATCCGGTACAGCTGAGCGTTGGTACCTCCCATGGCCTTGATGATCCCGTACTCCCTGCTCTTCTCGACGGTCAGCATGTATATCAGCAACCCCACCACCAGGACCCCCACCACGAGAGCCACCAGGCTGAGCACCAGCAGGATCGGGAGAAAGCTGCCGACCACCTCCTCCTTGTAGGCGGCGGCGATCTGCCGGCTCGTGCGAACGCTGACCCCCTCGAGGCGCTGCAGAATCCGGGCGCGCACCTCCGCGGCGCCGGCTCGCGGCTGGAGCCGCACCAGGTGGCTGTTGGTCAGCCCTGCAGGCAGAAAGCGAGCGGCGTCCTGATACCGCAGGAAAACGAAGAAGCCCACCATCATGTTGGTCCGCTCCGTCAGTCCGGCAATCTGGTACTGCTGCCCCCTCAGGGTGATGCGCCCGCCGATGCGCAGCCCCTGCCTGCCCGCAAAGGAGCGATCCAGCAGAACCTCCCCCGGTCCCGGGCTGCGCTTCCCGGCCACGACGCTCCAGGGTCCGCCGAGGCTCCCGGTGGTCCGATAGCCGTTGAGGAACAGCAGCGCGGTCTCCCCGCCGCCGTCGCGGTAGCTCACCGCCGTGCGAATGAGCGGCGCGTGCTCCGCGACCCCGGCAATGCCCGCAAGCCGCGCACCGATGCCGGCGGGAAGCACCGAGGGGCTGTGCACCGAGCCGCTGGTCCCTTCCTGAGTGATCCACAGGTCCGCTCCGGTCCCGAAAACCATGTCCTCCATCACGCCGTTGATCCCTCTGTACACCCCGTACATCGTGAAGATCAGGAAGACGCTGAGGACCACTCCGCCAACGCTCATCAGCGCTTTGACTCTGTCATGCCATAGATTCTGCCTGGCCACCGGCACCACGTGCGCCTCCCTGTCCGCCCCCGCTCCGGTCCCGCCCGGGCGGCAGCGGGTCCACGACACCATGGAGGACGGCCGCAGACCAGGGGACCCGAAAATCCGGGACCGCCCTCTTGAACACCCCACCCCCCTGGGGTATCTTGAGTATACTGCCGCCGCGCACGGTCAGTCAACCTTGCCGCGCCCGCTTGTTGGGCAGTAGGTTATTAGGCGACCGGGACGTGCCGCCTGCCCTTCCGCAGGCTGCCGGCGCGGTTCCTCCAGGAGCACGGGAGCATGGAAACGAGCACGATCGAGAAGTACGACCGCGCAGCGCGGCATTACGACCGGATGGAGGGCATCGTCGAGGGGCTCCTCTTCCGGCGCCTCCGGCAGCGGGCGCTGTCCCTGGTGCGCGGCCCGGTGCTGGAGGTCGGGGTGGGCACGGGGAAGAACCTGCCTCACTACCCCCCGGGAACCGACGTGACGGCCGTGGATTTCAGTCCCGGCATGCTGGAGAAGGCGGCGGAGAAGAAAGAACGCCTGGGCCTGGCCAACGTCAAGCTCCTGGAAATGGACGTGCAGGAGCTGGCCTTCGCGGACGACACCTTCGCAACCGTGATCAGCACCTTCGTCTTCTGCACCGTCCCGGACCCGCTGCAGGGCCTCAGGGAGGTGTACCGGGTCCTCCAACCGGCGGGCCGGGCCGTGTTCCTGGAGCACATGAAAAGCGAGAGCCCCCTGGTGAACCTCTTCCTGCGCCTGATGGACGTCTACAGCGTGCGCGCCCTGGGCACCTCCATGCTCCGGGAGACCCAGAGCAACATTGCCGCGGCGGGGTTCCAGATCGAGCGGGCGGAGCACCTCTTTCTGGACGTGGTCAGGCTTGTTGTGGCCCGCAAGCAGGGAAGCCAGCCGCGAGGCGCCGGTGGCCGCTGACATGCCTCCTGCCCGGCGCGGACGGTGGCGGCCGCGGCTTCGGCCCCTCGACTTGGCCGCCGTCCTGCTGGCCGCAGCGGTGGTGGTCCTCTCGGCCGCCGGAGCCTACGCCAGGCCCTCGCGCGACCCTGAGGTGACCATCCGCTCTGCCCAGGGGGAGTGGATCTTCCCGCTGCGGGAGGACAGGGTTTTCGCCGGCGCCGGGCCCCCGGGCAGCTGCGTGGTGGCCATAGCCGACGGGGAAGCCCGGGTGATCCGTTCTTCCTGTCCCCGTCAGATCTGCGTGCGCAGCGACGCGGTCAGCCGTCCCGGACAGTGGATCGCCTGTCTCCCCCACGGGGTTCTTATCCAGGTCCAGGGCGGAGGCGCCCGGCCGGTGGACGCCTACAGCTTCTGAGCCTGCCCTGTGGAGGGCCGCCGCAGGGCGAGGACCGCAGCCCCGCCGGAAGCGCGGACCTGCCTGCCGGCGTCCCTCCGGCCCACAGCCCGGCGCGGAGGGGTGCGGCCCGCCCAGACCGCGAGGCAGGAGGATTCCGGCGCTGCCGCGCCCCTGCGGCCGCGGCGTCGGGCATACCGGGCTTGCGCTACCCCACCCCCCTGGGGTAGACTTGGAGCGTGGCCTTGGGTTTCACGGAAGAGCAGATCGTCCGCTACAGCCGGCACATCCTGCTGCCCGACGTCGGCGGAAAAGGGCAGAGGAGACTGCAGCAGTCCCGGGTCCTGGTGGCAGGCGCCGGCGGGCTGGGCTCGCCTGCCGCCTACTACCTGGCCGCCGCAGGGGTGGGAACCCTGGGGATCGCAGACGGCGACACGGTGGACCTGAGCAACCTGCAGCGCCAGATCCTGCACTTCACCCCGGACGTGGGCGCCTTCAAGGTAGACTCCGCCAGGGCCAAGCTGCGCCAGCTCAACCCGGAGGTGGCGGTGAGAACGCATCCCGGCCGGCTCACCGCGGCCAACATTGCGGGCATCCTCCGGGACTACGACTTCGTGGTGGAAGGTACGGACAACTTCCCCGCCAAGTTCCTGATCAGCGACGCCTGCGTGCTCCTGGGAAAGCCCTTCTCCCTGGCCGGCATCCTGCGCTACTGCGGGCAGACCATGACCCACGTGCCCGGCAGCGCCTGCTACCGCTGCGTCTGCCAGACCCCGCCCCCGGCCGGATCGGTGCCAAGCTGCGCGGAAGCGGGCGTGCTGGGCGCCGTGGCCGGAATGCTGGGTACGATCCAGGCGGCGGAGGCGCTCAAGTACCTGCTGGGCATCGGCGAGCTTCTGGTGGACAGGATGCTGTTCGTGGACGCCCTGACGATGGATTACACCTGCGTGGCGGTGCCCCGCGACCCGGACTGCCCGGCGTGCGGCGAGCGGCCCACGATGAGGGAGATAGCCGACGTGGAGCAACCCGCGGCCTGCGGGCAGGGGGGAAAGGCGGCCTGCCCGTGAGACTCGCGCCGGTTCGCCGGAACAGGGAGGAAAGAGCGAATGGCGGAAGAGCAGATCGTGGCAGACTTCGACCTGGATCTCAGGGGTGAGGTCTGCCCTTACACGTTCGTCAAGAGCCGCATCACCCTGGAGGAGATGCAGATCGGCCAGGTGCTGAAGATCACCGTGGACAACGCGACGGCCGTGGAAAACGTGCCTCACAGCCTGAAGCTGGCCGGCCAGCAGGTGCTGGCGGTCCGCCAGCAGGCGCCCTCGGCCTGGAGCATCTTCGTCCGCAAGGTGGCGGAGTAGCGGGATGCGCCTCAGGCCGCCGGTCCGAACGAGCCCCGTATCGAGCTGCGTGCCGGGCGCCGTGGGGGAACCCCCACGGTCCGCCCGGCCGCGGCGTTCTCTCTGGCGGCGGCCCGGGGCTCGATCGTGGTGGCGCCACCGGCCGGGTCCGGCGCCGGAACGGTTGACCCGCCGGTAGCCCCCTACCTATGTTTGACCCATGAAGAAACCCCACAAGATCCACCTGGCGCAGATCCTGGGCCGCCTATCCAGCCTCTTCGAGAAGAGGGGAAGCATCGAGGGGTTCCTCCGGGAGGTGGCCGACGGGGTGGCCTCATTCCTGGAGGCCGACAGCTGCACGGTGCTGCTGGTGGACGAGGAGCGCGGGGACCTGCTGTTCTCCGCTACCTCCGGCGGACGCGGCGGTCTGGTCGCGGAGGAGATACGGGAGGGCACGGGCGTCATCGCCGAGGCGCTCAGAGAGCGGAGCCCCCGCATCGGCGAGCAGCCCGACCGCGCGGGAGGCCGGCGCAGGATCGCAGCCGTTCCCATCCGCAGGGGACCGGTGCTCATCGGCGGGATCGCCCTGGAGAACCGGCAGCCGGAGGGTCTGGACGAGGAACACCTGAACGCCCTCAAGGCCATCGCCTCTCACCTGGCGGCCACCATGGAGAACGCCACCGTGCTGATCGAGATGCGGGACAGGGAGCACGCCCGGCCGGCGCTTACCAGGGAGGTTCCGACCCTGATCACCGGCCTCAGCGTGTCCGACGGCGTGGCCCTGGGGCAGCTGTTCCGGCTGGCCGATCTGTATGCGATCCACGAGCAGACTCCCTCAGGCCTGCCCCCCGGGCAGTCCCCCGAGCAGGGGTTCCTGCACGCCGTGGAGGCCTCGCAAAAGCAGCTGGAGATGCTGCAGTCACGAATCGAGCTGGATTCGCAGGACCTGGCTTCCTTCATCTTCAGCTCTCATCTGCTCATGCTCAAGGATGAGGACTTCACCGGGAAGATGCTGCGTCGGATCCGGGAGGGGATGACTCCGGCGGCCGCGGTGGTGGAGGTGGTGAACCGGTACGTCGACCGGTTCACCCGCCTGACGGAGCCCCGGCTCCAGCAGAAGGCCCAGGACGTGCGGGACGTGGGCCACAGGATTCTCACCAATCTGGAGGGCATCGAAGAGGAGCTGGCGGACTATCGGGGGCATATCGTTCTCACCTCCGAGCTGTTCCCCTCGGAAATGGTGAAGCTTGCCGTCCAGAACGTGGAAGGGATCGTCTTCCGGGGAGCCACCACCACAGCCCACATCACCATCCTGGCCCGGTCGCTGGGCATTCCGGTTCTGGCAACGCAGGACCCCCGCCTTGAGGACCTGCCCCCCGGTACGTTTGTCCTCCTGGACTCCAGCGGCGGCAGGCTCCATATCGAGCCGCAGCAACAACTGAAGGAGCGGTTCGACAGGCTGACGGCCTCCGTCGTATCTCCGGCATGCACCGTGAAGGAGAAAAAGGCCGTGCGCCGGATGGGGATCCGCGTGATGGCCAACATCAACCTCCTGTCGGAGCTGGAGGGTGCCGCCGCCTGCAGGGCCGACGGCATCGGGCTGTACCGCAGCGAGTTTCCCTTCATTCTGCGCTACGACTTTCCCTCGGAAGAGGAGCAGACCCTGATCTACCGGGAGATCGTGCGCGCCATGCCGGAGGAGGAGGTAATTCTGCGCACCTTCGATCTGGGAGGCGACAAGCTCATGCCCACCTGGGAGCGCGAATCCAACCCCTTCCTGGGAGTGCGCGGGATCCGCTTCTCCCTCTCTCGCAGGGACCTGTTCCGCGATCAGCTCCGCGCCATGCTCCGCGCGGGCGCCGGAGCCGGAGTGCGGCTGGGGATCATGTTTCCCATGATCTCCTCGGTGGACGAGTACCTGGAGGCGCGCGATGAGCTGCACCGCTGCCAGCGGGAGCTGGCGCAACAGGGCGTGGAGCACAACGCCCGGGCGAGGGTCGGAGCGATGGTGGAGCTGCCCTCCGCGGTGGAGGCAATCTCCGAGCTGGCGCAGGAGGCGGACTTCCTGTCCATAGGGACCAACGACCTGGTCATGTACCTGCTGGCGGTGGACCGCACCAACGAACGGCTCGGGAAGCTGTACCTGAGCCATCACCCCATGGTGCTGCGCGCCCTGAAAAGGATCGCCGACGGGGTCGGGGAACGCATCTCTGAGCTCTCGGTATGCGGAGACGCGGCCTCCTATCCCTCCATGACCCTCTTTCTCAGCGGGCTGGGGATCCGCAAGCTGAGCGTGGACCCGCGACGCATCCCGGAGGTTCGCAGCCGGCTGGCGGCCAACAGCCTGGAGCGGGCCGAGAGGGTTGCCGCCGAGATGCTCTCGATCGTCCGTATCGCGGAGATCGAGGAATACGTGCGCTCGCTAGGCGAAGAAGGCGTCCCCGACGGCGCACCCCCCGGCTCTGCCGGCTAGGCCTGGCCGCTCAGCTCCTTCATGTAGCGCTGCACGTTGTCGCTCAGCAGCTGGCCATGCCCCGAGGCGATGATTCGCACCGGCAGGTCCCTGATCTTCTCGATGGCCTGCCGCGGGTAGTCGGTCACGCCGAGCTTCATGGCCTGGACTTTCTTCAGCAGCTCCGACCTGTCGCCCTCGGAGAAGAGGGTCCATTCCACCGGGCCGATCTGGGCGAACAGGTCCCCCGAAAAGAGGATCCCCTCGCTTTCCTCGAACAGGAGCTGGTGGCCGGGCGTGCAGATGTAGGGAGTCTGGATGAAGCGGAGGGTATGCCTGCCCAGGGAGAGCCTGTCCCCCTCGCCGGTGATGTGCACGGAGGCCTTCACGCCCCACATGGGAAGGCTCTTGGCCTCGAACTCACTGACGTGTACCTGGGCCTGGGGCGCCTCCCGCAGGAAGGCCGCCAGCCCGCCGGCGTGGTCCAGGTCCGCGTGGGTCAGCACGATGTGCCGGATCTCCCTTGGGTCGGCCAGGGCCTTCACCTTCTCCAGCACCGCCGGCGCAGTGGCCGGGGCGGTGGTGTCGATCAGCGCCACCTCCTGGTCCTGAATCAGATAAGCGTTCAGCGCCGCCCCCGGGGGCGTGGGGAAATGCACTCCCACCCAGTGAATACCCTCTGCGATTGCGTTCTGCATGGAAACCTCCTCCTGTGAAATATCGTCACCTAGCTCAACCCGATCGCCTCGATCGGCTCAATCGCCGCGGTACGCCTCTGCGCCCACCGAAGACCGCCCGGTGACCCAGAAATGGAGGGCAAACCGCGGGTCCGACCGCTTGCGACGGTCGTAGCGATGAATCGGCAGGAAGCTGGCCGCCAGAGAGGCCAGCCCTACCAGCGCCGGCAGGAGCTCTCCGCCTCCTCCCAGGCCGGTCACGCGGGCCAGGATGGCGCCGGCGAAGTAGCCGCCCACCAGCGCCGCCAGGGGGGCCAAGAACAGGACCAGCGCGGCCCGGACCCGCACCGCCGGATCCACGAATACCGTTCCGCGGTCCCCGGGCCGGAGCCCGGGATCGCAGCGCGCCGACAGGGCCATCTCCTCTGAGGAGACCCGCCTGCACAGGCGGCACTTCTCGCATCCCGAGCCGGCGGCCAGCCGCAGGATAGCCCTCCCGCCGTGAACGGCAACCACCTCCGCGGGCTCACCGTCGGCGGGCCGGCTCCGGATGCGCTCCTCGCGGAGGGACTCCCCGCGGCCGGAGCCGCCGGCGCGGGGAGCCCCTCTCAACCCGAACAAGCGCAGCCGCTTCCCCATCAATCCATGCCCAGATGGGTCACCGGCGGGGTGAGGCCGACGTAGACGATCAGAAAGATCACCACGGCGGCGACGAAAACGTAGCCCCAGACGATGAGCTTCCGCGCCGCTGAGCTCAGGGACGCTCTGCGGTCGATGAAGGGGATCACGACCAGCCCCACCAGAAGCACCACCGGAGCCACCAGCAGCGCCTTGAGGCCGATCCAATCCTCCAGAGCGTAAAGGACCAGGAACGCCCACGGCGGCTTGGTCATCTCAACGCCGGTGTACGGCCCGGGATACAGGCTGGCCGGAAACAGGGCGGCCAGAAACGCCATCACTCCGTAGACGATCAGGCTGAAGGCCAGCACTCGCTTCAGATGATGGAAGAAGGAGCTGGTCCGCGGCGAGCTTTCCCCCGGCAGGGTTGAAAGCCCGTTCAGCTTCATCAGCACCAGGTGCGGGGTAAGAAGCAGGAGAAGCAGGGCCGGGAGCACCAGCGTGTGGGTGGCGTAGAATCGCGCCACCGCGGGGAGGCCGGTTATGACCGAAGCCAGCGCGGCCCCCACCAGGGGGACCAGCTCCATGGCCTCCACGGCGTGCTGGTACGCCTCGTATCCCTCCTGATCCCACTTCAACACGGTCCCGGAGAAGAAGAATCCCATGGTCACGAACAGCAGCAGCACACCGAAAAGCCAGTTCAGCGTACGCCTGCCGCGGTAAGACCCGGTGAACACCACCCTGGTAATGTGCAGGATCAGCAGAAAGATCACCGCCTCTGCAGTCCAGCGGTGGAACGAGCGCAACCACAGTCCTCCCGGGTGAGAGCTCAGGGCCAGGACGCTCCCCCGCGCTTCATCCACCGTCGGGGTGTAGAAGAAGGTCATGATGATCCCGGTGAGGATGAGCAGAAGCAGTCCCACCAGGGTGACTCCCCCGACGCTGTAGCCGAACCGCTCGGCGTTTTCCGGCACCTCGTAGTCGAAGTCTGTGAGTCTCCACTCCTTGCCTTCAGACGCGTCGCCGGCGCTCATCTTGTCTCTCCGCTCCTGCGGCGGGTCAGATACACCAGCCCGATCCCCGCGATTGCCGCCGCCAGGGCCAGCGCCTTGATGACGATGAACGCAGTGGAGGCAGACACCTCCTGCCGGATGGTCTGAAAGTCCGCCTCCACCGCCTCGGAGTGCTCCTCCTCGCCCCCGGCCTGCCCCTCGTCGTGAGAGCCGCTCATGACGGCGCTCGTGACCTTCTGAGGTGCCTCGTGCTCCTCACCCTCGTGCCCGTACACGACGGACGCCGCGCCCAGAAGGACCAGGCACGACAACAAAACGGTCAGTATCCTCATCTCGATACCTCCTCGCTTCCTCTATGATTCTTTGCGGCCTCCCTGCCCGCCGACGGCTGCCGCGGCCTCGGCCCGCCGCGGCTGGAAACCTGGCACCGGCTCCGAGACGCGGATCACCTTGGTGGGACAGCGGCGAATCGAGTCCACCGGGGCAGGGTGCACCGAGAAGTCGATCACCGCCAGGTTGTCCACGATCTTCACGGCCCCGGTGGTGTCGTCCTTCTCGCAGAGCTTGCAGGCGATGCAGCCGGCGCTACAGATCTTGCGCACCTCCGCCCCCCGGTCCCGGGAGATGCAGTACACGTGGACCGCCTCCTCGTAGCCCGCCAGGGTAATGATGTCCCGCGGGCAGGCCACCACGCAGTTGCCGCATCCCGTACACTTCGCCAGGTCCACCACCGGCAGGCAGTTCTCCCCCATGTGGATGGCGTCGAAGGGGCAGGAGTCCACGCAGTCCCCGTAGCCCAGGCATGAATAAAGGCAGGCCTTCTCTCCGCCCACCAGGTTGGCCGCGGCGCAGCTCTTCACGCCGTTGTAGACCCGGGTGCGCACCGCCTCGCGGTCGCCGCCGCTGCAGCACACCCGCGCCACCTCCTGGGTGACGGTCCCCGCCTCGACGCCCAGGAACCCGGCAAGTCTCGCGGCCACCTCCGGCCCTCCCGGCTTGCACAGGTTGGCCTCCGCCTGCTCGCCCATGACCGCGGACAGATACACGGAGCACTGCGGATAGCCGCAGGCGCCGCAGTTGAGCCCGGGAAGGATGGACAGCGCCTCCTCGAACCTGGGATCTTCCTTCACGGCCAGCTGCCGGTCCGCCAGGACCAGCAGCAGGGCCAGGATCAGCCCGATGCCGCCCATGCTTCCCAGGGAAACAATCAATATCGTCATCACGAACCTCTCTCGCCGCCACCCGCCCCGGCGCCGAACCGGGGAGCGGGCTGCGGCCCGCCAAAGGTCTTCACGCCGAGATCAGCCCGGCGAAGCCCATGAACGCCAGGGCCAGCAGCCCGGCGATGATCAGCGTGATGGCCGCCCCTTTCAGGGACTCAGGGACGTCCGCCAGCTCCAGCTGCTCGCGGATGCCCGCCATGATCACCAGCGCCAGGGTGAATCCACCCCCCGCCCCGATGCCGAACACCACGTTCTGGATAAACCCGTACTCCCGCAGGGCCCCGAACAGGGCCAGCCCCAGAATGGCGCAGTTGGTGGTGATCAGGGGCAGAAAGATCCCCAGCGCGTCGTAGAGGGCCTTGCTGGTCTTGCGGATGAACATCTCCACGAACTGGACCAGCGCGGCGATCACGATGATGAAGGACACGTACTCCAGAAAGGGAAGGCCCAGCGCCACCAGGATGTAGCGGTTGATCAACCAGGTGATGGCCGCCGTCAGGGTGAGCACGAAGGTCACTGCCATGCCCATGCTCACCGCGGAGTCGATCTTCCCGGACACGCCCAGGAACGGGCAGATGCCCAGGAAGTAGCTGAGAACGAAGTTGTTCACCAGCACCGCGGAGATGAAGATCAGGATCAACCCCATCGCTCGCTCTCCTCCACCCTCATGCCGGCCGCTTCTCCTCCGCCGGCTGCGCCGCGCCGGCGCCGGCTGCAGCCTCCCGCTCCTCCTTCCGGCGCCGGCGAGTGCGATCGATCAGGTTCTTCCCCCCCAGCAGGAAGCCCAGGGTGATGAACGCCCCCGGCGGAAGGATCATGATGACCCAGGGCTCGAAGCCCTGGCCCAGCACCGAAAGCCCGAAGAAGGTGCGCTGCCCCAGCACCTCCCGGATCCCTCCCAGGACGATGAGGGTGGCGGTGAACCCCAGGCTCATGCCCAGGGCGTCCAGGATGGACAGGCCCACCCCGTTCTTGGAGGCAAAGGACTCCGCCCGTCCCAGGATGATGCAGTTCACCACGATCAGCGGCACGTACGGTCCCAGCGCCCGGCTGAGAGGCAGAAAGTAGGCCTTCAGAAACAGGTCCACCATGGTTACGAAGGTGGCGATGATCAGGATGAAGGAGGCGATCCGCACCTGTCTGGGCACAAGATTCCGGATCAGGGAGACGATCGCGCTGGAGGCGGTGAGCACGAACACCACCGCCAGCCCCATGGTGAGGGCGTTCACCGCGGAAGTGGTCACCGCCAGGGTGGGACACAGGCCCAGCACCGTCACCAGCACGGGGTTCTCCCGCCAGAACCCCTTGGCCAGCTCCAAAAGTCCCCTGCGGCGCGGTCCTTGCTTCAGCAGTCGGTCGCCCATGGTTACCGGTCCTTTCCCTGCCCGCCCGCCGCGGCCACCCCGCCGGCCCCGGCGAGGACTCGCCTGGCCTCCTCCAGCTTGCGGTTCACGATGGCCACGGTGGACCGGGTGGAGATGGTGGCGCCGGTGATGGCCTGGATCTCCGCCGGCCCCTGGGGCTTCTTGTTCTTCACGTAGGTGATGGGCGGCTGGGTGGGCAGTCCCCGGAACTGATCCTGGAAGGCCTTCTCCCCGATCCTGCCGCCCAGGCCGGGGGTCTCCACCTGCTCCAACACCTCCAGCCCGGTGATGGTCGCCAGGTCCGCGCTCACGCCGATCATGAGCCGGATGGTGCCCTGGTAGCCGTTGCCTTCAGCCGGCAGGGCGTAGCCGGCCAGCTTTCCCGCCGCGTCCCGGCACTCGAAGTAGGTCATCCCGTCGCGGCTCTTCTCCTGGTACTTCGACACGCCGGAGACCACCTCGTAGATGGACCTGCGCAGGGATTCCGCCTGGTTCGCCTGGATGGCCGGGCTGCTCACCAGGTAGGTCAGAGCCAGCACTCCCCCGGAGACCAGGGCGATTACGGTGAGAACCACCACCATCCGCACCCGGTTGGCGCCGCGCACTTTCATGCCGCCTGCGGCGCTCACCGTCGGCCTCCCGCGGCCGCAGGCGGCCGCTCTCCCAGGATGCGCGGCCTGGTGCCCCTGTTGATGAGGGGCACGCCTGAGTTCATCAGGAGCACCGCGTACATCATCCCCTCGGGCAGCCCTCCGAACAGCCGGATCACCACCACCAGTATTCCGATGCCGACGCCGAAGATCACCCCGCCCCGCGCGCTCAGGGGCGAGGTGACCGGGTCGGTCGCCATGTAGAGAGCCCCCAGAAAAAGACCCCCGGCCAGGAGGTGATGCAATGCATCGGGATAGCGCTGGGGCGCGAGGAAGTGAAATGCCTGGCCGAGGATCGCGACAGTCACTGCGATGGCAAGCGGAATCCGCCACTTGAGGTAGCCGCGGGCGAACAGGTACACCGAGCCGGCCAGGAGCAGCAGCGCGCTGGTCTCTCCCACCGAGCCGCTCACGGTGCCCAGGAACAATCCCTGGAGCGGCGTGGACACCCCGTCGAACTTGGCGGCGGCCAGCGGCGTGGCCCCGGTGGTGGCGTCCGCCGCCAGGGAGAAGTCCGAGATGAACACCGGGTAGGTGGCGGCCAGGAAGGCCCGCCCCACCAGCGCGGGGTTGAAGATGTTGTGCCCCAGGCCTCCGAAGATCTGCTTGCCGATCACGATCGCCACGGCGGCGCCCAGGACCACCCCGTAGATAGGAAACCGAGGTGGCAGGGTCATCACCAGCAACACCCCCGTCACCACGGCGCTCAGGTCGCCCAGGGTGAAGGGGCGCCCGCGCAGACGCACCGCCCCTGCCTCCGCCGCCAGGCAGGTGGCCACGGCCACTGCGTACATGAGCGCCACGTGGGCGCCAAACCGAACCACGCTGTAGACCACCGCCGGCAGCAGACAGACCAGCACGCTGGCCATGATGCGGCGCACCGATTCGGGCCCCCGGGCGTGGGGTGAGGAGGAAACGGTCAGGACGGGAAGCTTCTCTTCAGCCATTCTACTTGCTCTTTGCGGCCCGCAGATGCAGCTTGGTCTCCCGGACCCACTGCACGATGGGACGCTTGGCCGGACAGACGTAGGTGCAGCAGCCGCACTCGATGCAGTCGAACACCCCGTAGCCTTCGGCCAGCTCCCAGCGGCGGGCTTCCCCCATTACCGACAGCGTGGAGGGAAGCAGCCCCATCGGGCAGGCCCGCACACACAGGCCGCAGCGGATGCAGGGCAGGTGCCCATCGGTGGCCGCCTCCCCGGCTGGCTGCACCAGGAGACCGGAGGTGCCCTTCACCACCGGCGTCTCCAGCGAAAGCTGCGCCACCCCCATCATGGGCCCACCCATCACCAGCTTGCCTGCGGGCCCGGTCAGGCCGCCGGCCTCTTCCAGCAGCGCGGAGAAGGGCGTGCCGATGCGGGCCAGGAAGTTGCCCGGCCGCCTCACCCCGCCACCGGTGACCGTCACCACCCGCTCGATCAGGGGCTTGCCGTCCCGAACCGCCTCCGCTACCGCCCGGGCGGTACCCACGTTGGCCACCACCACTCCCACGTCCAGCGGCAGCCCTCCCCGCGGCACCTCCCGGTCCAGCAGCGCCTTGATCAGCACCTTCTCCGCCCCCTGGGGGTAGCGGGCCGGAAGCGAGGCGTACTGCAGCGCCTGTCCTCCCTTCTCCTGCAGGCGCTCCAGGGCCCGCGGCTTGTCGTCCTCCACCGCGGCCACGATGCGCTCCACACCCAGAGTGTGTGCGATCAGCCTGGCTCCCAGCACCACATCGGCGGCGTGCTCCACCATGATCCGGTAGTCCGCCGTCAGGTAGGGCTCGCACTCGCAGCCGTTGATGATCAGCACGTCGATCGGCCGGCCCGCGGGGGGAGAGTACTTCACGTGTGCCGGGAAAGCCGCCCCTCCCAGGCCCACGATCCCCGCCTCCCGCACCCGCTCCCTGATCGCCTCCGGCGCCAGGGTCTCCACCGCCTCACCCAGCGGCTCCAGGTAGCGCCTGTCCTCCCGGCCGTCGGGCTCGATGAGCACCGCCATGGCCTTCCGTCCCAGCGGATGGGGCGCGGGCTCCACGCGCTTCACGGTGCCGCTCACCGGGGCGTGCACCGCCGCAGAGATCCGTCCAGAGGCGCGGCCGATCGGCTGCCCCTCCGCCACCTGCTCTCCCGCGGACACCACCGCCTCGCAGGGCACCCCGGTGTGCTGGGAGAGGGGAACCGTGAGAAGCGCGGGGACCGCCGCCCTGCGGATCGGTTCCTCTGCGGCCAGCTCCCGATGGTAGGCAGGATGCACCCCGCCCCGGATGCGGCGCGTCTTCAGCAGGGCCATCCGCCCTCCCCCGCTCTTCTATGTCCTCGCAGTTGCATCAAAGCTTCCATTCAAACACGCGCTCCGGGATCTGGTAGATGTTCCTGAGGGTCAGCCGCACTAAGCCGGCGTCCGGCGCCAGCGAAGGGAAGCGCAGCGTCCCCCTCCTGTGATGTCCTCCGGGCGGGGAGCCGTCCCAGCCCGTCGGGAGGTACCGGTTGCCCAGGTCGTCCTCCAGAAACGCGATCTCGGCCACGTCGAAGCCCAGGTCCCCCTGGTGGGTGTTGAGGCTTACCGCGAAGGTCACCGGCCCGTCGCGCCGGAACTCCACCGGCTGCACCGCCACGGAGACGAAGTTGCGCCCGTCCACCTGCGCCTCCAGCGTCCTGGCCGCCGCGACGCCCTCCTGCGAGACAGCGTCCGCAACGCCCGAACCGGCCCCGCCCTGGGCAAGAGGCTCCGGGCGCACAGCCAGCGACCCCCGCCGGCTGCTGCCGGCTGCCCCGGCCTGCTCGCTCACCAGCAGGAACGTGACCGCCACCGCCACGGAGGCCAGAACGGCGGTGAGGTTGCGCAGGCGCCGCATGTCGAAACTGAACAGCCCGCGCAGCCAGCCTCCCGGCTGGTACAGCCCGTGGCGCTGAATGATCCCCAGCATCACCACGACCCCGAGCAGGTTGGCCCCTACTCCCAGCACGAGGAATCCCAGCTGGTAGCGCGTCAGAAAGATCGCCGCCGCGGTCAGCCCCAGGACGGGCAGCACATCCACCAGGTGGTGCGCGCAGCAGGCGATCATGGCGCCGGTGGACAGGCCGCCGGTGGCCGCCACCTCCGCCGTAGCGCGGCGCCGCCGCAGCCGGCCGCGGACGAAGGCGTACAGCCCCAGCTGCAGGCCGAACCCTGCGGCCAGGAGGGTGATCCAAAACCCGAGCTGCGCGAGCTGCTCCAGCGCGTGCTCCGCGGACTCCGCCAGGATCAGGACCAGAAAGTAGACTGCCAGGAGCCCGAAGGCCCCCAAGAGGCCGACCAACGCCGGCCTGTAGCGTTCCATTGCATGTCCCTCCTCGACGTACATTCGCCCACACCGGCTTCAGCGGCGACGCGATTTTGACCCTACCCCCCTGGGGTATGGAATGCAGCTTAGTCCAGTTCCTGAAAAGTGTCAACCCGCGTCCTGTGATTGGCTCCAAGATCCCTTCAGGAGAAGACCACCCCGGGTCCGATGGCTTCTCGCCGCCGCCCTACAGGGAGATCCACTGACCCACGGTGTCCACGGCCCCTCCCTTGCCGAAATGGTCCGTGAAGATGTTGAGGTAGTAAAGCTCCTCCTCGCTGCCAATCTGAAGGAACTCGGCGCGAGCCCCTACCAGCTCTCCGTCGGAGATCCGGGTTTCGAAATAGGGGATCAGCGGATCCGCCGAGCCCGAGCCCTGGGAGAACTCCTGCTTGCTCCGCCAGATGCGCTCCAGCATGGGCTGCAGCTGCTGAATCTCTGGATCACCATGGGCTGCGACGAATCCATTCACGCGTTGTATACCTCCTGGGGTTTGGGTTTAGCGCCGAAAGTCTCGAGTCTCCTCTATTCCCTCATAAGTCCCTCATAAGCGGCCATCTCCGTCAAGGTGCGTGCGCCGGCCGGCGGGGAGCGCTTCCCTCCGCCGGACATCAGCGGCGGAACCCGACTTCCAGCTGCCGTTCGTGCAGACCGGTTGCCTCGCCGCGGCTCTTTCACTAAATTCTATCCACAATTACCATTAGGGGGTCGGGTATTTAGTCTCCGCAGCGTCAGGCACTGCTGGCCGCCGGGCAGGAAGGAGGCGTCCGCGATGGGAGTTGCAGAAATCTTGGTCGTGACAGGGAGCGCCCTGATCGTCGCCCTGCTTTCCTGGTTTTTCTTCGGTCCCAAGAGGGCCAGCCAGGCCCAGGTCAAGGGCGGAGTCCAGGAAATCCGTATGACCGTAAAGGGAGGATACACCCCTGACACCATCCGGGTGCGGAAGGGGGTTCCACTCCGCCTGTTGATCGATCGCCAGGAGGCGAGCGACTGCTCGTCGCGGATCGTCTTTCCCGACTTCAAGGTCGGCAAGAACCTGGCGCCATTCCAGGTTACGCCGGTGGAGCTCGTTCCCGACCGGACGGGCGTCTTCGCCTTCGCCTGCGGGATGAACATGCTGCACGGATCGCTGATCGTCGAAGAGGATTCCGGGCAGACCTCGCGCGTGGAGACCACCGCACAGGAAGGGCCGTCGGGCGCGGGCGACGGCAAATCCAGCTACGCCCAGGCAGTGGGCGTCGGACCGCACCTGGAAACCGCCAAACCGGAGACGGTGGAGTTCGCCATCGCCGGCGGGGGAGTCACTTGCCCCACCTGCGCGGTCAACATCGAAGGGTTCCTGAACGAGCTTCCGGGAGTCCAGGGAGCCCGCGTGAACTTCGGGGCAGAGCGGGTCACGGTGGACTACGATCCGGGGCAGGTCTCGGTGGACCAGATGCGGGAGGCCGTCGACCGGGCCGGATACCGGATCCGGGAGCGGGAGCGGCCGGGAAGCGCGGAGACCGAGGACCGGGAGGCCGACGATCGCCGGGCGGAGCGGCGCGACCTGACCCGCCGCTTCGTCGTCGCCGCCGTCCTCACCCTGCCGGTTCTCTATGCCGTGATGGTAGGCGACTTCGGCGGCGGGAGGCTGGTTCCACCGATCCTTCTCAACCGGTGGGTACAGCTTGCCCTGATCGTGCCGGTGCTGCTGTTCAGCGGCTGGCCGATCCACCGCACCGGCTGGCTCACCCTGGCCCACCGCAGCGCGGACATGAACAGCCTCATCACCGTGGGGAGCCTGGCCGCCTTCACCTACAGCCTGGTGGCAACGGTGGCGCCGGGGATCCTGCCGGAGAGGCTGCAGCACGTCTACTACGAGGCGGTGGGGGTGATCATCACGCTCATCCTCCTGGGACGTCTCCTGGAGGCCATCGCCAAGGGAGGCACCGGAGAGGCCATCCGCAAGCTGATCGGGCTGCAGGCCAAGACCGCCCGGGTGGTTCGCGGCGGCCAGGAGCAGGACATCCCCCTGGAAGAGGTGCAAGTGGGAGACGTGGTGCTGGTGCGCCCCGGAGAGAAGGTGCCCATAGACGGCGAGATCCTGGAGGGGAGCTCGACGGTCGACGAGTCCATGGTCACCGGCGAGAGCATCCCCGTGCGCAAGGGCGAAGGGGACACGGTGATCGGCGCCACCATCAACGGGACTGGCTCCTTCCGCTACCGGGCCACCCGGATCGGCAGGGACACGATGCTGGCCCAGATCATCCGCCTGGTGGAGGAGGCGCAGAGCTCCAAGGCGCCCATCCAGCGCCTGGCGGATTTGGTCTCCAGCTACTTCGTGCCCGCCGTGATGTTCATCGCCATCGCCGCCTTCGTGGTCTGGTTCGTATTCGGCCCGCAGCCGGCCTTCACCTTCGCCCTGGTAAGCGCGGTGTCAGTGCTCATCATCGCCTGCCCCTGCGCCCTGGGGCTGGCCACGCCTCTGTCCATCATGGTGGCCACCGGCAAGGGGGCGCAGAGCGGCATCCTGATCCGCTCG
This sequence comes from uncultured Spirochaetaceae bacterium, assembly GCA_964490725.1. Taxonomy (GTDB): domain Bacteria; phylum Spirochaetota; class Spirochaetia; order SZUA-6; family DRHE01; genus CAZBDU01. The sequence continues at coordinate 46,789 of CAZBDU010000014.1, read as the reverse complement.
GCCGAGGCCCTGGAGACGGCTCACAAGCTGCGCACCCTGGTCCTGGACAAGACGGGAACCATCACCCGGGGCAAACCCGCCCTGACAGACGTGATCGTGGCGCAGAACGGCCTGGACCGGGAACAGCTTCTGCGACTGGTAGCCTCCGCGGAACGGACGTCCGAGCATCCCCTCGGGCAGGCGATCATCGAGGCGGCGGAGGCGCAGGGCCTGCCGCTGGCCGAGCCGAAGGACTTCCAGTCCATCACCGGAAAGGGGATCAGCGTGGCGGTAGACGGCCGCCAGGTGTTGGTGGGAAACAGCAGGCTTCTTGCGGATGCCGGCGTGGAGGCCGGCGGCCTGGAAGCCGAGGCGGACCGGCTGGCCGGGGAAGGCAAGACGCCGATGTTCGTCGCCGTGGACGGAAGAGCCGCCGGCGTCGTTGCCGTGGCCGACACCGTGAAGGAGGACTCCGCGGCGGCCATCCGGGCGCTCCGGATGCTGGGGCTGGAGGCGGTGATGATCACGGGTGACAACCGCCGCACCGCCGAGGCCATTGCCCGGCAGGTGGGGATCACCCGAGTGCTGGCCGAGGTGCTGCCGGAGGACAAGGCCCTCGAGGTGAGAAGGCTGCAGGGGGAGGGAAAGCTCGTCGCCATGGTTGGCGACGGGATCAACGACGCCCCTGCCCTGGCGCAGGCCGACGTAGGGCTGGCCATCGGCACCGGAACGGACGTTGCCATCGAGTCCTCGGACATCACGCTGATCTCCGGAGAGCTGGAAGGGGTGGTCACGGCCTTCACGCTCAGCCGCTCGACCATGCGCAACATTCGCCAGAACCTGTTCTTCGCCTTTGCCTACAACTCCATCGGCATCCCCATCGCCGCGGGCGTCCTCTACCCGCTGTTCGGCATCCTGCTGAGCCCCATGATCGCCGCGGCCGCCATGGCGGCCAGCTCGCTGTCGGTAGTGATGAACGCCAACCGCCTGCGCCGGTACCGCAGTTCCAGCCTTCCCGAAGCCAGGAGGAGCGTCGCCGCGGAGACGGAGGTGCGCGTGGAGGTGAGCGAAGGCCAGCACCGGGTTCGGGCAGGAGACAACGGGGTCCAGGACCCGGTCTGCGGCATGACCATCGACCCCGCCGCGGCGGCAGCTCGGATCGAGCACGCCGGCAAGACTTACTCCTTCTGTTCCGAGACATGCCGGGAGCGCTTCCAGAGCGAACCAGCGAGGTACACGGGCTGACGGAGACTGCCGCGGCAACGCCTGCCGCTGGGCGAGCTGTCTAGAGGCAGGGGGCTCCGCGGCGATTTCCCAGGCGGAAGAGAAACCCTGCTTCCTCGCCTCGCTGGCTATCCTGCTCTTGCAGTTTCCTCTGCCGTGTGTTATACAATCAAGGTGGACCCAAAGTGCACCCCTGGGGGGTAGGGTACTCGCCCTGACGCTCCGAGCCGGGCAAGGGCCGGGGGGTGAAGACGAGGGACAACAAGCGTGACAAGTATATTCCCGCCTTCTGCTACGGCTGGTTGACGGCGCTGTACGATCCTCGTCAGCGCTGGTCTTGACAACCGACCGTTCCGCAGTTATGTTTGTAGAAAGGTACGATACCCCTCCCCGGTGGGGTGTCCTGCCTGCTCGAGAGACTCTCCTGGCACGAACCGTGCGAGTGCCGGCCCGGGAGGACCGGAGGGGACGCAACATGACCGCGCTTCAGCGACTGATCGCGAGGTTCAGTGAATGGCTGGCAAGCATGGCGCGCGCTCACGCCGGCGGTGCGCAAGAGGCGGGTCAGGCGGCGAGGGCCAGGCTGGAAGCCTACCGGGAGCTCGCATGCGAGCTGAACGTGGTCAGGGGGGAGCTCCAGGCCGTCCCGGCGGAGGACCGCTCCGTGCAGGCGGCACTCTGCCTGGCGGCAGCCGGCGTCGTGAGAGCTCTGGCCGACACTTTCGGCCTCTTGACTATCGCGGCGCCTGCCCGGACGGCGGGCATCCGCGTCGCCGGGCGCCACGGGAGGCGGGTGGTGCGCCGGAGCGAACGCCGGGCGCGGCTGGCCGCCGGGCTCTACCACGAGCTCTTCCAGCTCCTGGAGCAGGCCCGCATCGAGATGGCCCACCCTATGCAGCCGCACCCGCTGGACCCCCATGAGCTGGTGAGCGACGCGTTTCTGGCCGAGCCTCTGGACAGCCTCCAGGCGGCCTGCCAGAGACTGGAGGAGACCTTCGAGCTGGACCTCCGCCTGGGCGGGGAGGAAAGAGGGAACCTCCCCAGGCTGCGCGCCAGACTGCGCGCCAGGTCGAGCGTCGCGGTGGCTCTGGCGGCCGATTACAGCCGCAGCCCGGCCTCCGTGACCGCGGAGGAGCGTCTGTGGGGGGCGGAGCTGCACAGGGGGATATTCCGCCTGTGGATCCTGATCGCCCAGGAGCTCGTCCGGCCGGGGGTTACCGGCTCACTGGCCCGGGACGAGGGAGAGCCGGACCCGGTGGACGCCTTCCTGATGACCGACCCGGTCGCCAGGGCCCGCTACGAACGGGAGGGGCGGCTCCAGGATCTGGAGCGCGACATCCGTTACGAGGTGATGCGCGGCAGGCCCTGGCAGCCCGCGGACCTGGAGTACCTCCAGGCGGTGCAGGAGCTCGAGTCCCAGGGGGTGCTGCACCGGATGGCTTCGTTCTGGAACATCAGCCCTCACCCGCCGGTGTTCAAGGCCTTGAGCAGCGGGCGGATGCGGGTGGGCGGCAGGTCGTACCGGTTTCGGCGCGGGCAGGACATCGTCTGGGCCTGTCCGATGCTCCGCGACCTGGCCGGCCTGGAGGGTCCCGTTCTGGTGGACAACTTCGACTCCAAGCGAGTCACCCTCCTGTGCGGAGCCATGTCCAACGCCATGCTGGGCCGGGGCTTCAAGCCCGTGAGGGGTCCGGCCGAGCGGTCGGCGTAGACGGGAAGGAGATAGACGATGAGCATGATATCGGACATACGAACCGGCGTTGAACGGCGCACAGGCACCCGCCCGCCCAAGCGGGCCGGCGGCCGGCGGGGCAGGCGAGCGGTCGTAAGGGTGCGGGACACCTCCGGCTACGACCCCTGGGGGCCGTTCCTGTTTACCGCGCCCCAGGCGGTGCGGGACTGCAGCGCGGGCGCGTTCACCCATGTGGACGGTACGCCCCGTTCTCTGGAAGACCTCCGCTTCGACCTGGAAACCGAGGTGATGCGGAGGGGGCCCTGGACCGAGGAGGAGCTGGAGTTCCGGGCGCTTCTGGATCGCCTCGTGGAGGAGGCTTTCATCGAAGAGACGGGCCGCTACTGGAACAACAGTCCCCACGGAGAGGTGTACCTGGTAAACGAAACCGTCAAGATCCGGCTGGCGGGACGCAGCTTCAAGCTCCGCAAGGGCCTTCACCTGGTGTTCCAGTGTCGGATGGTCAGGGAGCGGCTGGGGCTGCACGGCCCCTTCATGACCGGCGCCTTCTCCGCCACGGCGGACTCTCTGCTGTGCGGGGAGATGACCAACGCCATCCTGGGCAGGCGAGGCCCGGCGGCCGGCGCGAATGCCGGCTATGACTGGCATCTGCGGGGCCTGGATGCTTCGTTTGCGCCCACTCTGGATCGCCTGTGGCCCCCGGATCCGGAACAGACCTCCCGGCAGGATGAATCCGAGCCTGCCGTGCTTCCCCCGGAGATCGAGGTGGAGCGCGATACGCGGGTGGTATACCTCCTCATCGACGTGTCGGGCTCGATGGAGGGCGGCCCTCTGAAGGCCGCCAAACAGGCCCTGCGCGTCTTCCTGCGCACCATCCCCGTCGGCCCTCGGCTCCGGGTAGGGCTCAGGGCTTTCAACGAAAACGTGACCGTTCTCCACGGTTCCCTTCGCCAGGGCTACAGCCCTGAGGCGAGAGTCTCCCTGATGCGTCCAGCGAACCTTCTGGAAGCGGGCGGCTCTACCGCGATCTTCCGGGCGGTGTGGCGCGCCCTCGACGATCTGCAAGTCCTGGTCCGGGAGAACCGCACCCCCGCGTGGTACCTGATCGTGCTGAGCGACGGGGAGGACAATCAGGGCATCGAATGCCGCTACGATGGGCTTGCGGGCGTGGAGGCGCTATTCCGTCGGGTGGCGCACCTGCGGCGTATCGGCGTCCTGGAGTACCTGCCGGTCGCCTATGGGTCCGGCGTGGAGGCCCTGGACCGCATCGGCGGGACGGGCTTTCATGCGGAGGTGACCGACCCAAGCGGCATCGTACGCAGATTCGCCAGCATTCGGGAGCACCTCATGCTGGGCCTGCCGCTGGCGGGACGGTAACGTGCAAGGCTCCGTCGGAGCCGCGCAAGATCTGGGCGAGCGAAAGGCGGAGATGAGCGCGGCCGGAATATCCAGGTGGAGGGTCCTGAAGGCGCTCGCCGGGGCGGCCCTGGCGTTCAGGAAATTCCGTCGGCTGGACGAACGGCGGCAGGCGGCTTCATCGATTCCCGGGCGGCTGGTACCTCAGCTGGTGGGCCTGGGTCCAGCTTCGTCAAGCTCGGGCAGATCCTGAGCACCCGCCCGGATGTGCTTCCCCGCCGGTACGTCGCGGCTCTGGCAAGGCTGCAGGAGCACGTCCCGCCCTTCGGCTTTGCGGAGGCTCGGCGTCTGGTGGAAGAGGAGCTTGGCCTGCCGCTTCGGGAGGCGGTTCGGAGCTTCGACCGATCAGAAGAGACCACGCGCAGCCTGGACTGACTGGTGCGGCACGCGACTCCGGCGCCGCGCCCCTGGTGGCGAAAAACCCGTTGCCCAGCGTGCAAAGCGCTTCGCGCAGATCCTCATGCTCTGGATCGAAACCGGAGTATACGAGGGACCAGGTACGGCCCAGCGTACGACCTCCTGGGCCTCGCTGCCTTCGAGCCGGGCGCGAAACGCATCCAGCATTTCCTTCATTCTTCGCGCTCCTTCCTGATGACCACGCTCCAGTGCTGACCTACGCGGCTTGTCCTCAGCACCGCGTGCCCCTCCTCTGCCGCCGAACGGGGAACGTTCCGCACCGGTTCCCCGTCATCCAGCCACGCCTCCAGCGACTCTCCCCTGGCCATCGTCGCCAGCCGCAGCTTGACCTTCACGAAGTTGATGGGACAGGCCACCCCTCTCAGATCCATGAATACATCGGCGGCCGGCGTTCCCTCCCTTCCCCGCACCTCGGCGGCGCCCTCGAATGGCCCGCCAGCCTCCCCGTCCTGCGGCTCCTGCTCCGGGAACTGCAAGTGGTCGTCCATGATCCGGTAGAGAAGAAGCACCCGCTCGGCCAGCTCCTGAACTTCCTTCTCCAGCTCCTCCAGCTCCGGCAGAATGCCTCTTCTGGCCGGCACGACGATGTCCAGGAATCTGCGGCTCACCAGCCCGGTCTCGATGAAGTGCCGGATGAAGGCGTCGAAGACCTCCTGCCCGTCCCGTGCCTCCTCTCCCCGAGCGGGGATGAGCATCCGCGAGGCGTGGAAGACCAGGGCACGCAGCAGCTCGGCCCTGTGCCCGGCCCGCTCCGGGCGGCTGCGCAGCTCCTCCAGCGCGGCCTCTACGGCTTTGACGTCCAGCTCGATCAGATCCAGGAGGCCGGCGGAACACTCGCCCGTGCCTCGCTCCTGGAGGGAGAAGGGCGCTTCGGTCCCCCAGTCGACATAGTAGGCCAGGTCCTGCCGGAAGGCGGGAAAGCGGGCGTAGCGTTCGAGGATCCGCCGGACGCGGCCGGCCGCTACGCGCGTATAGTCGGCGAAGCTGCGGTAACCGGCGCCGACCGACAGGTAGTCCCGAATCACCTCCTCCACGAACGCCGGAACGTCCCTGGCCGCTACCTCTCCTGCCCTTTGCGCCAGCACGGTCCCTGCGGCTCCCGTGCAGGCGCCCAAGACCACCACGTAGGCGGGATACAGCCTGTCGCCGCTCCTTCCCGCCTTGCCGTACAGTCCCAGGGCGGCCAGGTGGTGCAGGCCGCATGAGTTGGGGCACCCCGACATGTAGATCGGCGCCGGCTCCTGCACCGCGTCCAGCTCGGCCCCGCAGCCTTGAAGACGCGCCACGATCGCCTCCATGGCGGCGCGGGAGTTGCAGATCCCCAGCTGGCAGGTGGCCGCTCCGGCGCAGGAGATCATCCTGGCCAGCAGGGGGGGCCGATCCACCTCCAGGCATCCCTGCAGGAATCGATACAGCGCCGGAAGATCCTCCGCCAAGAAGTTTCTGAGCAGCAGGTTCTGCTCCCGGGTGATGCGCACCACGTTGTCCCCCCTCGGCTTGAGGAAGGAGGCCAGCCGTTCCACCTGTTGCGCCTCCAGCAAGCCCAGGGGTGCGGGAAGGAGCACGGCAAACAGCCCCTCCTGTTTCTGCGGGCACACGTAGCGGCTGCGCCATCGCTCGTAGTCACGGCCGGAGGACCCGCCCCCGAAGGACGCGGCCGCCCCGCTCCGCCGGGGCCTTCCGGCCGGGCGATTCTCTATTTCCCTGAGTGCCAGGGGCGGCACCCCCTGCGCGCGAACGCGCTGAAGCTCCTCCTGGAAGGCAGCGCGGAAGCGCGCCTCCCCCAACTGCTGGTACAGGAAGCGCAGCCGCGCCCGGTGCCGGTTCCTGCGGTCGCCGTGGCGGGCGAACAGGCTCCTGGCGGCCCGCACGACGTTGTAGACCTCCCCATCCGCCAGGAAATCGTACAGCCCGCGTGCGGGTGCCGGCCGGGCGCCCAGCCCGCCGCCGATGAAGACCTTGAACCCCCTCTCTCCCTCTCGCAGCCGGGCCAGGAACCCCAGGTCCGCCACGCCGGCCCAGCAATCGTCGGCGTCGCCGCCGGAAAAGGAGATCTTGAGCTTGCGGGGAAGACGCCAGGAGTCCTCCTCTTCGATCAGCCGCGAGGTGAGCTCCACGGCATAGGGGGCCACGTCGAACGCTTCGGCGCGCGAGATGCCGGCGTCGGGGGAGGCGGTGATGTTCCGCACGGTGTTGCCTCCTCCGCCCCGGGTGGAAAGGCCGGCCACCGCCAGCTCCCCAATCACGCGGACCGCTGCCGGAAGAGCAAGATCGTGGATCTGAATCTCCTGGCGGGTGGTGAGGTGGACCGTGCCGCCCCCGTGCGCGGCGGCCAGCCGGGAGACGCGCAGGAGCTGCCGGGGGGTGACGATCCCGGCGGGGCAGCGGACACGAACCATGAACGTTCCGCCCTTCCTCTGCTCGTAGATTCCGAAGGGAACGCGCTGGGACTTGAGCTCCCCGGCGCTCAGGTTCCCCTTCAGGAACGCCTCCGTTCGTTCCTCCAATCGCGCAATCTCTTCAACGTACGCGCTGGGCAAGCGGTAGTGGATCGCTTCCATGGCGGTTCCTCCCCAGGCTCCCCTTTCCTCTGCCCTTCGTCTGTCCAGGCGAGCAACAGCAACAGAAGTATTGCTCTTCTGAAGTTCCTTGTCAAGTTTGTCACGCTAGATAGTTGACATGAACCCACCCGCGGCGGTACACTTGAACAGGTGGTAGATAGCCCGCGCCGGGATCCGGCTGGCGGCAGAAACCACCCAGGAGGGATTCATGAGCACTCAACTCCAAGAATCACCTACCCGGCAGGACTACCGGGAGGAGATAAGGGCGCTGGTCCGGGAGGAGCTCGAGGCCAGCGGCGTCCCCAAACTGGAGAAGAAGCTGTCGATCATCGCCTTCGGCGGCGATTTCGACAAGGCGGTGGCCGCCTTCACGCTGGCCAGCGGGGCCGCCGCGCAGGCCTACAAGGTCAACATCTTCTTCACCTTCTGGGGCCTGAACGTCATCAAGGCCAGGCAAGGCCGCAGCCTGGCTGGCAAGGGACTGATGGCCCGCCTCTTCAACTGGATGGCCGGCGGGAGGCGCAACCTCCCAATGAGCCGTCTCAACCTCGGCGGCCTGAGCAGCAAGATCATGACCCGGCTGATGAAGAAGCGCAACGTGGCCACCCTGCAGGAGCTGATCGACGCCTCCCTGGCGCTGGGGGTAAACCTCTACGCCTGCGACATGTCCATGAACATCCTGGGGATGGGCAGGGAGACCTTCATTCCCGAGGTGAAGGAGGTTCTGGGGGTGGCCAAGTTCCTGGAGTACTCGCGAAACGGCGAGGTCGTGTTCATCTAGGCTGCGGCGAAGGAGCGCGTTCGAAAGACTATGGCGCTGTTCAAGCTTGACATTACCAGGGAGCACTGCCCCATGACGTTCGTCAAGACCAAGCTGGAGCTGGAGAAGCTGAGCCCGGGAGACCGGCTGGAGGTGCTGCTGTCGGAAGGCGAGCCCCTGGACAACGTACCCAAGAGCGCGGCCGAGCAGGGCTACGCGGTGCTGGAACGGCAGAAGGTGAGCGACGGCATCTACCGCCTTCTGATCCAGAAGTGACGGCGCAGGGGAAGTCCTTGACACGGGACCGTCTGCCCATCAACGTGGGACACGGGAGAGGTGGAGCCATGTTCGGGATTTCCTCCAAGGCGGTGTACGGGCTGACGGCCATGCTCGAGCTGGGAATGAATCTCAGCAGGGGACCGGTCCAGATTCGGGATCTGGCGGAGCCGCACGAGATTCCCCAGCACTACCTGGAACAGCTTCTGGTCATCCTCAAGAAGGCAGCTCTGGTCCAGAGCTTTCGCGGTTCCCGGGGAGGGTATTCCCTGGCCAGGCACCCCGGCCAGATCCGGGTGCTGGAGATTCTGTCGGTGCTGGAGGGAAGGCCGGAGGTCGTCTCCGGCGCGCAGCGGCAGGGCGCACTGGGGTTTTTCTGGAAACGCCTGGAGGACCGTCTGGAAGAGACCCTGGACATCAGCCTGGAAGAGCTGATCCTGGCCCGGCAGCACGCCTCCGGCAAGCTCACCTACACCATTTGAGGGGGCCGGAAGATGCGCATCGCCCGGGACGTCTGCGAGCTGATCGGCAACACGCCGCTGGTGGAGCTCGGCCGGGTGGCGGGAGGCTGCGGGGCCACCGTGGTGGGCAAGCTGGAGTCCCGCAACCCCGGCGGCTCGGTGAAGGACCGCATCGGGCTGTCCATGATCGAGGATGCCGAGCGCCGCGGGCTGATCGATCGCCATACCGTGCTCATCGAGCCCACCAGCGGCAACACTGGCATCGCCCTGGCTTTGGTGGCGGCGGTACGCGGCTACCGGGTGGTTCTGACCATGCCGGAGACCATGAGCCGCGAGCGACCCAGCCTGCTGCGCGGTCTGGGCGCAGAGGTCGAGCTCACTCCCGGGCATCTGGGCATGCAGGGGGCCATCGAACGGGCGGAGGAGCTGCATCGCCGGTTTCCCAACTCGCTGATCCTCAGGCAGTTCGACAACCCGGCGAACCCCCAGGCTCACCGGCTCACCGCCGAAGAGATCTGGCGCGACACCGACGGCGGGGTGGACATCTTCGTGGCCGGAGTCGGCACCGGCGGCACCCTGACGGGGGTTTCGCAGGCGCTGAAGCCCCGGAAGCCGGGGCTGCTCACCTTCGCGGTGGAGCCGGCCTCCTGCGCCGTGCTTTCCGGCGGGGCGCCGGGCCCGCACCTGATTCAGGGCATCGGCGCCGGCTTCCTGCCGGGGGTGTGCGACCGCTCAGTCATCGACGGGGTGCTGCAGGTGCAGGACCGGGACGCCTTCGACATGGCGCACCGGCTGATGCGGGAGGAGGGCCTGCTGGTGGGGATCTCCTCGGGGGCGGCGGTGCACGCCGCCCTGGAGCTGGCGAACCGCCGGGAGCACCGGGGGAAAACGATCGTGGCGCTTCTGCCGGACACTGGCGAGCGCTACCTGAGCACCTTCCTTTTTCAGGAGGATTGAACGAGATGAGGCTGGTCATAAACGGCAAAGAAGAAAGCCTAAAGCCCGAGGAGCTGTCCGTGGTGGACCTGCTGCGGCTCAAGGAGGTGAAGATGCCCGACATGGTATCGGTCCAGCTCAACGGGACGATCCTGAAAAGGGCGGAGTACGGCTCCACCCTCGTGAAGGACCGGGACAGGGTGGACTTTCTCTACTTCATGGGTGGAGGCTCGGCGCCGCTGCCGGCGCAAGGCGCGGCGGGTGGAGCCCTCCCCCGGCCGGCGGAGGCGTGACCGGGTGCAGGACTGGCGCTTCGAGACCAGAGCGATTCACAGCGGCTTCGAACCGGCCGAGCATGGCGGGGCCACCTCGGTCCCCATCTACCAGACCGCCGCCTTCGCCTACGAGACCGCCCAGGAGCTGGCGGAGGTGTTCGAGGGCAGAAGCTACGGCCATGTCTACTCGCGCATCTCAAACCCCACGGTGGCCGCCTTCGAACGCCGCATGGCCGCGCTGGAGGGAGGGATCGGCGCGGTGGCCACCGCCTCCGGCATGGCGGCCATAACCACCGTGCTGCTGGCCCTGTGCGGCCCCGGTGAGGAGGTGGTCTCCAGCCCCGGTCTGTTCGGCGGGACCCTGACCCTCCTCAACCGCCTGTTCCGCCGCTACGGGGTGCACACCCGCTACGTGGACCCGCTGGACCTGCCGGCCCTGGAGGCCGCGCTGTCGGAACGTACGCGGCTCGTGTTCGTGGAGAGCCTGGGCAACCCTGGGCTGGACGTACCGGATCTGGGGCGTATCGCCGCCCTCGCTTCCCGGCGACGGGTGCCGGTAGTGGTGGACAGCACCCTCACCACGCCCTACCTGAGCCCGGCCCGGGAGCACGGCGCCAGCCTGGTGGTGCACTCCTCCACGAAGTACATCAGCGGCTCCGGGAACAGCATCGGCGGAGTGCTGGTGGACACGGGGCTGTTCGACTGGTCGGCTGTCCAAAACCCGGAGCTACAGGTCGCCGCCGGCCGGGTGGGCGCGGAGATGGCCTTCCTCAGCCTGGCCCGACGGCTGGTGGTTCAGCATACGGGGAGCATTCTCTCGCCGTTCAACGCCTACCTGCACTGCCTGGGGTTGGAGACGCTGGCTCTCCGCATGGAGCGCCACTGCAGCAACGCGCTGGCCCTGGCGGAGTTCCTGCAGTCGCATCCCGGGGTAGAGGCCGTGCGCTACCCCGGGCTCAAGGGCGATCGCGGCTTTGAGGCCGCCACCCGCCAGCTCGGCGGCCGCTACGGGGCGCTGCTCACCGCACGGCTGGGCTCGCGGGAGCGCTGCTTCCGCCTGATCGACCGCCTGCGCCTGGCCAGCAACCTGGCCAACCTGGGGGACGCCAAGACGCTGGTGATCCATCCCGCCTCTACGATCTACCACGACTGCACGCGGGAGGAGATGGTCCGCGCCGGCGTGAGCGACGATCTGATCCGCATCTCGGTGGGGATCGAGAACCCCCAGGACATCATCGAAGATTTCCGGCAGGCTCTAGATGGACTCGAGGAGATGAAGAGATGAACTTTACAGAGGAGCAGATCGTTCGCTACAGCCGCCACATTCTGCTGCCGCAGGTCGGCGGCCAGGGGCAGGAGAAGCTGCTCAACGCCCGGGTTCTGGTGGTGGGCGCCGGTGGGCTGGGCTCGCCCATCGCCTACTACCTGGCGGCGGCGGGGGTCGGCACCCTGGGAATCGCCGACGCGGATCGAGTGGAGCTGAGCAACCTGCAGAGGCAGATCCTGCACTTCACCCCCGACCTGGACGAGCCCAAGGTGGAGTCCGCCCGCGCCAAGCTGCAGCAGCTCAACCCGGACGTCTCCGTTCGAGCCTACGACGAACGGGTCACGGCCGAAAACGCCCTGGAGCTGTTTCGCGACTACGACTTCATCGTCGAGGGCACCGACAGCTTCGCCTCCAAGTTCCTGGTCAACGACGCCTGCGTGCTCCTGGACAAGCCATTCTCCCAGGCGGGGATCCTGCGCTTCGCCGGCCAGACCATGACCCACGTTCCGGGCAGCGCCTGCTACCGCTGCGTGTTCGAGTCCCCTCCCCCGCCCGGGGCCGTGCCCACCTGCAGCGAGGCGGGGGTGCTGGGGGCCGTGGCGGGAATGCTGGGCACCATCCAGGCGGCGGAGACCCTGAAGTACCTGCTGGCGATCGGCGAGCTGCTGGTGAACAGGATCCTGTTCGTGGACGCCCTCAGCATGGAGCATCGACGCGTGGAGGTGCGGCGAAATCCGGGCTGCGCCGTGTGCGGAGAGCGGCCCACCATCACAGCGCTCGAGGACTACGCGGAGCCCGCCTGCGACCTGAACCTGGACAGGGCAGCGGCCCCGGCGGCTCAGGAGCACCGGTGATCCGGCTGCCGGAGGAGATCCATAGCCGCATCGCCGGCAGCGCCCGGGCCGAACCGGAGGTGGAGGTGTGCGGCTACCTGGCCGGCGTCGGCGCCGAGGTGCGGGCGATGTTCCCCATGCGCAACCTGGACCGCAGTCCGGAGCACTTCCGCTTCGATCCGCAGGAGCAGTTCGCCGTGCTCGGCCGGGCGCGGGAAGCGGGTCTGGAGCTCATCGGCGTGTACCACAGCCATCCCTCCACCCCGGCGCGAATGTCGCAGGAGGACCTGAGCTGGGCCAACGATCTCCGCTTCGTCTACCTGATCTACTCCCTGCTAACCGGGGAGCTCAAAGCGTTTCGTGTAGATGAGGAGAAACGTGTGCGAGAGCTTCCGATCGAAGTCGCCGGCTCTCCCGCCCGGGCCGATCGCGGCGAAGCGTGCGGCTGAAAGAGGCCCGGCCGGCCCCCGACAGGTCGAGGCCCGCGCCTGCGACCTGCCCGGGTGGACGCCGGCCCGATCCGTCAGCGATTCCGTGCCAGCGGGAGGCCGGCTCGCTTCCAGGGGTTGAAGCCCCCATCCAGCTCCATGACGTTGCTGTAGCCCAGCGAGACCAGCGTCCGCGCCGCCGCCGTGCTCATGCTGCCGCTTCGGCAATAGAGCGCGACCGGCGCGTCCTTGCGGGGAAGCCGGTCCAGGTTGGCCTCCACGGCGTTGAAGGGTATGAAGAGGTCGGTTCCGGGAATTTCGCCTTCGGCGCACACCAGGGTAACGATGAGGGCGTGCATGTTCGAGCTCTGTTCGCGAAACGTCTCGATGACCTCCTCCTGGAGCTGCCCCCCGTCGCACAGCACCGGCGCCATTCTCGCACGGCCCGCAACCTCGCCCGCATCGACAGCCTCGTGGGGGAGGCTCCCGCCGCGACGCCAGGTCAGAGCCCTCTCCTGCCCCGTCTTGTCGTAGCAGAGCTGAAAGCCCGTCGGCAGGCCCGCATCCGCCTGCGCCTCGTCCTCGTACCACACGATCAGATCGAAGTGCTCGTCGCAGAACCAGCGACGAAACCCCTCGCCCGGGGTCTACCGGACCTTCGCGAGCTCCCTCAACATGGGATGCGCCTCCTTCAGCCCGGTCCAACCCTCGCCGGCCGCACACTCCGCTCTCCGCGCAGGATGTAGGCGACGCCCAGGTACAGAGAGTGCTCCGCCACGCTCTCCAGACTGCGCAGGAACGCCCAGCGGATCGTCTCCCAGGGGCGAAGCCGCACGAACTCCTCGGTCACGGCGAAGGGGCGCACCAGGGGGAGCACCAGGCCGAGCAGCCACCCGGGCATGCCGTCCGGGACCTTCAGGTCGAGCACCACCATGCGCCTGCCCGCAGCGAGGCTTCTCGCCGCGGCCTCGACAACCGACCCGCACTCGGGCACCAGAGAAAGGGCGTAGCTGGAGAACACGCCCTGCACTGCGGCCGGAAGGCGGTAGGAAGCGGCGTCGGACTGCACGAGCTGGACGTTCCTCCAGCCTTGCCGCTCCACCCTCTCCGCGGCCTGCTGCAGCATCTCCGCGGTCAGGTCCACGCCGATGATACGCCCCCCGGGACCGATTCTCTCCTGGAAGAGGGCGAAGTTCAGCCCGGTGCCGCAGCCGATCTCCACGACCGTGTCTCCGTCCCTCAGCTCGAGCTCCCGGACCGCCATCAGGCGCTGCCTCCATTCGCGAAACCCCAGCAGGTAGTAGAGGTTTGCCGTCAGATCGTAGTTCCGCGCCCGTCGCCTGTAGATGGCGGCCGTGCGCTCCTTCAGGATGTGCTTGATCCGTTCCTCCATGGACTCCACCCTCCTAGGCCTTCGGCGGGCCCTGCCTTGACCCGGCCACCGCCGCCGCCCGGCGCTCCTGGCCCACCAGGCGGCCAAGCTCCTCCCCGCTCAGCACCTCCCGTTCCAGCAGCCTGGAGGCCACGCCCTCCAGCAGCTCCCGGTGGTCCACCAGGATGCCTTGGGCTCTGGCCCGCGCCCGGTCCAGGATACCCTTCACTTCCTCATCGATTTCCCCGGCCACCCTGTCGGAGTACTCCTTTTCGCCGGCCATGCCTCCCCCGCCCGTCAGAAAGGGGCTTCCCTGGTGCTGGTAGCTGGCCAGCCCCATCCGCTCGCTCATGCCGTACTCCTCCACCATCGCCCGGGCGATCGCCGTGGCCTGGGCAAGGTCGCTCTGCGCCCCGGTGGTGATCTCTCCGCAGGCAAGCTCCTCCGCGGCACGCCCGCCCAGCAGCACCGCCAGCTGGTCTTCCAGCTGGCTCTTGCTCATCAGGTAGCGCTCCTCGGTGGGCAGCTGCATCGTGTGACCGAGGCTGGCCACGCCCCGCGGCACGATCGAGATGCGGTGCACCGGATCCGCGTGAGGCAGAAGCGCGCTGGTCACTGCATGTCCGGCCTCGTGGTAGGCCACGACCCGCTTCTCCTCGGCGCCGATGAGTCTGTTCTTCTTCTCAAGCCCCGCCACCACTCGCTCGATGGCCTCCTCCAGCTCGGCCATGCCGACCTGCTTCTTGTCCCGCCGCGCCGCCAGCAGCGCCGCCTCGTTGACGATGTTCGCCAGGTCCGCGCCGACGAATCCTGGCGTCTGCGCCGCCAGGGTCCGCAGGTTCACCTTGGGAGCCAGCTTGATCTTGCGGGCGTGGATGGCCAGGATGGCCTCGCGCCCGACGACATCCGGTCGGTCCACCGCCACCTGGCGGTCGAATCGACCGGGACGCAGCAGCGCAGGATCCAGGATCTCCGGCCGGTTCGTGGCTGCTATGATGATCACGCCGCTGCGGGCGTCGAACCCGTCCATCTCCACCAGCAGCTGGTTCAGCGTCTGCTCCCGCTCGTCGTGCCCGCCGAAGTGGTTGAACCCCCGCGCCTTGCCGAGGGCATCCAGCTCGTCGATGAACACGATGCAGGGGCTTCGGGTGGCCGCCTGCTTGAACAGGTCACGAACCCTGGCGGCGCCCACGCCCACGAACATCTCCACGAACTCGCTTCCCGAGATGTTGAAGAAGGGCACCCCCGCCTCGCCGGCAACCGCTCTGGCCAGAAGGGTCTTGCCCGTGCCCGGCGCACCCACCAGCAGCACACCCTTGGGAATTCTGCCGCCCAGCTGCTGGAACTTGCGAGGGTTGCGCAGGAACTCCACGACCTCCTCAAGCTCCTCCCGGGACTCGTCGATCCCCGCCACGTCGGCGAAAATGGTCTTCGAGGCGGAGGCTTCGGCCACCAGGCGTGCTTTGCTCTGCCCCACGTTGCCGAGCATTCCCTTGCCGGCATCCCCCATCCGCCGCATCATGAACCTCCACACCAGAAGCAAGGCGGCCACCGGCAGGATCCAGCCCAGGAGCCCTCCAAGAAACGACCGGTCGGGAGCTCCGGAGAACTTCACGCCTCTGTCCTGAAGCTCCTGCACCAGCCCGGGGTCCTCCACCCGGTTGGTGCGAAATGCCTGTCCCGCCTCGCCGCCGGGCATCACCAGCTTGCCCCGGATCTCCGCCGGCGAGATGACCACCTCCCGAATCTTGCCGTCAGCCAGGTAGCGCTTGAACTCGCTGTAGGCGAGCTGCGTCGTCTGGCTCTGCTGGGCCAGCCACTGGAAGGCCATGAGGCCCACAAACAGCATCACCACGGCCCCTATCTGAAAAGAACGTTTGTTCTGTTGGTCCGTCTTCATCACTCCACTCGTGCTCCACCGTACGGCAGCTTCCTCCGCCGCCCGAAGGGGGTCCCGCCAGGCCGCCGGGCTTCCGCGAGGAAGCGCCGCTGATCCGCCTCGAACTCCGCCTGGCACAAGGGGCAGCACAGAAGCACCTCCCGCCGGCCGCAGCGGATCGCGGCACAGGACCCTGTTGCGGTTCATCCGCCGGCCGCATGCCGGGTCCCGCTGGAACCTTGCGCCTCTTATCCGCTGTCCTCCTGTCGCGGCCTCCTTCGAGGCCGATCGCCGGACCGCCAGCCGTACTCGCCAGGAAAGGAGGGCGGGCGCGGCCGCTGCCGGTGCAGCGCCGCAGCCTCACCGCTCCTCCCCTGCCCCGTTCACGCACGATGCACTCAGTGCATGTACTTGTGGGGGTCCGCCTCGAAGGCCTTCTTGCACCCTTCGGAGCAGAAGTAGTAGGTCTTGCCCATGTGCTCCGCTTTGGCGGCGGCCTTCTCCTCGTCCACCTGCATCTTGCAGACCGGATCCTGCGTCACGAATCATCACCTCCTTCCTCTGTAGAGATAGACAGCGTTCGCGAACGCCCTGGGATGCCGGCAGCCAGGCGCTGCCCCGCCTCCCGGGAGCGGCGCGGGCAGGCAGGCTTCAGAGCATGATTCGGCCCACATAGGGCGACATCTCCTCCTGGGCCGCCGCCATCTCCGCCGCTACCTCGGGATCGAACAACGTCCCCGCGGCCGACTGCACGTACGCCAGGGCGGCGCGAAAGGGCTCGGCCGTTCGGTACGGGCGGTCCACCGTCAGCGCATCCAGGGTGTCGCAGGCCGCAAAAATGCGGGCTCCCAGGGGAATCTGCGCGGCTCGCAGCCCCCGGGGGTACCCGGAGCCGTCGAAGTGCTCGTGGTGGGTACGTATGATCTCGGCCGCCCCGGCCAGGTAGCCGATGTGCCCGATGATCCGGTACCCGATCTCCGGGTGGGTGTGCATGACCGCCTCTTCCTCCCGGCTCAGGGCAGCGGGCTTGTGGAGAATCGCGTCGGGAATGCCGATCTTGCCGATGTCGTGCAGCAAAGACCCGCAGTAGATGGTCACCAGCGACCTGCCGCTGATCCGCATCCGCCTCGCCAGCACCATGGCGAACTGCGTGACCCGGAACGAGTGGCTCCCCACCTCGTGCTCCCGCGCGTCGATCGCTTCCACCAACGCTTCGATAGTGGCCAGGTACGCGCCCTCGATGTGCCTGACCGCATCGCCCAGGAACCGGTCGCGGAAGTAGCACTTCTCGCAGCAGTAGGTCACTCCGTGCTGCGTGTACCCGGGGCCCGGAATCCGGGCGCCGCACGCCGGACAGCTCTTCCGGGCAACCCTGCGCTGGAACGCGCCGGTCATCACCGCCTGCTTCACCGTTCCTATCCTCTCTCGGACCCCGTCTTCAATCGGCCTGCGGACCCGGGAGGACCTCAAGCCCTGCGGCCGCAGGCGCCCAACGAAACCGCTTGCCGCCCCTCAGGAGCGCTGCTGCGGGGCCTTCTTCTGATGCAGCGTGCAGCAGTCCAGCGGCTCGCTCCCGAAGGACCTGTAGTTGCTCTCCGCCGTCCGCTCCAGAAAGCGGGCGAAAAACCCCTTGCGCTTCGCGGGAACGGGGCGGAGCTCGAAGCCCCGGTTCTGCAGCTCGGCTTCCACGATCCTGAGACTGACCGCCTCCGCTACGTAGGAAACCACCAGCTCGCCCTTCGCCAGGTGCGACTCCTGCACTCCTTCGATGCCGGAAGCGGCCTCCAGCAGGCTCCGTTGCCCTTCCACTGACTGCGGCACCGCAATCGCCGCGCTCTTCGTCAGCACGTGAATTCCGTCGTCCATGCAATCCTCCCAATGCTCCTCATGATCCCGCTTCGGAAGCCTGCGCTTCGCCGCGGCCTCTCTTCCCCGGCGCCTCTGCCCGGTTTGGGCGCCGCTGAGCCGCCCCGCTCACCAAACGGACGAGCCTCATGGGGCCCGGTCCCCTGCGGGCGGCCCTCTTCTGGGCCCGGTAGAGCACGAAGTACCCCAGCGCCATCAGCACGAATCCGGCCGCTATTCCCCAGCCGTCGGTCCCGGTGGCGCCCAGGGCGCCCGCAACCGCCGTCCCTGCGGCGTAGCCCCCTACCAGCACGAACAGAGGCAGCACGTACAGCAGGAACCCCGCCTTGGTGGCGCTGGTCCGGTTGGCGATCATGACGCTGTCCCCCGGCTGTACGCCCAGGGTGTCTTCCACTTCCGCGACCATGAAACGCTCGGTCTTGCTGAAAAAGCAGCCGCCGCAGGTGCTGCACTCGGACTTGCGATTCAGCCGTATCCGCGCCTTCCCGCCGGTGGAGCTCAGCACGATCCCCGTCTCTTCGGCCATCCTCGTCCTCCGTTCACGCCGCCTCGTTCGATACCCCACCCCCGTGGGGTATCCTTATTAGAAATATAGACCCGCTTGTTCTGGAAGTCAAGGGCGAGTTTTCCCTCGGATCTGGAGGCATCTGGAGCTCGAGGCTCCGATGCGGACAAGCCCCGCAGCGACTACACCGAATCCCTGCCGCCCGCCGGGACCGCTGCGCTGCCTGGGGATGCCTTCCTCAAAGCCAGAATGTGCCGGCGAGCGGCCAGGGCCGCCTTGGCCCCTTCGCCGGAGGCGATGATGATCCTCTTGCCGAAAGCCGTACTGACGTCTCCCGCGGCGAAGATCCCCGGTCTGGAGGTGGAGCAGTCGGCGTCGATCTCGATCTCACCGCGATCGTTGCACTTCACCAGGGACGACACCACCCCGGAGCTGGGCTTGAGCCCGATGGCGATGAATACGCCTCGCGCGGGCTCGCGCTCTTCCCGGTCCGTGCCCCTGGCCCGGAAGGACACTTCCTCCACCACCTCCCCTCCGGAGATTTCCAGCACCTTGACGTTCTCTCGGACGGTGAGGTTGCGGTAGCGGCGCACCTGCTCTACCGGGCCTGCGTCCGCGGTGAGGTCGAAATCCGAAAGCAGCGTGATGCGGCGGGCCACCGTGTGCAGGTCCTCCACGAGCTGCAGGGCGGAGTTGCCGCCCCCGATGACCACGGCGTCCCGGCCGGCCACGAAGGAGTAGTCCTGCACGTTCCCGTAGAATACTCCCCGCCGTTGGAACTTCTCCTCGCCGGCCACGCCGAGGGTTCGCCTGGTCATTCCGGTGGCGACGATCACGCAGGCGGCGTGAAAGGAGACCAGGGCCGAGGTCGTGACGGTGAAGCCGCCCTCCTCTGCCTCTTCCACCACCTCGACCTCTCCGAGCAGGTGATCCACGTAGTTCGAGTGCAGGAGCTGATCGCGAAACCTGGCCGTGAGCTCCGGACCGGTGATGAAGTCGTAGCCCATGTAGTTCTTGATCTTCGTGCTGTCCACCGCCTGCCCCCCGATGTCCCGGGTGACCAGCAATGTGTCGATTTTCATGGTGGCGGCATACACCGCCGCGGTGAGCCCCGCCGGGCCCCCGCCGATGATGACCAGCTCGTACCGGCGGCGGGGCCGGTCAAAGGGATGCTCGTTCATGAACCTGTCACGGCACCCCTCCGAGCAGAAGTAGAACGTGGTGCCCTGATGTTCCGCCTCGGAGATCGCCTCTTCGGGAGTCATCTCCATGCCGCAGACGGGATCCTTGACCGCCATACCTACCCTCCATTCAACCATCACCCCACCCCCCTGGGGTACAACCAGATGTCACGAACATACTGCCGCTGGAGCGACAGGACAAACCGCGGGCGACCGCGCCTACTGCTTCACCTTGAACTCCCTGATCCCGTGGTTCTCCTCCAGGTAGCGCCGGACCTGCTCCAGGGAGGGCTGGAGGAAAACCGGAGAGCGCACGAGGAACTCCTGCCGGGTCCTCAAAGGAACCTCCTTCCCAATCATCTGGTTCAGCACCTCGTAGGACTTTTCCGCGGCCGCCTTGATCGCCAGCCCCACCTCCGCCTTCCAGGGGCTGTCCGGGTCAAGAATCTGCCGCATTGCTTCCTCGGAGCCCCCCACGCCGGCCAGCACCACCTGGCCCGGTGAGGGAGCGCGGCGGACAATCACCCGCAGCGCCCCCTCGGCGCGGAGGGGTCTCTCCATTGCATGACTGAACCTCCTCAAAGTCGGGCGGCTTCCCTGGAACATCCTGTCGTTCTTCGCCGGCGGCGGCTTCTCGGACCGCCCGGCCGCGCGGATTGTCACTGCCCGCCGGCCTGCGGGGCCTCCTGCAGGTCCTTCATCATCTGCTGGTACTGCTCGCGGGTGATCTGGTCCTCGGCGTACCTGCGCTTGACGATCTGCTCGGGCGAACTATAGGGAATCGAGCCATAGGGAGCTTCAGGGTCACCCATCATGCCCCACCGGCCTGCGTAGCCGCCTCCCATCATGCCGGAGCCCATCATCCCGCCGTAGGCCCCGCCTCCTGCGGCAGCGTACCCGCCTGTCAGGTACCGGTAGCCCATCCACCGGTGCGCGGCGGCCAGGCTCGCGGAACCCTCTCCGCCCATCATCCGGTCCATGAACTCGTGCTGCCGCTCGTTCGGGACCATCACGCTCATGACCGCCTCTCCCAGCTGCTCCAGCAGATCGTCCGGGACCTTCGCCGGGTCTACTCGATCGTTCGGGCCCAGGTCGAGCTGCTGTCTGATCTCGGCCATGACCGTCTCGACGGAGGCAGCGTGCTCCTCCCCGGAGGACTGCGACCAGCCAGAGGCGGCGGCAATCAAGGCCAGAGCCGCCGCAGACACCGCGACCGTCAGAAACCTTCTCGTCTTCACTGTAGAGCTCCTTCGTTATCCTGGATCATCCGTTATCCTGGATCATCCCGCGGGGGCGCCGATGGCACGGCACCCGTTTTCTTCGAGCAGATAGACGGCGCGGGTTTTTCCGCCTCCGGGTTGAAGGACGTGCCCTGGGCGCTCCTTTGGCCCGGCAGCGCGGCCGCCGGCGAGAGCGCCAGCAAGCGATTCGCCCTCGGCGACCCGATCGCTCGCAGGCAGCCCGTAGAGATGTCCTCGCCCGAAACCACCCCGTGGCATCCACCCAAACATACTGACCCTGTGCCAGGCAGGCAAACGCCTCCCATCCCTGCCTTCCTCTGCAGCCCCGGTTGCCTCAGCCCGGGCCGCAGCGCGAGGTGAAGCTCCTCCGCCCATGGCGGCCTGGCGGTGGCCCGGCACGCTGCATCAGAGGCCAAACGTTACCGTGCGCCGGGCAGAAGGTCTGTCGATTTTCTTCAGGGACAGAGGGGCCGAGCGATGTATTGGGAGAGGGCCTGGCGGGCTGCGATCGAAAAGGCCGGAACGGCCTCGGCCCGGGCCGAGCAACAGTCAAGCGTTTGTGCTATATCTCCAGCGCCACCTTGTATCCTTCCTCGATACCCTCCAGCGCTTTGCGTACCTCCAGAGCATCACCGATGCAGCGAAGGACGGGCACTCTGCCTTCCAATTCCTTCAACACCTGGTTGTCGGATTTCGAGCCGAGCGCCAGGACGACGCTGTCCGCTGGTCCAAGTCTGAGCTCGTTTCCTTCCCTTTCCGCAATTACATAGTCTCTCAGGAACTTCTTGACGGAGACGCCGGTCAAGACGTTGACCCTGCGCTCCTCCAGGTCCTTCAGCAGAAGTATTCTGCTGTTGGTCTCTTCGTCGGTGGCGATCTCCGATTGGGTCTCGACAATTGTGACGCTCTTGTCGTGATTGGCCAGATGATTCGCGGTCTCCGACCCGACCATCCCTCCGCCAACAATAACCACCCGTTCTCCGACAGCGACCTTGCCGGCAAGAACATCCACGGCGTTGACAACATGGGGCAGATCGGCTCCAGGGATTTCAGAAACCACAGGCTTGCTGCCCGTTGCCACGATCACTGCGTCGGGGTGTCCCGATCGAACGGTTTCAACACCAAGTTCTGATCCCAGATGAATGGATACACCCAGCTTGCCCAGTTGTGTCTGCTGCCAGGCAATGAAGCTGCCGATCTCGCCTTTTCCTGGCGCAACAGCTGCATGGGCAAACTGCCCGCCGAGCTTCTCCTCTTTCTCAAAAAGGTGAACTTCGTGCCCTCGCTGCGCCGCCACGATGGCGGCTTCCATGCCGGCAACGCCGCCGCCAGCGATGAATATTCTCTTTCTTTTCTCGGCAGGCGTGACCGTGTACTCTTTCTCTCTGCCGGTCCGAGGATTCAGCATGCAGCCGCCGGGAGCTCCTTGTTTACGGATCTTTTCCGTACATCCCTGCATACAGCCGATGCAGTAGATGATGTCCTCGAACCTGCGCGCCAGGCTCTTGTTCGGCAACTCGGGGTCGGCCAACGAGGCTCTCCCCATGGCCACGAAGGCTGCCTCTCCGGAAGCGACGATCGCCTCGGCTATGAACGGATCGTTGATCCAGCCAACCGCGATGACAGGCACAGAGACTGCGCCTTTTACCGAAGCGGCAAGATGCACATTCACGCCGTGGGCCATGCGAGCCGGAGGTACAATTGTGTGCCTGCTCCCGTACACCCCTGCGGTTATGTGAAGAGCATCCACGCCGGCTTCCTGCAGCATCATGGCAATCGCCTTGGTCTCTTCAATGGTTCTTCCGCCCGGGATGTACTCGTCTCCGGAAAAACGAAAGATCAATGGAAAGTCCTCCCCCACCTTGGCCCGGACATCGGCAATGACTTCCAGTGCGAATCTGGCGCGATTGTAGAGGTTTCCCCCATACTTGTCTCCGCGTTTGTTAGAGTAGGCGGACAGGAACTGAGCGATCAGATAACCGTGACCGCCGTGGATTTCCAGCGCGTCGAATCCTGCCTTTTTTGCTCTCAGGGCACAGTCACCGAACCTCTCGACCAGGCGCTCTATTTCAAGAATCGCAAGCTCGCGAGGCATCTCCTTCTTGGCCGGACATGGGATCGGTGAAGGCGCCACCGGCTGGGTTCCGATGATCTCGTGATTCGTCTGCCTTCCTGCGTGATAGATCTGAGCGGCGATCCTCCCGCCGCATCTGTGCACCCTCCGGGTAAGCTCGGAATGAGGCTCGAT
This sequence comes from uncultured Spirochaetaceae bacterium, assembly GCA_964490725.1. GTDB lineage: Bacteria > Spirochaetota > Spirochaetia > SZUA-6 > DRHE01 > CAZBDU01. The sequence goes on along the minus strand of CAZBDU010000014.1, from coordinate 23,971 downwards.
TTGTTCGTCGGCCCAAAGCCCTGGAATGTGGGTGTAGCCCTTTCCTTTCGGCTCGATGGCGTAGTCCTGAGTGATTATCAATCCCCAGCCACCCTTGGCTTTCGCCTCGTGGTACTCCAGATAGCGTTCGGTCGGGAAGCCATCCTCCTGACAGTAATTGAGTACCATCGCCGGTACGACAAGACGGTTGGGCACTCCCAAGCTTCCAATCTTTGCCGGGGAGAACAGGTGTTCAAACATTATTTCCTTCTCCTTCTATGCTGAAAGTCTGGAAACTCGAGGGGACAAACATGAATGAGCTCCAATGAAGCGGGAGGACGGCAGGATGCCGGTGAATCCTCCCGCCTTGAAGCTCTCTCAGAAAGAGGTCGATTGCCGTTCCGAGGAATGCCGTTCGCTCAATCACCCCCCGAAGATTCCGACCCAGTATCGAACAGTCGAAACAAGAGCTATTGCAGTGCCAATGATCACACTGACATTCAACCACGGTCGAGCCTTCAGCTGGGACATCACGCTGTCCCGATTGGCCATGACAAGCCAGAAGACTACCAGAACCGGCGCGAAGGTGATGTTGAAGCCAGACCCATACACCACTATGGAGAAAGCGTTCCATCCAAATAAGGGAGCGCTGAATCCCAGAAAAGTTACGACCAGCTCGGAAATCTTGAATCGAGTAGAGCTCGCGTCCACTTCCCAGCCAAACACGTCAGAAATGAGAAAACCGGAAATGAGTACCTGCGATACCATGCTGGTGAAAACCGCGCCGAGAAGTCCGATCCCAAACAGGTAAACCGATGCCCGTCCTGCGAAGGGTTCAAGCGCTTTTGCTGCTCCAATTGCGCCGCCCGGCACATCGCCCGTCAAGAACAGAGTTGAGCCGAAAACCATGATAATCACGAATTGCACGATAAGCAGAATGACGTTCGTGTAGGTAAGCTCGAACACGCTCAACTGCCGCGATTGATGCCGCCACTTGCGCTGAGTGGCTCCATAAGCGGCCAGCACCGGCACATTAATGGCGATGGCCGCTCCCAATACGCCTATGAGGCTGATTGCCTCGCCGGATCCTGCCGGCATGCTCGGAATGAACCCCCGGAGAAAACCGCCCCAGTCAATCTTGACCATGAACAACACGACGACAAAGGAGGCTAGAAGAACCCAGACGAGCACACGCAGAACTGTCTCAATAGCCCTTATGTAGCTGGCTTTCCTGGGGCTGAATACGATGATCAAAACGAATCCGAATCCGATCGCAGCTGCAAGCCTTGGATCGACTCCAAATATTGCAGCCACTGCAGCGCCGATCAATGCGTACATTAGCGCGTGGAATACGATATTCACAATAAATACGGATACCGCCGTGATCCAACCGGCGGCCTTGCCCAAGTACTTCCGGGCAGCAGCTACAGGCCCGAGCCCCGTGACGATTGAAAGCCTTACAAACAAGATACACATGACCCAAATGGCGAATATTTCCGGGATCATTGCCCAAAGAAACTTGAATCCGGTCTTTGAACCGAGCACAGCGGATGTCGTAACGGTTGCACCGCCGATGTTCAGTGCAATTGCCAGCCAGGCAGGTCCCATCAAGCCCATGAACAGAGCGACTTTCTTGAGGCCTTTGGCACTATTCGCCTCTTCTATACGGTGTAGTTCGTCACTCATAGTCTCCTCCTTGTCTTTGTAGTGTACGACTTCTCCACTTGTCGCCAGGCAAGTTCCCACATTTGCAGGCCCTCACCACCCCGAGAATGCGAAGATCAGCGACCTGTTCATTCCATTCCTCCTCCTGGTCTGTATTACTGCTGCAGAATCCGCTTCGCTTCGGGAATTGAAGTACACATACATTAGCGATCCTGTTTGCTCATGGCCCGCCATATCTTCTCCGGGGTAAGAGGAATCTCGGTGAACAAGATCCCGGTGCAGTCGAAAAGAGCTCCGCAGATCGCCGGAGCGACCGCAAGGATGCCTCCCTCCCCCAGACCTTTTGCACCCTGTGGACCGGGCCCATCGTGATTCTCCTGAAACAAACTGATCATCTGTTCGGGAATATCGGCTACGGTGGGAATACGGTAGTCCAAAGAGCTGCCGTTGACGATGCCTCCCGAGCGATCGTATAGCAGCTGCTCTGAAAGAGAAACGCCTACCCCAATGATGTTCCCCCCTTCGTCAACCCCGGAAGCCCGTCTTGGATTGATCGCCTTTCCCACGTCTGTTACGTGGACGAGCTTGTCCAGCACAACCTGGCCCGTTTCCGAGTCGACATGAAGCTCCACGGCGTTGGCCACAGCCTCGAAAAAGGGCGCAGGACCTCCCAGGGGGTGAGATGCGTCGCTCTTGCCTTGAAAAGTACCCTCTCCTGCGATTTCGGATCTGTACAAGCCAAACTTCTTTCTCATGAGCGTCGCCAAAGGGATTTCCCGATCGCCCGCAAGGATTTGCCCCCTTTCGAATTTCACCTGTTCCTCTTCCACACCGAAAACTTCAGCTGCGATCGTCTTGAGCTGCTTCTTGATGCTGGCGCAGGCTGCCGTCAGTGCGTTGCCCATATTGACCACGGACCGGCTGGATGCAGTGATTGTGTCATGAGGAACCACACCGGTGTCGCCGATCTGGATGGATATCCTCTCCAGAGGCATGTCCAGCGCTTTGCTGACAATCAGGGACAAGGCCGTACGGGTGCCCTGACCCATTTCAGTGGTACCTACGTATACGGTTGCACTGGCATCCGCATTCAGGCTCACCCGGGCAGATGACGCCGATCCAGGTATCGAGCTTTTCATTCCGAAGGCTATCCCACGCCCGTGGCCTTCTGGTTTTGGCGTGTGCCAGCCAATAGCGTCCGCTGCCATTTGCAGAGCACCGGCCCAATCCCCGTCCACCGGCAGCTCCCTGGCTACGATGAGATCTCCTCTGCGACGCATGTTTCTCCGCCGTAGCTCCAGGGGATCCATATTCAGCCGGGCAGCCGCTTCATTCATCTGGATTTCAAGAGCCGCAACGGTGTGAGTGTTTCCAAAACCTCGAAAAGCCGTCGTGGGAGGTGTTGTCGTGAAAAGCCCTCTGGCCCTGATTCTGGCGTTCGGCGTTCGGTATGGCCCGGTCGCGTGCAAACAGGATTTGGATATCACCCGCGGACTTATGTCTGCATAGGCTCCTACAAGGAAATCGGCTTCTATGTCCTGAAATACGATCATCCCTTGAGGATCAAAGCCGGTACGTATGTGAATATAGGCCGCTTCACGCTGCGCCATGATAAAGGACTCTTCCGCCGACAAATGAATCTTCAACGGCCTTTGCATCAGCCAGGCGAAGAGAGCCGTAGCCGGTTCCAGCTGAGGATATCCTTTGCAGCCGAATGCCCCTCCCATATCGATGGACTGAACCCGGACCTTTGACTGGGGCAGCCCGAGCATCGTGGCCACGACCCGGCGGACCAGAAAAGGGTGTTGAACTGCGCTCAGCACCGTGACCCCTTCGCTGTCGGGAAGTCCGATTGAACAGTGGGTTTCCAGCGCGAAGTGATGGACGAAGGGTGAACGGTAGATGTTCTCCAGCACTAATGCACAGCCCTGCTCCTTGCCTTCCACCTTGCCCCATCGGTAGTCCCATTCGTCCATGATGTTTGTATTCTTCCACACACTGTCCGGTCGCATCTCCGGATCGTGAACAAGGGCAAGCTCTGGGGAGAGAGCGGCTTCCCGGGTGAGGATTGGCGGCAGCATCTGGTAATCAACTGCGACCGCACGGGCTCCCTCCAGGGCATCCTGTTCACTCTCGCCGACAACGAGAGCTACCGGGTCCCCAGTGTACTTGGCAATTCCATCCGCCAGGACCGGCCGGTCCATCACCAGAGGACCGTAACGCGGTACGCCCTCAGGAAAGTCGTTAAAGGTGAAAATTCGAACCACGCCAGGAATATCCGCGGCTCTACTGAGATCGATCTGCCTTATTTTGGCTCGGCCGCAGCTCAGTCGCACGAACTTGCCGTGAAGGACGTGTGGGATCTCCAGATCATCGATGAACCTGGTGGCACCGGTAACCCTTTCTCTACTTCCTTTCTGCAAGTACGGGACCGCTTTCGCCTTTTCGCCCATCTCTTGCCTCGCGTTCGAACGAAGAATCTTCTCCTGAAAGAACCTATCCCCTCACCTCATCGACGATCTTGCGAAACTCCTCGTCCGTAACAAGGCCCTTCTTCTCAATGCCTGTCTTCTTGACCCGCTGTACCACTTCCATTTTCTGTTCGTCGGACAGTTCCGCCAGACCCAGGTCCTTCAACTTCATTTCCACCGACGCAACACCGCTTTTCTTGCCCAGCACGTACTGCGCTTCCCGCCCGACGAGCCTGGGGTGGATGGCAAACAGAGCGAGAGGCGCCTCTTTGACGAGGTTCAATCCCATCCCGGATTCCCGGGTAAAGGCCAGCTCTCCTATAATCGGTTTGCTCGCAGGGATATCGATCCTGGCCATCTCTGCCACCGCTCTTCCGAGAACCGCAAGTCTGGAGAGATCGATACCCATTTCAAGGTTATAGAGGGTCTTGATCGCCACCGCCGCCAGCTCCAGTGGGGCGTTGCCGGTACGTTCCCCGATTCCGGCCACGCTGGCATGAACGACCTCGGCTCCCGCTGCCACAGCAGCCATCGAGGTGGAAACGCCAAGGCCAAAATCGTTGTGGGTATGGATTTCAGCGACTGCACCCGTCAGATCTCGGATCATACGCACCATGTGCATCGCCGCCTGAGGGATCAGGCAACCCGTGGTGTCTACCAGAGCAACCGCATCGGGTTTCGGGCCCTTGGCGATACTCTCGAGGTACCGTTCAAAGAAATCCGGTTCTGCCCTGGTGGAATCCATGGGAAACAGGACTATCTGCAGGTGTTTCTTTCGGGCGTATTCCAAAGCGTGACGGGTGCGATTGAGCACGTCCTCCCGCGTCCACGACTTGAACTGATAGGTTAGTCTGGGAGTGCCCAGAGGAACCTCCAGTATGATCCCGTCCACTCCGCATTCCACGGCCAAATCTAGGTCGCTTTCCGTAGCCCGGCTCAGGACAAAAACCTCAGCTTTGGGTCGAACCGCCATGACTGCCTTTACCGCTTCGACGTCCTCGGCAGATATGGCCGGCAGCGCCACTTCGATACGGTCCACCCCGGCCTCATCCTGCAACCGGGCGATTCGAACCTTTTCTTCCTTCCGAAAGACCACCCCTGGGGTCTGCTCTCCATCCCGGAGAGTGACATCATGAAATCGCACCCGTTCGGGCAGATGGGGCAGCTGCTTTCTGACTTCTGGTATGTAGTTGTAAGCGCTCACCCACCAATCCTCTGTTTTCCAAGCCTGATTCATCTAAGAACCTCCGATGTAGTTGATTCGTTGTCATTCACCGATTATGGCCGCTGCCCTGCACCGTCCGGACGCAGCCTGGGCAACCTTCACTGGAAAGGCAGAAACCAGGAATCCAGGCGGTGGCGCTTGCGCCATTCTCCGTTGGGACGCTCAGACCTGTAATTCTGCCCGTTTTCTTCCTCCCGGATGCAAGAGGCTCATCTGTGCATCGGCTGCGAGCGCTGCCGCCCTTGCCTCTCACGGTAGGCTCGCGCCGCCAATTGTACGGCCTCCACGATGCTTGCATATCCAGTACACCTGCAGTAGTTTCCCTCCAGGGCTGTCTTGATCTCCTCGCGACTTGGATTCTCGTTGTGCATCAGTAGCGCCTTCGCTGCCATGATCATCCCGGGTGTGCAGAAACCGCACTGCGAAGCATCCCTCTCCATGAAAGCCTGTTGAAGTGGATCAAGCCGCCCCTCTTGTTCCAACCCTTCGATTGTCATTATTTCTCCCCCGTCGATACCCGCGGCCAGGACCAAACAGGAATTGACGGCTTCGCCATCCAGAAGCACCGTACAGACTCCACACTCACCCTGCTCGCAGTTCAGTTTTGTTCCGGTAAGCTGAAGGTCTTCCCGCAGTACTTTCGCAAGGTTCTTGTCAGCCGGGACGGTCAAGGTATGCCACCTTCCGTTCACCTTGATCTTCACTGTTGTTGTTCTTGCCAGATCATTCATACTGGAAATCACGACCCCAGGATGACATATCTATGATTACTGATCTTTGATTATCATCGGCGTTCTGTCAAGTCATGAATGTCTCGTTTCACTGACTTTCTTGGGTGTATAATTGCTTTTCTTTCCTGCTTGACCCAATTCGCGCTATGCTTTATATTGCTATTATGATCTATGATCATAGATCATAGGAAAACGAAGGAGTCCCGATTCATGGAAGGAGTCGACATAGAGAGGCTTCACCGCGTGCTGAATAGTGATTTCGGCCGTGCTTTCAAGGCTGAGTCATACGCCACCGCCGCTCTTCGCAAGGCGATCATCACGGGTGTTCTTCCCCCGGGACAGGCGATCGATGAGGAAATGATCGCGGAATTGCTGAATATGAGTCGGATGCCCGTGCGTCAGGCAATGGGGGTGCTGGAATCGGAAGGTCTGGTGAAACGTGTATACAAAAGGGGTGTCACGGTAACCGAATTGTCCGAGTCAGAAATCAACGAGATATACAACATTCGGGCCGTTCTGGAAGGCCTGGCTATTCGGACCGCTGTACCCGCTTATACGGACAAACACCTGAGCGACGTCGAGAAGGTCCTCAAGCAACTCGCTGATACCGGTGATGACGATGATATTGTGAGCTTTCTCGAATTGAATACCCAATTCCATACCATGCTCTATGAGCCATCCGAGTGGGACACCCTCAACGGCATGATTGTCCAGCTGCGAAACAACATCAGTCGATATATGGTGATCTCACACCATTTCCTGCAGCAGCTTGCTGTGAACCATGAGGATCATGTGGGAATCTACGAAGCCTGTCTGGCGCGAAACAAAGTATTGGCGGAAAAGCGAGTCAAAGATCACATATTCCGGGCCATGAATTCGCTGCTGAAGTGGTTTGCCGACAAGTAGCAGTCCAGGGAGAGCCCCTGTAGAGAACAAGCACAGGCGCGCTCCTGGTTCATGAAAGAACATGCTGACGATTGTTGAAATCGTGTCAAATCGAAGAATTACCGCCGATGAGTAGCACTTTCGCTTTCGTGCAATGCAAGAGCGTCGAAGACGTTTGCAGATACCTTCAGAAACATGGGCAGAACGCCCGCATCATGGCAGGGGGTACGGATCTGCTGGTTGGCCTTCGCAAAGACACGATCGATGTCGAGCTCGTGATAGGAATAAGCAGGCTGGAAACCCTCAAGGCGATCACGCCCTTGCGCAAGGGTGGCCTGCGAATAGGAGCCGCCGCGACGATGTCCCAGATCGCAGCCAATGCGGCCATTTCGCAGGACTACCGGGCTCTGGCAGAAGCCGCCATGACAGTGGGTTCAGTGCAAATAAGGAACCGGGCCACGTTGGCCGGAAATATCTGCAACGCGTCGCCGGCGGCAGACACTGTACCACCTCTGTTGATCTTCGACGCCTGCTTGAACCTCGTGAGCCTCAAGGGAAGGAGGAGACTGCGGATCGAGGAATTCTTGGTAGGTCCCGGAACAACGAATCTGCGACGCGGGGAGATGGTTGAAAGTATCGATCTGCCACCATTTGAACCGTCTGGTTCCTCCTGCTACTTGAAACTGGGAAGGACCCGGGGCGTCGATTTGTCTCTGGTTGGAGTTGCGATATGTTTGACCGGGAGAAAGGAAGTCAGGGCGGCCTTCGCTTCAGTTGGCCCGACTGTCATCAGGGTTTACGAGATTGAGGAGGTCTTGTCCGGCAATGCATGGACCGAAGAGGTCTTGAAGCAGGCTGTGGAAGCAATAGAGCGTAGAATCAATCCCATTTCCGACGTACGATCTTCCAGCGATTACCGCAGAGCCATGGCAGGTGCGCTGTTTCGACGTGCTCTGCTAACGGCCAGTGCAAGACTTGAAAACAGCGTGTGAACGAGCGACCGTAGATCCAGGCGTGCCTCCACGCCGGGACCGCGGACGCTGTCTGCCTCCGTCTCCGCGGCCCCGGCCTCAAGGCCCCGTTGGCTCCAGATGAGTCCGGCTCTTCGGATGGCAGCACGGCGCCGCGCCGCCTGTCCGGCGAGTCTCCCCTGTCTTTCCCTCCGAAGCTGCCCTCCCCCCGGGGGCCAAGGTGTCACGTGCAGCTCTCCCTCCATTCCGGCCTCCCGGTGGCCCGGCACGCTGCACCAGAAGCGAAACGTCCCCGTTCGAGAAGGCACGAAGGTGCTGGTGGCGGCGCTTCCCGGCTGGATCGTGTCCGTCGCCACCCCGAGGTCGCCGATCACCAGGTTGTGCGCCAGGGTGCCCCGATTCTCGAACCTGACGGTGGCCTGCTTGCCGGCCTGCAGGGTGATGCTGTCGGGATTGTAAGCGAACTCCGTGCCTTTCACGACCACGGCCGTCCCTCTCGCCACGGTCCGGGCCGGCACTGCCGGCCCGTTCAGACCCGGTGGGAGCCCAGTCCCTGAAGGGCCCGCGAACGATCGTGTTCTGCTCGAACATGATGTGCAGGAAGGGCTGTTTCTGGCCGTTCGACAGGGTGAAGGCCGTGTGCACCGGCTCGAACACCGGCCCGCCGGGGGTGTTGGCCACAGGCCGCACCACGATGTGCGCGTGATGGATCTGCCCCGCGATCGTGTCCCGGGGGTCCAGGGGAAGCTCGTCCTGGGTGGCCAGCCGGTAGTCCTTGTCCCGTACCGTCTGGGTGGTCATGAAGTGGATCCACTGCTCCTGGTTCACCACCTCACCGTTCACCACGACTCGCCCCAGGGCCCAGAAGGCGCCGTAAGCGAACGCGCGTGGGAACAGCGGCGACTCGGTGGCGCTGCCGCCGTGGATCCAGGCGCCCGTCAGCACCCCCCCACCGGTTTCCCATCCAGGAATGGGCGGCTGCCACAGCCTGTCCACGATCAGCCGGTAGCGGTTGCCCTGGGGGTCGGTGAACTCAGCGCTGGCCTCCACCCGGTCCTTCGTCTGCGTGAGCGGGCCGCCAAGGTCGTAGGGCTGCCGGTCGACGTAGGTCACGTGGAACTGGCCGCTGACGATGCGGCCGGAATCGCTCACCGCGGTGGGGCCTTTGGTCGTGGTAAAAAGACTCCCGTCCGGGCTCGTCTCCCGAGCCCCGAGGGGTAGTCCGCCCAGGATCGGAAGCTTCCGCAGCAGCTCCGGCACCGACCGGTTCAGGGGCGGCGGCAGCGCGCGGGCCTTCGCCAGCACCGGCGGCAGCAGCGCCCGGGGACGCTCGGGGGTGCCCCACTCCTCGGCCCCCAGGCGCCGCGGTCCCGGCAGGATCCAGTACACCGTCTTGCCGGGCTCCTGCTTCACGTCCACCTCGGCGCCGGTGCGGGGCTGACCCAACGGGACCGCGCCGGCCCGCGCTCGCACCGACTGTTCCCGGGCCGCGCCGGCGTCCGCCTGCCGGGGCAGCGCCCCCGCCAGCAGCAGCATCGCCGCCGCTGCGGCCGCGCTTGTTCGACTCACCCATCGTGACATCATGGTCGTCCTCCTTGACCTTTGCTGGGGCGAACGTACAACTTGAAGGCAAGCGAGGCGAAGTCATGAAGATAGGCGAGGTGGCGGAACGCAGCGGCACCCCGGCATCCGCGATCCGCTACTACGAGAGCATCGGGGTTCTGCCGGCGACTCCGCGTGCGAGCGGCCAGCGAGCGTACGGGCCTGGCACGCTGGAGGCGCTCCAGGCGGTCAGGGCTGCCCAGGGGTTGGGCTTCAACCTCCAGGAGATCAAGGTCCTCCTGGGGAGCTTTCGTTCCGGAGAGGATCCCTCCCGGGAATGCCGCGACCTGGCGCGCCGCAAGCTTCGGGACCTGGACCGGCTGGCGAAAAACGTCGAGCGGATGCGGAGCATTCTGAGGCACGGGCTCACCTGCCGGTGCGCGAATCTGTCGGGCTGCTACGTTGGGCGCAGCGATCGACCCTCTGGCGGCGGACGGGGACATTCCGGCCCGACCAAGGGGCGGCTGTGAGTCCGCGCCGAAGGCTGCAGCTCAAGATCGGCGGCATGTCCTGCTCGTTCTGCACCGAGACCATCCGCAGGGCCCTGGAGCGGGAGAGCGGAGTGCGGCGCGCGCACGTGAGCCTGGCCCACGAGGAGGCGCTGGTCGAATACGACCCGGAGCAGAGCAGCCCCGTCCGCCTGGAGGTGCTGCTGAGGGAGCTCGGCTACACCGTGCGCGACCCCGACAAGGTGCGCGCCTTCGAGCAGCAGCGGCAGGAGCTGGAAGAGGAGCGGCGGCGGCTGGTCGTGGCGGCTGGCTTCGTGGGTCTCGTGGTCGCGATGATGCTGCTGCGCTGGCTCGGGCTGTCCCGGCCCTGGTTCCGCTGGCCCATGGCGGCGCTGGCCCTCGGGACCGCCCTCGGGCCTGGATGGTCCATCCTGAAGATGGCCGTCCGGTCCCTCCAGCGGGGCATCCTGAATCAGCACGTGCTGCTGGAGGCGGCCGCCTTCGCCGGCCTGGGCGGAGGCGTGCTGGGCCTGGCGGCCGCCGTGCTGCCGGGTATACCGGCGGCGTTCCGCTTCCCCGCGCCGGACTTCTTCGCCGTCGCCGCCTTCGTGACGGGCTACCACATTCTCTCGGGCTACGTAGCCAAGCTGGTGAGGGCGCGGGCGTCCGACGCTGTGCGCAGGCTCCTCAGCCTGGAGCCCGAGACCGCCCGGGTGGTCCGGGACGGCCGGGAAAAGGAGGTGCCCGCCGCCGCGGTTCGTCCCGGGGATACGGTCCGGGTGCGCCCGGGAGAACGGATCCCGGTGGACGGGCGGATCCTGGAGGGCAGCTCGGCGGTCGACGGGAGCATCGTCACCGGCGAGTCCATGCCGGTGGAAAGGCAAGCCGGAGACGAGGTGATCGGCGGCTCCATCAACGGGAACGGCAGCCTGCTGATCCAGGTGACCCGCACGGGCGAGCAGAGCTTCCTGCGGCAGGTGGCCCGGCATATCGAGGAAGCCCGGGCCATGAAGCCGGGCATCCTGCATCTCACCGACCGGGTGCTCCGCTACTACGTGCCGGGGGTGCTGGCCGCCTCAGGTGTCGCGCTCCTTACCTGGACGCTCGGCGTCTGGCTCGTGACCGGCGCGGCCCTGCCCGGCCGGGCGCTTTACGCCGCCCTGGCGGCGCTGGTCATGGGGTACCCGTGCGCTCTGGGCATGGCCGCGCCCCTGGCGATGATCCGGGGCTCCGCAGAGGCTGCAGGCAAGGGCGTGCTGATGCGCTCTCCGGAGGCGTTCCAGGTCATGAGGGAGCTTTCGGGGGTCATCTTCGACAAGACCGGCACCCTCACCGCAGGCAGACCGGAGGTGACGGAGGTGCTCCCCCTCGCGGCCCGGGACCCGCGGGAAGTGCTGCGGCTGGCGGCCGCCGTGGAGGAGCCTTCCGAGCATCCCCTGGCAGGCGCCGTGGTGAGCCGGGCCCGCTCGGAGGCGCTGCAGTGGGGCGCGGTCCAGGACTTTCGCGCCGCCCCGGGGCAGGGGGTGAGCGCCGTCCTGGCCGGACGGCCGGTGCTGGCAGGTTCCTTCCGCTTCCTGCAGCAGGCCGGAGTGGAGCTTTCCCGGGGGCGGGAGGCAGCCGCACGCCTGGAAGAAGCCGGCAGGACCGTGGTTGGAGTGGCCGTGGGAGGACGGCTCGCCGGGCTGATCGGCATTGCCGATGCTCCGAAGCCCGACGCCCGCGAAGCGATCCGACGGGTACGGAAAGCCGGCCTGGAGCCGATGATGATCACCGGAGACAACCTGCGCACCGCGCGCGCGGTGGCAGGCGAGCTGGGTATCGAGAAGGTGAGCGCCGGGGTGCTCCCCGGCGGCAAGGTTGAAGCGGTGCGCGGATACCAGGAGCGGGGCCAGCGAGTAGCCGTCGTGGGGGACGGAATCAACGACGCCCCGGCCCTCATGCAGGCGGACGTGGGCATCGCCGTGGGCGCCGGCACGGACATCGCCATCGAGTCCTCGGACGTCGTCCTCCTGGGGGAGCGGCTGACGGCGGTCATGGACGCCTACCACATCGGGGCAGCCTCCTACCGCCGAACGGTGCGGAACCTCATTCTGGCCTTTTCCTTCAACGGCGTCGGGATCCCGGCGGCGATCACGGGCCTGGTGCACCCGGTGTGGGCCATGGCCGCCATGGCGGCCAGCGTGAGCGCGGTGCTGGCCAGCTCCTTCCTGGGCCAGCTGCTTCCCGCTGCGTATCGGAGCGTGCCCCTTGACGGTAGGCCCGGCGGCTGATTACCATACATTGGTCATGAGATCGGCGCGTTCCGCACCCGTTCTCCTTCTGCTGGCAGCGCTCCTGGCCTCGGGACTGCAGGGCGGCATGGCTGCCTGCCCTTACGAGCGGCAGGGGCAGAGCCCGATGAGCGGCGCGGAAGCTCCGGGATGCACCTTTACCGCCGGTGCTCCCCAGCAAACCCTGATCGAGATCCACAGGCATCCAGCGCCGGCGCTGCAGGCGTTGCCGGCAGGCGCCGGAGCTGTCCGGACCGCCCCTGTGGAACTGGCTCTTCAGCGGGGGCCTGCACCCTCCGCACCGGCGGCTCCCCTCTACCTGCAGAAAGGATCTCTCCTGATCTAGCCCGCCGCCGTGCGCTCGACGGGTCGCGCTTGATTCCGCGATCCAGCCCGCGACGGCGGGCGGAATTCCAGTGAAGGAGAGGGATCTATCGATGAACGGAAAGGTTTTCGTGTTGGCGGCGCTGGCTGTGGCCCTGGGGGCAGGCCTGGCTACCGCCGAAACGGTTCAGGAGCGGCTGATGTCCCAGGCCGTCGAGGTGGCCAGGAAGCCGCTGGACCCGGTGGAGTTCGAGCTGAAGGACCTGGACGGAGTAACCCGAACGCTCGGCTCCTACCGCGGGAAGGTGGTCTTCCTGAACTTCTGGGCCACCTGGTGCGGCCCGTGCAGGTCGGAGATGCCGTCCATGCAGAGGGTGCACGAGCAGCTTCGCGGTGAAGGGTTGCAGATCGTGGCCGTGAACCTCCAGGAGTCCAACGACCAGGTACGCCGGTTCATGAAGGAGCTGGGGCTGGACTTCACGGTGCTGATGGACCGCACGGGGATGGTGGGGGCCCAGTATGGAGCCCGCAGCATTCCCACGACCTACCTGATCGACCGCAACGGCAAGATCTTCGCCAGGGCCATCGGGGCCAGAGAGTGGGATACCCCGGAGATGATCGCCACCTTCCGGACGGTCTTGAAGGACGGCGTCTCCTACGAAGGAGTGTCCCTGGACCAGAGCGGGCGGTAGAGCCGCGAGGCCGCAATCAGGAGACTCCAGTGTTCGCCGACAATGTCTCGCTGCTCATCGCCTTCGTTGCCGGGGTGGCTTCCTTCGTATCTCCCTGCATTCTGCCCATCATCCCCTCCTACCTCAGCTTCCTGGGGGGAATCTCCTACGGCGAGCTGACCGGGCAGGGGGCCTCGCGCCGCGGTGTGTTCCTGCGCACCCTGTTCTTCGTGGCCGGCTTCTCCCTGGTCTTCATGGCCCTCGGGGCCCTGTTCAGCAGCGCAGGTCTGGCCCTGAGCGGCGCCCAGCAGACGATCAATCGGGTTGCCGGGGCGGTGGTGGTGTTCTTCGGCCTGAACTTCATCTTCGACTTCTGGAAGGTGCTGAACGTCGAACGCCGGTTTCACCTCCGCAAGCGGCCGCGGGGCGCCCTGGGGGCGGGCCTGCTGGGGCTGGCCTTCGGGGCCGGATGGACCCCCTGCGTCGGGCCCATCCTGGCCTCCATTCTCTTCCTGGCCGGCGCTTCCGGGAAGGTGGCCCACGGGACCCTGCTGCTGGCGGTGTACTCCCTGGGGCTGGGCACGCCTTTCCTCCTGGCCGGGGCCTTCTTCTCCTGGTTCGCGAGACAGATGGCCCGCATCAGGCCGTATCTGCGCGCCGTCAGGATCGGCAGCGGCGCCTTCCTGGTGATGCTGGGGGCGCTCATCTTCACCGGAAGCCTGGCGCGGCTGAACGTGTTCCTCTTCCGGCTGGCCGCGGGCCTGGAGGCGTGGAGCCGCAGTGACCCAGCCGGTCCGCGACTGCTGTTTGGCGGCCTGTTTCTGGCCCTGGCCTTGCTGGCCGCGGCGCTGTACGGCCTCAGGGTCCGGCGCGAGCTCGCGCCAGGTTCGCGGCCCCCAGCCCCCCGCGCGGCCGCCCGCTGGGCCGTGCTCTATCCCGGCCGCCTGGCGCTGTTCCTGGCGTTGCTGGCCGCCTCCATCCTGGCCTTTGCCAACCTGCTGGACGTCCCCGGCCTGCTTGCGGCCTGGCTCCGTTTCCAGGGGATCTGAAGAGAAGAAATCGCGCTCCCGGGACGGCCGGGCTACGCGAGGGGGATGTCGGTCTTGGCAAAGTCATTCCCGACGCACAACAGCGGCGCGTCGGCGAGCCTGGCCACCGCATAGGACAGGCAGTCTCCGAAGTTCAGCGCCGCGGGATGTCTGCCCTTGCCAAACCTCAACCACGCCTCTACTGCCGCGCCGAAGTGTGCTTCGCCGAAGGGCACCACCGCGATCGACGCCTCGGACAGTAGCCGTGAAAGGAGGGAGCGGGCGTCCCTTCGCAGCCGCGCTGAAAGCACGACCGCGGTTTCGGCCAGCGTCGGGGCGCCGATCCCCGGGTTCGGGTCAGAGGCCAGTCTCTCCAGTAGGGGTTCGAACTCAGGTTCGCGCATCACGATGGCGACGATAGCCGAGCTGTCGAGGATCACACGCCCTCCGGTCCGTAGCCCAGGATCTCTTCCTCAGCGCTGCGGGGCAGGCGCCGGCCGAGCTCACCGGCGGGCGCCGACGGCCATACCTCGTTCTCGAGAAACCGCTGCAGCCTGGCCTGTCGATCGCCGTCCGCCCTTCGATACGCAAGCCGCGCCTTGCGCTCCTCGAGGGCCCGCCGTACCGCCTCCGTCTTGGACTCGCCGGCGAGACGTGCCACCTCAGCCGCAAGCCGCTCTACCACCGGATTCTTGATGTTCAATGCCATCCGCTTTCTCCCTTTCTCCATAGATGAGTATATGAAGAAAGGAACGACCATTCAACCCCGACAGGGAGTACGTAGCCGCGTTGAGGGCTCCTTCGTGGCTCTGGCCTTGCCGGCGGCGGTGGTGGCCGCCGGGAATGAGGACGGCCCCGGTGGATGGCGGCTCCCCGCAGCTCCGGGGAGGCCGCGGCGTGGTGGCTACGCCGTCTTCCTGGCCAGGCGGCCAGCGCGTCTGACCAGGGCGCTGGAGGAGCCCCGCGCAGTTGCCGGGACGGATCGGCCGCCGGAGGCCTGGAACCCTCGGGCAGGGCCGCAACGCACAGAGGCGTGGGTCATCGGGCCGGCGGACAGCGGGGCAGGTCCCGCGAATCGGTGTACACGGAGCACACCCCCAGCTCCTGCAGGCGTTGCAGCTCGGCGCAGTCGTTGACCGTGTGGGCGTATACGGGAACCCCGCGCTCCGCGAGCAGCCGGGCCACCCCCTGCTCGGCGACGGCCACGGGTACGGTCACCGCGAAGGGACGCCTGCGGTGGGTGCGTTCCCAACCCTGAATCTGGGCGAGCAGCTTCGAAGCGTCCGTGGTCTGCGGGTAGCGGTACAGGGTCCAGATGATGTCCGTGTAGCCCAGCCGGACCGCCTGGTCGAACTCCTCCGGCCGGTACACCTGGGGGACGAAACGCTCGGCGTAGTCGGGGAAAGCTTCCGCGATCCTGGCCATGGCCGCAAGGTTGCCGCTCTTCACGTCGGTGACGATACGAGCCTGGGGGTGGCGATCCAGGAACGCTCTCAAGAGCTGCAGGGTCAACGGGGTCGTGTCCGAAGCGGGCCTCAGCCGCCGCAATTCGGCCAGGGACAGAGGGGCGGCAGAGCGAAACCCGTACAGGCGGCTGAAGGTCTCCTCCCAGTCGTGGAGCCCCGCCAGGCGACGGTCCGCCGTCCACACCAGATCCACCTCGAAGAGGGTGAACAGGTCCGCGTTGTGCTCCAGCGCTTCGACCGAGTTGGTGTAGACCCATCCCCGGTACGCCCCTCCGGCATGGGCGACAGGCGGGAGGCATCCGGCAGGGCCCGGGGGTGCGCCCTCCTGGCGGAGTCCCGGGGCTGCGGGTTGCCCGGGCCGGAGCGCCAGGCGGTGGAGGCGGTACCGGAACCCTGGGTCCCCTTTGCGGATGCGGACGGATAGCCGGTGCACCCGCAGGGTGACCGCGCGGGCCGGAAGGAGCGATCGTGCTTCCAGGTGCGCCCACAGCCGGGTGATGGGAGTCTGGGTGTAGAAGCTGAAGGAGAGCTCCAGGGCGTCTCCGGCCTTCAGCGCGGGCAGCCGCAGCGCCGGCAGCGGCAGCTTTTCGGTCTCCCGGAGCATCAGCACGGCCATGCGCGCGGCCTCTTGCCGCCGGGCAGGCGGCGCCCGGGCCTCGGCAGCCTCGCCGCTCCGCACGATCTGCGGTGGGGGCGGCGGTACCGAAGCGGACAGGGTCACCGTCACCGTCGCCTCTGCCGGCACGTCCAGGTACTGGCCGGTGGAGAGCACCCGGCTGCCGGATCCGGCCAGCAGGAAGCCGCTCTGGTTCAGCAGGTGGTATTCCCATTCCGTCCTCCCGGGCCCGGCCAGCGAGTGGTTGACTGTGGCATGGAGGCGGCTCAGCATCGCCGCCAGGGACTCCCCCTGCTGCCCCGCCAGCACTCGACGGTCGTAGCTGGCGCTGAACAGCTCCCCGTTGGCCGAGCGGAGCTCCTGCACCCGCCCGCCGTCCAGAGCTCCCAGAACCACCCCTTTGCGAGCCGTCAGGTAGGGGCCAAACAGGACGGTGCGCTCGCCCCGCGGCGGCCGAAAGATGCTGGCAGGCCTCAGAGCGGGTTCGCCCCCCGCGGCCGACGGAAGCGGTGCCCGCCCCTCCAGGCCCAGGTAGTCCAGAACGGACAGCGGAATATCGGAGAGGCCGTAGACACCACGGTTGATCAGGCCCGAGGACTCGGGGGAGACCGCCAGCGCCAGGCCCCAGTACCGTCCGTAGGGCTGTCCGGGAACGCCGTGTGACTCGTCACTGGTGATGAGAAGCAGGGTGTTCTCGAGGATTCCGCCCCGATCCAGCCGGCCGATGAACCCGTCCAGGGCCTGGTCCAGGTAGGCCACGGCCGCCGCCTTCCGGCTGCGGAAGCGGGCCGCCACTTCCTCGGGGACCGCATAGGGATGATGGGTCCCCACGTTGAGCAGGGTGACCAGCCAGGGGGCCCCCTGCCGGTGCAGGTTCTCTACGAAAGCCGCCGCCTGTTCGAAGAAGGCCCTGTCATCCGGGCCCCAGCCGAAGGGGACGTAAGAGTGGCGGAAGTGCTCCCGACCGTGGACCTGGCGGAATCCCGCCTCCGGCAGGAACCGATCCTTGGACATGTAGGCCAGATCGGCCGCCTGCAGGTAGGCCGTGCGGTAGCCGTCCCGCGCCAGGATCTCCGGCAGGCACGCCTGACGGGACTGCGACGGAAGCTGCAGGTACTCATAGATCTTAGGGGTGAGCAGGTCCAGCCGCGAGGGCTCTCCGGACAGCAGGGAATACAACCCGCGGATGGTCTGGCGGCTGTGGGCGACGAAATTGGGGACCACCACCGCTCTCTCGGCGATCCGGCTGAGCCGCGGCATGGTCACGGGGAAGTCGACCCCCGTCCACTCCTGGACCTGCCTCAGATAGACGCCTGGAATCCCTTCCAGCACCACGAGAAGCACGTTCCTGCGACTGGCCCGGGGCGAGTGAATGTAGGGCTTCTGCGCCGGTTCGGTGCCACCGGGGCGGGGCTGAGCCGGGGGGTCCAGGCGAACGGGTACCTGCCGCCGCGGGGCGGCCTGCGGCAAACCCTCGCCGGCCGTCCTCTGCCGGGCGCCTGCCTGCAGCCCGCTGCCGGCGGACAGGAGCAAGAGGTTCGACGAGCTCCACTGGGGGTGACCGCCGGGGGCCAGCAGCCAGACGCTGCCGGCAGACAGCGACACCGCGAGCAGCAGCGCAGAGGTCCGGGGCGGCGCGCGCCTGAATCGCACCCTCAGCCCGACACAGTACAGCGCGGCGCTCAACACCGTCAGCGCCGTGTACCCGGGGAAGCTCAGGTGCAGCAGGCTCCCCCGCAGGAAGCTGGCGTCAAAGGCCTGGCCCAGCTCCCCAAGGTGGAGGAATGTGTCCATGGCGTAAGCCATTTCCAGGTTGGCGATGTGCAGAAGACACAGGCAGGCCAGGAACAGGGCCGAGGCCAGCCGGTGCACCCTGTGCAGGAGCGCGGCGAGCAGGGCGGCCGTCCATGCCACCGCTGCGTCGAGGAGCATCACCCGAAATTCCGGGGTCGCCGCGGCCAGCCGGGAAATCAGCACCAGCCGGTGAGCAGCCAGCGTAGCGACGAACAGCAGCAGCGTGATCCAGGGCAGTATCGAGTGCGCCTCTCTGGTAACGCTCTGCCCTTTCGCCCGCACGGTCGGCACCTTCTGCTCGCCGTTC
Source organism: uncultured Spirochaetaceae bacterium (assembly GCA_964490725.1). GTDB lineage: Bacteria > Spirochaetota > Spirochaetia > SZUA-6 > DRHE01 > CAZBDU01. The sequence continues at coordinate 5,517 of CAZBDU010000014.1, read as the reverse complement.
CCTGCCGGGGAGCGGCACGGGGAAGGCGAAACCCAGGATCACCCGGCAGCTGGGCGCTTCCCCCCCTCGTGATTATGCGCGCGATCGGGCGCCCCTGCAAGCGGGCAGCGAGGCCTCGACCCGGGTGTTTTCCAGCTGGCCGGTTCAGGCCGGTCCGCTGGCAGCGCCCCGGACGGCCGCTAGCCTGCGCCGAAGGGTCGCGGCAGCAGGCCGCGCTCCGCCGAAATGCAGCGAACTCCCCCGGCCTCCATGGCGGCGCTGCAGCGGTTGCAGAGGTCGCAGTCCGCGCGCAGGGCCTCCTCCATGTGCTCCAGGGACAGCACGCCGCCCATGTAGATCACCGGAATGCCCACCTCCTTCCCGATGCGGCGGGCGCCCTCAAGCAGGAACAGCGGCTCATAGCGGTCCCCGGGCACCAAAGAGAGCGCCGAACAGGCGCACGGCCAGGCGCGTCAGCGCTTGGGGCTGATTGGCGGCCATTTCCCGGACCGCGACGCGGCCACGCAGCATGTACAGGGGGGGTGCGGGCGGCGAAGCCGCAGCTCGGGATCAGGACGCTGGCCCCTGCCTGCTCGAAGCCGCGCGCAATCGCCACCGCCTCTTCCAGCTCCAGGCCGCCGGGAAAGAGCTTGACCAGCACGGGGAAGTCGGGGCCTACCGCCACGCGCACCCGCCGCACCACCTCCGCACGGAAGCGCAGCCGGTTCTCCAGGCTGCCGCCATAGCGGTCCCGTCGCCGGTTGATCCAGGACGACAGGAACTGGCTGAGCAGGTAGCCGTGCCCGGCGTGCAGCTCCACCGCGTCGAAGCCCGCCTCCCGGGCCAGGCGGGCGGCGCCGGCGAAATCTGCGGTCTTCTCCCCGATCTGCGCCGCGCTCATCTCCTGGCATACCGCGCCGCGGTACAGATACAGCTTGCGGGAAGCCCCCAGGGGCCGCCGGCCCATCACGGCCGGGCTGGCGAAGAAGCCGCAGTGCACCAGCTGCACGGAGGCCGCCGCCCCCCGGCGTGCACGACGTCGACCAGCCGCCGCAGCCCCGGCAGCAGCTCCGCCCGGGCCCACAGCTCCTCGCCGAAGGCCCGCCCATCGGCGGAGACCGCGCAGTAGCCCAGCGTGGTCATGGCCAGGCCGCCGGCGGCCAGCCGCCGGTGACGCTCGACCAGCTCTCCCGTGACCCGGCCTTCGCGGGACAGGCCTTCGTAGCAGCCAGCCCGGATCGGCCGGTTGCGGAGCCGCAAGCCGCCGATCCGCGCCGGGGTGAACACAACGCTGCCGCTTCGCCTGCCCATGGCGGCCATCCTAGCTGCTGCCGGCGGTCTTGCGCAACGCCGCCGCGGGATCGCAAGGAGCTCTGCTGCGGCTCCCCGCGCCCCCCTTCCTACTAACCGATCCGGGTTATTGTCTATCGGGCTTCTGGAAGGACATGTTTCCAGCTAGCGGGCTTGTACCGGACGCCACCGCCGGCCGGACCTGCCACCGGAAGGAGGCTGCACACTATGGGAATGCTGTTGATCCTGGTCCTCGTCATCGGCGGAGCCGCGCTGGCCTACAACTGGTATCGCCGCCGGGGCGGCAGGGGCTTCCTTCCGGGCGGGGAGGACGATCCCCTGGAGATCGCCCGGCGCCGGTATGCCCGCGGCGAGATCTCCCGGGAGGAGTTCGAGCAGATCAAGAGAGACCTGGAGAACGAAAGGAGACTGTGAATGCTTGAAAAGAATACCACCGAACACACCCACCACACGGCGGATGATGGGGCGGCGGGCCGGCACGAACCACGCGGCCAGCGCGACGGCCGGGAGCAGGAGCCGCGTGGTGGCCACGAGCACGGCCAGCACGGCAGGGGCGAGCACGGGGGCCACGTCGGGCACGATCACAGCGAGCACCACCGCATGATGATCCGGGACTTCCGCAGGCGTTTCTACGTCTCCATCGTGGTCACCGTGCCGATTCTGGTGCTCTCCCCGCTGATCCAGCAGCTGCTGGGCTTCAGCCTGTCGCTGCCCGGGGCCAGTTACATCCTGTTCGTATTGTCGAGCTTCGTCTTCTTCTACGGCGGCTGGCCCTTCCTGAAGGGCCTGGTGGAGGAGCTGGGCCAGAAGAAGCCGGGGATGATGACCCTCATCGCGCTGGCCCTGAGCGTTGCCTACGTGTACAGCGCGGCGGTGGTCTTCGGGGTGCAGGGGCGTCCCTTCTTCTGGGAGCTGGCCACGCTGGTGGACGTGATGCTGGCCGGCCACTGGATCGAGATGCGCTCGGTGCTGGCCGCCTCCAACGCCCTGGAGAAGCTGGCCCGGCTGATGCCGGACACCGCGCACCGCAAGTCGGGGGATGAGGTGGAGGACGTACCCCTGGCGGAGGTGCGCAAGGACGACGTGCTCCTCATCAAGCCTGGGGAGAAGGTGCCCTCGGACGGGGTCATCGTCGGCGGGCACAGCTATGTGGACGAGTCCATGCTCACCGGCGAGTCACGGCCCGTGGAGAAGGCAGAGGGTGACAGGCTGATCGGCGGTTCCATCAACGGCGATGGCTCCTTGGAGCTGCAGGTCGAGGGCACCGGAGAGGACAGCTACCTCTCCAAGGTGATCGCCATGGTGCGGGAGTCCCAGGCGGCCAAGTCCCGCACTCAAGGGTTGGCGGACCGCGCGGCCTTTTGGCTCACCGTGATCGCCATCACGGTGGGCGTGGCCACTCTGTTTGCCTGGCTGGTGCTGGCCGGGCGAGACCTGGAGTTCTCGATCGCCCGCATGGCCACGGTCATGGTGATCACCTGCCCGCACGCCCTGGGACTGGCCATTCCGCTGGTGGTGGCGGTCTCCACCGCCAAGTCCGCGCAGAACGGGCTCCTGATCCGCAACCGCACCGCCTTCGAAAACGCCCGCAGGATCACCACGGTGATGTTCGACAAGACGGGCACCCTCACCAGGGGCACCTTCGAGGTCTCCGACGTCCAGGCGCATGGCGACGGCACGGACGAGAAAGGCATCTTGAGGCTGGCGGCGGCGCTGGAGCAGAGCTCGGAGCATCCCATCGGCCGCGGCATCCTGAGGCGGGCCGAGGAGCAGGGCGTCAAGGCTCCCGCCGCCAGGGACTTCGAGGCCATCAAGGGCAAGGGGGTGCAGGGCCGGGTGGACGGCAGACAGGTGGCGGTGGTGAGCCCCGGTTACCTGCAGGAGCAGGGACTCGAAGTGCCCCGCGGCGCGGAGGCCAGGGCCGGCGTCACGCGCGTGTTCGTGCAGGCCGACGGAAAGGTTCTGGGATCGATCGGGCTGTCGGACGCGATCCGTCCCGAGTCCTACGATGCGATCAGGCGCCTGCAGAAACGGGGCATCAAGTGCTGGATGATCACCGGGGACAACCGGGAGACCGCTCGGGCTGTGGCCGAGGAGCTGAGCATGGACGGGTTCTTCGCCGAGGTTCTTCCGGACCAGAAGCAGAGCAAGGTGGAGGAGCTGCAGAACGGGGGCGAGTTCGTGGCCATGACCGGCGACGGAGTGAACGATGCGCCGGCTCTTGCCCGGGCCGACATCGGCATCGCCATCGGCTCCGGCACAGACGTGGCCGCCGCCACGGCGGACATCATCCTGGTCAACAGCAATCCCCAGGACGTGACCTCGCTCATCCTCTTCGGCCAGGCCACTTACACCAAGATGCTGCAAAACCTGGCCTGGGCGACCGGCTACAACGTCGTGGCCATTCCCCTGGCCGCCGGCGTGCTGTACAGCGCCGGAATCCTGCTCTCCCCCGCGGTGGGAGCCCTGCTGATGTCCCTGAGCACCGTAATCGTCTCCATCAACGCCCGGCTGCTGCGGGTAAAGAAGGGAGAGCTGGCGGGCTGAGGAGGTGGCCCGGCCAGGGCGCAGAGTATAGCCCTGTCCCCGCCTCGGTTCACTCCGAGCGCGGAATGCCGGTTCGGGCGCCGGCGCTTCCGGGGCCGCAGCAGCGGCCGGAACCCCGGGGTGCGCGGACGCCGGAGCCGCCGGGTGTCCCCTCTGCGCCGCCGGAAGCCTGCGCGCCTGCCCCCCGGGAGGAGAGAACACCCAGCAGCTGCGGGACGGTCTCCGGGGGCAGCTTGCCGCCCTTCTCCACGGCGCTGACGACGCACCCGTTCAGGTGCTGGCGCAGCACGAGCAGGTTCACGCCCTTCAGCGCCGCACGGACCGCGGCGATCTGATTCAGGATGTCCACACAGTAGGCGGACTCCTCGACCATCCGGGCCAGACCCCGCACCTGGCCCTCGATGTTGCGCAGCCGGCGGAGGGTGCGCTCCTGCCCGGCGGTGGCCGCGGCCGCTCGCGGCTGGAGCTCGCCGCCCCCTGCCTGGCTCATCGTTTCTCGGGCGGCCCTGCCCCGCCGCCGCGCCGCGCCGACGCAGCGCTTCGCCGTGCGGCCTCTGCCCGGTACTGCGCGCGTCGCTTCTCCAGCTCTTCCTCCGGCAGGTGGCAGCAGCCGGCTTCTTCATAGGTACCGACCCCGGCAACCGAGTTTCGCTGCATTTCCTCTTTCAGAGACCTCAGAGCGCCTCTGAACCGCAACCACGCGCTTTCCCCAGGTCTGCCGGGACCCGAGGTCCCGGGATCTCCATCCCTGCTCACTTCGCACCTCCTGTGCTCTGCTCCTCCGCCTGCTCCGGCTTTTCGCGGGCGATTTCCGGAAAGTCGTAGTAGATCGTGCCGCGCTGGCTTACCTCCAGGCGGACATGGGTTCCGTTTGCCAGTCGGTCCATGAACCCCTCCGCCTCTTTCAGGCCCATTCCCGTCTCGATCACCACATCGGAGAGGGTCAGTCTCCCGCCCCGTCTGGCGGCCAGACGGAAGATCGAGCTCTCCAGCCGGGCCAGTTGAGGGTCCCGCCGGGCACCGCTCTCATGGTTCATTCCTCCCTGCCGCCGAGCGCGCCAGCGGCCCCTGCGGACGGCGGTGCTCAAACCCCCGACCAGGAACCAGGTGCCCAGCAGGACCAGGAGAAAGAAGAAAGGACCGAATCCAAACATCATCATCGTACCGTGCATCTCCTCCTCGCTCGTGCGAGCGTTCGGGGCCGCCTCCGTCGCGCCTCTCGACCCACTCGCCGCATCTATAATATACCCTACCGGGGTGGGGTATGTCAAGCTATCCTTGCCGCGGCCGCGGGGCTTCGGCCCCGGACGCTTGGAGCCCCGCCGCACCGCTGCGCAGCACACCCTCTCCGCTGCCCGCCCGCAGCGCTGCGCTCAGGTGGACCGCGCCCGCAGCCGCCGCAGCCCCCGCATACAAGCCGGCGCCTGCGTAGATGGCGAAGGAGAATCCGGCGGTGATGCCGAGGATCATCGCCAGGGCCGAGCCAAGCACCGAGGCCACGCCGTTAATGGCGTACATCAGATGCACTCGATCCCCGAAACCCAGCTCGTCCAGGAGGCGCACCGCCAGCGGGAAGGGCACACCCAGAGCCAGGCCCAGGGGAAAGAGCAGCGCCGCCGCCGTGAGCGCGGGTTTTCCGCCGGGCCCGAAGGCCGCGGGCAGGAGCGCGACCGCCAGCAC
>CAZBDU010000013.1:0-91193 GCA_964490725.1 uncultured Spirochaetaceae bacterium | reverse complement strand
CCTCGGTGCCTTCGCGCCAAGTGCTGTCCCGGGTTCAAGAGGCACGGTATACAGCCACCTACCTCCAGATTCACCAGCGCCTCCAAGTTCAGCGCCGCCTGTTCCGGGTACTCACTCTGTCCCCGCCTTCTTTCTGTCCGTTGTTCTTCTCGTCTTCCATCCTCGGCCAGAGACTTCGAACCGGAGCCTGCCATTCCATGCAGGCGTCGCACAGGAGCCTACCCGTTCAAGCAACTCGAACGCTTTGACGGTGGCCCGATTCGGGCGCCCGGCGGCCCAACTCAGATCATGAGTCTGCCTATCACTGCACATCACTTCGCTCTATCACTTTGACGGAGTTGCGAGGAAGTGTATAATGAATACAGTTTCTCTGCTAGTGAGGTGCTTGCTCAATGAGAATACTGCTTCGAAACGCCGATTGGTTGATCCGGGATTCTCAACGCGTGGAGCAAAATTGCGCCGTTTTAATTGAAAAAGAAAGAATAGTCTCCGTAGGTCCAACCGCAGAAGTCGAACGGCAGGTGCCCGGGAGCAAAGAGCTTGAGATCGTGGACTGCAAGGGATGCATCGTGATGCCGGGGTTGGTCAATGCCCACAATCACGTGTTCCAGCTCTCCGAGCGTGGGCTGGGCAAGAATCTCACAATGGAGGAATGGCTTAAAAAGCTGATCTATCCGATCAACAAGATATTGAGCTCAGACGACCATTACGCCTTGGTGACGATGGCCTGCGCGGATTCCTTCCGCAACGGCGTAACCAGCATGGTGGAACAATTGACCAATTTTGCGCGCTTTGAGGCGGATAGCGAATGCCGGGCATTTTCTGATTGTGGCATGAGAGCCGCGGTGGCCAGGGGAGTTTCGACCCAATCAACAATAGACCCGGCCGAGAACGCTGACCCGGCGGAAGAATACAAGATTGCCAGAAAGCATCTCGAACACTGGCAGGGGGAAGAGCTGGTTCAGCCGTGGCTTGGACCGGCGGGGTTGTATTCTACCGATGAAAAAACACTGAAGCTCCTGAAGGACCTGTGCACCGAAGCCCGCACGGGTTTTCATATACACCTGAGCGAAACCCGTCATCAGGCGGAATTTGCCAGGCAGCAAGGCTATTCCGGCCAGGTCGATTGGGCGTATCGGCTCGGGCTGTTGGATGGACGGACTTCCGTCGCGCATGCGGTATGGATCAACCCGGCAGAGATTGAACTCCTGCGACAGACAGGGGCCAAGGCAGTCCACAATCCCAGCTCCAATCAGGTCTTGAGTTCCGGGGTGGCCAATGTACCCATGTGGATGCAGAAGGGACTGGATATCGCCCTGGGAACAGACGGGCCAGCAAGCAATGACTCACTCGACATGATCGCAGAAATGAAGTCCTGTGTTCTCCTCCACCGAGTCAACACGCTGAATCCCAACATCATGTCTGCCAGCAATGCATTCAAGATGGCCACCCAGGGAGGAGCGGCGGTCCTCGGACTGTCGGACAGGCTGGGCATGCTGGAGCCGGGTTACCTGGCCGATATCGCCTGTGTTCGCTACGACGCCAATCCGAGTCTCAATCCGATATATGACCCGATCGAGGCTCTCGTTTACTATGGAAGCGGGCGTGATGTGTGCACGACTATCGTCAATGGGAATATCGTGTACCATAACGGCCGGTATCTTTCACTGGACGTCGACGGCTCGATACAAAGCGTCCGCAAGATCGCGGAGAAGGTGAGGAGGCATCTCTAGATCGAAAAGCGCTTGCGGCGGCCCTGCCGTCAGTGCTGAGCGACTCCTGCTCCGGGAATCAATCTCTATTCCCGGACCCACTTCAGCTCCCATACCTCGGGCTTCTTCAGCCACGGCGCGGTCGGAATGATCTTCTCGCCGTACTCTTGAGCCTTGCGGAGCACCTCTGTCTCGTCGATGGTAAGAATTTTGCGGCCCTGCATGATCACTTTGCCGTCCACCACGACTGTATCGCAGGTTTGGCCGGTGCCGTTGTACACGAAGTTGTTGATTACGTTTTCTTTTGTCGTGGGGATCCACGGAAACTGCGTGAGATCATACATGGCCATATCGGCCTGCTTGCCTACTTCCAGCGATCCGATCTCCTTATCCCACAGAGCTGCCTTCGCCCCGTTGATCGTGGCCATTTCAATCGCCACCGGGCTGGGGTCATTGGTCGTCAACATGAACACTTCCCTGTCGGGAAACAGCCACGGGTCCCGTGCTTCGGCATGGGCCACCGAAACGGCCCAGATATCCCGCACGATGTCGTGGCAGGTTCCGGTCGAGTCCTCGTCATTGCCGACGCCGATGTTGATGCCCATCGAGTGCATTTCGACGATGTGACCCCGAATCGAACAGGCGGAGTAGACGCCGTGCATGCTCGATCCGGGCACGTGAGCCACGTTCGAGCCCGTTTCGAAGAGCATCTTCATTTCCCGGCCGTTCACATGCGCCATGTGGGCCGCGATGAAGTCAGGCCCCAGGCACCCCTGCTCGTAAAGGTATTCGATGTCTTTCTTGCCGAAGCGCTTCCGGGTCATCTCGACCATGTCCTTGCTCACAGCGGCGTGGGTCATGATGCCGACTTTGTATTTGTCGGCCAGTTTCCGGACCCCCTTGCACAACTCGGGCGACACGTTGCAGACCTGCTGGAGGTCGAGCCAGGCCTTTATTCTCCCGTCTGCTTTGCCTTCCCACTTCTGGATGAAATCCTCGCTGCGTCGTAAGCAGGTATCGGTATCCTCCTGCAGGCGATCACAGAGGTCGCTGAAAGCGTCGTAGGAGGCATAGGCAGAGCTCGAAGCGCCATGGATATCCATGAGGTCGCGTCCGAGGCAGGCCCTGACACCGAGATCCCGAACCGCTTCCGCCGCAGAATCTTCCATCGTCTGGATGGTGCCGCAATCCAAGAATGTCGTGGTGCCTGACTTCAATCCCTTGATCAGGCTGGTCAGCGCGGCTATGTAGTAGTTCTCAGGTGTCAGAGCTCCATAGGTGAAGGAAAAATAGGCCTCACACCAAGGCACCACAGGCTTGTCGTCGCTCATGCTCTTGTCGTAGCAGGATTCCAGGTGAATGTGCGAGTTTACGAATCCAGGGGTGACGAAGAACTCACCGGCATTGAGCGTCTGCTTCGCTTGATACTTGCCGTCTACCTTCCTGGCGTCACCGATCTCGATTATCTTTCCTTTATCGACTGCAATCGATGCATTGACCAGCAAGTCCCGCCTCGAGTTCATCGTCATCAGGTACTTGCAGTTCTTGATCAGCAGATCGATCATGTGGTGGTCCTCCTCTCAGAAATGCCACGGCAAAGAAAGAGCGTATCACGCAGCGGGCCAGCCGTCAATACATTATACATTATTCCAAATACTCTCTACAATATATACTTGACGGTTGGCTGAGCCTATTATATAATCCGGGACTTGGAGCCGGCTGCAGCCAAGAAACGTGTCCAATCTCAAAGGGGGTGATTAAGATTTCTTCGCTTTCTCAGTAAAGCTTCTAAGACCGAGACAAATGCGTAATGTGAAAAGGAGAATTGACATGCTGAACAAGAGGGAATGGAAAGGCACAGTCGTTTTCGTGGTGCTGTGCCTGGCCGCAGCGGCCGCCTTCGCGGGCGGTGCGCCGGAAGGTAAACAACCGATCAGGCTGGGGACTCCAATTTACCTGAGCGGCGAGTTCTCCACCGACGGCAAGGCGGATGCCACTGTGCAGGAATTTGAGCTGAAGAAGATCAATGCGGTCGGCGTTGCAGGAACTACGATTAAGGCGATAACCCTGGATACGAAATGCGAGGCTTCCGAGGAGATCAAGGCGATCAAGTCCCTGGTCACCGGGTCGAAAGTCGACATGGTTCTTGCGCAGCTGAGCGAAGCAATTCCTCCGACCCTGTCTTTCATGAAGGAACACCGAGTGCCGATCGTAACTGCGTCAGCCGGAACCACCGCGCTGGACAAGACGGATGAGTGGTTCTGGAGGTTCTGTCCTTCGGATTCGGTCGCGGGGGCAGCGCGGGCCGTGTTTGTCGCCGAGGAATACGGCAACACGAAGATCGGAATGGTGTACAGCGAAAGGGAAGGGCCCAAGCTGGATGCGTTGGCCTGCAGGGACTACCTGGACAGGTTGGGGAAGAAGCTTGCCATTGAGCTGTCCATCGTCCCGGAACAAACCTCCTACAAGGAAACCATCAGAAAGCTGCAGAATGAAGGAATCGACACCATTGTGGTCGGCTTTATGACCTCAACGGCAATCCAGTTCTTCAAAGATGCTGAAAGCCTCGGATATCATCCAAACATCGTCGGCTCGAACGACATCGCTTCGAAAGACATCCTGACCGCGGTTGGCCCCTACATGGACGGAGCCATGGCGGCCTTCGGTGGATATGACTCGACCACGAAGTGGTTCAAGCAGTGGGAAGCCTCCGTACCCATGGCCGAGTGGGTGTCCAAGAAGCTGGTGTCGCCCAACGCAGGGGAGCTTGTCTACGCCACCTACCATCGCGATGCGCTGGTCGGCATCGCTCTGGCTTTCGAGCGCGCCGGTTCGACGGATCCGGAGAAGGTAATCGCGGCAATGCGCTACGTGTGCAACCCTCCGGGGACCGAGGTCGGCAGCTATGAAGAGGGAGCCAAACTGCTCAGGGAAGGCAAGGACATCAACTTCCAGGGCGCCTCGGGTCCCATCGACTTCAACAAGTATGGCAACGTCATGGCGGCAGGAACCGTCAACATCGTCAAGAATGGCGAATGGGTGCAGTTGAAGATGATTCCTGCGGAGGAAATAGCTAAGGCAGTAGGCTGGGATTGAGAGTCCCGCAAGGGTCGCGAACGGGCGGTATGTGAACGGCACGGGAGGCAGCCTTTCCCGTGTCGTTCCATACCACACTGCTTTTTCCTGAGTGCGGTCAAATCCATCAGATTCGAGGGATGTGAAGTGTCCGGCGTCCAGACAAGACCCAAGGTGTTGCTGTCCGTGAGGGGGCTGAAGAAATACTTTGGAGGCACCAAAGCTGTCGATGATGTCTCCTTTGACGTTCACGAAGGAGAATCGATCGCGATAATCGGCCCCAACGGAGCCGGAAAGACGACTCTGTTCAGCCTCTTGACGGGGTTCCTCGAGCCCGACGACGGCGAGGCCTTGTTCAATGGACAGAACATAGTGGGCAAGTCTCCTCACGAGATCTCGAGGATGGGAATCGGAATGGTTTTCCAGATTGCTACCGGACTGGAAGGTCTGACAATTCTGGAAAACCTCGAGATGGGCGCCAGGAGCCAGGTTGGGGAGAGACTGAGAAACGTGTTTCTGAGGCCCTCATTCGTGCGCAAGCAAGAGTTGGCGCTGAAGAGCAAGTGCATGGACCTTTTGGGCATCTTGGGGCTGCAGGAGAAGAGCGACAGCTTTCCCAGCGCCCTGGATGCCGGGGCTATCAAGAAACTCGAAGTGCTCCGCGGTATCCTGTTCGACTCGGACCTTTTTCTGCTCGACGAACCCTTCAGCGGCGTCAGTCCGGAGGGTATCGACAAATTCTGTGATATTCTGAGGGGCCTGCACGAGAAGGGGGACACCACCATCATGGTGGAGCACAATGTGCGGCAGGCGCTCAAGATCGTGGAAAGAGTAATTGTGTTGGACAGGGGAAAGATCATCGCCGAGGGATCGCCAAGAGAAGTCGTAAACAATGAGACCGTGATAAAGGTCTACCTGGGTGACAAATACAAATGAGCACGCTTACGATACGGAATCTGACCGCCGGCTACGGCAAGCTGCAGGTAATCCACAATCTGGGTCTGGACATCGAAGAGGATGACAAGATCATCGCCGTCACGGGGCCGAATGGCGCGGGCAAGAGCACGCTCTTCCGGACCATCATGGGATTGACCAACGTCTTCTCTGGCAGCATCCGGCTGAACGGGGAGGAAATCCTCGGAATAGGCCCGCACGAAATCGTCAAGAAGGGAATTACCCTGGTTCCCCAGGAACACAACGTCTTTGCCGGACTTTCGGTTCGCAAGAATCTGGAAGTGAGCTGCCTCAATCTGGACAAGATGGGTGAGCTGCAAGACAACGTCTATGAGCTGTTTCCGATACTTCGGGCGCGGCAGGAACAGAGGGCAGAAAGCCTGAGCGGCGGAGAGAAGAGAATGCTCGCCATCGGCTGCGGATTGATGACCGGCGTAGGCTTTCTCCTGGTCGATGAGCCCTCCATCGGATTGCAGCCTTCGATTACCACCGAATTGAGGGAGAAGCTCGCTTCGCTGGACTTGAAGATTGGCTGGATCGTGCTGGAGGACTACGTAGAGGTTTTCGGGTTGGCTGACAAATGCTACGTGCTTTCGGACGGACAAGTGACCTTTGACGGAGATCCGGCAGAAGCCATACGCGAAAAGGAAGCGGAAAAAGCCATATTTGGCGCAATATAGCTTCAGCTTCCTAATCCGCCGATCCCCGGCTAGTCCACCTTCTTCTTCCCCATTATCCCCTGAGGCCTGAATCTCAGTACGACCACGATCAGAAGTCCGTAAAAGACGCCCCGCAGAGCCGCCAGCTGAAGCATTCCCGTGGCAGCCATCAGATAGTTCGTGAACTCTTCGAAGGGAACGATCAAGACGGTTGCCAGCAGGACTCCAAGGCTGCTTCCCAGGCCTCCTACGATCATGATTGTCCAGATGAAGAAGGTTAAGTGGGTCCCGAAGAAGCTGGGAAAGACGCTGTTGAAGTATATGGCCATGAACGCTCCCGCGAAAGAGAAGACCGCCGAGCCAAGTACCCATGTCTTCCTTCTGATGCTGTTCACGTCCCTGCCGACACTTTCACAGATCTTCTCGTCGCTGCTTATGGCCCTCAGCAAACGCCCGAACGGGGATTTGACGATCCAAGCGAATCCCAGATAGCCCAGCAGCAGCACAAGCAGGCAGATGATCCCCCAGGTGATCTCATAGCTGAGCCCCACCCCGTGCGAAACGGAATACAGAGGCCGGTTCAGACCGACGATTCCCGTAACACCTCCTGTGACCGAGCTCTCATTCGTGTAGAAATACCTCAGCAGTTCCCCAAGGGACAAAGCCACGATGGCCAAGTACTCTTTTCGCAGCTCCATGAAGGCGGCAACGCTCAGATACCCCGCTACTATCCCTACCAACACCGCCGCCACAAGACCGATCGCCCAGGGCAGTCCTGCCATCTTTGTGGACATCGAATAGGCATAGCCACCCAGTCCTACGTACGCCACGAGTCCGAAATTGATGAGCCCTCCGTGACCAACCTGCAGGTTGAGGGCCATAGCGATCAGACCGTATATCCCTACCAGTGATGCAATAAACAGAATGTAGTCGATCGAGATCATGTCTTGACCTCGGTCGCCTTTCTGCCAGCGGCTCTCAATTTGAGGACTCTGGCGACGCTGCGCGCTATTTTCCCGTATTTGGCCCTGCCCACCAAGGCGAGGATCAAGATGGCGAAGACAATGGCAAACTGGTATGATTCCGGGATAAACAGATAGACCCCGAATGACATGGCAACCCCGATCGTCAGAGAGGAGAACAGAACCCCTCTGAGCGAGTTCTTTCCTAGTATTGTCACCGCGAAAACCGCGACGATCAGCCGCCACCCCATGGTCGGCAGCAGCGGCTGAACCCAGCCAATGAGTATGCCCGAAAGCGCAGCCAACGCCAGAGAGATGATCCAGGTCGACAAGAAGATGTAGTTTGGATTTATCCCTCGGAGCGAGGTAAGAACCTGGTCCTCCGAAAAGGCTTCGATGATCTTCCCTCTTCTGGTATTGGTCAGGAAAATCCACAGCAGGAGGAGGGATGACAGCGCGACCGCGGAAATGATGTATTCCACGAGCGTAGAGTCCAGAAAGCTGATGTTTCGAACCGGGGATTGGTAGGCTACGGAAGTAGGTCCAAAGATCAGCTCAAGCGCGCTATTCGTGACAAACGCCAGACCCATAGACAACACCATAAGGCTGAGGCTGGAGCCACGCAAAGGGTGGTAGAGAAATCTTGCGACAAGCAAACCGATTCCGATTACGCCGATGATCGAAATCAGGATCGACAGCGCCAGATTGAGATGCCGAACGTAGTAGAAGTAGTAGACGATGTATCCCCCTATCGTGACGGCACCGACATGCCAGATGTTGAAGAAGTTCCAGACCCTCAGGGTAACCACGAAACCCAGGCTAAGGAGCAAAAACCTTAGGCCCCAATTGATCCCGTTTATCAACACCATTATTTCTGTGGGCACTCGAAATCTCCTCGACGGTAATACTTTATATTGTATAAAGTGCAGATCCTATACCACGCAGTGGCCTCTGTCAAGCATTCGCCAGCAGGTTAGCAGGTTGACGGCGGCGGCACTTTCGGATATACCCGTGAGATGCTGGACGCAAAAGTAATAGATTTTCAGGCCCATTTTGCGCCTGACGGTTACCTGAAGGTGCTGTCGAACAGAACGGAGACCCCTTTTGTCGAGAAAACAGGGGACACATTTTTGTTCAATTATGGCCCTGGATCTCATTACCCAATTACGAAGAACTCCTATGATATTCAGACGAAGCTGGCGGCGATGGACAAGGCCGGCGTTGAAGCCCAAGTTCTGAGCATAATCATTCCCGGGGCAGAAATCCTGGATCTGAAGTCAAGCATCGAGATTGCGCGTGTGATCAATGACGAGATGGCGGAGGTCGTAAGCAAATATCCTGACCGTTTTACTGCTCTTACCACGCTGCCGTTGAGGGATACCGAGGCCTCCCTTGAGGAACTGGACAGGGCCACCAACAAGCTGGGCTTCAGAGGGATCATGTTCTTTTCCAATGTTGCTGGAATGGCTCTGAGCGACCCGAAGCTGTGGCCGATCTATGAAAAGGCGCAGAAACTGGATCAGCCGATCTTCATCCATCCGACCAGGCCGGTCATGGCGGAGGAGGTGAAGGAATACGGGCTGGAGATCATCGTAGGCTTCATGTTCGATACCTCGCTGGCGGCGCTGAAACTGATCTTCAGTGGAGTCCTCGAAAAGTACCCGGCGTTGAAACTGATTCTGCCGCACGCGGGCGGTGCGCTGCCATACCTGCTCGGCCGCATCGATTACCAGTCCTCACTGATCCCGGGCAGCAGGGACAATCTGAAAGCTCCGCCCAGCGAGTATGTGAAGAGATTGTACACCGATACCGTGTCAATGTCCGGGCCGGCCCTCGATTACGTATACAAACTGCTGGGTCCGGATAAGCTGCTGTTCGCCACGGACTTCCCGTATTGGGAGATGGAGCCATCCGTCGCGCTGATCAAGCAGGCGGATATCCCCGCCCGGCACAAGAAGGGCATCTTCTACAAGAATGCCCGAAGGTTGCTGAACCTGGAATAACGGTCGAAGGCGGACGCTTACTCGCGAGAACGGCCATGCCGAAAGCGACGCTGGTACGTGGGGCGACGATTTTTCAGGGTGAGGCGGAAGTGCGCGCCGACATCCTGATCGAAGACGGCGCAGTCGCCGCAGTCGGGAAGGACCTGAGCCGTGCCGGGGCGTCGCAGCTGGATGCATCCGGTTGCTTGGCGCTTCCCGGGGTGATCGACGCGCATGTGCAATTCGGCATCAAGTACCGGGATACGTTGGCCGTCGACGACTTCGAGCGAGGGTCCCTCGCCGCCGCGGCGGGAGGAGTCACGACCTTCATCGATTTCGCCGTGCCGGCCAAGGGGACGCCCCCCCTGGAAGCCCTGATCGCTCGTCTGCAGTTGGCCGAAGGCAAGGTATCCACGGATTTCACCCTGCACCAGGGGATCACGGATGCCGACCCTCGCTTCCTCGGGCAAATCGAGGAGATCATGGCCAGGGGCATCAAGAGCTTCAAGATCTACATGACCTACAGCAACCGCGGCCGGCTGATCACCTCAGGCGAGTTGGAGGCGATCATGCTGCGCGTGGGGCTCCTGGGAGGGATCGTGGAGGTCCACGCCGAGGACGATTCCATCGTGGTCAGGCGGACCAACGACCTTCTCAGCGCTGGAAGGACAGGCGTCCGCTACTTTCCGTCGTCCCGGCCGCCATTGGCCGAGATCGTGGCCGTTCAAAGCGCGATCACGGTGGCTGAGAGCACTGCCTGTCCGCTGTACGTTCACCACTGCACTACAGCCAGGAGCGTGGATCTCATCCAGGAAGCCAAACGACGAGGCGCCGCGGTCTACGGCGAGACCTGTCCGCCCTACCTGATCTTCGACGACACCGTGTACGACCGGGCCGACGGGCACCTCTACATTGTGAATCCGAGCATCAAAGGGCCTGCCGACAGGCAGCGGCTGTGGAGTGGGGTCCGGGAGGGAGCCGTCGACGTGATCGGGACGGATCACTGCGGCTACACCCTCGCTCAGAAATCACGGGACCCGGGCAACTTCGATGCGACCCCTGCGGGTTTCCCGGGGGTGGAGACCCTGCTGCCGTTCCTGTACACCGAGGGGGTCTGCCGGAACAGAATCACCCCGGGCAGGATGGTGGAGCTGCTCAGCGGGAATCCAGCCAGGATATTCGGGCTATTTCCGCGCAAGGGCGCGCTCGGGGTCGGATCCGACGCTGATCTGGTGATTTTCGACCCTGCGATCGAGTGGACTGTCCGCCCCCAAGAATTGCATATGAGCCCGGACTACCACCCCTTCACGGGCCTGACCCTCCGCGGCCGGGTCCGGCACACCTTCGTGCGTGGACATCATGTCTACGCAGATGGCGATTTTGTCGACACCCACCGCGGAGAGTTCCTGAGCTCGCCGCGCCAGCGGGGGCGGGGCCCGATCCCTTAGAAGCCGGTCGGCCCGCGGTAGGCGCCGAATACCTCTTTCAGCACCGCGGTGATCTCACCGACGGTGGCTTGCGCGCGCACCGCTTCCATGATCGGCGGCATGAGGTTCTCCGCGCCCCGGGCGACCTGTTGCAGCTCCCCGAGCGCCCGCTCGACCCGACCCGCGTCGCGCTGAGACCTGACCCCTCTCAGGCGAGCGATTTGCCTTTCCACCAACTCGGGGTCACGAGGCGGCACTGCCGGCACCGAGGTTTGTGCTTGGTCCCCTACAAAGGCATTGACGCCGACAACCACCCTCTCGCCCCGCTCGAACTGCTTTTCCAGCTCGTACGCCCGTTCCATGATCGCTTTACGGATCTCGCCGTTCTCGATCCCGGCAACCAGACCGCCCCGCGCCTGCACCTGCTCCATGAGTCTTTCGACCTCGCTCTGCAGCTGGTCAGTGAGCGACTCAACGAAGTACGATCCGCCGAGGGGGTCTACGACGGCCGGAGTGTTGCTTTCGTAGGCGATAATCTGCTGCGTGCGCATCGACAAGAGCGCTGCTTCCTCTGAAGGGATCTTGTAGGCCTCGTCGTAGCTCGGCACGTGGCAGGCTTGCGCCCCGGCCAGGACTCCTGCCAGGCACTGGAGGGTGCCGCGGATGATGTTGTTCATTGGTTCCGCGTGGGCCAGGCTGGCCCCGCTGCCGCCATTGAAATAACGCATCAGCTGAGATCGCGGATCCTTGGCCTTGAAGCGTTCCTTCATAATCTTTGCCCACAGGCGTCGCGCAGCGCGGATTTTGCAGACTTCCTCAAAGAAATCCCGCTGACTGGAGAAGTGGAAGCTCAGCCTGGGGGCAAAGGCATCGACGTCGATTCCCCTGCTGCACATCATCTCGACATAGGTGACCGCCGCAGACAGCGTATAGGCTATTTCCTGAACCGCGCTTGCTCCGGCCTCGCGAACGTGATAGCCCGTGATGCTGATCGGATTGAACCTGGGTACCTTCTCATGGGCATAGACGATGATGTCGCCGATCAAGCGAAGGGCGGGACGGGGCGGAAATATGTACGCGTTGCGGGATATGTATTCCTTCAAGATGTCGTTTTGGAGGGTACCGCTTAGCCTGGCGAAAGGGATGCCCCGTTTCTCAGCCGCCACGAGATACATGGAGAAAATTACAGCCGCCGTGGCGTTGATGGTGAAGTGGCTGCTGATCTCTTCGAGAGGGATTGCCTCGAATACCCTCTCCATATCGTCCACCGTATCGATGGCCACGCCGACTCCGCCCACCTCTTCCTTCGCTTGCGGATCGTCCGAGTCGTAGCCCATTTGCGTCGGCAGGTCCAGGGCCAGGCTGAGCCCGGTCTGGCCCCGTTCGAGCAGGAATCGAAAACGAGCGTTCGTCTGCTCCGCGGTTCCAAGTCCGGCATACTGTCGTATGGTCCAGAGTCTGCCGCGGTACATCGACGGGTATACCCCTCGAGTAAAGGGGAAGGAGCCGGGGAAGCCAAGCTTCTCCAGGTAGGTGCTGTCCGAACGGTCCAGCGGACTGTACATGGGCTTCAGGGGAAGTCCCGACTCGGTCTTCTCCTGCTTGGAGTCTTCGCCGAGCTGGTTCAACCAACATTCGTTTGCCTTCCGAAGCGTGTCCAGGTATTCGTCCCGTCTGTCATTCGCGCTATCGTTCACTTTGCTTTTCCACTAGCCTGAGTATGTCTTTCGGGATCTGGGACAGCGGTGTACCCACCGGAAATACCTCGTGGATGCCCATCGCACCCAATTTCATGATGTCATCCGGAGGTATAGTCCCTCCGATAATTACGACCCTGTCTTCGAGCCCGATCTCTTTGAGGGTTTCCATGAGCTGTTTGGCGAGAGCCAGGTGCGCTCCGGAAAGTATGCTCAGGCCGATGACATCGACGTCCTCCTGGAGCGCCAGGCGGACTATCGAAACAACAGATTGGTGCAGACCCGTGTAGACAACTTCCATGCCGGCGTCTCGCAGGGCCCTGGCAAGAATCAGTACTCCCCGATCATGACCATCCAACCCGGCTTTGCCAAGCAACACCCGGATCCGTCTCATGACCTCTACCCCCGATTTCCACGTATGGGCGCAAGCGGCGAGCTTAGATGCCTTTTGTGATGCAGCCATCGATCGTGACTGCCGTCCCCGAGATGTAAGAGGCCTTGTCAGAAGCCAGGAAGGCAATGAGATAGCCCACTTCTTCTGCCGCGGCTGCCCGTTTGAAAGGCAAACCCGCGTAGAAATCCTTCTCCGCCTTTTCGAGCGGCGTCTCCCACAAATCCGCCATTGTCTTGATTTGCTTCTGCAGCCGCCGCGTCTCCACGGGGCCCGGGCAGACCGCGGTGACCAGAATGTGGTCCGGGCTGACTTCCTGAGCCAGGGCATGGGTGAAGTTGACCAACGCGGCATTCGCGGCCCCGCCGGGCAGGTGCCACATGTAGGGCTGCATGCCCGAGTTGCCGGCCACGTTGATGATCCGTCCCGTTGCGCTCTTGCGCAGGTGCGGCAGAGCCGCCCTGCAGGCCCGCACGGTTCCGAAGAACTTCAGGTTGAAATCCCCCAGCCAGGTCTCGTCCGGAACCTGGTGGAACCTTCCGAACATCGAGCTTCCAGCCGAGTTGATCAGGATGTCGATCCCGCCGAAGTGCGCCGCCGCCTCGCCGATCGACCGCTGGATATCCTCCGGGCGCGAGAAGTCGGCCTGCACGGGCAGTATCGAGGCCCCGCAGCGCTCACGAATCTCCTTCGCCAACTCCTTGAGCCTGTCTGCCGAACGAGCGGCCACTGTCACCTTGGCGCCTTCCTCCGAAAGAATCTTTGCCGCTGCCGCTCCGATACCCTCACTGCCGCCGGAAATGAACGCAACTTTCTCCCTAAGCCCCAAGTCCATGGTGTCTCCCTGTTTCGCGCTGATCTGTGCGGGTCAGCAGCCCGCCAGTTTGACTGCGCTGCTCATCATTCAATTAGCGGCCGGACGCCAGTATAAGGGGGGGCTCCCTCCCTGTCAAGTTTCAGATCCGAAGGCGTCCGCCGTTACGCCTTCTGCCGGCCGTACTCCGCGCCGTAGTTCCCGACGTCGCGGATCAAGGCGTTGATGTGCTCCTCCAGCACCTTCTCGGCCTTGGGTGCATTGCGCTCTCGGAGGTCCTGGAGGAACTTGTCGCGCGATATGAAGTACGGGTTGGTGATCTTGCCGTGCATGTAGTCAAAGACGTCCCATTGCTGGCGCAGTGCGTGAATGAGCTGGAGAAGTACTCCAGCACGTCGTTTCGTGAGGCTTCCGCAATAAGCCTGTGAAAGAGGATGTCGTCCTTGGCGTCGATCCTGCCGGCGTTGTGGTCTTGCCCCCGCTGCCTTCCTTTTTCCTGCTCTGTGTCGCTGAATGACACCCATGGAGTGCACCGGAGCGCTTGGCTTGCGCGAACCCTTGACAAACGTACCCCGACCAATAGAATAGCTCAATCTCATCGCTTGAGTAGGGGCGCGGCGTTGTTGAAGGAACTGGATCATATCGGGGTCGTGGTAGAGGACATCGAAGAAGCGATCTCCCTGTACACCGGGCCGCTCGGGTTCGCCCTGCGCGGGAGGGAACGGGCCGAGGCTCAGGGCATGGAGATCGCCAGCGTCGTGCTCGAAGGTTTCAAGGTCGAGCTGCTGCATTCCATCTCCGAAACCGGCGTGCTGAGCAGTTTCCTGGCAAAGCGGGGCCCGGGGGTTCATCATCTTGCCTTTCGAGTGCCAGACATCGAGCGATCCCTGTCGGCGCTGAGGCAGGCGGGAATCCGGCCGATCGACGAGCGCCCGCGTCCGGGAAGCGACGATTCCCTCATCGCCTTCCTGCGCCCCAAGGATACGGGCGGCGTCCTGATTGAGCTCTGCGGACAGCGGCCATCGGCCCCCTGAAAGCGTTATGCGGCCACTCGAAGGTATCAACGTTCTGGACTTCACTCATTTCCTGTCGGGGCCGTACTGCACCATGCTGCTGGCCGATCTGGGTGCCAGCGTGGTCAAGCTAGAGCGCCCCGACGGGGGAGACGTGTATCGGGAATACGGCCCCAAGTTTATCCGCGGTCAGAGCACCAGTTTTCTGGCAGTCAATCGAAACAAGAAGAGCCTCGCGGTCAATCTGAAGGACCCAAAGGGCAGGCAGATCGCTCGCACCCTGGCCCAGAAGGCGGATGTCGTGGTGGAGAATTTCAAGCAGGGCACCATGGAGAAGCTCGGCCTCGACTACGATTCGCTGTCTCGGGTGAATCCCCGCCTGGTTTTCTGCGCGATCTCCGGATTCGGGCGCACGGGGCCGTACCGCGACCGCGGAGGCTTTGATCTGGTCCTGCAGGGCATGAGCGGGATCATGAGCATCACGGGCGAGCCGGACCGCCCGCCCTCCAAGGTCGGGGTACCCATCACCGACATCGGCGCCGGCATGTTGGCCGCCCTCGGGATCCTGGCGGCGCTGATTGCCAGAGCGTCGACGGGAAAAGGACAGGCAGTGGATGCGTCTCTTTTGGATGCCGGGCTTGGCTTCTTGACCCTCGCGGCGATCAACTACTTCGCAGACGGCAAGGCCCCGTCTCGTCTGGGCTCCGCAAGCAGCCAGAACGCCCCGTACCAAGCATTCCCCACCCGCGATGGGTTCATCAATGTGGGAACCGGCAATGAAGAACTTTGGAGAAAGTTCTGCGACGTTCTCGGGATAGCCCAGCTGGTGGACGACCCGCGGTTCAGGGACAATGCTTCGCGCGTGAAAAACCAGTTCGAGCTCGCAG
Source organism: uncultured Spirochaetaceae bacterium (assembly GCA_964490725.1). Taxonomy (GTDB): domain Bacteria; phylum Spirochaetota; class Spirochaetia; order SZUA-6; family DRHE01; genus CAZBDU01. Next base: position 75,620 of record CAZBDU010000013.1, on the reverse strand, counting down.
CGGAGATTACCCCGACCATCAAAGAAAAAACCACGCGGCAATGCTGGGAGCTGTTCACGAAAGCGGGAATCCCGAGCGGTCCCATCTACGACATCGGCGAGGCCGTGGCTGATCCTCACGTGGCGGCGCGCAATATGGTCCTGGAATACGTGCATCCGGAGGCAGGGCGGGTTCAGAACATAGCGTTTCCCGTGAAATTTTCGAACATCGACATCGGCGTTTACCGCGTGCCGCCCCGCCTGGGAGAGCACACCCGAGAGATTTTGGGGACCTTCGGCTACTCGGAAGCAGAACTGGATAGGCTCGAGAGCCAGGGGATCATCAAACAGTACCGCTAGCCTCCCTGTTATGACCGGTCTGCCCGCCTCATCGGCAATCAAGTACATCGTCTCTCACTGCGATGTAAATACCGCTATCCGCTCGGCGCTCACGTTCCACCCGCAAGGGTCGATATGCGGCATCTCCAAAAGGATCAGGCCCAAAATCAGTGTTGTGTAAGTTATATTGTATAATGTATTGACCTCTGCTTCAGAGAATGCTATTCTGAGGCTATTCCAGAGCAAGCGATGTCGAAAATCGGCGAGGCAAAACTACTCCGCACCATGCGCGGCGACTTGGTGCAGATCATCCAGCAAGAAATCCTCGGCAAGAAATTCAAGCCAGGGGAGCGCATCAAGGAAGAACTCATCTGCACGGAACTGGGAATCAGCAGAACCCCTGTTAGGGAGGCTCTGGTGGTGCTCGAGCAGCAGGGCTTGGTGGTTCAGAAACCGCATCGAGGCACCTTCGTGGCCAACTTCAGCCCCACGGAGATCGTCGATCTGCTGCGCTTGGAGGCGGTGGTGGAAGGTCTGGCCGCATCTTTGGCGGCCCGAAACCGTACCGAACAGCAGCTCGAGGCCATAGAGACCCTGACAGAGTCCATCAGTTGGGCGCTCACGGAGCACTTCGACGCAGAAGTCTTCTACAATTACGACCGCAACTTCCACTACAAGATTGTCGAAAGCTCCGGTTCGCCGACCATCGTGCGCGTTGTCGAGGTGCAGTTGGCCCAAATCTATCTTTGCCGCTACTACACTATCACGGCGCCGAATCGCTTCGTTCACAGCATTCGGGAGCACCAGGAGATCATCGAGTGTCTTCGGAGCTGCGATGCGGCCGGCGCGGAAAGAGCGGCTCGAAATCATCTGGAAAGCGTGATCCATGACTACCAGACAGCGGACGACACAGACAGAAGAGAGGGTACTTAGGTGGCCAGAGAGAGCAGCACGCGGCTGATCGCCACGGAGAAGGTGGCCGCGACCGACGGCACATGGGCCCAGGTCACGCGCAAGGGGAAGTTGATCTTCATATCCGGACAGGTGGCGCTGGACAAAGCGGGGGACCTGGTCGGCAGGGATGATTTCGAGGCGCAGGCCAGGCTGTGCCTGGACAACCTGGTGGACGTTCTGAAGGCGGCTGGCGGGAACTTGAAAGACCTCATGATGATCACGGTCTTCGTCAAGGACATGGCCCAGCGCCCGATTTTCGCGCGGGTGCGGGACGCCTACTTCCGGGCCAATCCCCCCGCCAGCACCATCGTGGAGATCAAGCGCCTGTTCATGGACGACGTGCTGCTCGAGGTGAACGGCATCGCCGTGTTGGATTAGGAACAGGCAGGCGTGGGAATGGGGGAGGAGACCCCTATCGATCAAGCCAACTGCGAGGCCATCCAGGCGATTGCGCGAGGTCGGGTGCGCTGGATCGACGTGCAACCCGCCTCCAGGGCGCTGCCGGTGCTGGGCCCCAAGGTGCTGCTGCACGCGGGCCCTCCCCTGGAGCAGGCCCTCATGTGCGCGGCCATGCGCAACGCCGCCGAAGGCGCGCTGGTGTACGAAGGCTGGGCCCGGGACCTCGAGGAGGCCGGCAGGCTGATCCGCAGCGGGGGGATCCGTTTTCGCTCCGCTCACGATCACGGCGCCCTCGGGCCGATGGCCGGGATCATCTCTCCGTCCATGCCCGTGCTGGTGCTGGAAGACAGCGGCTCGGGCAACCGCAGCTACGTGACGATCAACGAGGGCCTCGGCAGAACCCTGCGCTTCGGGGCCAACGATCCCGGCGTCATCGAGCGCCTGAGCTGGATCCAGTACCGCTTCGCGCCCTTGCTGCGGGACACGCTGGCCGCCGGCGGCCCGGTGGACATAACGGAGATCATTGCCCGCGCGGTGCAGCGCGGCGACGAGTGCCACAACCGCAACAAGTCGGCCACGTCGCTCCTGTTCCGCAGGCTCGCCCCCTGGATGCTCAGGACCGGGCGCTCCAAGGAGGAAATCGCCGAGGCGCTTTTCTTCATCGACGGGAACGACCATTTCTTCCTCAACTTCTCCATGGCGGCCACCAAGGCGGTCATGGACGCGGCGCATCGCACACCGGGCGGCTCCCTGGTCAGCTGCATGGCCGCCAACGGGGTGGAGTTCGGCATCAAGGTGGCCGGCTCCGGCGAGCGCTGGTTCACCGCTCCAGCGCAGCAGGCGGAGGGGAGCTACTTCGAGGGCTTCGGTGCCGGGGATGCCAGCCCGGTGATGGGGGACTCCTACATCTCGGAGGCGGCCGGGCTGGGCGGAGTGGCGATGGCGGCAGCCCCGGGAATCGTGCAGTTCATCGGCGGCACGGTGGAGGAGGCCACGGAAGGAACCCTCGAGATGTATCGGATCACCGCGGCCGAGCACCCCCTGTACAAAATCCCCGCGCTCGGCTTTCGGGGGACGCCCCTGGGGATCGACGTGCGGAAGGTTCTGCACACGGGCATCCTCCCGGTCATCAACACGGGAATCGCCCACCAGGAGGCGGGGGTGGGGCAGATCGGCGCGGGGCGGTTCCGGCCGCCGATGGAGTGTTTCCGGGTGGCAGCGCGCGAGCTGAATATCCCGTGGCAAGCGGTGGATCAACCGCCGGTTGGGCGAAGACGCCGGCCGGCTTCGGCAAGACCTTCAACATAGGAGAGGAGAGGAGAGCAGAGCATGGCTACCAAGATCATCGATCTGTCGATGGTGACACAGAGCGATCCCAGCCCCCTGATGAACGTGAAGATCACGAATCTCCCGCACGAAAACGGAGCCAAGGAGGACCAGCGGTGCTACGGCATCGACCCGCAGGACTGGCCAACCCCGGGCAAGGCCTGGGCGGACGACTTCCTGGAGATGACCACGCATGCCGGCACCCACCTGGATTCCCCGTGGCACATGGGGCCGGAATGCGCGGGAAAGCCGGCCAAGACCATCGACGAGTGGCCCCTGGAATGGTGCTACGGCGACGGGGTGGTGGTCGACATTCGCGACCTGCCCGAGGGGTATTCCCTCTCCCCCAAGGAGCTGCAGGAGCGACTGAACAAGATCGGCTACAAGCTGAAGCCCAACGACATTTTCCTGGCGATGACCGGCAACGACAAGCTGTTCGGCCAGCCCGGCTACGCGGACCACGGCGGGCACCTGTCCGCGGACGCCCTGTCCTGGGTGCTGGACCAGGGGATCAAGACCGTGGGGACCGACGCCTGGAGCTTCGACATCGGGTACGCCCACTGGTCGAAGAACTACAAGGACCACGGCCGGGACCCGAAGTACCTCTGGCCCTGCCACCTGCTGGGCAGGAAGAGGGAGTACGCCCACTACGAGAAGCTGGCTCACCTGGAACTGCTGCCGCCGTTCGGCTTCAAGTTCTTCGGTTTTCCGATCAAGTTCTCCAAGGGCAGTGCCGGGTTCGTGCGCGCGGTGGCCTTCGTCGAGGAATAGGCCGGGAGGACGGAGCGGCGGGATGCAGATTCGGGCGCATCATTTTCCGGAAAGCGTGCAAGAGGCGCTGACCCTCCTGGCCAATGAGCGCGGCGAGGCCCGGCTGATCGCCGGTGGCACGGACCTGGTGGTGGCCCTGCACGAAGGTAAGCTGCTCTGCGAAGTGCTGGTGGACACCGCCAGGATTCCCAATCTCGATGCCATCGAGCTGCAGGACGGCGGCGCCAGGGTGAGGCTCGGCGCCAGGGTCACCATGACCCAGGCGGAAGGCAGCCCGGAGCTGGTGCGGAGGGCTGCCGCGCTGGCCGAAGGCTGCGCCTGGGTCGGCGGCCCGCAGATCAGGAACCGGGCTACCCTGGTGGGCAACGTGGTTTCGGCACAGCCGGCCGCGGACGCTGCCCTGCCGCTGTTGGCCCTGGACGCGGTGCTTCTGCTGCGTTCCCCGGAGGGCGCGCGCGAGCTTCCGATCGAGCAGGCCTACCGCGAAGCAGGGGGAAGCGCTGTCGACTCCACACGTGAGATGGTCACCGGGCTGCTTCTGCGCCTGCACGACCGGGAGGAGGCTTCCGCCTACAGCCGGATGATGCGCCGCCAGGCCCTGACCCTGCCGGTTCTGGGCTGCGCCGTCCGGCTGCGCCGGCAGGACGGGGCAGTGAGCGAGGCGCGCATCGTGCTGGGCCCGGTGGCCGCGGTCCCGCTGAGGGCGAGGGAGGCCGAGAAGGTGCTGTGCCAGGGATCTTATGACTCAAAGCGGGTCAGGCTGGCGGCGGAGGCGGCCGCAGCCGCTTCTACGCCCCGGGATTCCGTGTTCCGGGGCTCGGCGGCGTACCGCAAAGACATGGCCAAGGTAATGGTCGAGCGGACGATCCACGCGGCCTGGTCCCGGCTTCCAACCCAAGGGGGCAGGCCGTGAAGCGGATCCGCATCAAGGTCAACGGCGCCTGGCGCGAGGGCTGGGCCCGTCCAGGGCAGACCCTGCTGGACTTCCTCCGGGATGAGCTGGACTGCACGGAGGTCAAGCGGGGCTGCAGCCGCGGGGACTGCGGCTCCTGCTCGGTGATCCTGGACGGGAAGCTCGTGGACTCCTGCCTGGTGCTGGTGCTGCAGGCGGAGGGCTGCTCGATCCTCACGGCCGCCGGGCTGGGCAGCCGGGAGAGCCCCCACCCGATCCAGCAGGCGTTCCTGGAAACAGGCGCCCTGCAGTGTGGGTTTTGCACCCCCGGCATGGTGCTGGCGGCCAAGGCGCTGCTGGACGAAAAGCCCAAGCCCGATGAGGAAGAGATCAAGCGTGGATTGTCCGGAAACCTCTGCCGCTGCACGGGCTACAAGAAGATCATCGAGGCGGTGCAGCAGGCCTCCGGGCAGGGAGGCAAGCTGTGATGCGGGGCGCCTACGCCGGAAAGGTGCTGATCGTTGACCTGGCGAGCGGGGTGATCGGATCGGAGAGCACCGACGAGCGCCTGCTCGCCCGCTACATCGGCGGCCGCGGTCTGGGGGCCCGCCTGCTCTACGACCGGCTGCCTGCCGGGACCGACCCCCTCTCCCCGGAAAACGTGGTGGTCCTGACAGCGGGTGCGCTGACCGGCACGGCCTCGCCGTTCAGCTCGCGCACCAACGTGACCACCAAGTCGCCCCTGACCGGCATGATCTGTATGGGCAACTGCGGCGGCTTCTTCGGCCCGGAGCTCAAGTTCGCCGGCTTTGATGCCGTGATCCTCAGTGGGCGCGCGAGGGAGATGTGCTACCTCTGGATCCGGGACGGGCGGGCGGAGCTGCGCCCCTGCGGAGAGCTGCGCGGCAAGAGCTGTCCGGAGACCGAGTCCGAGCTGCTCGCCGCCACGGACCGCAGGGCCCGGGCGCTGTGCATCGGCCCGGCGGGCGAGCTGCAGGCGCGGATCGCCTGCCTGTACGGGGACCACCGCTTCGTGGGGCGGGGAGGAACGGGCGCCGTGTTCGGCTCCAAGAACCTCAAGGGCATTGTCGCGCGGGGGACGGCGACCAACAAGCTGGAGGCTGCGGACCCGAAGAGCTTCCGGGCAATCGTCGAGCAGGAAATGAAGCTGTTCCGGGACAACGACTTCTTCCAGGAATGGCGGCAGTACGGGACGCCCTACATCGTTTCGCCCATGAACAAGCTCGGGCTCCTGGGGACGCGAAACTACCAGAGCGGGGAGTGCTCCTTCCACGAGCAGATCAACGGGGAAAGCCTGCTGAAGAGCTTCGTGGTGAAAAAGATCACCTGCCACCGCTGCCCCGTGGTCTGTATTTCACTCTCGGAGGTGAGGGAGGGCGAATACGCCGGGGCCCGCTGCCGAGGCCCGGAATACGAAACGATCTACGCCTTCGGCTCGGACTGCGGCGTGAGCTCGCTTCCGGCGATCATCCGCGCCGACCAGCTCTGCACCGAATACGGGGTGGACACGATTTCGGCGGGCAATATCTGCGCCTTCGCCATGGAGCTGTACGAGCGCGGAATCCTGAGCCACCGCGACACCGGCGGACTGGAGCTGCGCTTCGGCAACCACCGGGCGATGATCGAGCTGTTGAAGCGGATGGGCCGCCGCGAAGGGCTGGGACGGCTGCTGGGCGAAGGGGTGCTGCGGGCCGCGAAGTCCATCGGCATGGGCGCGGAAGCCTACGCGCTCGAGGTGAAGGGGATGGAGCTGGCCGGCTACGACCCGCGGGGCGCCAAGTCCCAGGCGCTGGCCTATGCGACCTCCCCCCGCGGGGGCTGCCACCACACCGGCTACGCCGAACCGGAGCTGTTCGACCCGGCCTTCGACCGCTTCACCACCGACGGCAAGGCGGCGCTGACCGTGGCCAACCAGAACAAGTCCTGCATGTACGACTCCACCGGAGTCTGCGCTTTCCCCACCCAGCTAGGGGTCATCGACCAGGACACCATGGCCCGGCTGCTCCCGGCGGCCACGGGCTTCAGCGAGCTGGGTTCCAAAGAGGCTTTGGAGCAGGTTGGCGAGCGGGTGTTCAACCTGGAACGCCTCTTCAACTGGCGGGAGGGCATGAGCCCGAGCCAGGACTGCCTGCCCCGGCGGTTCCTCGAGGAGCCGCACGCCGAGGGCGGATCGGCGAAACAGGTGGTCGAGCTGGACGTTCTTTTGAGGGAATACTACCAGAAGCGCGGCTGGACCCCGGAGGGCAGGCCCACCACGGAGCTCCTGCGAAGGCTGGGGCTGTAGGGAGGATTGCGGACGATGCCTGCACGGGACGTGGACATCCTGATACACGGCGGGATCGTGCTCGCCATGGACGAGCGACGGCGCGTGCTGGACGACGGCGGCGCGGCCATCGATCGGGGGCGCATCGTGGAGGTGGGGGCAACCGGTGAGCTGCGGAAGCGGTACCGCGGCCGGGAGCAGCTGGACGCCCGCGGTATGGTGGTGATGCCGGGGCTGGTGAACCTGCACCTGCACTCGGACAATTTCTCCCGTGGGGTGGGGGAGCACCTGGGGCTGGAGGCCTGGCTGGAAACAATCTACTACCCGATGCTCGCGGCTATGGGCCCGGAGGACGCCCGCAAAGCGGGCCTGCTGGCTTACACGGAGGTGATCAAGGGCGGGACCACCTGCGTCAACGACATGTACATCAAGCTGCCGGCTCTGGCCGACGCGGCGGAGAGAGTGGGCATCCGGGCGGTGCTGTCCAGCGAAGGGGCGGACCTGGTGCCCGGGCAGGAGAGTCTGGAGGACAACGAGCGGGCGCTCCTGGAACGGAACAACTCGGCGGGAGGGCGCATCACCTTCCGGTTCGGGGTGGAGTGGGTGCCGGTCTGCTCCGAGCAGTACATCCGCCGCTGCCGGGAGCTGGCCGACAAGCACGGGGTGGGCATCCATGTGCACTTGAACGAATCCAGGGAAGAAGTCCGGATGTGCACCGAGAAATACGGCAAGCCGCCGGTGGAGTTCGTCCACGCGCTGGGCCTGCTGGGCCCGGACGTGGTGGCCGCGCACTGCGTCTGGCTTTCGGACCGCGAGATCCAGATCATGCGTGACACCGGCACGCACATCTCCTACAACCCCGTCTCCAACGCCAAGCTGGGCAATGGGGTGGCCCGGACGGTGGACTACCTGAAGGCGGGCATCAACGTCGGCCTGGGGACCGATGATGCCCCGTGCAACAACAACAACGACATGTTCGAGGTCATGAAGTACGCATCCCTGTTCCAGAAAGCGGTGCACACCGACGCGAGCCTCCTGCCCTCCGAGCAGGTGCTGTCCATGGCCACCCGCGGGGGGGCCATGGCGCTGGGGCTGGAAAAGGAGATCGGCTCCCTGGAAGCCGGCAAGAAGGCCGACGTGATCCTGGTGAACATGCGCGCCCCCTCGCTGACCCCGCTTTTCACCGGCAAGAACTTCAACGTCTACGCCCACCTGGTCTTCGCCGCCCACGGGGAGAACGTAGACACGGTCATCATCGACGGGCGGGTGGTGATGAAGGCTCGCCGAATGCTCACGGTGGACGAGCGCGAGGTCATCGACAGCGCGGCGGAGGCGGCCCAGCGGGTGATCAAGGCCAGAAGATGAGGAGCCCACGCCGTGGATGAGAAAAGGCTTACGAGCAGACAGCTGATCGAGCTGCAGGACAGGTACCTGATGAAGTCCGTGGAGGCCTGGAACGACAAGGTCTTCGTTGCAGGGCACGGGGCCGTGGTCACCGATCTGGAGGGGCAGGAGTACATCGACTGCTTCAGCGGGGTTGCGGTCCTGAATGTCGGCCACACCCACCCCAAGGTGGTGCAGGCGGTCCGCGACCAGGTGGGCAAGCTGACCCACATGTCCACCCTCTACCGCACGGTGCCCATGCCCCTGCTGGCCAAGAAACTCTCGGAGATTTCCCCGATGGACCGCGGCAGGGCCAGGGTGTTCTTCTGCAACTCCGGCACGGAGGCCAATGAGCACGCCCTGACCCTGGCCCGGGTTGCCACGGGCAAGTTCGAGCTGCTGGGCCTGCAGAACGGTTTCTACGGCCGCGGCGGCTTCACCATGAGCCTGACCGGGCTGGGCTCCTGGCGAGCGGGCCTGGGGCCGTTCATGCCGGGAGCGACGCACCTGCCGGGCTACCACTGCTACCGCTGCTCGCTGGGGCACAAGGACCCGGAGAAGTGCGGGACCGCCTGCGCCCGCTACCTGGACGTGCTGCTCAAGAGCCAGACCTGCAGGCGCGTGGCCGCCGTCATGGTCGAGACCATCCAGGGCATCGGCGGCATCGTGTGCGCCCCGCCGGACTACTTCAAGGTCCTGAAGCCCATCCTCGACGAGAACAAGATCCTCCTGCTGGTGGACGAGGTGCAGACCGGCTTCGGGCGCACCGGCAAGTGGTTCGGCATCGAGCACTGCGGGGTGACGCCCGACGTGATCACCGTTGCCAAGGCGCTGGGCGGGGGACTGCCGATCGGGGCGGTGATGGCCAGCGCCCAGGTAGCCGACTCGTTCCCCGGCCCCGACTTCTCCACCTTCGGCGGTAACCCGGTGAGCTGCCGGGCGGCCTTGGCGAGCCTGGAGGTTATCGTCGAAGAGAAGCTGATGGACAATGCCCGGGAGGTCGGGGAGTTCCTGAAGGAGGGGCTCCTCCAGCTCAGCCGCAGCCACCCGTTCCTGGACGACGTCCAGGGCCGGGGGCTGATGATCGGCGCCGAGATCGTGAGCGACAAGAAGGCCCGCACCCCGGCAGGCAACGAGGTGCTCACCACGATCCTCGACGAGGCGCTGAAGCAGAACGTGCTGCTCGGCCGGGGAGGCTTCTATTATAACCGCATCCGCTTCCAGCCGGCCCTTTGCCTTAGTCGCGAGCAGGCCGGGAGGGTGCTGGAGGTCTTCGAGAAGGCCCTGACGGCGGCGGAGAAGAAGGCCAGGTAGGGAGAAAGGCATGCAAGCCGAAGAGCTGTTGTCGATCGTGCGCGGGCGGCGAACGGTCCGCGCCTACAAGCCGGACCCGGTGCCCGAGGAGGCGATCCGCGCGGTCATCGAGGCCGGCCGCTGGGCTCCCTCCAGCGCGAACTCCCAGCCCTGGGACGTCGTCGTGGTCAGGGACCTGGCCACCCGGGAGCGCATCCAGAAGAGCGTGCGGCGGGTGGTGGCTCGCATCAAGGAGCTTAGGGATTTCCCCTTCCTGCGCACTTTCACCGGCGGGTATCTGCTGGAGGCTCCCTTACAGCTGGTGATCTGCGCGGACCCCCGTTTCCAGTACGTCAGCATGATGCACGGGGTGGACGACCAGATGGAGCTTTTCGCCCTGTGGGGCAGCGTGAGCATGGCCATCCAGAACATGCTGCTGGCGGCGCACGCCCTGGGGCTGGGCTCGGCTGTGTTCACCAACTTCTACCCGGAGGAGGTGAAGGCGATCCTGGGGGTCCCCGACCCGCTGAAGGTGATCTGCAGCCTGCCTCTGGGATACCCCGGCGGACCGGCCAAGACTCCGCCGGAGCGCAGAAACCCGGCTGACTTCACTCACGAGGAGAGGTTCGACCGCGGCAAGCTGCGTCCGCAGGATCTGGTCGAACGGGCGCACCGCGACCCGTACGGCGTGCAGGTCAAGAACTATTGAGAGCGAGGAGCATGAGCAAGAACCGGTACATTGGCCAGCGGGTGCCGGAAGTCCACGGCTACGCGAAGATCAGCGGCAAGGCCGAATACGGCGACGACCTGAAGTTGCCCAACATGCTGCAGGCCAGGATCCTGCGCAGCCCGCACGCGCATGCGCGAATCTTGAGCATCGACGCATCCAAGGCGCTGGCAGTGCCGGGCGTGGTCACCGTCATGACCGGTAAGGACACCCCGGGCATCAACTACCAGGCCCAGATCCCCGATATGCCGGTTCTGGCCAAGGACAAGGTCCGTTACGTGGGGGACGCTGTGGCCGCGGTGGCGGCGGAGAGCCTGGAGGCCGCCAGCGCCGCCCTGAAGCTCATCGAGGTGGAATACGAGCCGCTGCCCGCCCTGCTGGATCCGGAGGAGGCGCTCAAGGAAGATGCGCCGCAAATCCACGAGGGCAAGAGCAACCTGATGCTGCAGATCAACCGCGACTTCGGCGACGTGGACTCCGCCTTTGCCGCCTGCGATCGGGTGTTCGAGGACGAGTACTCCACCCAGGCCGCCGCCCACTGCAACCTGGAGCCGCGCTGCAGCGTCGCCCGACTCACCGGGGACGATGTGCTGGAGATCTGGTCGGGCACCCAGAGTCCCTACTTCGTGCGCAAGGAAGTGGCGCACGTGTGCAACCTCCCGCTTTCGCAGGTGCGGGTGATGCCCATCCTGTCGGGAGGCGGTTTCGGTTCCCGCTCCAAGTACTGCGAGGACGAGGGGGTCACGGCGCTGCTGGCCATCCGTACGGGCCGGCCGGTGAAGATCAACTTCACCCGCGAAGAGGAGATGACCACCACCCGCATCCGCCACCCCTATCGCATGAAGATCAAGACGGGCGTGCGCCAGGACGGCACTCTGCTGGCCCGCGAGATGCAGGTCGTGGCCGACAAGGGGGCCTACTGCCATTACGGCCCCGGGGTGACCGGGTACGCCGGGGGCATCGCCTCCTCGTTGTACCGGGTCCCGAACTTCCGTTATCGGGCCAAGATCGTCTACACCAATAAGGAGGTCGGGGGGCCCTTCCGCGGCTTTGGAGCCCCGCAGGTCTGCTTCGCCATCGACACCCAGCTGGACCGGATCGCCCAGGAGCTGGGTCTGGACCCGGTGCAGATCCGTCAGCGCAACCTCACGGAGTCCGGGGAGGTCACCGCCTGCGGTTGGAGGATCACCTCCTGCGGGTTCGGGGAGTGCCTGCAGAAGGCGCTTGAGGCTACGGACTGGGAACGCAAGTGGAGAGCCCCCAAGCAGGGCCGGCTGCGGCGAGGCATCGGACTGGCCGGGGCCATCCACGTCAGCGGCAGCAACATCTTCCCGGATGGCGAGTTCTCCAGCATCGAGCTGAAGATGTTCAGGGACGGGCAGGTGGCGCTGTACAAGGGCAGCGGGGACACCGGCACCTGGGCCGACACCGTGCTGGCCCAAATCGTGGCCGAGGAGCTGGATCTGCCGCTGTCCAGCATCAAGGTCATGGGCTACGACACCCTGACCGCCCCGGTGTCGCTGGGGAGCTTCGCCTCCCGGGTCTGCTTCGAGGACGGCAACGCCGCGCGGGGAGCGGCCGGCCAGCTGCGGGGGTATCTGCTGGAGTCGGCCGCGGCGGTGTTGGGCCTCCCGGTGGAGCAGCTGGTCGTGCGGGACGGCCGGATTCAGGCGCGCGGCGACGAAAGCAAGAGCCTGGATTACGGGGAGGCCGTGTTCCGTTCTCCGCGGTGCATCGGGCACGTGCTTTCTTCTGCTTTCCAGTATTCGCCGCCCAGCGAGCGGCTGCCGCCCAACGGCTACGCCAACACCTCCGCCGCCTTCGCCTTCTCCATCCAGGTGGCCGAGGTGCTGGTGGACACCCTGACCGGCGAGGTGCAGGTGGAGCGGGTGACCGTGGCCCAGGACGTGGGCAAGGCCATCAATCCCCTGGCCGTGGAAGGCCAGATCGAGGGGGCGGTGCTCCAGGGTGTGGGCTACGCTCTGAGCGAGGAGCTGATCACCGACGCCAAAGGGAGAGTGGTGAGTGACTGCTTCGAAAAGTACATGCTGCCCACCTCCATGGACATGCCGGAGATCCGGATCATCCTGGTAGAAAGCGCCGACAAGGAAGGTCCCTACGGCGCGAAAGGGGTCGGCGAGATCGGCCTCAACAACACGGCGCCGGCGATCGTCAATGCCATCCACAACGCCGTCGGCATCCGCTTTCACCAGCTTCCGGTGAAGGCCGAGGACGTGTATTTCGCGCTCCAGCGGGATTTGAAGGACGCATGAAAGAGACCGGGAGAGGCACGGACATCGTCCTGGAGGTGCGGGGCGTCTCCAAGCACTTCGGGAAAGTGCAGGCTCTCGACGACGTCTCCCTGGCCTTCCAGCGCGGGGAGATCCACACCTTGCTGGGGGAGAACGGGGCGGGCAAAACCACCCTGATGAACATCCTCTACGGCCTGTACCAGAAGGACTGCGGAAGCGTGTGGGTCGAAGGGCAGGAACAGGAGATCCGCGATCCCAAGCACGCCCTGCGGCTGGGCATTGGCATGGTCCCGCAGTTCTTCAAGCTCGTCGAGGACATGACGGTCGTCGAGAACGTCAGCCTCTTCCTGCAGGAAAGCGGGTTTCTGGCCAGGAAGCAGGAGCTGGCGCGGAAGGTCAGGCGGCTGTCGGACCTGTTCGGTTTCGGCCTGGAGGAACGCCTCGACACCGAAATCGTGGACCTCTCGGAAGGCGAGAAGCAGAAGGTGGAGATCCTCAAGGTCCTGGCCCTGGGCTCTCGCATCATCCTGCTGGACGAGGCGACCAACGTCCTGGCCCCCAACGAGCTGGAGTCCTTCCAGCGGGTGATCCGGGACCTGAACCGGCAGGGCTACACCATCCTCAACATCACGCACCGCCTCTACGAGGCCCTTGCCATCTCCGACCGCATCTCCGTGTTCCGGAAAGGGAAGCTGGTGGGCACTCTCCCCGCGGCGCAAGCGGACTACAACCGCCTCACGATGATGATGGTCGGCGAGGAGTTCTCCCACCGCTTCGGCGGCGTCGGCAGGAAGAGCGGGGAGATGGCCCTGTCGGTTTCAGGGCTGCATGTGGCGGACGATCGAGGCCTGCCGGCAGTGCGCGACCTCAGCCTGGAGCTGCACGAGGGGGAAGTCGTGGGGGTGGCGGCCATCGAAGGCAACGGCAGCGCTCAGCTGGCCGAAGCCCTGATGGGGCTGCGGGAAGCGCAGGCCGGAACCATCCGCTTCCGGGGCCGGGACATCACCCGCCTGTCCTGTCAGGCGCGCATGCGCCGGGGAATGAACTACCTGCCCAGCGCGAACACCCTGGTGCCGCTGTTCAGCATCCGCAAGAACTCGATTCTGGACTATCCGGAGAAGCAGCCCTTTTCCCGGCGGGGGGTCATGAACTGGCCCGCGGTGGCGAGGCACGCCCAGAGGATCGTGGATACCTACAACGTGCAGACGCCGGGGATCAACCTCTCCTCGGCGAAGCTGTCGGGGGGAAACCGGCAGCGGCTGGCCCTGGGAAGGAAGATCGAGGCCTGCCCGAGGCTGTTGATCGCCTATCACCCCACCAAGGGGCTGGACGTTGCTTCGCAGAATTTCTTCTATTCAAAGCTCAGCGAAATGACCCTGTCCGGCGCCACCATACTGTTCCTGGGCACCGATCTGGACGAGCTGTACAAGATCTGCGACCGGCTGTTTGTGCTCTACCGGGGTCAGGTGGTCGGCTGCTTCCGGGAGCTGGCCGGGGTCACCAAGTACGACGTCGGAGTCCTGATGACCGGGGGTGCGCAGGCCCCAGAAGGGAAACCATGTCCCAAAGACAAAACCTAGCCAGGCTCAGCAAGCCCCTGGCCTACGTGACGGCCATTGTGATGGCCTTTGTCCTGGGCGGTCTTTTCATCCTCCTGTTCACCGGCAAGGACCCTATCGGCGCCTACGGGGAGTTCTTCTCCCAGAGCTTCTTCTCGGTCTACGGCCTGCTGGAGGTGCTGGCCAAGGCAACTCCCATCATGATCGCCGGCGCGGGGATGATCACAGCCTTCCGTTGCGGGCTGTGGAACCTGGGCGCCGAAGGGCAGATGGCGATCGGGGCCATCCTTTCCACCGCCCTGGGGCTGTACCTGCGCCTGCCCGCTTATGTACTGCTGCTGCTGATCTTCGTGGTTTCCCTGGTGGGAGGGGGCATCTGGTCGGGGATATCCGGATACTTGAAGAACCGCTTCGGGGTCCACGAGATGCTTTCCACTCTGATGATGAACTACATTGCCCTGAAGCTGATGGACTACCTGATCTACGGCCCCATGTCCATGCCCAACCCCAACTACCCGCGGACCTCCGAGATCCTGCCCCAGGCGCACATGCCGTTCCTGCAGTACCCGCTGAACGTCACCTTCCTCGTCGCCCTGGTCATCGTGCCGGCGATCTGGTTCATCCTCAGCTCGACCACGCTCGGCTTCCGTTTGCAGGCCGTGGGGTTGAGCCGGGAATCCGCGCGCCTGGCCGGGATGAGCATGCGCTCGCTCACCCTGATCATCATGGTGCTGAGCGGTGCCGTTTCGGCCCTCGGCGGAACGGTGGAGATCGTCGGGGACTTTTTCCGGATGGAGAAGAATGTCACCGGAGGCTACGGCTTCACTGCCATCGTGGTGGTCATGCTCGCCCGGGAGAACATCGTCGCTCTGCCCTTTGTGAGCATTTTCATCTCCGGAGTCCTGGTGGGCGCCACCTCGCTGACCCTGGCGGGCATTCCGGCGACCTTCTCGCAGGTGTTCGTCGGGCTTTTGCTGCTCTGCGTGGTCTCCGCCACCTGGCTGGAGGGCAGGATGACCGCGGCCTGGGAGGTGCGCTGATGGTGGAGAGAATCCTTCAGGCTATTGAGGACTCCAGCGGCGAGCTGCTGGATTTCGCGGGCCGGCTGATCGGTTTCGCCACGCCCGACCCGCCGGCGCACAACACGGCGGGTATCCAGAAGTGGCTGGCCGAGCGGCTTCGGCAGGCGGGGCTCCAGACCGAGATGTTCGACCTGTACCCGCAGGAGCCTCTCCTGGTGGGAGTCAAACCCGGGAAGCGCGGCCAGCGCACCCTGGTGTTCAACGGCCACGTGGACGTGGCCCAGGTCAACCCGGAGGAGAAGTGGGACTTCGAGCCGTTCACCGCCCGCAGCGACAGCCGCTACCTCTACGGTCGGGGTTCGGCGGACATGAAAGGCGGGATGGCGGCGGCCTACTGGGCCATCAAGACGCTCACCGACCTGGGCGTGCAGTTGGATGGGTCGCTGATGTTCCAGTCGGTGATCGGAGAGGAGGCCGGGGAACACGGCACGAAGACGCTGCTGGAGAAGGGGTTCCGGGGCGATTTCGCCATCATCCCCGAGCCGTCGGAGCTGAAGATCGGAGGGCAGGGGGGCGTGGTGACCATGTGGGTCATTGTGCGCAGCCCCAAGACCTACCACGACGGGCTGCGCTCGCGGATGATCCACGCCGGGGGCGGAATAGAGGCGGCCAGCGCCATCGAGAAGATGGTTCACATCCTGCGAGGGATGCAGGAGCTGGAGCGGCACTGGGCGGTCACGAAGGGCTACCAGGGCATGCCTGCCGGGGCCAACACCATCAACCCGGCGGTCATCAAGGGAGGGCGGCACCCGGCCTTCATCGCCGACGAGTGCTCCCTCTGGTACACCATCCACTACCTGCCCAACGAGCGTTTGGAAGCGATCAAGGCGGAGGTGCTGTCGCACCTGAACGCCGTCTGCCAGGCGGACCCCTGGCTGAGGAACAACCCGCCCGAAGTCATTTTCGGCGGCAGCTCCATGTTCCGGGACCGGGGCGAGATCTTTCCTGCCTCGGAGGTGAGGCTGGATGATCCGCAGGTGCAGCTCCTGGGCAGGACTTTCAGCAAGGTGCTGGGCCGCGAGGCGCAGAGCGTGGTCTGGCCGTCGGTCAGCGATGCCGGCTGGTTCTCCGAAAGCGGCATCCCGGTGGTCATCTGCGGTCCCGGCCGGCTGGAGGAGGCCCACGCCATCAATGAGAAGATCGAGATTTCCCAGCTCGTGGAAGCCGCCAAGCTGTACGCCGCCTTCAGCTACGCGTATTGCGGGGGGAGTGGGACATGGTAGGCGACCTGCTGCTGAACCTCTTTTTCTCCACGCTGAACATCCTGCCCATCTACCTGATCGCCGCCCTGGGCGGCTTCCTTTCCCAGAGGGTCGGCATCTATGACATCAGCATGGAGGGCAACATGACCCTGGGCTGTGCCTTGGGGATGATCGGCTTCTTCGTGAGCAAATCCCCCTGGATGGGGCTGCTGTTCGGTTTCGGCGGCGGGCTCATTTTCGGGTTGATCCTGTCCACCCTCTCGATCCGCTTCAACCTTGACCAGATCGTCATCGGCTTCGGCCTCTGGTTCGTGGGGCTGGGGCTCGCCAGCTTCCTCTACAAGCTGTACATCCCTTTCGATCAATCCACCGTCGGCTTCAAGTCCATCGCGGAAATGCTGGGGCTGTCCGACCGAAGCCGGGGGCTCGGCCTGATCCTGGACCTGGACGTGATCTTCGTGCTTTCGATCGCCCTGCTGGTCGCGGTGTCCTGGTTCCTCTACGGCACGCGTCCCGGGGCGTTCATGCGGGCGGCGGGGGAGAACCCGGCGGTGGTGGATGCCGCCGGGGTGGACCTGTTCCTGCTGCGGCAGGCGAGCGTGACCCTGGGGGCCGGACTGGTCGGGGTGGCCGGCTCCTACCTGGCCGTCGACTTCCTCCAGGGCTACACCCAGGGCATGGTAGCCGGGCGGGGGTGGATCGCGTTCATCATCATCATCTTCGGCCGCTGGCGGCCGGCCAACATCCTGTGGGGCTGCCTGCTGTTCGCCGGCATCAACGGGCTGCAGATCAGGCTGCAGGTGATCGGCGTGCGGGTGCCTTCCGAGTTCCTGACGGCCCTGCCGTACATCGTCACCCTCTTCGTCCTGATCCTGATCATGTCCAGATCCGGGAAGTCCCGCATTCCCTCGGCTCTGGGGCAGCCCTACTACCGGGAATAACATCGCTGGAACGCTGCCGAAAGGAGGTGATAGAGAGCGAGTGTATTGGGCTTCGGATCGACAGGAGCACGGCTTCGGCCGCGCCTGTCTCATCTTTGGTGAAGGAGGAGAGAAGATGAAGAAAGGTTACCTGCTTCTCGGCGTGGTTCTGCTTCTCGGCCTGGTGGGCCAGATGGTGTTCGCCGGCGGCGGCAGCGAAAGCGCCCCCAAAAAGGAGCTGGAGGTGGTGGCTGTCATGTACGGCCATGCCAACGAGGGGACCTGGGACCCGTCGGCCTATGCCGGACTGATCAAGGCGCAGGAGAAGGTGCCCTTCAAGCTGAGCCTGAGCGAAGGCACCACCACCCAGGACGCGGAGAAGATCATCCGCAACTGGGCTTCCCGTGGGGTGGACCTGATTTTCGCCCACAGCGACATCTACCTGGAGCAGGTGGTCACGGTGGCAAAGCAGTTCCCGAAGGTGGCCTTCGTCTGCGAGCTGCAGCTGGACCCGCGGTTGTACGCCAGCGATCCGGAAACCGGCAAGTACACGCCGGACAAGACGCCGGAGAACCTCGTGCTGGCCGGCGACACCCCCTGGGAGGGCAACTACCTGGCCGGCTACACGGCCGCCCTGATGAGCAAGAAAAACAAGATCGGCGTCCTGCAGCCCTTCGAGGCGCCGCCGCTGAACCGCTACTCCAACTGCTTCTACTTCGGCGCCAAGGCCGCCAAGCCGGACATCGAGGTGAAGGTCATCTACATCGGGGACTACATTGCCCCGGCGGAGACCCGCGATGCGGTGAACAGCCTTGCCCAGCAGGGCTGCGACGTGGTCTTCACGGAAATGGACGACAACTCCGCCATCCTCGAAGCCCAGAGCAGAGGGATCTACATCATCCCCATGTACATGGACAAGCTGGATGTGGCTCCGAACACCGTTCTCACCAGCGTGGTGATGGATTGGTCCACGCCCCTGACGGGCGCCATCGAGGCGGTGGCCAAGGGGAACTTCGCCGCCTACCGCAAGCAGTGGTACTTCAGGCCGCTGAGCGCGAAGGATGGGTCGATCTATCTGGGCAAGTGGAGCTCGGTCGTGCCGGACAATGTGAAGAATGCCGCCGCGGATGTGGAGAAGAAGCTCAAAAGCGGCGCGCTGAAGGTCGAGCTGGTCAATGAGGTGATCATCAAGTAGGGTAGTTTTCCTCGGCCCGCCGGCGCGGTTAGCCGGCGGGCGTTTGACGGGAGGCAGCGAGTGGATCCAGCCCAGTCGGTATTCAAGCAGATCAGGAAGGCCTTGGAACCCTTCGAGTCTCGATTGCTCGACCACCCCTTCTTGCGGAAGGTCGAAGCCCGGGAGTATTCGAAGGCCCAGGTCGCGATTCTCCCGCTGGAGGAGTACCACATCGTGGCTAGCGATCTGCCCTCCTCGAAGCACCTGTACGGGCGCTTCAAGGAGGCGCCTTCCGCCGACTTCTTCCGCGAATTGGTGGAAAACGAGCAATACGCCCAGGCTCATATCCGCAGGCTGGCCGAAGCCCTCGGCTGCAAAGCCTCCGCACTGGAGGAACACGAGCCGGATCCCAGGTGCCAGGCCTACCCCTCCTACTTCGCCCGCCTGGCCCTCCACGGCAGCGAGGCCGAAGTGCTCGTCGCTTTCGCCTCGAACTTCTCGGCCTGGTGGTCCGCCTGCAAGCGCGTCGCGGATGGGCTGGCGGACGGGTACGGGGTGCCCCGCCAAGCCGTGGCTTTCCTGAGCCCGTTTCATGAGGTCCCCCCGCCGGACGCGCCGTTCGACGAGCTCACCCTCGCCGCCATGCGGCGCGGCCTCCAGCAAGGGGTCCCGGAAAAGGCCTTGGTAAGGGTGGCCCGCCTGATACAGACCTACGAGCTGTGGTTCTGGGACGCCCTGGAGCGGATGGCCGGCACCGCATAATTGTCGCGACCGAGCGCCGGCTGTTGGCCGGCGATAAGACACCAACAGAGAGCAAGAGGAGTCAGGAATGGCTGTCGACGAACTGGAAAAGAAACTCAGGCCGCCGGAGGTGGCGCTGAAACCATACCCGCCCAAGGTGATTACCCTGGCCGACGGGGAGCGGATGGTGGTTCGCGAGGTTAGGAGAGAAGAAGCGGGGGTATTGTTGGGGACGGTGTATCCGCTTCTTGGAGTGCCGAAGGACTTCTACGACATCGTGGCGGCGCGGATGTACGCGGAGATCCTGGGCTGGTTCCGCTACCGGGTGGCCAACGAGTTTGTGATCGTGGGCGCCATCGACGGGGAGATTGCCGGCATCGTGACCAGCCGTCACGTGGACCAGAATCTCGGTATGAGCCACCACACCCTGACGATCAAGCGGGGGCTGCGGATCGGCGCCCAGCTCTTTGCGGCCAAGATGGAGCACCACCTGGAGATCCTGGGCGAGAAGGAAGTCTGGATCGTGGCCGAAAGCCCGATCGGTTTCAAGCGCTGGATGATCGAGTACGAGCTGGAGAACCGGGAGGCGTTGTACCCCAAGATCCACCACGAGCTGGGCGGAGTTCCCACCTACGTGCTGACCCGCGCCCTGTACGACGCGGTGAAGAGCCAGAAGGTCACCGGCAGCCGGCCGGTCCCGCCTGAGCTGCTGGCCGGCGCCGCCAGGCTGAGGATGCCTGAAAGCTATCCGCAGATCCCCGGTTTCAAGCGCGGGAGCTAGCGAGGCTCGGGATGAGGAAAGTAGGAATCGTCGGAATCGGACACACGGTTTTCGGGAACCTGAGCGAGTTCGACCTGGTGGACATCATGGGCTTCGCGGCCTGCAGCGCCCTGGAGGATGCCGGGATCCTGAAGGAGCGCAAGATCGTCGACCAGCTGCTGGTGGCCAACATGGCCGGGGGGATCCTCAACCACCAGACGGGGATCGCCTCGGCGCTGGCCAGCAGGCTCGGCCTGGAGCCGGTGATGGCCGAGCTGGTGGAGAACGGCCCTGCCAGCGGAGCCAGCGCGGTGAAGATGGGCGTGATGGCCATCGCCAGCGGGATGGCCGATGTGGTGCTGGTCACCGGGGGGGAACTGATGCGGGCGGTCACCGGCTGGATAGGGACGGATGCCGTGGCCACGCTGCTGCACCCCCAGGCCGAGTATGACTTGGGGCTCACCCTGCCGGCTTTCGGGGGCATTTTCACGCGCATGTACATGGAGCGCTACGGCCTGACCGAGCGGGAACTGGCCATGGTGGCCGTGAAGGACCACGAGAACGCGGCGAAAAACCCCTTCGCCCACGTGCGGGTCCCCTGCACGCTGGAGGCGATCCACGACGGCGAAAACGCCGACGTGGTGAACAACTACATCGCCGAGCCCCTGCGCCTGTATGGCATGTGTCCGGTCTCGGACGGCGCGGCGGCCCTGCTGCTGTGCGCCCTGGATTCTCCGAGGATGAAGCATTTCCAGCAGAAGGCGCCGGTGCTGATCGCAGGTGTAGGTTCGGCCACGGACGTGCACTGCGTGCACGAGCGGATGGACCCGCTGCGCCTGGAGGCGGTGCGCCTGAGCGCCGAGAGGGCCTACGCGATGGCGGGCCTGGGACCCAAGGACATCTCGTTCGCGGAGCTGCACGACGCCTTCGTGATCCTGGAGATCGCCATCTCCGAGGAGGTCGGCTTCTTCGAGAGGGGCAAGGCCCGGGGGGGGATCGTGCGAGGAGAAACCCGCATCGACGGCCTCATTCCTCTGAACACCTCCGGCGGGCTGAAGGCCAAGGGTCACCCCGTGGGAGCCACAGGGGTATCGCAGGTCTTCGAGCTGGTCAAGCAACTTCGCGGGGAGGCGGAGAACGGAAGGCAGGTCCAGAACCCCAGGCATGGCCTGGCGGTGAACTTCGGGGGGTTCGGCAACAACGTAGTTTCCACCATTTGTTCGAGGATAACGAAATGATCGATTTCAGCGTTTACGGCCAACAACAGGCAGAGGTCAACGCGCTCAAGTGCCCGACCTGCGGGACGCTCTATTACCCGGCGCCCATGGTGTGCGGCAAATGTCACACCAGGCGGGACCCGTCGGCGGTGTTCTTCTCTCCCTGGGAGAAGGTCCCGCTGGGGGGCAAGTGCAAGCTGCTGGGCTGGACGCGGGTATACGCGCTTCCCGAAGGGTACGACGTGAAGTTCCTGCTGTTCGGAGTCGTGGCCTTCGAGAACGGCTTGAAAGCCAGCGTCCGGCTGGAAGTGGACGATCCGAAGACCGGCATGGAGCTGCTCGCCGAGCCCGGAGTGACCACGGAACGCTCCGGCAAGGAGATCTACGGCTTGTTCGCCCGCCTGCCCTGAGCAAGCTGAAAACGAGCATGGGACGAGCGTGACGAGCCTGACTGTCGGTTGCCATGTCAACCGCTGCTGCGGGCGGGGGGCTGTGGTTGCCAGTTATCCAGACGCCGTTAATGTCCTTCTTGACGACGGGTTGCTTCTGTCCTTCGTGAACAGCCGGGACCGGATGACGGCCATGGCCGTCCTGCTGCCGGAACGGGTCCGGCGTCCCCCGGTGGTGGGAGCGGTCATGAAACGAGTTGGGACCCGCCTGCGCGTCGGAAGTATCGAGGTCTGTCTGAGCGGCTGCCGGCTCTGGCGGGGCCGGCTGCGCGGGCGGGATGTGCGCGCGGCTGCACCATCAGAATTCGATTCGCGTGGGTGCCTCACCGAGAAGGCTGCGGACCTGGCCCGAGCCCTGGGGGCCTGCGGCGAGCCAGGAGGGTTTCTCGGGCTGGCGAGATCCGAAGCGGCGGGCCGGTTCCAGCGGGAACTCGGCCCTCTGCAGGGGACCAACCCCTTCCGGGAGTACGCCGCTGCAACTCTTCGCCGGGTCGAAATGACTTCTGATCCTCCGATTCTGCAGGGGCTGGAGGATCTCGTAGGGCTGGGACCAGGCTTTACCCCTTCCGGAGACGATTTCCTGGCCGGCATGTTGCTGGGGGAGAGGGCGCTCATGCTGCAGCGCGCGGGAGCGCCGCGCATCGACTCGGAGCGTATCCGATCGACGCTTGACCGCTCCAGCCCGGGCGGGAGGACCTTGCTCTGGCTGGCCCTGCGAGGGAGCTTTCCTGCCTACCTGCTTTCTGCCGTGCGAGGGCTGACCCGGGCCGCACCATTGCAGGCCGTGTTCAAGGTGGTCGAGAAAGCCGTGGCGCATGGGAAGACTTCCGGCACGGACGCTTTAGTGGGCCTGTTGTGGTACCTGGAGAAGGCACGTACAGCAGGGAGTAGGCGGTGAAGCTGGCCATCGAGGGAGCCACGGTCATCACCATGGATCATGCCGAGGCGATCCAGGACGGCATTGTGCTCGTCGAAGACAACCGAATTGAGTATGCGGGAGGTAGAACACAGGCTCCCCCATTTCGCCCGGACAAGCTCATCCGGGCAGCCGGGAAATACGCCCTGCCCGGCTTCGCCAACCTGCACTGCCACCTGTTCCAGGTGTTCTTGCGAACCCGCGGCGCGGATTTGAACCTGCTGGATTGGCTGAGCCGGGTGATCTGGCCCGTGGTGCACCGGTATTCAGCCCCGGACATGCAGGCAGCGGCACGGCTCGGCATCGCCGAGAACATCCGGTCCGGCGTGACCTGCCTTGTGGACATGAACTACGGCAATCCCCATTTCGAAACCGTGCTCGCCGCCTTCGCGGAAACACGAATTCGCGGGTTCCTGGCCAGGGGCTTCTATGAGGTCGAGGCGAATCCGAGCCTGCTGGAAGACGAGGCGAGCATCCTTGAGAGCACCGCGGCGCTGCTGGAAAGACACCCCAACGTATTTCCCGGCCCCATGCATCCCTGTTACGTATCCACTCGGCTGTTGAGTAAGACGAAAGAGTTGGCGGACGCGTATGGCCGGCTCTTCTATATCCATTTGGCCGAGAGCGAGGGGGACATTCGCCTGCTCCAGCAGCGAGAGGGCAAGCGGGATGCGGAGCTGATGCACGAGCTGGGGATCCTGGATGGCCGTTTCATCGGGGTGCATTCCTGCAACCTGGCCGATCACGAGATCGAGGCACTCGGTCGGGCGCGATCCAGCACAGTGCACTGCCCCACCTCCAACATGTACATTGCGGACGGGGTTTCCCCGCTGAGCAGGCTGGCCGGGACGGGCGCCAATGTCTGCCTGGGCACGGACGGAGCGGCCAGCACGGGGCGGCTGGATATGTTCAGCGAGATGAAGACCGCCTCTCTCCTGCAGAAGATCCACCACATGAATGCCGCCCAGATCACTGCTCGCGATGTGTTGAGGATGGCCACTGTGAACGGTGCCCGGGCGCTGGGAATCCGGGCCGGAGTGCTCAAACGCGGGTACCTGGCCGATATCACCATTCTGGATATGCAGCAGCCGAATACGGTCTTCTCGCACGACCCCATAGCAGCGGTCGTGTACTCCGCCGGGCCTCAGAATGTGGATACCGTCATTGTAAACGGCGAAGTCCTGTTGGAGGGGAAACGCTTCACCCGGCTGGATGAAGAACGGCTGATCGCCGAGGGGCGGCAGGCGGCTTCCCGTCTGGCCCAACGGTAGGTGGGAACGAAGTTTGAAGAGACAGGTTCTGGTGGCCAAGGGCTCCTATCACGATTCCGTCTTCCTGATGCTCATCAGCGCCGAAGTCAAGAAGCTGCCGGGCATAACGGAGGCAGTGGTGGCCATGGCCACCGAAACCAACCGGGAGCTGCTCGAGCGGATAGGTTTTTCCTGTCCCGAATTGGAGTGGGCCACCCCGAACGACCTGGTGATCGCCGTGGAGGCGACGGGCGAAACCGCAGCGGCCCAAGCCCTGGCGCGGGTGCGCCAGCTTCTCGGCGAGCAGAAACAGCAGGTGGCCTCAGCTGAAGGTTACCGTCCAGTGAGCCTGGAGGGCGCGCTGCGGCTGCTGCCTGGAGCCAACCTGGCGATCATCTCGGTCCCCGGAGCATACGCCGCGCGGGAAGCGCGCCTGGCCCTCGAGCGGGACCTGCATGTCATGCTGTTCTCGGACAACGTTCCGCTGGATCAGGAGGTAGCTCTCAAACACCTGGCCGCCCGCAAGGGTCTGCTGCTGATGGGCCCTGACTGCGGTACCGCCATAATCGACGGCAAGCCTCTGTGCTTCGCCAACGAAGTGCGCCGCGGCCGCGTAGGACTGGTGGCCGCTTCGGGCACCGGCCTGCAGGAGGTTGCCTGCCTGCTGCATCGGCTGGGCAGCGGGGTTTCCCAGGCGATCGGCACCGGGGGCCGGGACTTGAGCCCGGAGGTGGGCGGCTCCACCATGCTCATGGGGATCGAAGCGCTCAAACGAGACCCCCACACCGACATCATCGTGCTCATCTCCAAGCCTCCGGCTCCGGAGGTGGCCCGCAAAGTGCTAAGCCGTTTGGGGCGCTCGGGCAAACCGGGGGTGGTGCATTTCGTCGGGGCACAGGGATTGTCCGGGCGCTCCGGCCTTCCGGAGGGCGTCCACCAGGCCGGCAGTCTGGAGGAAGCTGCTGGGTTGGCCGTGTCCCTGCTGCAGGGCAGGCCTCACGATCCGCAGGCCCTCAGCCTGCCTGAGCCAGAGCTGCAGCGACTCGTGACCGGCGCAGGCGGCGCCCTGGCCGCCGAGCAGCGCTATGTGCGCGGGCTCTTCTCCGGTGGAACTCTTGCCGATGAGGCCCTTTCCCTGCTGGAGCAGGAGATCGGCGAGGTTTACTCCACCAATCAGCTTCGGGCTGAGCTGCGACTGAGCGACCCCTGGCGATCGCAGGCTCATACAATCGTAGACCTGGGCGACGACGTGTTCACCGTGGGGCGGCCGCACCCGATGATTGATCCCAGCCTCCGTGCCGAGCGTATCCTGAAGGAAGCCGAAGATCCTGAAGTGGCCGTGCTGCTCCTGGACTTCGTTCTGGGCTACGGTTCGCACCCTGATCCGGCCGGAGCCCTGCTGAATAGCATGCGGGAGGCCTCGGCCAAGGCAAAACGACGCGGCGGTGCGCTGGCTATGATCGCTTCGGTTACTGGAACGGAAGGGGATCCGCAGAATCTGGAGCGGCAGACAGCGAAACTGGCCTCTGTCGGTTGCCTGGTGATGCCCTCCAACTACCAGGCGGCTCGGTTGAGCTGCCGCATTTTGCGGGCGCGACGGGAGAAAGAGGAGACGGCACCATGACACCGGACGTCGGGAAAATCAGCGATCTGTTCACAGGCGAGCTTCAGTGCATCAACATGGGGCTGGAGTTATTTGCGCAGAGCTTGCAGCGCCAAGGGGTGACAGTATTGCAGATGGCCTGGCGCCCCCCTGCCGGCGGCGACGAGCGCCTGCTCGGGCTGCTGCGCCGGCTGGGGCGATAAGGAGGCGCCATGCACTCGCGGATCGTGAAGGCCAACCAGGAAGCCGCCTCCCGGATGCTGGGGAGCAAACCCACCCTGGTGGACATCGCCACCGCCGCAGAGGTGGTCCCTGGCCTGCGCCGCAATCTCATCCTGCACGCCGGGCCCCCCGTGGGCTGGGAGCGAATGTGCGGCCCCATGCGTGGAGCCGTGATCGGCGCCCTGATCCTCGAGGGTCTGGCTTCTGACCCCGAAGCAGCGCAGCGGCTGGCCGCCTCCGGGCAGATCGCCTTCGAACCCTGCCATCACCATTCCGCCGTGGGGCCGATGGCCGGCGTGCTCGGCTGGAGCATGCCGGTGTGGGTCTTGGAGAACAGGAGCTTCGGCAACCGCGCGTTCTGCACCCTCAACGAGGGGCTGGGCAAGGTTTTGCGCTACGGAGCCTTTTCCGATGAGGTGATCGAGCGGTTGCGCTGGATGGCCGCCGAGCTGGCGCCCCTGCTGCGGGCCGCCTTGCGGCGCCATGGAGAGATTGACATGAAGAGCCTGATCGCCCAGGCCCTGCAGATGGGCGACGAAGGGCACAACCGCAACCGCGCCGGCACCTCCCTGCTGATTCGGGAACTGGCTCCCCACCTGGTCAGGCTCGATGCGGACCGTGAGGCGATCGCCCGAGTGCTCTCCTTCATGCACGGCAACGACCACTTTTTCCTGAACCTGTCCATGCCGGCCTGCAAGTGCACCGCTGACGCTGCAGCCGGCATCGAGGGCAGCTCAGTGATTTGGACCATGGCGCGCAACGGCACCGATTTCGGCATCCGCGTGTCGGGCCTGGGGGAGGGTTGGTTCACCGCCCCGGCCAGCACGGTCGACGGGCTCTATCTTCCGGGCTTCTCCGCGGCGGACGCGGCCCCCGACATAGGGGATTCGGTGATCACCGAGACAGCCGGCATCGGCGGTTTTGCCATGGCTGCGGCCCCGGCCATTGTCAAGTTCGTAGGCGGCAGCCCCCGCGAGGCCCTCAACGTCAGCCAGTCCATGTACGAGATCACCACGGCCGAGAACGACGCCTACCGGATCCCTATCCTGGATTTCCGGGGCACCCCCACCGCGATTGACTTGGTCAAGGTGGTGGAAACCGGGATTCTGCCGGCCGTGAACACCGGGATCGCCCACCGCGAGCCGGGGATCGGCATGGTGGGCGCGGGGTTGGTCAAACCGCCCCTGGCCTGTTTTCAGGAAGCCTTCGAGACCTTCGTGCAGGAGTACGGAGAAGGCGAGATTCAGCGTGAGCACAGGAGGAAACCGTGAAATTCATTGACCTGACCATCCCGATCGGCATCGCCACGCCGCCCTGGCCGACCTACGAACCCCTACAGGTGAAGTACTTCAAACGGCTGGCGCCCAATGGAGCCAACGGACAGTTGCTGACCCACTCCAACCACGTGGGCACGCATCTGGACGGGGAGATTCACTTTCATACGCCCGGCAAGGACATCGCCTCTCTGGACATGGACTTTCTGGTGCATGAAGGGGTGGTAGTGGATCTGTCGGATTGCACCCAGGACTACGATGTGTATACCTCAGCCCAGGTAGAGGAGCGGGTGGAAGTGAAGGAGGGAGACATTCTGGTCATTCATACCGGCTACCATCACTACGGTTGGGACCAGCCCACCGCTGACGAGATCCGCTACATGGTGAAGCACCCGGGCCCCGACCGGGAGTTCGCCGAATGGGCCAAAAGAAAAAGGATCCGCTGGATCGCCGTAGACTGCGGCAGTGCAGATCACCCGATGAACACAATTATCCGCAACTGGATGCCCAGACAGGCACGGGAGGCCGATGCCTTCTTCCGCCAGAAGTTCGGTCGGAGCCTGGAGGAGGCCTTCCCCGAGGACAAGTACCAACTGATGCATATCGAGATGTTCAACCACGGCATCATCCACCTGGAGTGCGCCGGAGGGGACATAGATCTTCTCTTGAACCAGCGGGTGGTCATTGGCTGCTTCCCATGGAGGTTCGTGGATGGGGAGTCCAGCATCTGCCGACTCGTGGCCATGGTGGATGACCGGCGCTACGATGAGCTCATGGCCGCAAAGAGCAAGGCCAAGCTGACCCGCTTCGGCGATGTAGCGGGGGCCCTCAGCCCCCGGCAACGCCCGGGAAAGAAGGACTAGAAGCTGGCCGCAGGTGAGCCCAGACCAGCGTGCTCATGGGCAGGCGTATGTCCGCCAGGATGCTCCAGGGCTCGCTGGGGTTGCAGCTGGGGGAGGCCCCCTTTCCGCCGGCGCGCAAGCGCGTTCCGGCGGCCCGCGGTCACTCCCCGGCCAGCACCTAGGCGCCTTGGCCCCCTCGCCGGCGAGCTCCCCTGCATGCAAGGCCACACGGCGCACGGATGCGCCGGCGGTGGCAAGATCGTTGTACAGCCTCGGCCGGCCCTGGAATGCGAAGATCACCTTGCGAATTCCGTGGTCCCGGAAGAAATGCCCGTACTTCTGATCGTCCGCGAGCACGAAGGTCGCGAGGATGAGGCCGAAGAGCGGCGGCACGGCAGGGGTGGGGGCGAGGAGGATTTGCCCAAAGAGCTTCGGTTCAAAGAGTAGAGGGTTAAGGGCAGTTCCAACTCTTGCTGCCAGTATCAGCTAACCCGATACCACCCGGACAGTTAGTCACATCCGGCTATAGGTGGAGGCGGCCTGTCCTGCCTATACTCAATGCAGGCGGCTGCCGGTTCCGTCGGGGAGCTGCACGCGGGGGGGAGGCGGCATTCGGCAAGCCGGCCGCAGAAGAAGATGGACTTCTGCGTCAAGGAGACCCCCCCACCGGCGGAGCGGGCATCTCCCCGATTGAGCTGCCGGGTGAATCCCGGACCTCAGGAGCTGGAGACGCAGCTGATTCTCGCCGCCCGCGGGGGTGACCGCTACACCCTGGCGGCGGTGACCGAGAGGCTGTTCGACCTCCTCGCCGGCGGCTGCTCTTCGGTCCGCGACACCTACTACGTCGTTCACCACGTGCTGGCCCTGGCGGTCACCGGGGTGCAGCGGGTGTTGAGCTTCATCGAAAGGCTGAAGGAGGAGGACATCGCCGGCATCTTCGTGACCCACAACCTTCACGACGTCTACGCCGTTGCCGACCGGCTCGTGGTCATGCTCAGGGGACAGGTGGTGGCCAACCTGGCCAAGCGGGATGTCACCGTCGAGGAGCTGATCGGGCTGCAGGTGGCCGGGCCGCCGGCGCCCCCGGCGTAGCAGGCTCCCGTTCGCCGCACCCCGCGAGCTTTCCTGCGGGGCTGCCTCCGGGGAACGCAGCGCAGGGGACCCGTTTTCGCAGGCATCGCCAAAGCAGACTGCAGCGGCCCGAGATCCCGCAGGCCGATACTACGAGGACCTCACCATCAGTCGAGATATCCAAGGGAGTGTCGCGATCGATCTTGAGCAGATCGAGGACCGCCCGATCGATGACCAGCGCCAGACTGTTCCCGTGCTTGGTTAGTCTTTTCACCAGGTTCGAGTCCCGATTCGATTGACCATCGCGTACCCAAAGTGTCATCAACGGTTCCTTGCGTCACCCATAGTCTTCAGGCTTGCGCGCTGAGGCGGAGCTCGCGGACGATGGCCAGCAGGGCTTCCTTCAGCTCTGGGGGATCCTTCACCACGAAGGGGATTTCCAGCCGGATGAGGCGTCGGGCCCCGTAATCGTAATCGTCGGTACGCCCGTCGAAGACGATCCCCTCGGGACTCTCGGTGAGCGGACCGTCGGCGGGGGGGATCCTTCTCCGCACGGTCTCCAGGTCGGCCTTGAACACCACCCGGTACCGCTTGCTACCGGGATAGGTTTCCACGTGCTCGGCGACGTACGCCTCGTAATCGAAGTCCTCGTTGCGGGTGAAGTGTTCTTCCAGAACGTCGAGCGCGTCGATGCGGTCCAGCCGGAAGGTGCGGTAATCCTGCCTCAACCGGCAGTAGCCCACCAGGTACCAGCATCCCGCCCGGCCGATCAGCCCGTAGGGTTCGACCACCCTGAGCGTGGTCCGTTCGTCCGCCGTGTAACGCATGTCGACCGCCTGGCGGGCCTGGACCGCTTCGCTCAGGCGGATGAGCAGGGCCGCATCGGGCTGGGACCTCTTTCGCCGGGTGTCCAGGATCAGGAGCGAGGAGAGCGAGTCGAGGCGTTCCCGGGCTTCTTGCGGCAGCACCCGGGTGATCTTCGATATCGCCCCCGACACGGCGGCCCGGGACTGCTCGACCTCGAGCCAGGAGCTTCCTATGAGGCCGAGCACGATCGCGGTGGCCTCCTCTTCGCTGAAAATCAGCGGGGGCAGCTTGTAACCGGGTCTCAGGCGGTATCCTCCGTAGCGCCCGGGATTCGCTTCCACGGGAATGCCGACGTCCTGGAGCTTGGAGACGTAGCGGCGCACCGTACGAACGTCGGTTTCCAGCCTCATCGCCAGCTGCGGGCCGGTGATGCCGGGTCGCGACTGTAGCAGCTCCAGCACGGTCAGCACGCGGCCGGTAGGATGGTACATGGCCTGAACCCTCCCCGGGCATCACCCCGGAACCTCGATCAGGAAAAAAGCAAAGAAAAACACCCGAAAACAAATTTAATGAGGACCGAGTATGTCCTCTTTCAAGAGTAACTTTTCCTGAAGACGAAATCAAGGAACCGGGCACGGTCGAAAGGGGGACATTATGTACGGGAGCATGTACGAAGTCATGCTCAATCATCGCCTGCGGCAGCTCGCCTGGGAGAAGAACGCGTCCATATACCGGGCGCTCGAGGAACAGGCCCGCATCCGCAGGCAGCGCCGCCTGAAACGGCTGGCTGGAGCGACAGCGTGGATGTGCCGCCGGCTGGGCGGCTACGCCAATGGCCTGGGGCAGCGGCTGGAGCAGCGGTTTCAGATTGCTGAAGGGGAGGCTTTCACCGGCGCCGGGACGGGAGGCTCCGCCTCAACCGCTCGAGGACCTGAAGAAGATGCACAGTCTCTATCATCCCCGGGAAAGAAAACCTCGGGATGTCTTGACGTCAGAAGCGACGATTTCGATCTCCGGACGTCTTGAAAACCTTTCAAAGAGAAGGCGTGCAATGGTGGGCTTTGGGGTTGCCGGGCAGGGGCGGGAGCCCTGCACGAGCGGGTAGCCGGGCTGGAACCATCACTGTCTCAGTCGATTTCTGCTCCACCCAATCGACTATCTCGTGGGGATGGAGCCCGGAGGCAGCGTAACGCAGCGGACCATTTCCCAAGGAGGCGCTTGTGCAGACCAGGCTGAATCCGTACATCGGGTTCAAGGACAACGCTCGCGAGGCCATGACATTCTACAGGGTCTCTGGCGGCAAACTCCCTGCTGGAAGCGGACAATGGCATCACGCTCATGGCCGCAGACATTCCGAACAGGATGGAGCATCCTCCGGGGACCAACGTGAGCATATCCCTCTCCGGCGACAACGAAGCGGAACTGCGTGGCTACTGGGAGAAGCTCTCCTCCGGCGCCACGATCCGAGAGCCGCTTGCCAAGGCCCCCTGGGGAGACGCGTTTGGCATGCTCACCGACAGGTTTGGCGTCGAATGGATGGTGAACATCACCGGTCGACAGGAGCAATCGTGAGAAGCGTGGCAGCGATGCTGGAGAACAGGAGCCTCCGCTCAGGTACGGTCTGGCCGCGGTATCGGCCGTGAAGTACATGCCGTTGGTCCATCTGGACGAAGATGCGCTGGGCGATGCTCGGCGGGAGGCTTGCTACCGTGATTCGGCGCGCCTGGCACGGGACCTCAATCGGAGTGGTCAGTACCTGGACGCATCGCCGCTGCACCCCCGTCGACGGCGACAAGCGTCCGAGTGCGCGGCGGAAAGCGCGTGGTGACCGACGGACCGTTCGCCGAAACGCGAGAGCAGCTGGGCGGGTACTATCTGATCGACGCCCGGGACCTCGACGAGGCTATCGACATAGCCGCGCGGGTCCCGGTGGCGGATCTGGGCACGATCGAAATCCGGCCCGTAATGGAAATCCCGGGCTTGCCAGAGTAGGGACAGGCCCGCCGACCAGTTCAGCCTGAGGTGAGAAGCAGCCTGGTGAGCTTCCTCTCGGCCGCTTACTCCCGACTAGGTACAGCGAAAGGAACGGAACTATGCGAGGACGCAACCTGACCGAGGGCAACCTCTTCTCTCATCTATGGGCGCTGGCCTGGCCAGTGATGCTGTCGATTTTCTTTCAGACCCTGTACAACGCGGTGGACTCCTTCTGGGTGAGCAAGCTCTCTCCCGATGCAATCGCGGCTGTGAGCCTGTCCCAGATTACGCTGTTCGTGATGATATCCCTCAGCATGGGTATCACGGTGGGCTCGGGAGTGCTGATGGCGATGTCTATCGGACGCCGGGACATCGCCGAGGCGGAACGGATCCTGGGCCAGTCATTCGTGCTTTCCGCCGTCGCCGGCCTGTTCTTCACCGGTATTTCTCTCGTCTTCCGGATACCGCTACTGGTGGCCTCCGGGGCTACAGGAGGCATACTTCCGCTGGCAGTTGACTACTTCGCCATCGTCGCCGGTGGTTCGATGGTGATGTTCCTGCTCTTCACCGTGTTCTTCGCGTTCAACTCCCAGGGCGACAACAAGACCGTCACTCTCCTGTTCAGCATCTCCACCGCCGTCAACGCCGTCCTCGATCCGGCCCTGATCTTCGGCTGGGCAGGGCTTCCGGCCATGGGTATTCGCGGCGCCGCGGTGGCGACTCTGTTCTCGCAGCTGCTGATGCTGATTGCGGCGCTGACCATCCTCAGGAAGGCGAAGATGATGGTGGCTCTGCGGTTCTCGCGTCTGGGACTACACTGGGAGTCGGTGAAGCAGGTTCTGAACGTCGGCCTTCCTGCCTCCCTGACCAACGTGGTCGGTCCTCTCTCCCTGGCCGTGCTGGCGGCGATCATCTCCGCTCGCTTTCAGGAAGCGGGTGCGATAAGCCTTTCGATCGGCTTTCGCGTGGAGTTCTTCGCCTACCTCCCGGCCGTTGGCTTCGGCGTGGCGGTCCTTGCGCTCCTCAGCCAGAACACGGGTGCGGGCCGGTTCGACCGCGTCCGGGCCGCCTATCGCCAGGCGCTGTTGCTCGGGTTCGGTCTGGCGACCCTGTTCGGCCTCCTCGCAGCATTGTTCCATGATCGGATCATCCGCATTCTGACTACCGATCCAGTGATCACCGAGTACGCTCGCGGCTACTTTCTCACGGTGCCGCTGAGCTACGGGCTGTTTGCCATGGTTTTCGTCGAGATCAATTCGCTTCAGGGCATCGCCCGCTCCTGGTCTGGATTCCTGCTCGCCCTGGCGAGGCTCGCCATCGCCATTCCGGCGGCCTACCTCCTGCTGCACGTTCTCAAGCTGCCGCTGATCACGCTCTGGGCGGCCGTTGCCGTGACGAACCTGGTGGTCGCGGTCGTCGGGTTCCGTCTGGTGCGTACGAACATCGAGGCGGCGGCGGCTCTGCCGACCGGTGCGGAAACCATGAGCAACAAGGGCCGAAAGGGAGTAAGGGAAGAGTATCTGACCGCGGGTCAGCAGGGCTAGCCGGGGCCCGCATCCACGAAGCCGGCGGCACACCCTCGCGCTCTGGCCATCGGCGGACTGCCCCCAGTCGCCTCCCACCCTGTCCCGGAAGGGATATTCCGAGGACCCATCGCCATATGCAGATTGGACGTTGGTTTCCAGAGGCGGGCCAACGCGGCCTGTGCGGACTGTCCCAGCATCATACTGCCATGTTTGCTTTCCAACTCAAATAATACGATTTTGGCAATAGAACTTGCGTGATTCGATCCGTTGAGCGCGGAGCGGAGGGTGAAACGAGTGGAAGACCTCGGTGACACGACGTATCAGCACACCATCCCTCGATTGCGGAGCCGCGGCAGGGAGCACACCGCGGAAGCCGTACGCGAGACCTTGGACAGGTTGTATCACGACGAGTCCCGTCGGATCCTGGCGACGCTCATCCGGCTGCTGGGCGACTTCGACACCGCCGAGGACGCACTCCACGATGCCTTCGTGGCGGCGGCCAGGCAGTGGCCCGAGCGGGGCATACCCGCCAATCCTCGCGCGTGGCTGATTTCGACGGGCCGATTCAAAGCCATCGACGCGATGCGGCGCCGCACCCGGTTCAATTCCAGGCTCCCGAGCCTGGCCGAGAAGCTCCCAACGGTCGAAGATCCTGCGGAGCAGGCCCTGGAAGCGGTGCCGGACGACCAGCTGCGGCTGATCTTCGCCTGCTGCCATCCCGCCCTGTCGGCCGAAGCACGCCCCGCGCTCACTCTGCGGGAGGTGTGCGGGTTGACCACCGAAGAAATCGCCCGGGCTTTTCTCGCCAGCCCCGCCACCGTGGCCCAGCGCATCGTGCGGGCCAAGGCGAAAATCCGCGATGCTGGCATCCCCTACCAGGTGCCGTCGGAAAAGGATCTGCCGCAGCGCCTCGAGGCGGTCTTGCAGGTCATCTACCTGGTGTTCAACGAGGGCTATTCGGCGACCTCGGGGGAGTCGCTCACGCGGGCCGACCTGTCCGGGGAGGCGATCCGGCTGGGCCGGCTGCTGGTGGAGCTGCTTCCGGCCGGGGAGGCGATAGGCCTTCTCGCGCTCATGCTCCTCCAGGAATCGCGCCGTGCGGCGCGGGCGACTCCGGGCGGCGATCTGGTCCTTTTGGAGGAGCAGGATCGAGGGCTCTGGAATCGAGAGCAGATCGCCGAAGGGATCGGCCTCGTCGAGCGGGCCATGGCCAGCCGTCGAGTCGGAACCTACACGCTTCAGGCGGCGATTGGCGCGGTGCACGCCTCAGCGGCTTCAGCCAGAGCGACGGACTGGGGGCGGATAGCGGATCTCTACGATTTGCTGTATCAGGTCGATCCTTCGCCGGTCGTGGAGCTCAACCGGGCGGTCGCCGTGGCCATGCGCGACGGCCCGCAGGGCGGCCTGGATGGGATCGATGCCATTTGGGCGCGGGGGGAGCTGACCGGCTACCACCTGGCCCACTCGGCGAGGGCGGAGCTCTGCCGGCGGCTCGGACGAAGGGCCGAGGCCAGGGAGTCCTATCGCCGCGCCCTGGAGCTCACCCGGCAGGAGCCGGAGCGTCGCTTCCTGAGAAGACGTTTGCGGGAACTGGAATGACCTGCGGCCTCCTGGGCCGCGATGAAGCCGTCAAGCGACATAGTCGCTCTCCACGAAACCAGGGAGCGACCTTCCCCGCACCCGGGCGAGGTGGACGACTCCTCACGTCCTGATGCCGTAATGGAGGTGGACCACTCCGCTGCCGAACCGGCGTTCGTCGAACAGCCCAAGCTCCAGGCGGACGTGGTCGCGGAGGGACGGCTTGCCGCCGCCCACGATGATAGGGGTGAGGAACAGGTGGATCTCGTCGACCAAGCCCGCGCCGATCGCCTGGGCGGCGAGCTGCGGACCGCCGACGCTCAGGTCACGCTTCGCCGTTGCCTTCAACTCACGGATGGCGTCGGGGTCGAAGTCGCGCTCGATTCGCGTCCTGGCGCTCGAGACCGAATCGAGTGTCCGGGAGTACACGATCTTCTCCGCCGCCTGCCAGATCTGCGCGAAGTCACGCATGAAGGACGGCGCCTCGCCGACGGTCGGTGCCGTCTCCCAGCCGACCATCACCTCGTACATCCGGCGCCCGTAGAGATAGGTGCCGATGGGACGCTCGAGGTTGTTGACGAAAGTGTGGACCTCCTCGTCCGGCGCCGCCCAGTCGAAGTTCCCATCTTCGTCCGCCACGTAGCCGTCCAGGGACGTGATCGCCGAGTAGATCAGCCTGGCCATGGAGTGTCTCCTTCCGGCCTCGTAATGGATACGGCGCTCATGCCCCGGAGACGGGCTGGCGCGAGCGCGTGGTCGAACCGCCTCAGCACCGCCTGTGGGACCGTCGGATCAGCGAACAGCGGCGGTTCATGGACGGCGACGTGCCGGATCCCAGGCAGGCGCAGCGCTGCCTCGAGGGAGACGATACCGCCGGAGCTGACGCCGAATACATCCTGAGCTCCGGTGGCCTTGAGGATCGCCTCGAGATCCTCGACCTCGGTCTGAAGGGTGTCATCGGCGCGGTAGGGACCGCTCAGGCCGCGGCCGCGGCGGTCGGGAAGACAGACGGTGAAGGCATCGGCCAGCGCCGCGCCGAGCCGCAGGTGGTTGTATCCCGACGACGCGGTGCCATGCAGGATCACGAGGCCCGGGCCTTGCCCGAGCCGCCGGTAGCCGACCGTGGTGCCATCGCGGGAGATGTCGACACCGGTCGAGGTTCCCGCGACGGGGCAACGGGGATCGCCCGGCTCATGCATCATCGAAGCCACCGTCCTGGTAGCCATGCCAAGCGTCTCCGTGTAAGAGCTGGTTGCCGCGGGTATGGTGCGCTCACGGCGTCTAGTCGTTTGACGGCGGTCGAAATCGACACGCACACGATAGAACAGGGCTCGATCCGGGAGCGCGGAGGCGGTCTTCATCTCTGGAACCTCCGGACCTGCTGGCCCATTTCCCGCCAGTCGCCAGAGGAGGTCCCCCGCTGGGTGGGCGGCCGACAGCGCCGGGAGCGTGGGGATGCCGCACACCACGATCGCGGCGCCAAGGACGGCGATGCGATGGGCGCTGAAGCGGTTCGCGAACCAACCCGCTATGAAGCCCATCAGGCCCATTCCGAGCGGCATGGACAGGAAGACGACCCCGCTGCGCGCCGGCGGCAGGCGGCGCCTCCAGGGTCTCGAGGGTTGCGCCGGTCGCAGATACAACCGCGAGATCATCATGATCGATTCGAATAGGAGAGGGAGGGCTATCGTTGCTTTGCTCCGGCGGAAATCGACCACTGTGTCTGTGCCTTGGTGGTCTTGTCGGCCAGAACGTCGAGTCGCTAGATTCCGACAAGCCCTGCGACATCGCAGGCACCGGGGGGGTTCGCCGCAGGCAGGATTCGGCGTGTCCCCCGCTCCTTTTTCCGGCCCCAGGACGTCCGAGAGCGGGGCCGGGGAGAGTAGCCTCCCGCTACGCGCCGACCGCGAACCCCATCGCTTGCGCGCACCGCTCCATCTGCCGGTCGGCCGTGAGAACCGTCACGCTGCGACGGCCCTCCCTCTCAGACCAGAGGGCTGCGGAGCTCAGGTGGAGCGCGTCGAGCGTTCCGATCACAGTGGGGAACGGTTCGGCAGCCCGTTCCTTGACGGCTTCGGTTAGCTCGATGATGTGAAAGCCCTCCGCGACGACACGGAAGGCCGCCAGGACGTGCACGAGCGCGTCGTCGTCCAGGAGCTTCTCAAGGCGGTATCGATCGAGGACGCGCGGGCACTCGATCAGCAGAAGCTCGCTCGAGGCAGCCGCCTCAAATCTTTCGGTCTTCTCGAGCTGGCGGTCGATGCCGAGAAGGTACCGCAGGACGATCGACGAATCGACGTAGCAGCTCATCAGCGTTTCCGATCCTCAAGCAGAAATCCGAGCGGGTCAACGTCCGTCTTGACGTTCACGGCAGGAAGGGCTGTGGGGCCCCGGGGCGGCCGGACCACGAGCCGCTTCGAAGACTCCTGGTATGGGACGACTTCGGCCACCGGTTTGTCCCGGTCGAAAATCAGTAGTCGCTCGCCGTTCCTGACTCTTCTGAGCTCCGCGCTCATGTGCTTCTTGAATTCGGAGATGTTTATGGTCTTCACAAGACCATATTAGGTCAAGTTTTCAATCCAGTCAACAATGGCGACTTTCCGCAGGTGCGGTCGACACAGATCGGTGAACAGTCGAAGGGGCCGGCACCTGGTGCTCTGGAAGCCTCGCCTCCAAGACCGTGGAATCCTCCGCAAGACCCAAGGTCGGCCCTGCGAGCTGTACTGCATCAATCCTTTCCGGGCGCTGGCCGGAGCTCTTTCGCCGGCCAGAGGCTTTCGGGTGGAGGAGACTCTCTGGACCGGGCGGTGCTGCCGTTTCCAGCTCGAGCCCGGCCCGGCCTGAAACAGAGCGATCGGAACCAGGCGTTCCTGCAGGCGTTGCCTGCTTTAGCAACATGAGGAGAAGCCAAGCTTGAGGTTATGGCTGAAGGGGCCGATGGGGAATACGAGCCGGTAGCAAAGCATGACCCGTGTCGTAGGCGCCCTGGCCGTCGATCTGCTCATCCGTCGGGACCGTCTCCGCAGGGGCACGTCCAATCCCGCCTCGATTCAACAAAGTGCGTCTTCCGCGCACCTGACTGTAGCGGTATTGTACACAGCCAGGCTGGTTTGTATAAGAGTTATACATTCACCCGGCGGCGGTAACCGTCTTCCATTTTCGGCTGACAACTCCCTTTAGCATAAGGGTTTACAGCACGGGAGCGCCAGGATTTGGCACATTTCTTGCTGTCTGAGGCCAGTCATGCCACACCACGGAGAAAGGCTCATCGCCTGTCTGGAGGACACGGCCCGGCGGTTGCGCATCACCGCGCTGGAGATGATCTGGCGGCGAGGAGCCGGTCATCCCGGCGGCTCCCTGTCGGCAGCGGACATCGTCACGGCCCTGTACTTCCACAAGCTGCGCGTCGATCCTGCCCTGCCGGAGGATCCCGGCCGGGACCGTTTCATCCTGAGCAAGGGACACGCCAGCGCCATTCTCTATGCGGCTCTTGCCGCGAGGGGGTTCTTTCCGGAGAGCGACTTGGGAAACTGGGGAAAGCTGGACTGCCACCTGCAGGGACATCCGGAGCGCCTCAAGACCCCGGGCGTGGACATGACCACCGGAGTCCTGGGACACGGCATCAACGTGGGCGCCGGGCTGGCTCTGGCGGCCAGGCTCGACGGCCGGCGCTTCCGCACCTATGTGCTGCTGGGAGACGGGGAGTGCCAGGCGGGGGTCATCTGGGAGGGGGCGATGACCGCGGCCAAGTACCATCTCAGCAACCTGACCCTGATCCTGGACTACAACGACGTACAGCTGGACGGCTTCGTGCACGAGATCATGCCTCTGGAGCCCCTCGTGGACAAGTGGAAGGCCTTCAACTTGGGGGTCATCGAGATCGATGGTCACAACATGCGCCATATCCTGGAGGCTCTCGACGAAGCGGAGACAATCCACGACCGGCCAGCGATGATCGTAGCCCACACGGTGAAGGGAAAGGGGGTGAGCTTCATGGAGAACGCCCATGCCTGGCACGGGGCGGCGCCGACGGGAGAGCAGATGGAGCAAGCCAGACGGGAGCTCTCGGGAGCGGGCAGGTCATGAGGAAGGAGCTAGGCCGGGCCCTGGCGGACTACGGACACCTGAACGGCAACGTAGTGGTTCTGGATGCGGATGCCTCCAACTCCACCATGACCATCCTGTTCCGCGAGGCGCACCCGGAGCGGTTCTTCAATGTCGGGATCGCCGAGCCCGGGATGATCGACACGGCGGTGGGGATGGCCCTGGCCGGCAAGATCCCTTTCGTCAGCGCCTTCGCTGCGATGCTTTGCTACCGGGGGTTGGAGCAAATCCGTACCTGCGTGGCCTACAACCGCGCCAACGTCAAGCTGCTGGCCGGTTATGCGGGGGTGTCCGATTTCAAAGACGGTCCCACCCATCACTCGGTGTTCGATCTGGCCGTCATGAGGGCCATGCCCAACATGACGGTGGTCACCGCCACCGACGGCGCGGAGCTGAAGGAGTTGATTCCAGCCGTTGCGGAGTACCCCGGCCCGGTGTACCTGCGCATCAGCCGGGCGGATGTTCCGACGGTTCCTGGCCGGAATAGCGCCGTGGAGATCGGCAAAGGGCGCCC
Source organism: uncultured Spirochaetaceae bacterium (assembly GCA_964490725.1). Taxonomy (GTDB): domain Bacteria; phylum Spirochaetota; class Spirochaetia; order SZUA-6; family DRHE01; genus CAZBDU01. Next base: position 36,237 of record CAZBDU010000013.1, on the reverse strand, counting down.
GCTCAGGGAGGGCAGAGACCTCACCCTGGTGGCTACCGGAATTGCCGTGCACCGCAGCCTGGAGGCTGCCGAGCTGCTCGAGCGGGAGGGGATCTCCGCCCGAGTGCTGGAGATCCACACCCTCAAGCCCCTGGACAGAGAGCTGGTCCTCCGCGCTGCCGCAGAGACGGGAGCGTTGGTCACAGTGGAGGAGCACTCGATCGTCGGGGGGCTCTACGGCGCCGTAGCCGAGGCGCTGAGCCGGGAGAGGCCCACGCCGGCGGTTCCGGTAGGTATCCGGGATACCTTCGTCTGTACCGGCCCTGATCCGGAGAGCCTGTGGGACTTCTGCGGCCTGGGTCCGCAAGATATCGCCCGGGCCGCCCGGGAGGCCCTTGAGAAAAAAGAAGTGCACAGGAGAGGGGCAGATGAAGGCCGCCGGACCGTTCTCGCGAGAGACAAGAAGCGCAAAGGAGGGGTGAGATGAAGGGCTACATGGGAAAGCTGCTGCGGGTGAATCTCGGCTCCGGGAGGATCGCCGAGGAGCCTGTCTCACCGGAGCACGCCAGGAACTACATTGGGGGCTCCGGGATGGGAATCCGGCTGGCCTATGACGAGATCCCTCCGGAGGCCGATCCGCTGGGGCCGGAGAACAGGCTCCTGTTCATGACCGGACCGGTCACGGGCACCTCCCTGGGCACCTCTGGGCGCTACCAGGTGGTTTTCAAGGCCCCCCTGACCGAGATGCTCTGCGACTCCAGCTCTGGCGGACACTGGGGAACGGCGCTCCGCAGGGCAGGTTACGACGGGCTGGTCGTGGAAGGGGCCGCGTCGGAGCCGGTGTATCTGTACGTCGAGGAGGGGAAGGCGGAGATTCGCGCTGCCTCACAACACTGGGGTAAGGACACCTTCGCGGCCCAGGAGGATATCAGGCAAGAGATAGGCCAGCGCGGGGTCAGGGTGGCGGTGATCGGCCCGGCCGGGGAGAAGGGGGTGCTGTACAGTGCCATCCTCAACGACGACGCCCGGGCGGCGGCCCGGGGCGGCGGCGGGGCGGTCATGGGCGCCAAGCGGCTGAAGGCCATCGCGGTGCGGGGCTCGGCGGAGGTGCAGCTGGCCGACCCGGAGGGCTTCACGGAGCTGGCCCGGGCGATCAACCGGCGCAACGCCACGGACCCTGACCTGGAGGCGCTCAGGAAGTACGGCACGGCGGACGTGCTGGACAGCCGCTGGGCGATCAGCGACATCCCGGTGAAGAACTGGTCGGTGGGCTCCACCGAAGCGGTGTGCACGGCCATTGGAGGGCGGAGAATCTACGAGCTCATGCCCAGGAGACACTCCGCCTGCCACCGCTGTACCATCGGCTGCGCTCGCTGGACCCGCATCGAGGAGGGTCCCTACAGGATGGACGCTCCCGGCCCGGAGTATGAGAGCACGGCGGCGCTGGGAACCCTCTGCATGGTGCTGGACGTGCGGGCGGTCTGCTACGCCAACCATCTCTGCAACCTCTACGGCCTGGATGCGATCAGCACCGGCTCCACCCTGGCCTTTGCCATGGAATGCGTCGAGAAGGGGTTGCTCGCCAGCCAGGATCTGGATGGGATCGAGCTGCGCTGGGGCAGCGCGGAGGCGTTGATCCGTATGATCGAAAAGATCGGCCGAGGCGAAGGGGCGGGAAGGCTCCTGGGACTGGGCACCAGGAGGCTGGCGCAGAAGCTGGGGGGAGGCTCGAAGGAGTGGGCGGTGCAGGTCAAGGGCCTGGAGCTTCCCATGCACGACGCGCGGGCCGGGTTCGCGTGGGCCTCCAACTACGCCACCGCTTCCCGGGGAGGCTGCCATCTGCATGGTATGACGGACCTCTACGAAGAGGGGGAGAACCCGATCCCGGAGTGGGGGTTCACGGGCACATACACGCGGTTGAGCGACACCGGAAAGGCGGAGATGACTCGCTTCGCCCAAAACTGGGCCCACGTCCTGGACTCTCTCGTGCTGTGCTATTTCGCCACCGTGCTGCTGAAGCCCTCGGATTTCTGCGCCCTGCTGAAGGCGGCCACCGGCTCCGCGCTGAGGCCAGAGGACCTGCTGTGCATCGGAGACCGGATCAACGCTCTGCATCGAGCGTACAACTGGCGCTGCGGGATACGGAGGGAGGATGACACCATGCCGGTGCGGGCCATGACCCCCCTGAAGGAAGGGGGTGCGGCGGGCAAGGTGCCGGACCTGGCGGCCCAGCTGGAACGGTACTACCGGCTGCGCCGCTGGGAGGCGGACGGCAGGCCGAGCCGGGCGGTCCTGCTGGAGCTGGGCCTCGAGGATGCCGCCGCCGATCTTTACGCGCAGTGAGGGCCGCCCATGAAGATCAGGCTGCGCGCCCTCGGGGCGCTGGCGGGCTTTCTCGGCGAGCAGACCCACCGGATGGAGCTGCCGGAAGGCTCCACGCTTCAGAGCCTGATGAAACTGATCGACGAGCGCTGGGCGGCCGCCGTCCCCGGGCAGTTCTGGGATCGGCAGGGTAGGAAGCCAGCGGCCTCGGTGATCATCATCGTGGACGGCCGTCCGGTGAAGGAGCTCCGCACCGCGTTGCGGGAAGATCAGGAGGTGATGCTCCTGCAGATGGTGGCCGGCGGCTGAGCAGCCGGTTGCCGCCGGGCAGACGGGGGAGAGCCAGATTCGTGGAGCCAGAAACAATGAGGGCGGTCGGGCTCTTTGCGCCCGGGGACCTGCGGTGTGTGCACACGGAGGCCCCGCAGATCGAGAGGGAAGGCGAGCTCATCGTGCGGGTCAAGGCCTGCGGCGTCTGCGGCTCGGACATTCCCCGGGTCATGCTCACGGGCACCTACCGCCACCCGACGACCATCGGCCACCAGTTCTGATGCACCGCAGGGAGCAGGCGTTCAACAAGGTGATGTTCTTTCCAGGGGAGCCGCTGCCGGAGTAGCCCCTGGGGGCCGCCGCGGGGAGCCCTGCGGCCGGTTCCGCGTGCAGAAGGTGGAGAAGAAGGAGGGCGCAACATGAAAAGGCTCAGGTTCGGAGCGGGACTGTGGACCATCGGGTTTACGGCCGACCGGTTCATCCCGGGGGGCTATCGGCCTGCGCAGAGCTTCCGCGAGCAGGTGCGAACGGCAGCCCGTGTCAAGGGGCTGGAGGCGATCCAGATCCACTACCCGAGTGACTTCGAGGGGCTGCAGGTCAGGGAGGTGGCCGCGATCATCCGCGACAGCGGGCTTGAGATGCAGGCCATGAACATGGCCCTGTTCGCCCCGCGGTACAAGTACGGCGCCTTCACCAGCAGGGACAGAAAGACCTACCGGAAGGCGGTGGACACCGTGAAGAAGGGAGCCGATGCGGCCCGGGAGATGGGCTTCCGGCTCATCGACATGTGGCCGGGCCAGGACGGACACGACTACTGCTTCCAGGGGGACTACAACGCGATGTGGAGCTCCACCGTGGAGGCCATCAGGGAGATCGCCGCGTACGCTCCCGACTTGCGCTTCTCCTACGAGTACAAGCTGAAAGAGCCCCGCATGTTCATGATGGTAGCCAACGTCGGGAAAGCCCTCGTTCTGGCTCACGACGTGGGCGCGGAGAACTTCGGCATCACCCTCGATTTCGGCCACGCCCTCCTGTCTCGGGAGAACCCCGCCGAGTCGCTGTGCATGCTCGACCGGGCGGGCCGGCTCTTCAACGTGCATGGCAACGACGCCTACGGGGAGTTCGACGACGACCTGATCGCCGGCACCGTCAACCTCTGGCGCACCGTGGAGTACCTCTGGTACCTGAAGCAGTCCAGCTACGAGGGCTACATCATCATGGATCAGTTCCCTTTCCGCGAGGATCCGGCCGAGGCCGTGGGGCTTTCGATCCGTATGCTGCAAAGCATGGAGAGGCTCGCCGACAGACTGGACGGCGAGGCCATCCGCCGCTACCAGGAGCGAGAAGACATCACCGGTCTCTACGACCTGCTGCGGGAGACGCTCCTGGAGCGTGGCTAACTGGAGACGAGGGGGACGCCGTGGACAAGCGATTCATCATGGCCATCGACCAGGGAACCACCGGGACCCGGGTGATCCTCTTCCGGCACAACGGGGACATCCACTCCTCGGCCTACCGGGAGATCCGGCAGATCTACCCGCAGCCGGGCTGGGTGGAGCAGGACCCCCGGGAGTACTGGGAAACGGTGATGGACTGCACCCGGGAGGTGCTGGAGAAGGGCCGCCTGGAGGCCGAGGCGATCGCCGGGATCGGCATCACCAATCAGCGGGAAACCACGATCCTCTGGGACAGGGACAGCGGCCGGCCGGTGTACAACGCCATCGTCTGGCAGTGCCGTCGCACCGCGGCGCTGTGCGACGAGCTCAAGGCCAAGGGGCTGGAGCCGCTGGTGCGGGAGAGGACCGGCCTTCTGATCGACGCCTACTTCTCGGCAACCAAGATCCGGTGGATCCTGGACAACGTGCCGGAAGTGAGAGAGAGGATCGCCCGGGGCAAGATCTGCATGGGGACCATCGATTCCTGGCTCATCTGGAACCTGAGCGGCCAGAGGGCGCACGTGACCGACTTCTCCAACGCCTCGCGGACGATGCTGCTGAACATCCACACGCTGCAGTGGGACGCGGAGCTCCTGGCGGCTCTGGAGATACCCGAGGAGATCCTGCCCACCCCCCTTTCCTCCAGCGGCGTGCTGGCCACCACCGACCGGATGGTCTTCTTCGGAGCGGAGATCCCGGTAGCCGGCGCGGCCGGGGACCAGCACGCCGCCACCTTCGGGCAGAACTGCTTCAGGCCGGGGATGGCGAAGAACACCTACGGCACTGCCCTGGCGCTGATGATGAACATTGGCCAGACCCCCATGCTGTCCGCACACGGCCTGACCACGGATCTCGGCTGGCACGTCAATGGAAAGACCGAGTATGCTCTGGAAGGGGTGGTGTTCATCGGAGGGGCGGCGGTGCAGTGGCTGCGGGACGGCCTGAGGATCGTCGAGGACGCGGAGGGCTGCACCCGGCTGGCCGCTCAGGCGGAGGACACCGGAGGGGTGTATGTGGTGCCCGCCTTCACCGGCCTCTGCGCCCCCTACTGGGACATGTACGCCCGGGGCCTTATCGTCGGCATCACCCGCGGGACAGGCCGGGAGCACATTGCCCGGGCGAGCCTGGAATCCATGGCCTACCAGACCCGGGACGTGCTGGACGCGATGAGCGCCGATTCGGGCAGGCAGGCGGACTCCCTGAGAGTGGACGGAGGTGCGAGCCGCAGCGACTTCCTGATGCAATTCCAGGCGGACGTGCTGGGAATCCCGGTGGAGCGGCCCTCGGTGACGGAGATGGCAGCCCGTGGCGCCGCCTACCTGGCGGGCCTCGGTGTCGGCTTCTGGGGCAGCAGGGAGGAAGTGGCGGCCCACTGGCGGCTGGACCGCCGCTTCGAGCCCGCCATGAGCGAGGAGCGCCGGCAAGCCCTCTACCGCGGATGGAACAAGGCAGTGCAGCGCTGCCTGGGCTGGGCCAGGGAGGTGAACGGGACGGGCCGGGTCGAGACCCGCGGGACAGGCCGGCCGCAGACCCCGGCCGGGAGGGTGCCGTGAGGATAGCAGTGGTCAGCGAGACCAGCGCCGCGGACAAGAACGCGGACATCCTGGCCGCTCTCGAGGGACGCGGCCACCAGGTCATCAACGCCGGTATGAGGGAGCGGGGAGCGAAGCCCGAGCTGCTCTACGTCCACACCGGCCTGATCGCAGCGGTGCTGCTGGAGCTCAAGCGGGCGGACTTCGTCGTCGGTGGCTGCGGCACGGGCCAGGGCTTCCTGAGCTCGATCATGCAGTATCCGGGGGTGTTCTGCGGGCTCGTGCTGGACCCCCTCGACGCCTGGCTGTTCATGCAGATCAACGGCGGCAACTGTGTTTCCCTGGCCCTCAACCGCGGCTACGGCTGGGCCGGGGATGTGAACCTGCGCTTCATCTTCGATCGGCTCTTCAGTGTGGAGCGAGGCGCCGGTTATCCGGAGCACCGCAGGGAGCCGCAGCGCGAGGCGCGCCTCATCCTGGAACGGGTCTCCCGGCTGACCCACCGCAGCCTGGCCGAGATTATCGAGACCCTCCCCGAGGAGGTGGTCCGCCCGGCCCTGGAATACCCGGGGGTGAAGGCGTTGGTGGACCCGGAGTCGATCCGGGACAGCCGCCTGAAGGAGGCAGTGAAGAAACGCCTCGCCTGAGGGCCCTGCGGTGGCCCGCCGCCGGGTCCGCCCCCGGCCCGAAAGCGGCCCGCCGAAGCGCCAGCGAAGGCAGGAGGGTAATCGCTTGAGAAGAGCGGCGGGGATTGGCGTTGTCCTGGTGGCCGCCATGCTGCTCACAACCATCGTCGACCCGGACTTCATCAACCCCTACAACGTCAAGAACATCCTGCGCTGGACGGGCCTGTTCGGCCTGCTCAGTCTGGGGGTGTCCTTTGTCATCATGACCGGGGGCATAGACCTGTCGGTCGGCTCCATCGTGGGGCTCATCGGCGGGCTCTCGGCCAACTTCATCACCGTACGCGGGCTGCCCATCGCCGCGGCCCTGCTCATCTGTCTTACCCTGGCGGTCCTGATGGGGCTGCTGCACGGAGTGCTGGTCACCAAGGTCAAGGTGCAGCCCTTTGTGGTGACCCTGTGCGGGCTGTTCATCTACCGCGGACTGGCGCGCTTCGCGCTGCGAGACGTCACCCAGGGGTACGGAAGCGGCTTCCAGGGGCTCAAGTTCCTGGCCAACGGCCGCCTTCCCTCCGCCTTCTGGCCGGCGGGCAACGCCCCGCTGCTGGTGGCCGAATGGTCGCTGCCGATGCCCTTCCTCATCCTGCTGTTCGCGGGCGCCATCCTCTGGCTTTTCCTGGAGCGCTCAGTGTACGGACGCTGCATCCTGGCCATCGGCAGCAACGAGAGGGCCGTGCGTTTCAGCGGGGTGGACACGGATCGTATCAAGATCGCTGCCTACGTCATTTCTGCAACCTGCGCGTGCCTGGCAGGGGTCCTCTTTTCGCTGGACCTCAACACGGTGCAGCCCTCCACGGCCGGAAACATGTATGAGCTGTACGCGATCGCCGGCTGCGTGGTGGGAGGCGCGAGCCTGCGGGGCGGAGAAGGCTCGGTGCCCGGGGTGATTATCGGCACGGCGATCGTGCGGGTGCTGTACAACGCGATCAACATCCTGGGCATCTCCACGACCCTGGAGTACACCATTGTCGGATCGGTCATCCTGTTCGGGGCCAGCGCCGAGGAGCTGATCAAGTCCGCCGCCGCGAGGCGACGGCTGGCGGAAGCGATCGGCGAGCACGGAACGGGAGCGGGCCGCACCCGCGGGAAAAGGCCGCCTGCCTCTCGGGCCTCCGCGATCCCGCAGGGGCCTCAGCGGCCGAGCTGAGCCTGGGGAACCCGGATGGTGAACTCGCAACCCGCGCCGTCGCGATTGCGGACGGTGATCGTACCGTGGTATTTTCTGATGATCCCGTAGCTCACCGAGAGACCCAGACCCAGGTTGCCGTGCCCGTCCTTCTTTGTGGAGTAGAAAGGCAGGAAGATGTCGTTCACCTTGCGGTCTCCGATCCCGCAGCCGGTGTCCTGGAAGACGATCTCCACGAGCCGCGTTTCGCCCTGCTTGCGCCTGCCCGTGGCGACCGTCAGGTGCCCGCCCGAGGGCATGGCCTCGAAGCTGTTCTTGATCAGGTTGAGGATGACCTGCTTCATCTCGGTCTTGTTGATCCGGAGGGGAAGCGGATCGGCTTTCCTATGGAAGTGGATGAAGATGCGCCGGTACCTGGCATTGTACTCGACCAGGTTGAGGATACTCGCGATCAGCTCGTTGACATCCACCTGCTCGACCAGGTTCTTGCTGCTGTCAGAGAAGGAGATCAGGTTGCTGACGATCTGCGAGATGGACTTGAGCTCCTCCTCCAGGCTGTTCACCGTGGCACGGATCTCCTGGCTCGCGGTGTGGAACTTCAGGTAGCGGACATAGTTGTAGATAATCTCCAGCGGGTTGTTGATCTCATGGGCCACACCGGCTGACAGCAGCCCGACGGAGGCAAGCTTCTCCGACAGGATCACCTGCTCGCGCAGCTTTTCGCGCTCCGTAATGTCTTCGACAATGATGTAGTAGCCGATGCGGAAAGACTCGTCGTAGATCGGATGGGTCTTGATGTTGGTGATCGACTCCACTCCGTTCCTGTTCAGGGTGATGCCGTAGAAGGTCTCGCTGTTCCTGCTGGACAGGCCGCCCTGCAGCAAATCGAAGGCCGCCCGATTCTCGAAAGAAAACAGCTCGCGGACCGGCGTGTTCAGGTAGTTGGTCTCCTCGATCTCGAAGTACTTCTTGGCGTACTCGTTGATCAGCTTGATGCTGTTGTTGCGGTCCACAACCACCAGGTTCACAGGCAGTTGTTTGAGGACGGCCTCGTTGTACTTGAGCAGGTGGTAGAACTCCTGGTTGGCGTTCTCCAGCTCCTCGTCGCTGCTGATCTGGGTGTAGGCGAGCTTGATGAGATTGATCTTGTCGATGTTGCTGACGGAATCGGTGATCAGGATCTCGCCGTTTCTGAGAATGGACACCTTGTCGGCGAAGTTGTAGATGTCGTCGATGCGGTGGGTGACGAAGATGATCGACATGCCCGCCTTTTTCAGCTCCTTCAGGTGCTGGATCATCTTCGCGCAGTTTGGCGCGGTGAGCTTCTGGAGGGCCTCGTCCAGGATCAGAAGCCGCGGCCGGTTTACCAGATGCTTCAGGATGTCGACCAGCACCCGGTCGGAGAGCTTCATGTTTCGCAGCACCGCCTCGGGACGGATGGCGAACCCGTGCGCCTCGAGGCTGGCCTGCGCCATCTCCAGGTACTTTCTGCGGTTGATGAACGGATAGCTGGAGACCCCGCGGTTGTCCAGATAAAGGTTCTCCGCAACGCTGAAGTTGTCGACCACCGGATTGTGCTGAGTCACGAGCTCGATGCCGGCGGTGAGGGCCTTTCTGGGCGACAGGGAATCGCAGGTCTTCCCTTCCAGGATGAGCTTGCCCGAGTAGGGCCTGAGGAAGCCGCTCAGGATCATGCACAGGGAGGTCTTGCCTGCCCCGTGCTCCCCGACGATGGCATGGACCTCGGATCGGTTGATCCTGATGTTGATATCCTTGAGGACTTTGAGGGTGTCGTAGTAGAGATTGACGTTCTGGAGCTCGAGAAGGGTGTTGCTGCCGCCCTCACGGGCAGAGGATGCCATACCTTTCCAGCTTGTTATAGAGCGTCTTGCGGCTCATGCCGAGCAATTCCGCCGCCCGCTTCTTGTTGTAGCCGGTCCTGGCGAGCATGCTCACGATCAGGTCTCTCTCCATCTTCTCCCTGATATTCTGGGGCGCGCCTTCGTTGCTGGTGTGGTTGAACCCGGGAGGCAGGTCGCAGATGTCAATGGTGTCCTTCAGCGAAACGGTGGCGGCGTACTGCAGAGTGTTCTTCAGCTCGCGGATGTTCCCTGGCCAGTCGCAATCCAGGAAAATCCCCAGAACCTCTCTGGCGAGAGTCTTCGGCCTGTCCGAGCTCGGGGCCCGGAAGTCGTTCAGGAAGTGTCGGGTTAGCAGCGGAATGTCCTCCCTGCGCTCTCTCAGGGGAGGGATGGTCAGGGTGGCGGCGTTCAGGCGGTAAAAGAGGTCGTCCCGGAATCTTCCCTCTGCGATCAGTTGTTGGAGGTTCTTGTTTGTGGCCGCTATGAAACGAACGCTGATCCTGATGGTATTGTTGCCGCCGACCCTGCGAATCTCCTTGTTCTGCAGAGTGCGCAGTATCTTGCTCTGGATGGGCAGGGGCATGTCACCGATCTCATCCAGAAAGAGGGTCCCGTTGTTCGCTCTCTCGAACACGCCCCGGAAGGTAGAATCCGCCCCTGTGTAGGCCCCTTTCTCGTGGCCGAACAGCTCGTTGTCCAGCAGGGATTCGGCGAAGGCGGAGCAATTGATCTTGATGATCTCGTTGCACGACTGAGCGGAATGAGAATGGATGAAGTCGGCCAGCAGCTCCTTCCCTGTGCCGCTTTCCCCGCAGATCAAGATTGGCAGCTCTGTGGCGGCCAGCTGCTTTGCCTTGCGGCACAGCTCGATCATCTCCCTGTTCTGCGTGACCAGCCTGGAGGAGAAATCGAAGAGCTTGCGCTTGAGCCTGTGGTTCTCCTCCTCCAGGACATTCATCCTGATGGCATTCTCCACCACCTTCACCAGCTTGTCGAAGTTGATTGGCTTCTGAAGAAAGTCGAAGGCGCCGAGCTTGATGGATTCCACCGCTGACTCGATGGTACCGTAAGCGGTGATCATGATAACCGGCACCTTGCCGTTGAGATTCTGCAGCTGTTTCAGCAGCTCGATCCCGTCGTCATTGCCCAGCCTGATGTCCAGGATCACCGTGTTGATCTTGTGGTCCAGAAAAGTGTGGATCGCCTCGCCGGAGCTCGTGGCCGCGTGGCATTCGTACCCGAGCTGCCTGAAATTCTGGGCCAGGCTCTCGCAGACCTTGATCTTGTCGTCGACGACCAGGACTTGTGGCTTCACCTGTGTATCCTGATTATACACGGGGGTGATCGCATGTACAACAATTATACAGGGGCGGGCTCCCCTGTCAAGGAAGCCAGGGCCATGGTTTAACTGTTTGCGCTTCAAGGGATTGCAGGGTCATGCCTCCGTCTTGTGGCATGATTCTTGCTCTCCAAGGACAGCGGGAGAACGGGGCCACGGCGTGGTCTTCCCGCAATCGACTCAAAGGAGGTTCTCTCATGAACCTGAGGAAGTTCCTCTCTTGGACACTTCTCCTCCTGGTGCTCGCGGGGATGGGCACCCTGTGGGCCGGGGGCACACCCGAGACAGCGGCCCAGAAGCAGATCAACATCGCCTACGTGTCCAACGGACCGTACACGTTTTGGACCTATGCTCATGCCGGCTGCCTCAAGGCGGAGCAGGAGTTCGGCGTCAGGGTGAACTTCTACAAGCCTCCCAGCGCCACTCTGGAAGAGCAGAAGCGGTTCATCGAGACGCAGATGGCCAAGGGAATCGACGGGCTGGCCATCAGCGTCATCGACCCGGACAACATGACTCCCTTCCTGAATGAAATCGGCTCCAAGATACCGGTGGTCATGTTCGACAGCGACGCGCCCAAGAGCAACCGGCGGGCCTACGTGGGGATGAGCAACTATGCCGCCGGTCGGCTGGCCGGGCAGAAGATCAAGGAACAGCTGCCCGCCGGAGGCAAGCTCGTGATCTTCGTGGGCAGGTTGGACGCGCAGAACGCCGTGGAGCGCCGCCAGGGGATCATCGATGAGCTGCAGGGCAAGCCCTACGCCGCCCAGTATCCCGGAGAGATGACCCCCCAGGGCAGGGTTGACTGCGGGCAGTGGACCATCCTGGACACCCGCACCGACGGCGGCGACGAGAGCCGCGCCAAAGGGAACGCCGAGGACATCCTGGTGAAGTACCCCGACCTCGACCTGATGATCGGCCTGTGGAGCTACAACACCCCGGCCATCATCAGCGCCGTGCAGGATGCCGGCAAGCTGGGCACCATGAAGATCATCGGCTTCGACGAGGAGGTGGTCGTCCTCCAGGCCATCAAGGATGGCTACGTGGCGGGCACCATCGTGCAGAACCCCTACGAGTACGGCCGCACCAGCGTCGAGCTGCTGTACAAGATCATCAGCGGCCAGGATGCGGGCATCCCCGCGGACAAGCTTGTGGATGTTCCTGCCCGCTACATCACCAAGGACAAGGTCGACGCTTTCATGGAGACCCTGAACAAGCAGCTGGCCGTGGGTGAGTTCTTCGAGGTAAAATAGCTGTTCCTCCCGGAAGCAGTGGGTATGTCGAGCCTGGGGTGAGCTCGGGGGCCTCCCCAGGCTCGCGTCCCGGGAGGACCCGTCTGGTGGAGCATCAAGGTCAACCTGTGGAGGTCGGCGTGGCGAAAACGGAAGCGGGTCAGGGACGGGAGATGGAGCGAGGCAGGTCCTGCCTGCTGGAGATGCGCGGCGTCACCAAGTTCTTCCCCGGAGTCAAAGCACTGGACAATGTCAGCCTCCGGCTGCACCGGGGCGAGATCCTGGCGATCATCGGGGAAAACGGCGCGGGCAAGAGCACCCTCGCCAAGATCCTGGGGGGAGTGTACGAGCCGGACGCCGGCACAATCGTTCTGGACGGCCAGGAGGTACGCATCCCTTCGGTGCAGGTGGCGACCAGCCTGGGGATCGCCTTCGTCCATCAGGAGCTTAACCTTTCGGACAACCTGGACGTGGGCGCCAACGTGTTCCTCGGGCGGGAGCCGCGGGAGAGAGGGCTCCTGCGTCTTGTGGACCGCAGGAAGATCTACGAGGACACGGAGAGAATCCTCAGCCGGATCGACATGCACTGCTCTCCGAAGGTGCTTGTCCGGCACCTGGCCATCGGCAGCCAGCAGCTGGTGGAGATCGCCAAGGCCCTGTCCATCAACTCGAAGATCCTGATTCTCGACGAGCCGACCAGCAGCCTTTCCCGCTCGGAGGCGGAGAGGCTGTTCAAGGTCATCGAGGAGTTGCGGTCTCAGGGAGTGAGCATCATCTACATCTCCCACCGCCTGGGCGAGGTGAAGGAGGTGGCGGACAGGGTGGTCGTGCTTCGCGACGGTTGTGTCTCCGGCCACCTGAGCCTGCAGGAGATAAGCCACGAGAAGATGGTGAAGCTGATGGTGGGCCGGGACATCGAGAAGTTCTACCACAAGGAGCATGAGTTCGTCGGCCGTCCGGTTCTCGAGGTGCGCGACCTGGTCCTTGCGCGGCATCCCGGGGTTCCGATCAGCTTCGCCGTCCATGCGGGAGAGATCCTGGTTCTGGCGGGACTGGTCGGAGCCGGCAGGACCGAGCTGGCCCACGCCCTCTTCGGCATCGAGAGCCCTCTTTCGGGTACGGTTCTCCTGGACGGCGAGCCGGTCCGCATCACCGGCCCGCAGGACGCCATAAGCCACGGGATCATCCTGGTGCCGGAAGACCGGAAGCTCCACGGGCTGATCGTGGAGATGGCCGTGGAACCGAACATCACCCTCGCCGGTCTCGGCCGCCATCAGACACTCAAGATGATCCGCTTCGATGAGGTGCGAGACCTGGCCAGGCAGATGGTGCAGAGGCTGGACGTACGCCTGCGCAGCATCGACCAGCTGGTGGAGTCCCTCTCGGGCGGCAACCAGCAAAAGGTGGTGCTGGGCAAGTGGCTTTCCCTGAATCCCAGGGTGCTCCTGCTGGACGAGCCGACCCGGGGCATCGACGTCGTCGCCAAGGAGGAAATCTACCGTCTGATGGAGCGCCTGGCGGCGGAGGGGGTCGCCAACCTGGTGATCTCCAGCGAGATGCAGGAGGTGCTGGGCATTGCGGATCGGATCCTGGTGATGCACGAGGGTGCGATCAGCGGAGAGCTGCACAAGGAGCAGTTCAGCGAGGAAGCGGTGGTCAACCTGGCCACCGGGGGGAAGTAGACCGGGGGACGAAGGGACGAAGGAATGAAGAGAATAGCCGGAATTGCGGTGCTGCTGGCCGTGGTCATGATGATCACCTCGCTCATCGATCCCAGCTTCATCGGGGGGTACAACCTGATGAACATCATGCGCTGGTCCGGGCTGTTCGGGCTGCTCAGCCTGGGGGAGGCCTTCGTGATTATGACCGGCGGCATCGATCTCTCCGTCGGTTCCATCGTGGGTTTGGTGGGCGCCCTGTCCGCACACTTCATCCGCATGCGCGGGTGGCCGGTGGTTCCCGTCATTCTCCTCTGCCTGGGACTGTCGGTCCTGATGGGGATCGTCCACGGGCTGCTGGTCACCAAGATCAAGATGCAGCCCTTCGTGGTGACCCTCTGCGGGCTGTTCATCTACCGCGGGATGGCCCGCTTTTCCATGCAGGACGTGACCCAGGGCTATGGCAACGGCTTCGCCGGGTTGAAGTTCCTGGCCCACGGCAGGATCCCTTCGGCGTTCTGGCCCCAGGGGCAGGCGCCCCGGTTTCTGGTTGACTGGTCCTTTCCGATGCCCTTTCTCATTCTGATCGCCATCGGCATCATCCTGGCGGTGTTCCTGAATCGCTCGGTCTACGGGCGGTACATCCTGGCGCTGGGCCGCAACGAGAAGGCCGCGCGCTTCAGCGGCATCAACACCGACCGCATGACCATCATCGCCTACGTCATCTCCAGCACCTGCGCCGGGTTCGCCGGCATCCTTTTCTCCCTGGACCTGAACACGGTCCAGCCCTCCACGGCCGGGAACATGTACGAGCTGTACGCCATCGCCGGCTGCGTAGTCGGCGGGGTCAGTCTGAAGGGAGGGGAAGGGAACATCCTGGGGGTGATCATCGGGACCGCAATCGTGCGGGTGCTGTACAACGCCATCAACATCCTGGGCATCGCCACGACCCTGGAGTTCGCCGTGGTCGGTTTCGTCATCCTAGTGGGTGTCGGGGCCGATGAGGTGGTGAAGAGCTTCGCCGCCAGGAGGAGGCTTGCGGAGGTCCGCTACGCCCAGGAGTCGGGACCCCCTCACCACGCGAGGACGGCCGGCTGACCCGTGTTGGCGCACTGGCATCAGGCCGCAAGACCGCCGGCAAAGAGCCTTCAACAGCTCAAGAGGAAAGTCAAGTCTCAGTTCTGGAAAGGCAGTCTCTGATTCTGCGCGACCTGCAGGAATGCATCCCCCAGCGGCAGGATCAGATGCAGCCTGCGCAGGATCCCCAGCACCCGTCCCTCTGGCGCCATCTCGCGGCGGGCCGAAAACTCATGGAAACCCCCTGCAACCCAAGCGCTGGAGCGTGTCGGTCTTGCTGCCAGCATAGCGCGTGGGCGACGGGGTCCGCAACTCGTTCGCGCAGGCAACTCAGGAATCCGGCTCCCGCCGGCCGGATCCGGTGCCCACCCCCTGCGGACAACGCGGGCACCCGCTTCATCTTGCGAGCAGCAACTCGCTCTTGGCCAGGCCCATTCCGAGGATCCCCCTGTACTGCTCGTAGATTTCGGCGGTGCCGGAAGCTCGCACCGTGATCGACACCACGGCTCCGCCGCCGATCGCGAAGACTATCCCGCGCTGGGGGTACTGCAGGACTCGATAGCCGGAGAGGCGCAAATCCGCTGGGGAAGCACTTCCCATGAGCCGCGTGACTTCCGATTCCTGGCTCCCAACGTGCAGCCCGTTCCCCCTCACCAGGAATGCGGGATTGCTGATGACGATTGCGGAGACTTCCAGTCCGCTCCCGGGGGCAGGGTCGTTGCACACGGCGGTGACTCCTATCTCAAAGGCGTAGATGAGGATCTGCCTGGCCGGCTGGCTGGAGGATCCCACATCGACTCGGCTCATCTGCACCTTCGATCCGACTGCCTCGATGAACTCGCTTGCAGGCGCGTCCACCCTCGCGAAAGCCAGCCCGACTCCCGGCGTGATGGCCAGCCGGTCCTGGGCGTTGCCGTTTGCGGCAGCAAGAAGGTACAGAACAAACCCGCAGACTGTGATGGTTCTCTTGGTCATCTCTCCAGCTCCTGGCTCTTGCGCCTGCTCCACGCGCTGCCTCTCTGCTGCCGGCCACCCGGCCGGCGGCTCAGCGAAGCATCTGCGTCGGCAGCTCCTCCAGGTCGTACCTCTCGTAGTCCTCGGTGCCGAATGGTTCGCCGGGAAGGGCGCTGCCCGCGGAACGCGCCTGGGCGAGGACGAACCTGAACGTCGTATAGTTGACGGTCGTCGGTCCGGAGCCGCTATCGACACTGGCAATCAGCTCGAGGAAAGACGTGAGGTTCTCATCGACCAGCACGAATTTGAGCGGGGTGTACTCAGCTGATCCGGGAACTATGAAGACTTCCTTTCCGCTGGTGTGAAACATGACGTAGTAAACTCGAAAGTCTTCGGCTCGAACCACATCATCCTGCCGGCGGGCGCTTCCGAAGGCGCGCATCATGGCGGAGAGGGGGGAATCGCCCTCTGGGCGGCCGAGATTGCCCTCCGAAAACGCGTGGCTGTCGATGGCGGAGACTTTGTACACGGGGAAATCGAAAACGTTCCTTCCGTAGCTGAAGGGAAGGCTCAGGGCCAGGGCCACGAACAGGAGGAGAAAGCCGCTGTAGGCGATCTTGCCGCCCCGGCTGCCTGTGGAGAGGTCTCGCGCGTGGAACAGAAGATAGAGCAGGACACCCAGGAAGACGGGCAGGCAGATCCAGTACAGCATGGCTCCGTTGGACTTGATCTTCGCGAAGTCACTGTCGAGCATGAACAGAAGGGCGATCGCCCCCACTGCCGCGGCACACAGGAAAATCGGGTAGCCGACCGCAAGTACGCGGCGTCCGTGCCTCCAGAATCCCTGATTTCCTTCACTTCGTGCGGCCCTGGTGAGCAGAGTCAGGCAAAAGAGAAGGGCGAGAAGGAGAAGAAAAGCCAGGACACGCCATCCATGCAGAACAACGAACAGGTCATCGACGAACTTGACAGCCGCCTCCTTGAAGAACTGCTCGGCGAAGTTCGGAATTCCGTACAGCCCTTGACTGGAGATGAAGCTCAGAGCGATCACGAATCCCATGAAAGACAGAAAAGCGGTAAGACCCCCGAGCGCGCCGAGGATCGAAACGCTCAGCTTCAGCAGATCGCGAAGTGGAATGGCTGCGTCGGGACGTGTATCGCGTTTGCGGGTGGCGGGAGCCATGGATCTGCCTCCCATTTCCGTCTTGTAACGGTCTCCACCGACCGTGCGTCGACCCGGGAAAATCGTAGCACCTTCGGTACACGCTGTCAACGGAGCCACGGGTCGGCTCTACTTCTCGCCTACTCCCGACCATACGACGGGTGACGTGATGGCCGGAAGCAATCCTACGAACAAATGATTTAATCACACGATTGACAACCCGCGACCTCCGCGCTATATTGTGCCCGTATCTAGCCTGCAGCGTGGGAGGAAGGGATGAAGAAGCTGATTCACTGGGTGCGGGCTGGCCTGGCCGTGGCTGCGGTTCTCTTCACGGCGTCCTGCGCCGCCGGGCGGCAGGAGGGCGAAGAGGCGGAGAAGAAGTGGTACGAGCTCGGCATGATGGCGGACCCCATCCTGGACCAGGTGCTGCTCTTCTACCTGGGGGAGGCATGGACCGGGATGACGGACATCAACGAGTGCCTGGAGACCGCTTCCCGGGTGGACAGGGACGACCCGGAGAGCTGGGCCCGTGAGTGGAGAAAGACCGCGGCGCGGCTGCACCGGGAGGCGGACAGGCTGCTGGCGGCGGGACATCGGGAGAGCGCAGGAGAGTACTACCTGCGCGCCGCCTCCTACTACCGGGCCGCCATGCACCGCCACATGCACCCCGGCTCGCCCGAGGTGAAGGAGCTGACCGAGCGGGAGATTGCCTGCTTCGTCAAATCGCAGGAGTTGCTCGGCGCGCCGCTGGAGGTGCTGGCGGTGCCCTACGAGGGTCTGGAGCTGACCGGCTACTTCTACCGCTCGCCAAAGGCCGGCGGGCCCGCGCCGACCCTGATCGTGCACCAGGGCCGCGACGCCTGGGCGGAGGACTGCAAGTACGTGGCCGACGAGGCGGTGCGCAGGGGCTACCACTGCCTGCTCATCGACGGCCCCGGCAACGGTCAGGCGCTGCGGCGCCACGACCTGCCCTTCCGCCCTGACTGGGAGGCCTTCATCACCCCGGTGGTGGATACCCTGGCGGCGCGTCCCGAGGTGGATCCGCAAGGGATCATCCTGATGGGCATGAGCATGGGCGGCTACCTGGCCCCCCGCGCGGCGGCCCACGAACCCCGCCTGCGGCTCTGCATCGCCAACCCGGGCGTGGTGGACTGGGGCAGGGTGTTCTTCCGGCAGCTGGAGGAATACGCGCCGCACCTCCTGCGGCTGTACGAATCGAGCCCCGCCGCGCTGAACGCGGTCCTCGGGGTGGCGGGCCGGCTGAGCCCGTTCCTGACCTGGGGCCTCACCGACACCATGTGGAAGCACGGCGCCCGCAGCCCTTCCGAGATGCTCGACAAGATGAAGGCCTTCACCAACGCCGACGGAGTGGGGCGGATCCGGGCCGCCACGCTGGTGATCGACGCGGAGGCGGAGGAGTTCGGCCAGTCGAGGGAACTCTACGACGCCCTGACCTGCCGGAAGGACTACATGATGTTCACCGAGGCGGAGGCCGCCCCCCTGCACGTGCAGACGGGCTCCCTGGCCGTCTCGAGCCAGCGGATCTTCGACTGGATCGACCAGGAGATGGGAAGAACCGGAGGCGGGCGGTCCCTGCGGGGTCAGCCCGGGGAGGGGGAGACGGCCTGGAGCCGCAACCAGGGGATTCAATCGCCTGATTGACAGCCGGCGGACGGCGTGTTAGCGTCCGCCCATGGACAGGGAGCCCGGGGCGGAGCAGCGGCTGCTGGAAGCCACGATTCAGTGCATCGAAGCGGTGGGGATCGAGTCGGTGACCATCCGCAAGATCGCCGAGATCGCGGGCATGAACAGCGCGGCAGTGAACTACTATTTTCGCTCCAAGCAGGCCCTCATCGATCGCACCCTGGCGGCCACCACCGAGAACGCCATCGGCGACTGGGAACGGATCATCGCGGACCCCAAGATGGAACCGGTGGATCGCCTGCGGTCGATCCTGCGGGAGCTCCTCGAGGGCCTGGAGAAGTTCCCGAACCTCTCCAAGGCTCACCTCCACGGTCCCATCATGGAGGGAGACTTCGAGACGGTCTTTGCCCGGAGGTTCCGGGGCTTCCTGGTTCGGGCGCGGGACGCCCTGGCGCCGGTCCTGCCGGGCGGCGCCGCAGGGCTGGAGCTGCGGCTGGCGGCGCTGTTCTCAGCGACCATGGGCTGGGGGCTCCTGGGCGGGATGTTCGCCGATCTTCCCGAGGCGGCGCCCCGAGGATCCGCAGCCCGCATGGAGTACCTGGAGCTCCTGCTGAGCCGCCTCCTGGGAGGCGCCGGAGACGGGCCGCAAGCGGCACCGCGGCGGTGACAGACCCATGGATCTGGTCCTCCTGCGGGGGGTGAGCTCCATCATTCCGATCTTCCTGGGATTGCTCTTCGCCGGCGCCGCGGCCTCCCGGCGAGCCTGGGAGATCGTGCCCCTGTTCCTGGTGATCGGCCTCAGCTTCGTCCCGGACCTGTATCCACTGTTCCCACTGCCGCAGTCCCTGGCAGAGCGACCGCTTCTGCACGCGCCCTTCCGCCAGGCCATCTTTCTGTTCGGGCCTTTCCTCTGGTACTACGCGGCGCGAAGCATCGGAGGCAGGCCCCGGATCGCGCTGCACGCGCTGGTGTACCCGGCTGCGGTCGCCGTGTACCTGTTCGGCCCGCCGGGTACGCGCGTCTACCTGCCCATGGCCGTGGCCCGCATCGGCTGGGTTCTCCTCTACGCCGCCGCGATTGTGGCGGTCCTGAAGCGCCGCCAGGAGGAGCTCAAAGACCTGGTCTCGAACCCCGCCGAGTCCACTCTGCCGTGGCTGCGCTACCTGATCTACTGGATGGCAGGGATATTCCTCTTCATGGCCGTCACGGGAGTGGCGGGAGTGGTCTACTCCATCCCGTGGTTTCTCGATCTGGCCGAGGTGCTCACCCGGGCCGGCGTCACGGTGTTCCTGACCGGCTGCTGGCTGCGTGTGCTGGCGCGGCCGCGCCTGATTGCCTCCGCCGTCCGGCAGCCTGAGAGCCCCGGAGCGGCCGCGGTTGGGCCCTCCCTGCCGGCGGAAGCCCCGGCCCCGGCGGAGTCCCTGGACCTGATCGAGCGGCGCTTCGCCGAGCTCATGGCCTCCGGGGCCTATCGGGAGGAAACCCTGAGCCTGCCTGCCTGCGCCCGGCGCGTCGGCTGCCCGCCTCAGTACCTCTCCTACGTTCTGAACCATCGCATCGGCGAGCGGTTCAGCGATCATGTGGCGGGCTACCGGGTTCGCGAGATCCTGTCTTCGCTGGCCCGGGGCGAGCAGCGGCGCAAGACCATCCTGGCCCTGGCCTTCGAGGCCGGCTTCCAGTCCAAGTCCGCGTTCTACGACGCCTTTCGCCGCCTCACCGGCACGACCCCCCGGGGATACCTGGCCGGCGGCGGTTCCTGATCCAGCCGGCGCGTGACGAGTTTGTCCGATTTGTCCGAAATGAACACTCCGGACGACCCTTCCCGCGGCTCCCGGTAGCTTCCCCATCAGCAACGATCCTCTGGAGGGAAACATGAGTGGTTTCGTAAAGGGACTGGGAATCGCCGGGCTGGCCGTCGCCGCGGTGATCGCCGCCGTCGCGGTCCTGTGGTTGACCAACCCCCGGCCGCCCCGGCGGCCGGCAGCCGCCGCGGCAGCGCCCGCGACCTGGCCGCCTATGCCTGCGCCATGCTCGAGGCCTGGGGCGGAGAGGACCGGCTGGTGGCCGCGCCCACGGCGCGGGCGATGATGAGCCCCCAGCCTCCGGCGGACGCGTCCGTGCTGGCCGAGGCCCTCGCCGCGGGGAGCAGCGCAGAGGCGGGGTTCGGCCTGGGGTTCAGGGTCAAGGCCTACAGGGGCAGGCGAGTGGCCGGCCACTACGGCGGAGGGCCCGGCTTCAACCTCGGGCTCTGGCTGCTTCCGGATGACGGCGCCGCCCTGATCGTGCTCGCCAGTGACACCCGGGTCAGGATGGAGGAGATTATGGAAGTCTTCGTGGACGCCCTGGTGACCGAGGGGGTGCTTCCCCCCGCCGGCAGGAGTTGAAGGGCCGCACCCACGGAGCCGCGCCTCGACAGGCGCGCCTTCACGACCGTGCCTTTTCGTGGTAGACTCGCTTCGCGATACGGAAAGGACAGGCAGATGCACACGCGGTTACTGCCGCCGGCGGCCCTGCTGCTGCCGGCGGCCTTCCTGCTCCTGGCCGCCCTCCGCTTGCCGGCGCAGGAGCTCAGAGTCGAGGCGGAAAGCTACACCGGCTCCCGGGACCTGAGCCAGCCGCCCATCCGCGGCGTGGACAATCCCTCCTGCAGCGGCGGCGTGAGCCTGGCAGGCCTGGAGAGCCCCGGGGAGTGGACCTCCTACACCCTCAAGGTGCCGGCCGCGGAGACGTATTCCGTCTCGGTGCACTTCCGGGCCCGGGCGGGCAAGCCCGTGCTGATGCGGCTGGCCCTGGCGCCCGCGGGCCAGGCTGCCGGGACGGCGCCCGGTGAAATCGAGCTTTCCCTACCGGGCAACGGCTTTGGCTGAGCGTCCTGGCATGAGGTCACCGTGAGTGACACCGTCGACCTGCAGCGGGGCAGCTACCACGCCCGGCTCACCGCGGTGAGCGGCGGCCGGGTCGAGATCGACTACCTGCTGCTCTCCGTGGCGAAGAGGTAGCCGCACCGAACCGGGCGGGACAGAGCGTTTACAGGTCTACAAGCAAACAGTTCCGCGTTGAGCCGAAGCGGTCCCGTGCCGCCTTGACCAGTCGCAAAATGGGGAGGATTCCCTATGGTGGATTGTCGGCCTGTGAGGCATATTGCACCCCGGAGAATTCACCACCGCGGCGGCATCCTGCGGATTCGTGCCCGGACGTGATGCGGATGCCCGGTGGAACACCATTGTCGGAGTAGCTTGGATCATGCGTGGCAAAGCTCTCTGGTCGAGAATCCTGAAATCCGTCCACATCGTCCTGGCCGCTGCAATCATCGGCGGCCTTGCGGCGGTACTCGTGCTCCTGGGTGTGAAGACTGCCATCGACGCCGGCGCCTACGCCACTGTCGATCGTGGAATACTGGCTGTGTTCCGCTGGATGATCACCTACCCGTCCTTCGCCTTCGTTGTGACTTCCTGCCTCTACAGCCTGTTCTTCAGTTGGGGCATCCTGCGCTTCGGCTGGGTCGCCCTCAAGTGGCTGCTCCTGACCGGTGTGTTCGCGCTGGTCTGGTTCGGCCTCGGACCCGCAGTCAGCGGCCTGTCGTCGGTATCGGACGCCGGCCTCCACCTGTCGGGCATGGAGGACCGCTACGCGTCCTACACCGCGCGGGTCACCATCACGGCCGCGGTGGGGCTGGCCTGTATGGTCACTGCCATTCTGTTTTCCACTCTCCGGCCCTTCGGCCAGCGCCGGGAGAAGGAGAGCCGGGCCGAGCGCCTCATCTCCGCCGTCGTCCTGGCCGCGGTGGTCGTGGGGGTGGCGGGGCTGACGCTTTCCGAGCAGGGCCTGGAAAAGTATCGCAGGATGGCTATCAGGGAGGTGAGCGGCGCGGGAATACCCGACGGGCTGTACTCCGGGGAATCGGAGATCGGCAAGATCACCTATCGCGTAGAGGTGGAGGTGCGCGCCGGCAGGATCGCAGGGGTCTCGGCGGTGGGGGGCCCTCACAGCGTATACGCCGAATACGCCCAGGGCGTGTTCAACAAGATCATCCGGGATCAGAGTGCGAACACCGATGCGATTACGGGAGCCACCACCACCAGCAAGGCGTACATGAAGGCGGTGGAAGATGCCCTCAGCAGAGCCGGCACGCCGTAGACCGGTGAGCCCCGAGGGATCGGCGCTGCGGAGGCTCTGACCGCAGCGGTTGGGTGTCTGTTCAGGTCTTGCGGAAGGCGTAGCTCCTGGATTTCTTCTCCCCCAGGCGGAACAGCCCGCCGCCGGTGATGGCGGCCAGTATTCGATCTTCCTCCATGTGGGGATCGTGGACGGAGAGGGTCCCTTCGCTCTTCAGCACCCGGTGCAGCTCCTGCAGAATGCAGGCGGGCTCCCGGAGGCCGTGAAGGACGTCGTACAGCAGCACCACGTCGATGCTTCCCGCCTCCAGGCCGGTAGCGCAGCCGGAACGGACGGTTACCACGTTCCGCAGCCCCTTCTTCCTGGCGCGGCTCTCCACACTGCGGACCGCCAGAGGATGGACGTCCAGGGCGAACACCCGCCCGCCCTCCCCGACCTGCCCGGCCGCTGCCAGAGAGTAGCTGCCCGGTCCGCAGCCGTAGTCGAGCACCCGGATGCCCGACCGCAGTCCCGCCTCGCGCAGCCTGCGCTCCGGCGGGGATAGCAGGTCGCGCAGGCCAAAGGCCAGGGCCATCCCTCGGAACTGAACGTTGCCTTCCGGCCGGTCCATGCGGTTCACCTTGCCCCGAAGATAACACCGCCGGGGCCGGGGGGCAATCGCCGGGACCGGGGGGCAATCGCGGGCGAGCCCGCCTCGAGGCGGCCGCCGGATTCCGCCGCGGCACGGGCTTCTACGAGGCGGCCCTGCTGTACCTGTTGCGGTACTGGCTCGGAGACAGCCCCGTGATTCTCTTGAACGCCGTCCGGAAGGCCTTGAGATCGGAGTAACCCAGGCGGTCCACCACCTCGTACACCGTCATCCTGCCCGACTCCAGGCTTGCCTCGGCGGCCTCGACCTTCACCCGATGGGCGTGCTCTGAAACCGTGTTGCAGGTGGCTTTTCGGAAGCGGCGCTCCAGGTTTCTCCGGCCGAGGGCAAAGGCGCCGGCCAGGTCGCCCACGCGTATGTTCTCCGCGTAGTGGCCTCGATGAACTCCTGCACGCGCCGGACCTGCCCGTCCTGGTGCCTCTTCTGCCCCTGGAAGACGACGAACCGGGACTGGCTGCGCCTGTCCACGTCGATCAGGAACAGCTTGGAGGTCAGGACGGCGATGTCCCGCCCCGCGTGCTTCTGGATCAGGTGCAGCAGCAGGTTCAGGTAGGAGTAGGCTCCTGTCGCAATCCCCCCCTGAGATTGCCGTGCTTGCCATCTTTCTGAAAGTATCTTTCGAGGAGTCGTCCAGCTCCGGCGCGTGGAGGAGTGGAGCAGCCGGGGCGAGTATTTCCGCGTGTGGTCGGCGGTGAACAACATGCGTGCGGTGCGGAAGCTGGACCCGCGGGAGGAGATCCGCCTCTTCGGCGAGCTGATCGAGGGATTCCGGACGACCAACCGGCCGAACACACAGAAATACCTGCAGCTCCGCCTGGGGCTCGAGCAGCCCGCCACGGCGGCCGCCCTGCCCTCTGTACCCGAGTATCACCGGCTCCTGGTGGAGATCCTGGTGGATCGCTCCTACAAGGGACCCGGCGGGCTGATCCGGCGGGACTACCCGGGCGCCTACGGGACCGGCTTCCTGGTAGACTCCCGGCACGTGCTCACCGCCTTCCACGTGGTGGAAGGCGTCTACCAGGAGGAGACCCAGGAGGCGAACATCCTGGTGAAGGGCGGGGAGAAGATCCTGGAACACGCGGAGATTCTCTCCAGCGACTCGCTGAGCGACCTGGCGGTCCTGGAGCTGCCCGAGCCGCTTCCGATGCCCTACCGGATCCACGATCTGCTGGGAAACAGCGACGCCCTGGTGCAGGGGTTCGGCATCCACTGCCTGGGCCACTCCCGCGGGTACGCTTCGAGCCTCACCCGGGGGATCGTCAGCGCCGTGAAGCGGAGGGCTCCGGAGGTGGGGAGCTGGCTGCAGATGGACGCCGACGTGTCCC
Source organism: uncultured Spirochaetaceae bacterium (assembly GCA_964490725.1). GTDB lineage: Bacteria > Spirochaetota > Spirochaetia > SZUA-6 > DRHE01 > CAZBDU01. The sequence goes on along the minus strand of CAZBDU010000013.1, from coordinate 11,871 downwards.
CGGGAGCCAGCGGCGGGCTGGTCATCGGCGACGATTCGCACATCTACGGCATGGTGGTGACCGGCTATCTGGGCGAGGGGATCAACTTCGCCGTGCCGTCCATGGCGATCCTGGGGGCCGTGGACCGCATGCTGGAAGGGCGGGACATCCGCCGGCCCTGGCTGGGGCTGCTCCTGAGCGAGAGCTGGCGGGAGAAGGGCCAGGTGGAGATCATCGACCTGTTCCCCACCTCGCCGGTGAGGGCCTGCGGCATCGAGGTGGGCGACCGCCTCCTGGAGCTGGATCACGAGCCGGTCGAGCGGATTCCTCAGGCCCAGGAGATGCTCTACGATCTGGAGGCGGGCACCTGGGTGCATCTGAAGGTCCAGAAGGAAGACGGCAGGCAGCTGGATCGCTGGGTGCGACTGGCCCGCCGGCCGGACTACGCCATCTACAACGCCACCCGGGAGGGGAACCGGCTTTCCTCCCTGTATCCCCACTTCGGCTTCGAGGTGAACCCCGACGGCCTGCGGACCGAGCGGGTGTACGTCAAAAACCGGCTGGTAAGCCTGACCTTCTACGAGGTGCGCAGGGTCCACGCGGACAGCTTCCTGGCCAGCCGGGGGGTGAAGCCGGGCGACCTGCTGGGGTTCATCGACGACCACTTCGAGGACAGGACCCGCTACCTCCAGGTCCTGCATCTGCCCAAGGGCAAGTCGCTGAAGGACCTGGAGGAGGTCTCCGACTACGTCTACAGCATGATCAGGAGGCACACCGATGCCAACATCCTGTAGGACCCTCTGCACGGCAGTCTGGCTGCTTGCGGTCTGCGCCTCCTTCTCGGTTGCTCAGGAGGCCGGCGCCGGGGCAGCGGGCGCGCAGGCGACGCTGCAAGTCACGGAGGTGGGTGCGGAGGAGCTGGTCGTGGCGCTGGAAGAGGAGATAGACCCGAAGCGCTACACTCTCCGGGAGATCTACGACGTGTACGCCGCGAGCGTCGAGCTGGACGGGCACCCCTGTTACCTGGATCTGGTGGACAGCGTGTATCTGGCCCGCGCGGAGAAGAGCCGGCTGGTCTTCCACTACGTGTGGGCAGGGGAGCAGCGCAATCTGGAGGAAGGGCATTACCTGCAGGCCACGGGCCGCCAGTACCGTTCCCGCGCGGAAACCATCCGGACGCTTCTGCCCTCCGCGGCCGGCCGAGGCGGGGCGGGCCCGGCCCCGCGGGTGGCCGGCATCGTGCTGAGCGGGGCACACTTCGACATACTGAACGTCGGTGCCGCTGACACGCAGGCCGAAGGGGCGTTCCAGGACACCGGCCCCTCCTTCGGCGGGGACCTGGAGCTGCTGCTTCACCTCTTCAACCAAATAGGCCTGCGGGCCCGCATCGCCTCCGGCCCCTATCTGCAGTCGGTGAACCTGTCCGTGTTTGCCAAGTGGCGGCACCGGCTGGAGAACGTGCCCATCTCTCTGTGCGTGAGCGCCGGATTCTTTCCCTGGTCCACGCCGATGACCCGGTACACCTATTCGGGCGGGTACGTGAGCTCCTTCCGGTACATGTTCGCCGCCGGCCTGGGGCTGGGGCTGCACCTGGACGGGTTGACGGGCAACCCCTTCCTGAAGCGGCTGATTCTCGAGCTGGAGTACGGCGGCAAGATGGCCAGCTCGATTGATACGCTCTCCTTCTTCGGCCCCGTCGACCTGTTCCTGGCGCTGAAGCTGGGCCTGCGTCTGTTCTAGCCTGCGGCCGGGGAGGTGTCCGGGCGGCGGCCGGTCCGGTGTGCAGCGGGGCCGGCGCCGGACGGTCCACCATCTGGTTGCCCAGGCTTCGATCGGGGATCCCGTTGTCCGTCAGCAGGCCATGCACCTGGTTCTTCTGCTGCGGGATCTGTCTGTTCAGCCCTGCCACTGCGCAAACAGCTGCCGAGGGTGCGGAGCCGCCTACCTCCAGATTCACTCGCACCTCCAAAGCACATGGTTGACTCCGAATCATGACAACTTGACACGTTGTCCGAATAGGATGATTATTTAATTGGTCAGATAATTAACGGCTGAAAGCTGGCAAGGAGCGAAGATGGGCAGGACCCCGGGGACCGGCGCAGACCGCCGCGAGCAGATCCTGGAGGCGGCCGTGCGGGTGTTCGCGGAAAAGGGCTTCGCCAGGGCTACTAACCGCGACATCGCCAGGGCCGCCGGAATCACGCCGGGCCTCATCTACCACTATTTCGACAGCAAAGAGGATCTTCTGCGCAGCGCCATGGAACAGCGGTCCGCACTGGGCCTGATGCGAACGATGGAAACAGAGATGCCCGACCTCCCCCCCGAAGCGATGCTGCGAACCCTGATCCGCCGTCTCCTCCAGATCGTGGAGAACGAGCGTTTCGTCAATCTCATGCGTCTGTATCTTCCCGAGGCCATCCACAACGCGGGGGTCGCGCCAGTGGGCATTTCGCTGGTCGCCGAGGCGACCTCCTCGCTCGAACGCTACCTGGAACGGCAGATGGCCGAAGGGACGTTGCGCAGGGCGGATCCTGCCTTCGCCACTCAGTACCTGCTGGGCGGCGTCATGGACCTGGTCCTGCGCCGCCAGGTACTGAAGGATCCGGCAGTCCTGCGTTTCTCCCATGAGCAGATCGTAGACGGTATCCTCAGCACCGTGCTTCAGGGATTGCTGCCCAGATGAGATTTTTTTTCACCCGGCCTTAATTGATCAGTCAATTACAACGTTGCCTCGGGGCAACGGAAGGAGAAGATGAAGATGACTTTCGACAGCTCGTCGATCGGACCCGAATCCGGCTCGGCCTCGGCGGCGCCGCTGGTTCTGCCGCTGGGTGAGATCGGTGAAGACCTGCTGCCGCTTGTGGGCGGCAAGGCCCTCAACCTGGGACGGATGGTCCGCCTGGGGTTTCCAGTCCCGGAAGGGTTCTGCGTTACGACCCGCGCCTACGAGGGTGCGGCAAGGGTGAAGGAGGTGCAGCCGCTCCTGGAACGCCTGCAAGAGCTGCCCGCCGCCGACCTTGGCCGCCTGCGGGAGCTTGCAGGACGGATTCGACGGATTCTTGCCGCAGGCCGCCTGCCGGCGCCGGTGTTCCAGGCAATCTCCGGCAGCTACGCCCGCATGGGAGGGGACGGCGTCGCGGTGGCCGTGCGATCCTCCGCGACCGCGGAGGATCTCCCGGGTTCAAGCTTCGCCGGACAGCAGGACAGCTACCTCAACGTAACAGGGGCGGTGCGGGTGGCCGAGGAGGTCAGGCGCTGCTGGGTCTCCCTGTGGAGCGACCGGGCTACAATCTATCGCGCCGAGCGGCGTATCGACCAACGCAGCGTGCGCATGGCTGTCGTCGTCCAGCGTCTTGTCGACGCGCGGGCCGCGGGAGTCCTGTTCACTGCGAATCCGATCAGCGGCAGCAGGCGTGAAGCGGTGGTGGATGCCGCGCCCGGGCTCGGCGAGGCGGTCGTGTCCGGAAGCGTGGTCCCGGATCACTTCGTGGTGGGCACCGACGGCGCGACGGTGATCGAGGAAAGGCGGGGGAAGAACGAGCTCATCATCCGGCCCCTGCCGCAGGGAGGGGTCGAACGGAGCGCACCGGAGGCGCCCTCATCCGCGCCGTGCATCGACCGCCGTGAGCTGGCCGATATCGTGCGGCTGGGCCGCAGCATCGCCCGGTTCCTGAAAGGACCTCAGGACGTGGAGTGGGCGATCGACGGGGAGGGAAAGCGCTGGATCCTGCAGGCGCGTCCGATCACCACGCTCTTCCCGCTTCCTGCGGGGGCTCCGGAGCCGGCCGGCGACCTTCGAGCGTACTACTCGCTGAACGCATCGCAGGGGATGGAGCGACCCTTCACGCCGCTGGGCGCCTCGGTCTTCCGACTCCTGATCTCCGCGGTGGCCTCCTGCTTCGGTTTCCCTCCTGCCGACCGGCTGGCAGGGCCGAGCTTCTTGACCGAAGCAGCCGGCAGACTCTATATCGATGTGACCGGGGCGCTGCGCAGCGCGGTGGGGCGGAGGCTCCTCGCGCAGATGGTGAGCGGGATCTCGGCACGAGCCGGTGCTTCGATCGAGCGTCTCACCGAAGACCCGAGCTTCTCTCCGATCTACAGGTCACCGCTTCCTCTGCTCCGCCACGCCCTTTCCTTCGTGATTCGCTCGGGCCTTTACTGGCACCTCGTGCAGTCGATCGTGCATCCCCAGGGGACCCGCCTGCGGGTACGGCGCCTCCGCGCAGCATTCGAGGCCGCGGCGGCGCGGCTCGAGTCGACGCCCATCGAGCGGCGGCCGGAGGCGGTCCAGCGGCTGTTCTCAGCCGAAACAGTCCGCGGTCTGCTCGGCATCATGCCCTCGGTTCTGCTTCCAGCCAGAGGGTTCCTCTGGCTGGGACGCAGGCTGCTCCAAGGACTGGCGACCGACGGGGAGATCCAGACCTGCCTGCGGGCAGCGCCCGGAAACCCCACCACGGAGATGGACATCGACCTCTGGGACCTGGCCGTCCAGGCGGGCAAGGACGAACCGCTGGCAGAGACGCTGCGCGGCTCCTCCCCACAGGCGCTGGCGCGGGGGTACCGCGAAGGGCGGCTTCCCGTGGGATTTCGTGAAGCGCTGGTCGCGTTCCTTCGCCGTCACGGCCACCGCTGCGCGACGGAGCTGGACGCCGGGCTGAAGCGCTGGTCGGAGGACCCGGCCCCCCTGTTTGCCTCGCTGGCGGGCTACCTTCGCCAGGGAAGCCGAATCCCGGGGCCCCGCCGGATCCTGGGCAGGGGGGCGCAGCAGGCGGAGGCGATGATCGCCGACCTTGCCCTGCGGGCGAGAGGCCGCGGGCGAGCGCGGGCGGCGGTGGTGCGCCTGTGCCTGCGGAGGGCGCGCGCTCTTTCCGGCCTGCAGGAGGTGCCCCGCTCCTACATCGCGCTTTTGTTTGCCCTGGCAAGGACTCTCCTCGAGCCCGCAGGCAGAGAGCTCTTGAACGCCGGCCGCCTGGCCGATGAGACGGATCTCTCCTTCCTGAGCCTCCGGGAGATGAGGGAGGCGCTTGGGCGCGGCTCGGGTCCGGACGCTGCGACGCTTCGTCGACGCAAGGCAACCTACGAAGCCGAGGTTGCCCGGCGCGAGCACCCGGCGATCCTCCTCTCCGATGGAACCCGGCCGGAGTTGGGTGCAACGCCGGGCGACGCTGCTGACGGTCCCGGTGTGCTGCGAGGGATTCCCGCTTCAGCCGGAACCGTTCGAGGCAAGGCGCGGGTGCTCCTTGACCCGGAAGGGGCACGGCTCGCCCCGGGCGAGATCCTCGTGGCCCCCTCGACCGATCCTGGTTGGACGCCCCTCTTCGTGCTGGCCGGCGGCCTTGTGATGGAGACGGGCGGTCCCATGGCGCACGGCTCTATCGCCGCCCGGGAATACGGCATCCCGGCCGTGGTGGGGGTGGTCGGGGCCACCGTGAGCATCCGTGACGAGCAGGAGCTGGTCGTAGAGGGAACATCGGGAAGAGTCATCGTGGTGGGGAGCTCTGGGACCTGATGGCGCATCCCTCGGCGCAGTGGAGAGAGGCGCCCGCGTTCTTGGGCTTGACGTGCCTGCCAGCCAGGCACTATCCTGGGAGTAACGTTACACGTTAAACGTTAAAGTACCATGAGCAAGCTCGAGGACATTGCCAGGCGTGCTGCGGTCTCCATCACCACGGTCTCCAACATCCTCAACAACAAGAGCTCCTCGATCCCCGTCAGCGCGAAGACGCGGGAGAAGGTCCTGCGGATCGCCCGGGAGCTGGACTACAGGCCCAACCTCCTGGCCCGCTCGCTCAGGACCAGGAAGAGCAGCATCGTCGGCGTGATCGTCTGGGATCTCACCGATCCCTACTTCAGCGCGATCCTGAACGGGATCGAGCACGTTCTGGAGGAATCCGGGTTCTACCTGGTTCTCAACAACGCCAAGTCGGACCTCCGCAGGGAGAAGCTGTGCCTGGAGAAGCTGGGCAAGATCGCCGCCGAGGGCGTGCTGGTCCTGGGGATCGGCCACCAGCTGGAGCCGGACCTGTTCCCCGAGATGGTGGAGACCACCAGGACAAGGAATGTGGTCCTGGTGGCCATGAAGACTCCCCGGAACAACCTGAGCTCCGTCACCGTGGACAACTTCCAGGGAGGAATGCTGGGAGCGGAGTATCTCATCGAGGGCAGGCGGGGCCGCCTGGTCTACGTCACGGCCAGGCGGATGACCACCGACGAGGAGGACCGTCTGGCCGGCGTGTGCAGCGCGGCGGAGGAGCACGGCCTGGGGGACGGCTTTTCCGTCATCGAAACGGAGTCGGGAGAGGAGGGCGGCTACAACGCGGCCGCCGAGGCGCTGCGCAGGTTCCAGCCTCCACTGTCCATCTTCGCCATGGACGACACCGCGGCCATCGGGTGCATCCGTGCGGTGAAGGACCGGCAGCTGGAGGTCCCCGCAGACGTGGCGGTGGTGGGGTTCGACGATCTGTCCATCGCCGGCTACACCGAGCCCCGCCTGACCACGGTCCACCAGCCCAGGTTCGAGCTGGGCAGGCGAGGGGCGGAGCTGCTGCTGGAATCGATCGCAGGAAAGGAGTCCGGTGCTCCCCGGCATGTCGTGTTGAAACCCAGGATCGTGATCAGGGAGTCCGCGTGATGGCAACCGGACAGCCGGAAGGAGGTGATCGGCCATGGTTTAGCAGGAAAGCGGATATTCGGTGAGCTCACAACTCAAGAAAAAAGAAGGAGAAGCCTGACTATGATGAAGAAACTCTTCAAACTGTCCTGGATGCTGTCGATTCTCGCCCTCCTGACCGTGAGCGGCTGGGCCACGGGCCAGAAGGAGGCTCAGCCGGCGGGCACGGCGGCGAAGAAGTTTAAGGTCTACGCGGTGGTGCACGGCGGAATCGGAGACCCGTACTGGAAGAAGGTGGAGAACGGCATCAAGGCCGCCGCCGCACTGGCGCCGGACATGGAGGTCATCTACACCGGACCGGACGTGTTCAACTTCGAGCAGTTCATGAGCATGCTGCAGGGCGCCCTGGCGGCCAAGCCGGACGGGCTGCTGGCCACCATGACCAACCCGGAGGCGATGGACTCCCTCCTGCGTCCCGCGATCAAGGGCGGGCTCCCGGTGATCGCCATCGACAGCCCCGACTCGCGCCCGCCGCTGGAGCGCATCCCCTACCTGTCCTACATCGGAGAGATCCCCTACGAAGGCGGCGTGCTGGCCGCCAAGACTATCCTCCAGCAGTACCGGCCCAAGCGGGCCATCTACGGCAACCATCACCCGGGAGCCGTCAACATCCAGGAGCGCGGCCAGGGATTCATCGACATCATGAAGGACGCCGGCGTCCCGGTGGAGGCCCTGGACATCACGGAGGACCCGGTGCAGGGGGCGGAGATCATGCTCTCCTACCTGAAGCGCCATGCCGACACCGACACCATATTCACGGGGAACATGCTGCGGGCCGAAACGCTGGTCACCCGGATGGAGGAGGAAGGCAAGACCCCGGGGAAGGACGTGCACATCAGCACCTTCGGGTTGACCCCGAGCTCCATGAAGATGCTCCAGGACGGCAAGATCGACTTCTCGATCGACGAGCAGCCCTACATGCAGGGGTTCCTGGGAGTCGCCTACATGTATCTGCATCTGAAGTACGGGTTCACGCCTCCGGCGGAAAGCCCGACCCTGGGTCTGTTCCCGAAGGATGTCTCCAAGCTCGAGCAGCTCATCAAGCAGGGCATTCGGTAGCAGCCGGTCAGCGAGGAACTCGAAAGCGGGGGCCGGAGGCGCCCGCCGATACGGGTGGACCGCCGGCGAGAGGCCGGCGGGCCCCCCGCCCCCCCGCCCCCCCCCCCCCCCCCGGGCGGCTCCGATCCGGCCCCCCATGGATCCCCGGAGGAACGCATGCAACAGAGTCTATCCAAACCGAGCGCCCCGGAGGCCCGGCCGGTATGGCGGAGGTTTCTCCTCTACCTGGTGCGGCGGCCCGTCTTCGGTGTGCTCATCGCCTTCGCGACGGTGTTCGTCGTGTTTTCGGCCATCGCGCCCAACTTTCTCACCCTGGAAAGCCTGACCGGAATCTCCAGCCTGGTGGCGGAGCTGGGCATCATCACGGTGGGCGAGGCCTTCCTGATCATCTCGGGCGAGTTCGATCTGTCCGTGAGCGGGGTCTACGCCCTGGCGGGCGCGCTGTTCGTGGTTCTGGGGAACCACTTCCATTCCGCCGTGGGCTTCGCCGTGGCCATCGCGGTGGCGGTGGTGATCGGCGCCGTCAACTGGGCGGTCACCATCAAGATGGGCATCCCCTCCTTCATCGCCACCCTGGGGATGCTGCTGATCACCAGGGGAGGGCTTCTGGCCGCCACGGGCGGGCAGTCCATCGCCTACGAGGCGGACCAGGTGTTCCCGACGATCCTCTCCAGGATCATCGACTACGGGGTGAGACCCTCGCACTTCTGGTTCATCGCGCTCACCCTGCTGTTCTCCTTCCTGCTGTTCCGCACGCGCTACGGAAACTGGGTGTTCGCCACCGGGGGGGACCAGGAGACCGCCCGGGCCAGGGGAATCGACACCGGCAAGGTGAAGCTGGTCAACTTCATCCTCTGCTCGGTGCTGGCCGCGCTGTCGGGATGTATCGCCATCAGCCGCTTCAAGTTCGCCAACGTGGCCTTCGGCACCGGCTACGAGCTGGAGGCGATCGCGGCGGCCGTCATCGGCGGAACCTTCATGTTCGGGGGGTACGGCACGATCGTGGGGGCGGCGCTGGGCGCCTTCATCGTCGGCATGATACGGGTGGGGCTGGTGCTGGCGGGGGCTCCGGGATACTTCTACAGGCTGTTCGTGGGAGTGATCCTCATCGGCGCCGCCTACATCAACAACAGGATCAGAAAGCTGTGGCTGTGAGAGGAAGGAGCAGGAACGCATGGAGAGCCCCTACATCCTGAGACTGGAGCACATCTCGAAGTACTTCGGCAAGGTGTGCGCGTTGAACGACGTGTCGGTGGAGGTGCGCAGAGGTGAGGTCCTCGGGCTTCTGGGCGACAACGGCGCGGGCAAGACCACGCTGGTGAAGATCATCTCCGGCGTGCTGTCGCCGGACGAGGGCAGGATCCTCCTGGAGGACCGTCCAGTGCGCTTCGCTTCCCCCGGCGAAGCCCGCAGCCAGGGCATCGACACCGTCGAGCAGAGCCTCTCCCTGGTGAACATCATGAACATCGCCCGCAACTTCTTTCTGGCCAGGGAACCGGTGAAGAGGATAGGTCCCTTCCGGGTGCTGGACAAGAAGAAGATGGACCTGGAGTGCAAGGAGGCTGTCGAGGAGATCGGCGTGCGGGTCCGGTCCGCCGAGGACATGGTCTCCACCCTCTCCGGCGGGGAGCGGCAGTCCATCGCCATCGGCCGGGCGTTCCACTTCGGCTGCCGGATTCTGCTCCTGGATGAGCCCCTGGCGGCCCTGTCGGTGAAGGAGTCCCGCAAGGTGCACGACATGATCGAGCGCTTCCGGGACAGCGGGGCAACGATCGTCTACATCACCCACAACGTGTACCATGTCTACTCCATAGCGGACCGCTTCGTCCTGCTGGACAAGGGGCGCAAGCTTGCCGAGGTGGAGCGGGACGCGGTAACCCCGGAGCAGATCATGGAGGCCATCGCCACCGGCAGCATGGAGGGCAGCGCCGGCTAAGGGCGCCGTGCCCGGCCCGCCGGTCCTTTGGCGGAAGGACCGCCGGGTGAGTAACTTACAGGTGTGAAAATAGAGGTTTTGAGCTTCGCCGGCTGTCCCAACGGGAAGCCTGCCCTGGAGCTGGTGCGCCGCACCTTGCGGGAGCTGGGGCTGAAGGCCGAGGTCCGGTTCGTCCTGGTGGCCGACGCCGCCGAGGCGGAGCAGCGCCGCTTCCTGGGTTCCCCCACCGTACAGGTCGAAGGGCGGGACATCGAGCCGGGCCGGCGCGGGGACCCGCCCTCCTTCTCCTGCCGGGTGTACCGCAGCCCCTCGGGGGCCGTCGGCATGCCGCCCCGGGACATGCTGGTCGCGGCGCTGGAAGAGGCCCGGCGTCCTGGAGGCGCCGCGGGGCCCTAGCCCTTTGCGTGCTTGCCCAAGCGGCCTTCAGTGGGCAGGCCCGCCGGGGGCGCCACGCGTCCTCGTCGAAGTAGCTCCCGGCGGCGTTGTTTCAATCCACGCGCCCGCAGGGGGCGCGACGCCGTTTCACGGCTGCCCGGGAGCAGGCGACACCAAGTTTCAATCCACGCGCCCGCGGGGGGCGCGACGCATTCCCAAAATTCGATGCGCGGATCGAAACCGGTTTCAATCCACGCGCCCGCGGGGGGCGCGACAGGAGGAATCTCTGGCGGTGACAGGCCCGCAAAGTTTCAATCCACGCGCCCGCGGGGGGCGCGACTCGTAAAGCCCCGGGCGCAGCGATATGAGGCCTGGTTTCAATCCACGCGCCCGCGGGGGGCGCGACGCATGTCACTCTAACCTGGCAAGACAAGCACCAGTTTCAATCCACGCGCCCGCGGGGGGCGCGACGGCAGCCAACCTCGGGGCGCTGGAGGCGATGCGGTTTCAATCCACGCGCCCGCGGGGGGCGCGACCCCCCACCCCCGCCTGACTTTGCCTGGGGCGGACTGTTTCAATCCACGCGCCCGCGGGGGGCGCGACTTGAACATGTCGGTGACCGCATCCCCCAACGGCTTGTTTCAATCCACGCGCCCGCGGGGGGCGCGACGCATGGCCTGGATGGCCATAGCATTCACGCGGCTGTTTCAATCCACGCGCCCGCGGGGGGCGCGACCCTGCGCCCCCGTCACCTTGGCGTCGTTGTCCATGTTTCAATCCACGCGCCCGCGGGGGGCGCGACGCATAGACGCACTCCAACCTTTGCCACGTATCAAGTTTCAATCCACGCGCCCGCGGGGGGCGCGACGTGAACCCGATGAAGTCCGGCGTGCCAGCGCAGCGTTTCAATCCACGCGCCCGCGGGGGGCGCGACGATGCTGCAACGATGGGTGCCCCAGCAGCTACAAGTTTCAATCCACGCGCCCGCGGGGGGCGCGACGTGTAGGGAAGCTCTGAATGTTTGCGTAGAGCCGGTTTCAATCCACGCGCCCGCGGGGGGCGCGACCCGCAACCTGCTGCGGCAGGCCGCCCTTACGGTTGTGTTTCAATCCACGCGCCCGCGGGGGGCGCGACTCGGTCGTGTCCTGCACGTAGACCAGTGCCGTCTTGTTTCAATCCACGCGCCCGCGGGGGGCGCGACGCTCCTCGTCGCACATCGTCTCGCACCATAGGCAGTTTCAATCCACGCGCCCGCGGGGGGCGCGACCGGCGACGGCCACGCGATACCGGTCAGTTCCGATGTTTCAATCCACGCGCCCGCGGGGGGCGCGACGGACCCGTTCCAGGCGACGTCCCGCCAGTTGCCCGTTTCAATCCACGCGCCCGCGGGGGGCGCGACGCGATACAGCAGACGACCTTCCGCGTCCTGACGTTCGTTTCAATCCACGCGCCCGCGGGGGGCGCGACGACCGCGGTCCGCCGCATGTGCCCGTAGAGGGAGTTTCAATCCACGCGCCCGCGGGGGGCGCGACGGCTCCTCCGGCAGCAGATAGCCCCGCTCGGCGTTGTTTCAATCCACGCGCCCGCGGGGGGCGCGACAGGCGGTGTTCGATCGCCACGTGGATCGGTTCGAGTTTCAATCCACGCGCCCGCGGGGGGCGCGACAGGAGGGCGTGGACCAGGTCGTGGGGCTGCTCAAGTTTCAATCCACGCGCCCGCGGGGGGCGCGACTCGATCCCGAGCAGCTTGGCGTTCGGGTAGCTGCCGTTTCAATCCACGCGCCCGCGGGGGGCGCGACCGGAGGACTTGCGGGAGGCCGCGGAGGAGGTGATCGTTTCAATCCACGCGCCCG
>CAZBDU010000012.1:0-92664 GCA_964490725.1 uncultured Spirochaetaceae bacterium | reverse complement strand
GCTTCGCGGCTTCCTCCGCGGGGGTGCTGCCCGTCGGAACCTCCCCGGTGGAGGACGCCCGGCAGGAGGTGCGGGCTCCCCAGGTGCACGCCTCTCTGCCCGGCCAGCTCGGGAGCTTCCCCTTTTGGCGGGGACAGGAGCCCTTCCTGGCGCAGCTGAGCCGCATCTACCGCGCCGCCGGCCAGGCGGCCCTGGAGCTGTTCATCCGCCTGGCGGAGGCCCGGCAGCGCTGAGAACGGCGCCCGGCGCGGGGCCCGTCCGGCGTGCCTGCGGCTTCAAGGAACGATGGCCGGCTTCACGTGCTCTGCAGGTCGTTTGCTCAGGCTTCGCCAAGGTTCTGCTCGATCCACGCGTCCAGCTCAAGTTCCGTTTCCTCATCCCGACTCGCGGGAGACCACCAGCGAGAGTCTCCGTTTTGGCGCTCCAGATGGGTGCGGAACGAGGAGCAGCTGAACCTCACGTCACAGTTTCTGCAGTGTATTTGCGCGAATGTTGGCTTCGATTCCGCGCGTGCGTGCTGCCGCGCTCCGGCGTCCTTGTATCGTCGCGTCCCGCGAGCGCGACGGAGCACGCTGGGTGATGGGGGCGCGAACTCTCCATCCTCGATGGCATCCACACACCGGCCGAAGTCCTCGATCGTGCGCTTTACCTCTGTTTCGTCGAATGGCAGCTCCACCACGGGCTGCCAGGCCTTCATCGCCTCGTTCATCAATGCGACATCGCCGCTGCGAAGCGCTTCCCGCAGCTCTGGCGGAAGGCGTGTGGCGATGATGGCCGTTCCGTTGAGGAGCTGTCGATGTATGCCCGTCCAGATGTACGCGTATACATTCAGCTGGTCCTGGTAAAGATCGCCTTCGGCACGCACTTCGCGTTCTTCGTGCGTCTTCAGATCATACATGCGGACGTCCTCACCTTCGTGCACGATGTCCACAATCCCCTCGATCACGAATTGCCGTCCCCGGGGTGTGACCTGGCCCGGAAGCGCGAGCTTAACCTCGGTATCGGTAACCGAGGTTGCGATGGCCTTCAACTTCCGCCAGTAGAGTAGTGACTGTTCGAGTGCTTGCTGCTTCGCCCCTTCTGCAAGGACGTGGCCGCCCTCCTGGCGAAGCAGGTCATAGTTGTGGTTGAAGAACTCGCGGATGCGCTGCTCGACCTCTTCGTCGGTGATGGCGCCATCCGCCCTCTTTCGGCGTTCGGGGCTCATGAGACGTGCCTCCCCACCTCAGTCTGTGCGCGGAGCCATTCGTGCAGATCCTCGACAGTGCGGTGTACCAGACTGCCGAAAAACATCGTCTGCGCGCGGGCCGGGACGAAACCGTAGCGACGGTACACCATGTACCTGCGGGCGCACGCGCGATATGAGAGATAGTCGCCGGTGTACGAGTAGGTCTTCGGCAACTCTTGCTCATGTTTCGGCGCTACCGCAGGGAGGCCGTTGAGGTCGAGATCCTCGACGCGCGGGAAGTCCTCGCCAAGGAGCGTTTGGAACGGTTCATTGATGCGCTGACCCTGGCCCTGGTAGTGGCACAGCACAAGCAGGTTCTGGGCGCGGGAGAGTGCGACGTAGAACATGCGGGCGACGTCGAACGTCGCGATACGGTCCAGCGGCTCGCCCGGGCTCCGCACGAGGAGCGGCCGTACTATCTCCTCCACCTTCTGTACCGACTCCTGCTTCCGGGGGTTCCCGAGTACGACGACGGGGAACTCCAAGCCCTTGGCCTGGTGCACGGTCAGGAACGGGACCCGGCCTTTCGGAAAGGGATCCTCTGCATCCTCGTATTCCGACTCGCCGCGGCGCCACAAAGCATAGAGGAAGGAGTTGAAAAACGTCCGGACGAAGCGGTCTTGGTCCAAGAACCAAGCGGATAATACGGCGCCGCGCCGGGCCTGAAACCGCCCGAGGTACAATGTGATCAGCGCCAGATTGCAGACTGGGCCCTCGTCGCCGCCGGCCTGGGCGAGGTCGAAGGCGCCTCGGAACCGATCGAAGCCCATCAGCTCATAGAAGATGTCCAGGACGCCCCAGTCGAGGGTCGTGACCCGATTGACGACGTAGCCGACCGACAGCGGCTTGCCTGCTCGCCGACGTGATTCGATGAGCCTTCCAACCCCCCGGCGCAAGTACCGTGAGTTTCGCGACGACAGCTTCCGTGCGGCAGTGATGCGCTTGAGGAGTGTGTCTGAAAGCGGCTTCTCGAGGTTCGCCTCGCCGACGGCTTCGACCAACAGGTGACGGTCGGCGATTGCACGGCCGATCTGCTGCTGCCGTGACTTTATGAAGGCGGCGAGCATACGGTCCTGGCGCACGACCGCTTTGCCTCGACGGTGTGTGCGGTCAATCCATTCGAAGAACGGCCGCATCCCTGGACTCGACGTCCCGCCGGTGGGGCTGCCAAAAAGAACCAGGAACACGCCGAACACGTCCTGTGCCTCCGAGACCTCGAGGAACTGCCCCGCGCGAGGCGCATAGACATTCAGCTTCTCCTGTTCCAGGGCTGCGATCATTCGTTGGACTTGGGCGCTCTTGAGGCTCGGATACAAGAAGGCGACCTGGTTGGGATCGGTGACTTTGCCTTCGTCGAGGAGCCGTCGCACCAGTCTGGCCACCTCCGGGCAGACATCGTCTGGACGTCCTGGCGCACTCGAAACGACCGCCGGGCCCGCGTCCTTGCTGTTGGCCTCAATCTGCTTGTTCTCGATGCGGTACGCTCCCTTCCGACCGCGCCCCTTCTTCCAGTCGATCTGCTGGATGAAGGCCGAGCAAAAGTCGACGATCCCCCCCCGAGAGCGGTAGTTCGTACCGAGGTGGATGGTCCGGGGTTCGAGCCCAAGCCTCTTGCGGCAGCGATCCTCAAACTCAACCAGGTTTTCGACAGTGGAGCCGCGAAACCGATAGAGGGCCTGATCGTCGTCACCAACAACGCAGAGGTTGTGGTGGCCGCCCGCCAGGTGAAAGAAAAGCTCCTCCTGAACGTGGTTGGTATCCTGGTATTCGTCGACGATCACGTGGCGAAAGACGCTGTGGGACCCGTCAATCCCTCGACAGTGGTCCAGGGCGGCTTGCTGCAGCAGGGACAGGTCGGTGAGCTCCATGCTGCGGTACGCGGCGTACATACGCAGCAGCCGCTTGAGCACGGGGTCCCGTGTGACTCGCGCCTTCCGCTCGTGATCGAGGCACTCCTCGCTGAAACGGTTGAACAGGGAGATAATCGCCGCGACGGCACCGTGCCGCGACGCCGACCGCCTCCCGGTGAGAAATTCGCTAATCGTCGCGTTCCCGTCGCGTTCGAAGCCAGCTGCCCGAAGAAGATCGTTCCAGTTGTCGAGCACGAAGAAGTACTGGTCGAGCTCGTCGGCAAGCTGCACGTCGCCCGGGCGCATGCGGCCAGGCGAGAAGCGCCGGTCTGAGAGGATGCGGCGGCAGACGGAGTGCACCGTTCCCACCGGCATCCGCGAGAGGTCGTAGGGCTGACCCGTGAGGCGCGTCGCATCCGAAAGGTAGACTGTGAGGCCCTGGCGCAGCTGGAGTGCCGCCTTCTCCGTGAACGTACCGAGAAAGATATCCACAGCCGGGACACCGTGGAACACGATAAGATTCACCGTCCGCCAAAGGAGCACGCGCGTCTTTCCCGAGCCAGGGCCTGCAGTGAGGAACAGAGGGCCTTCAGTGTGCAGGATGGCTTCGCGCTGCTGGGGGTTAGGCTTGAAGCCCGCTTGGTTCCACAATCTCTCGATTTGCAGCGTCATGTGAGGCGTACCCAGTCCTCTTTACGGGCGCACCGTAGGGTACCGGCTCATTCGTCGCTGGCGCCCCTATCGTTTGCGCGCGTTCGCCGATTGGGACTGCCGTCGAGACCTCGGTTGCACGTTGCCTGCCGTTCACTCATGGCGGAAATAGCGCCTGCTGCACTACGAGTGTACATGACTGATCTGGATTCTTGAAGCAGGCCCAGCCGAAGGAGGCGAAGGCATCCCGCGGCGACGTCAGCCGGGCCGCGGCCTCCGCGGCGTTTCCGAGCGGTCTTGTAACCCGAAAGTGGATCCCCGGGAAAAGACTATTCCAGACTCTCATTGCCGCGGCTCTGGGGGTAGGGGGCTGCTCGCCATGCTGCTGGGCCTGGTTCCCGCGGCGTGGCTCGTCCCGGTGGTGGTGCTGCAGGCGCCGATGGTGGCGGCGTTCTTCCCTCTGGGATTGACGGTCCTGGCCGGCCGCCTGTGCGGCGATGGGCGCGATCGTCTGCGTTTCGTGAAGGAGGCCGGTCGACTGGGGCTGCGTACCCGAGGCCGCCTGCTATCCCCGGCCGAAGTGCCTGCGCTCCAGCTCGATGAAGCGGCGGTATATCCGTTCGTAGGACTTGCGGTTCTTCTCGATCGGGTCCAGAGCCGCCGCCTGCTGCACCATGCGGCCAGCCGCCGTCTCCACGTCGGGGTAGACGCCGGTTGCCGCGGCCTGCAGGACCGCAGTGCCGAGGGAGGCCGCCTCCGGGCACCTCATCGTGAGGACTCGTCGGCCCATGACGTCCGCCTTGATCTGATTCCAGAGGTGGCTGCGGGCGCCGCCGCCCAGGGAGCGCACCTCCGTGCACCCGGCCCCCAGCCGTTCCATCTCCTCCACGTTCTGCCGCACCACGAAGGCCAGCGACTCCATCACCGCCCTGGCCAGGTGTTCCCGGCCGTGGTGCAGCTCCAGCCCGTAGGCCACCCCGCGCACCTCCGGATCCACCGGGAGGGTGCCCGGGCCGGACATGAAGGGGAAGAAGAACAGCCCCTGGCTGCCGGCGGGCACGCCGGCGGCCATCGCGGTGAGCTTGTCGTAGGCGTCGCTGCCCTCGCGCGCTGCCTGCTCCTTCTCGGCGGTGAAGATAGTGTCGCGCAGCCACTTGAAGGTCATGCCCCCGGAAGCGCACCAGCCGATCAGGAAGTACTTGTCCGGCAGGGCGTGGTACTGCACGGCCATGGAGGTGGGGTTGCGATCGGGGAGCCTGTCCAGGGTCTCGCAGACCACCAGGGCGGCCCCGGTGGTCTCGCTCACCACTCCGGCGCGGAGGTTTCCGGCGCCCACCATGGCGGCAGTCTGGTCCATCGCTCCCGTGACCACCCTGGTCTCGGGGCTCAGCCCCAGCTCCCGGGCCACCTCAGGGCTCACCGTGCCGATCTCCGTTCCCGGCTCGCACAGCTCCACCAGCTGCTCCCGGTTCACTCCCACGTAGCCCAGAATCCCCTCCCACCAGCGTTTCCCGTGCACGTCCAGCATGTAGGAGGAGCTGTACAGGGAGTACTCCCCGCGGTAGGCGCCTGTCAGGCGAAAGAGGACGTAGTCCTCCACCAGCAGGTAGCAGGAGGCGCGTGCGAACACCTGAGGCTCGTGCCGCTTCATCCAGAGGATCTTCGTGATCGGCCAGGTGGGAGCCACCTCCACCTGGCCGGTGGGATTCTCCTGGCCCAACGCCCGCGCTATCTCCTCCGCCTCGGCCTTGGAGCGGTTGTCGATCCAGACGATCGCGTTGCGCAGGGGAGCCCCCGAGCGGTCCAGGGTGATCAGCGTTTCTCCCTGGCTGCAGGCCCCGACGGAGACCACCCGTTCGGCGGGGACGCCGCTCTGCGCCAGCACGGCCCGGATGCCGTTGCGGCTGCACCGCCAGTAGACCTCCGGGTCCAGCTCCACGATGTCCTCGGCGGGCGTGTGCAGCCGGTACTCCTCCGTGAAGGTGGCGGTCATGTTCCCTTCGGCGTCGAAGAGGGCGGTCTTTACCGAGGTGGTGCCCAGGTCGAGGGAGATGAAATAGGGGGTGCTGCCGCTCAGCGACACGAGTTCCTTCCTGTCCGACCCCGGGAGCCGGGGCCGTTTTCGAGCCCTATTGTACGGTGCGGGTGCCTGCTGTCAACCGGCAGGAGGGAGTGCCCCGGAGACGCTGCGAAGATCGCCGCTTCGGGTTAGAATGAGGCCAACCGGAGGCAAGGAGGCGGCAGATGGCGGGCGAGGCGAGAGAGCACCAGGTCTACCTGAACGGGGAGATTCTCCCCCAGAGCAAGGCGGGGCTGCCCTTGCTGAGCTTCGGGCTGCAGGAGGGCTTCGGGGTCTTCGAGATGACCCGCACCTTCGCCGGCAGGCCCTTCAAGCTTCCGGAGCACATCCATCGCCTGCTCCGCTCGCTGCGCTACGTGCGCATCGATCTCGGGCTCTCGCCGGAGGAGGTGGAGAGGATCACCCTGCAGGTGCTGGGGTTGAACGAGAGCCTGCGCGGCGAGAACGGCGACTTCTGGATCGGGCACACCGTCTTCCACGGGGGGACCTGGCCCGTGTCCTCGGAGACCCCCACCGTGGCGGTCTACTGCGTGCCCCTGCCCTTTGCCCGCTGGGCGCGCTGCTACCGCGAGGGGGTCTCCGCGGTGATCACCTCCATACGCCGTACCCCGCCGGAGTGCGTGGACCCCAAGGTGAAGGTCCTGAGCAGGATCAACCTGCAGCTGGCGCAGCTGGAAGCCGCACGGTTGGAGCCGGGAGCGCTGCCGATCCTGCTGGACCTGCAGGGAAACGTCAGCGAGGGCTGCGGCATGAACGTCATGATGGTGAGGGACGGTGCCGTGGTCACCCCCACGGATCGCAGCATCCTCCGCGGCATCAGCAGGCAGACGGTGCTGGAGCTGGCCGCGGAGCTGGGGATGGGAAACCAGGAGCGGGACTTCCAGCCCTACGACCTGTACAACGCGGAGGAGGCTTTCTTCACCACCACCAGCCGCTGTATCATCCCCATCACCCGGGTGGACGGGCTGCCGCTTTCCGGAGGGGCTCCCGGGCCCGTCACCATGCGCCTGCTTCGGCGCTGGGGTGAGAGGGTGGGGGTGGACATCGCAGCACAGGCGTTGAGTCATCTGGAGAACAGATCTGCATGAGCAAGGTCATGAGCGCCAGGGAGGCCTGCCGGCTGATCAGGGACGGAGGCACTCTGCTTCTCACCGGCTCCGGCGGCGGGATCATGGACGCCGAGCACTGCTACGCGGCCCTGGAGGAGTGCTTCCTGGAGACCGGCAGGCCCAGAGAGCTGTGCCTGGTGCACATCACCGGGATCGGCGACGGGGCCTCGAAGGGGCTGAACCACTTCGCGCACGACGGCATGGTCCGGCGAGTGATCGGCGGCCACTGGGGGTGGTCCCCGACGCTGGTCAGGATGGCCCAGGAGGAGAAGATCGAGGCCTACAACCTGCCCCAGGGGGTGCTGTCCCTGCTGACGCGGGAGATCGCCGGGGGCAGAAGCGGGCTGGTCACCACGGTGGGGCTCAACACCTTCATAGACCCGCGCCTGGAAGGGGGACGCCTGAACCGCTCGGCCGCAGAAGGGCTGGTGGAGCTCATTCAGCTGGACGGCCAGGACAGGCTCTTCTACCGTTCCTTTCCCATAGACGCGGTGATTCTGCGGGGCACCACCGCAGACGAGGAGGGAAGCATCACCGTGGAGCAGGAGGCGGCCAACCTGGACATTCTCTCCGCGGCGCTGGCCGCCCACAACAGCGGCGGCAAGGTGATTGCCCAGGTGAAGCGGCTGGCGGCGCGAGGCAGCCTGCCGGCCCGGATGGTGAAGGTGCCCGGGTTCCTGGTGGACGCGGTCGTGGTGGACCCCGGGCAGTGGCAGACCTACGAGGGGGAGTACAATCCCTCCTTCTCCGGGGAGCTTCGCACCCCCCTGGGAGCCATCGACCCCCTGCCCCTGGACGTTCGCACGATCGTGGCCCGCCGCGCGGCCCTGGAGCTGGGGCCCGGGAACGTGGTCAACCTGGGCTTCGGGATCGCCGACGGGATCGCCAACGTCGTCGCCGAGGAGGGGCTCTCCGAGCGGCTGGTGTTCACCATCGAGCAGGGGGTGGTGGGGGGAGTTCCCGCCAAGGGCGCCATCTTCGGGGCGGGATTCAACCCCCAGGCCATCGTCGACGCCCCCTACCAGTTCGATTTCTACCACGGCGGCGGGCTGGACATGGCTTTCCTGGGCATGGCGCAGGTGGATGCGTCGGGAAACGTCAACGTTAGCCGCTTCGGCGACAGGATGCCCGGCTGCGGCGGTTTCATCGACATCTCCCAGAACGCCAGGACCATGGTTTTCTGCGGCACCTTCACCGCGGGGGGGCTTCAGGTTGAGATCCGCGACGGGCGGTTGTCCATCCTCCGGGAGGGGCGCAGCCGCAAGCTGGTGAGCCGCGTGCAGCAGGTCACCTTCAGCGGGGAGTATGCCCGCCGCCTGGGACACAGGGTGTTGTACGTCACCGAGCGGGCGGTGTTCCGCCTCGGGGCGGAGGCCCTGGAGCTGATCGAGGTGGCGCCGGGAATCGATCCGGAGCGGCAGGTGGCGGCCCAGATGGAGTTCGAACCGGCGGTCTCGCCGGACCTGGCCGCGATGGATCCCCGCATCTTCGCGGAAGGGCCCATGCGCCTGGACCGGGAGGAGAGGTGGAGCGAAGGGAGGGTAGGCACACGGCAGGACCCATAAGAAGCGAGAGGCTGCCGAGCGGGAGCCTTCCGGCCGGCACGAAGAGGCTCCTGCCCGGGGAAATCGACGGGGTGGACACCCGCTACGTGGTGGTGCCGGAAAGGGGCAGCCACCGCGCCGGGGAGCGCTCCGGGGCGGCCAGGGTGGTGCTCTTCGTCCGCGGGAGCGGGACGGCGGAGATCCGGGGAGCCGGCAAGCGAGCGGTCTCCCCCCTGGCTCTGCTGGCCGTGACCCCCGCCGCCTCGCTTGCGGTGACGGCGGAAAGGGGGAGGCTGGAGCTCCTGGAGATCCTCATGGAGCTGGCCCCGGAGGAGGCGCAAGCGAGCGGCCGGCTCTCCTCCCCGACGGTCCACTACCTGCCCTACGCGGAGGCGTCCTTCTACCGGGAGGAGATCAAGAGCCCCAAGACACTCAACCGGACTCTGCTGCCCGTGGGGGTGGTGCCGCGGCTCACCATCGGCTCGGTTGAGACCGCCGGGCCGGACCGCGTGGAGGCGCACTGCCACCCCGTGCTGGAGCAGCTCTTCTACGGCCTGCCGGGAAACCGCTGCCGTCTCCGCGCCGACGAGGCGGAGGTTGCCTTCGGGGAGGACACGCTGCTGCACATCCCGCTGGGCTCCCTGCATGGGGTGAGCGTGGAGGAAGGAGACCTGCTTCACTACGTGTGGATGGATTTCTTTCGCAGCCGCCGGGACATGTCCTACATCGAGGAGCGCCATCACGAGGTCCGGCAGCCGGCGGACGGCCCATGACCTCCCGCGAGCGCTTTGCCGCCTCCCTGGACCATCGCCTGCCGGACCGCCTTCCCACGGACCTGATCTGGCCGCGGGCGGAAACGATCCGGCTCCTGCAGGGCCACTTCCAGGTGGACAGCTTCGAGGAGGTCCTGCAGCGGCTGGGCGTCGACTTCCGCTGGATTGCCCTCCCCGTGGACTACCCGGAGTTCCGGCAGAGGGCGAAGAGGCAGCTTTCCGGGGATGCCCCAGGGGCGGGGGAGCGCTACATCTTCCACGACCCGAGGACCTTCGAGGACCACTGGGGCACGTTGCAGCGGGTGGGGGAGGACGGCAAGTACCTGCAGTGGCTGGACGGCCCCCTGGCGGGCAGGGACAGCCTGCAGGGCTGGTCCCCGCCCCAGGCCGTCCTTCCCGCGGCCGCCGAGGTATCCGCCGGCCTGGAGCCCTTCCGCGATCTGGTCACCGTCACGGAGATCGAGTTTCCCTTCAAGCTGGCCCGCCACCTCTGCGGCTACGAGCACTTTCTGATCCAGATGGCCTTGAACCCGGCGATGGTGGAGGCGCTGTACGATCTGCTCTACGAGGCCCAGACCGAGAAGGCGGTGCTGGCCGCCCGGGCCGGCTACGACGTGGTGGCGCTGGTGGGGGACATCGCCGGGCAGAGAGGGATGCTGTACTCCCCGGAGATGTTCGCCCGCTACGAGGCCCCGCGCCTGGCCCGCCTGATCGGAGAGACCAGGAGCGCCGGCCGGCAGGTGAAGATCCTCTACCACAGCGACGGGGACCTGGAGGCGGTGATCCCTCTGCTGGCCGACTGCGGGGTGGACATCCTCAACCCGGTCCAATCGGCCTGCATGGACCCGGCGGCGATCAAGAGAGACTACGGGAAGCGGCTGCTGTTCCACGGCACCATCTCCGTGCAGGATACCGTCCCCCGCGGGTCGGTGCGGGACGTGCGGGAGGAGGTGGCCCTGCGCGTGCGCACCGTGGGCTACGACGGGGCCCTGGTGGTGAGCCCGGAGAACAGCATCCCCTTCGACGCTCCCCTGGAGAACATCCTGGCCATCTACGAGACGGTGCGGGACTTCGACTACCGCACGCTGGGCCGGCCATGACCTCCAAGGAACGCGTGCAGGCGGTGCTGGCGGGCAGGGTTCCCGACAAAGTCCCCTGGGGGGAGTGGGCCGTGGACTTCGACACGGTGGAGGCGGTGATCGGGCGGAAGACCTTCTACCGGGCCAAGGCCCGTTCGCAGCTGGCGCTCTGGGAGGGCCGGAGGGACGAGGTCGTGCAGAGCTGGAAGGAAGACGGCCTGGAGTTCTTCCGCAAGATGGACTGCTTCGACATCATCAACATCGGCGCCATGGCCTCGGGGCTGGCGCCGCCGAAGGACGCTCCCTTCGAGAAGCCCCGCAGGATCGACGGGAACACCTGGGAGCTCCGCGACGGCACCGTGTACAAGTACTCGCAGGCGACCGCGGACCTGACCAAGGTCTATGACCCCGCAGCGGGGCGGCGGGAATACCGGAGCGAGGATTTCGCGGGCGAGCCGGAGATCGAGCCGCCCGAGGAAAGCTGCTTCGAGGTGGTGGACGCCTTCATCGAGGCCTTCGGCGGGGAGCGTTTCCTGATGGGTCCCTCCGGGGAGGAGGTGGGGATCCTCCTCCTGGGGGGCTCCTTCGAGGAAGGCGGCGGCGGGCTGGCCTTCGGCCTCATGCAGTTCCTGGACAACCCGCAGGCGGTGAAGGCCGCGGTGCGGCAGGCGGTGGCCCGGGGAAACCGGATGGACCGGTGCTTCATCCGGCCCGGCCAGGACGCCGTGGGCTGGGGACAGGACTTTGCCAGCACCCGGGGGCCGATCATCTCCCCGGAGATGTTCCGGGAGTTCGCGCTGCCGGCCATCAAGGAGCGGGTGGCCAACGTCCACCGTCTGGGCCTGCCGGTGATGAAGCACGCCTGCGGGAACAACAACAAGCTGCTGCCGATGTTCGCGGAGGCCGGCTACGACGCCTATCAGTCGGTCCAGCGCAGCGCCGGGATGGACCTGGGGCGCATCAAGGCCGAGTACGGCCGCGCCCTGGTCCCCTGGGGCGGGGTGAGCGTGGAGCTGCTGGTCTCCGCCGGCCCCGCGGAAGTGCGCCGTGAGGTGCGAAGCGCCCTGGATGCCTACCGCGAAGGGGGCCGGTACATCTTCGGCTCCACTCACTCCATCGCAGTGGGAACGCGCACCGAGAACTTCATGGCCATGGTGGAGGAGTTCGAAAAAGGCAGAAGCTACTGAGAGCCCGGCAGCCGGTTTGACAGGACTGGAGCAGGCGCCTACAATGCAGGGCAGAGACGCTTCAGGAGGAATTATGAAAAAGATTCTAGCGATGCTGGTCCTGCTGGCCGTTCTGGCGCCGCTGCTGTTCGCCGGGGGCAAGCAGGAAGGGGCTGCGGCCGCTGATCTGAGCAAGGCGGAGCTGACCGTGTGGGGATGCTTCACGGAGCTGCAGGCGCCGCTGGCCAAGGCGGTCGACATCTTCCAGCAGGAGAACCCCGGCGCCAAGGTGGAGGCGCTGGTGTTCGACCTGCGGGATTTCGAGGCCAAGGTGGCGGCCACCGCCCCGGTGGGGCAGGCGGCGGACGTGATCGTCATGGACCACTCCCTGACCGAGCGCTACGCCAAGGCCAACATCCTCTCCAAGGCCCCCGCCGCCGTGTCGGAGTGGGTGAACAAGCCGGGACGCTTTCTGGAGGTGGTTCCGGGCTACGCGTCCTACAACGGCGCGGTGGTGGGAATGCCCTTCTTCGGCGGCGGGCCGGCGCTGTTCTACAACAAGGATTACCTGGCCGAGGCCGGGATCGGCACCCCGCCCCAGACGGTGACCGAGCTGTACAACACCGCCGTCAAGACCCGCAAGCGCAACGCCAGCGGCACCCTGACCCGGGCCGGCTACTCCATCCGGCTCACCGGGCCCACCGGGGGGACCCAGAAGTGGGCGTTCATCACCAACCAGCTGCTGGGCTCCGACGTGGTGGTGGCGGGGCAGAAACCCGGCACCTGGCATGCCAACATGGACAACCCGGAGTCCGCCGAGGCGCTGCAGTGGCACATCAAGCTCCTGCACGGTCCGGACAAGAGCGACGACTGGGCGCTGAAGCACGACGCAGACGGGTTCGCCGCCGGGGAGGTGGCCACCTTCATGCGCGAGTCCTGGGTGATCCCCTTCATGAAGGCCAACGGTCCGAACATCAACTACGACGTGGCCTACCAGCCCCGGGACAAGTACTGGCGGATCTACGACTGGCTTGTGAACGCCTGCGTTCCAGAGTCGGGGAAGCAGAAGAACGCGGCCTGGGCGTTCACCCAGGTGATGCAGCGCAAGGACGTGATGGACATCCTGTTCCGGGACTCCGGCTGGATCCCCTCCCGGCGCGACCTGGACTACTCGGACATCCTCAAGGAGGAGCCTCGCTTCAAGAAGTTCATCGAGATCCCTTCGGGGGCGGAGATCTACTTCGAGTCCACCGCCTCCAGCTACACGGAGCTGTGGACCCGGGCGGGCGAGGTCATCCAGGAGGCCTACCGTGACGCCAGCCTGCTGAACAACATGGCGGGAAGCCGCGCGGTGATGAAGAAGGCCAACGATCTGGCCAACAGCATCCTGAAGTCCAACAACGAGTACGGCGAGTAGACCCTCCGGATATTGCATCGGAACGCCGGGGGCGAGCCGTCGTCCCCGGCGTCGCTTTCAGCTATGATGAATCGATTCGCCAGCTACGCCCGCAAGAACCATCTGCTGTTCGTGCTCTGCACCCTGGGGCCGGTGGTGGCCCTGTTCGCCTTCATCCGCATCATCCCGATCATTCGCACCGCCTACTTCTCCCTCACCAACTACTCCCTGGTGGTGCCGAAGCCCAACTTCGTGGGCTTGCAGAACTACCTCACCATGGTGCAGGACCCGAACTTCATCAAGGCGTTCAGCAACACCGTGATCATCACCGGATCCTGCGTGCTGGTGACGCTTTCGATCGCGCTGCTGTTCGCGGTCCTCCTGAGGCGCATCGAGCGCGCCTCGCCGTTCTACGAGATGATCTACTTCATCCCGGTGATCACCCCCTGGGTGCCGGCTACCGTCATCTGGCGCTGGCTGTACGACACCCGCTACGGGATGATCAACCACATCCTTTCGGCCCTGGGGCTTCCCACCCAGTCATGGCTCCAGAGCCCGGACTACGCCATCATCGCCATCATCATCGTGATGATCTGGAAGACCCTGGGCTACTACATGATCATCTACTCGGTGGGCCTCAGGAACATCCCGACCATCTACTACGAGGCCGCGCGCATCGATGGCGCCAACGAGAGCAAGCAGTTCCGCTACATCACTCTGCCGCTGTTGAAGCCCATCATCCTCTTCAGCCTCATCATGGCGGTGATCCAGTTCTTCCACACCTTCACTGTGGCCTACGTGATCTCCTCGGAGGCTCAAGGCTCCCCCTCCTACGAGGTCAAGGTGCTGGTCTGGGAGATCTACCGCAACGGGTTCAACTTCTACAAGATGGGTTACGCCAGCGCCGAGGCGATGGTGCTGCTGGCCTTCATCCTGATCGTGATCCTGATCCAGTTCAGGGTGGTACGCTATGACGTCGTCGACTGACCCCGCAATCGTGCGTCCCCGGCGGCGGACACCCCGGGTCTCGGAGGTGGTGATCCATGCGGTGCTCATCATCGGGCTGGCATTCATCCTCCTGCCCTTCGTGTGGATCGTCTCCACCTCGCTGAAGACCGGGGAGGAAATCCTGAGCATCCCGCCCACCATCATCCCGCAGCACCCGACCTTCAGCAACTTCGACTCGGTGCTCACGATCCAGCAGTTTCCGCTGTTCATCCTGAACAGCTTCGTCATCTCCACCCTGTCCATGCTGTCGGTGCTGGTGACCTCGATCCTGGGGGGGTATGCCTTCGCCAAGTTCCGCTTTCCCCTGAAGAACTTTCTGTTCGTGCTCATCCTCACCACCGCCATCGTGCCCTTCGAGGTGTACATGGTCTCGGTGTACGTCACCGTGGGGAGGCTGCAGCTGTTCGACAACTACCTGGGGATCGTCTTCCCCATCCTGATCATGAGCTTCGGGGTGTTCTTCCTGCGGCAGTTCACCATGACCATCCCCAACCAGCTGCTGGACGCCGCCCGCATCGACGGGGCCTCCGAGTTCTGGATCCTGCTGCGGGTCGTGGTGCCCTTAAGCGTCACGCCGCTGATGGCGCTGGGGATCTTCGCCTTCTCCGAGGCGTGGGCGTTCTTCATCTGGCCGCTCATCATCGTCAACACCAAGTCCATGTACACCATCGAGCTGGGGCTGATGGTGTTCCACAAGAAGTTTTACATGGAGCACGGCCCCATCGCCGCCGGAGCGGTGGTCTCGGTGCTGCCGATGCTGATCGTGTTCCTGCTGCTGCGGCGCAGGTTCATTCAGGGCGTCACCCTGTCTGGCATGAAGGCCTGAAAGAGAGAGGGGCATGATGAAAGCTGTCAAGTTTCCCGAGGAGCTGCGCAAACGCCAGTTCGAGGTGGCTTCCGATATCCAGGGCATGAGGGGCTACATGTTCCAGGCCCCCGACGGCAGCCAGGTGGTGCTGTGGGAGTGCGACGTGGACCAGGAGGTGAAGCCCCACAAGCACGATTTCGACGAGTACTGCCTGGTGGTGGAGGGCCGCTGCGAAGAGGTGATCGAAGAGCAGGTCACGGTTCTGGAGAAGGGGGAGGAGATCGTGATTCCCGCCGGCAAGACGCACTGGGCCACGATCCACGCCGGCTACCGCGCCATCGACTTCTTCGGCGGACACCGCCTGGACTACAGGCACCGCCGGACGTAGGGAGCTCCTGGGATGCCTGGACCCGGCTTCTTTCTGGCAGGGGAGGAGGAGCGGCGGGAGGTGGAGGAGGTTCTCCAGACCGGGTACCTCTCCCGCTACGGCCGGGACGATGACCCCCTGTTCAGGAAGAAAGTCATCCGCCTGGAGGAGGAGCTGTCCCGCGCCGTGGAGACCCGCTACTCCATCGCCGTGAGCTCCGGGACCGGCGCCCTGATGGCCGCCCTGGTGGCCATGGGCGTGGGGCCCGGCGTGGAGGTGCTGGTGCCGGGCTACACCTTCGTGGCCTCCATCGCCGCCATCCTGCGGGTGGGCGGCCGGCCGGTGCTCACGGAGATCGACAATTCCTTCACCATGGACCCTGAGGACGCGGAGCGGAAGATCACGGGGCGGACCCGGGTGATCATGCCCGTGCACATGCTGGGTTATCCCTGCGCCCTGGAGCGGCTGGGTGCCCTGGCCCGCCGCCACGGCCTGTTCCTGCTCGAAGACGGCTGCCAGGCCCTGGGGGGCTCATACCGGGGGAGGAGGCTGGGCTCCGTCGGGGACATGGGCGCCTTCTCCCTCAACATCTACAAGACCCTGACCTCCGGGGAAGGGGGGTTCGTCGTCACCGACGACCGGCGCCTCTACGAGCGCGCCTACGGCTTCCACGACCAGGGGTTCGCACCCCTTCGGTCCACCCGCAGCACTGGAGACTGGACCCTGGTGGGGATCAACCTGAAGATGAACGAGCTCACCGCCGCCTACATCCTTGGGCAGCTCAGCAAGCTGGACACCATCATGAGCCTGCTTTCGGAGAAGAAGCAGAGGCTGGTGGAGGCGATCCGGGCCGGCGGGATGCGCGGCATGGAGCTTGCCCGGCTGAACGACCCGGGTGAATGCCACGAGGTGCTCACGGTCGTGTTTCCGGATGCCGGGACGGCTCGGCGGGCCGCGGAAGCCCTGGGGACCATCACCCTGGCCGAGAGCGGCTGGCACGTGTACGGCAACATGGCGCAGGTGCTGGCCTGGGAGGAACCGGACGGGCAACGGCCCTTCCGGCCGGGCATGCTGCCGCGCACCGATGAGCTTCTGGCGCGGGCGGTCAATCTGAGCGTGGGCGTGGTTAACCCGGGCCTGGGCTCGGAGTTCGGGATCACCATCCGCTCCAGCGACGCGGAGATCGAGAAGCAGGCGGCGGAGTTCCTCCGGCTGGTGGGACCCCTTTTGGGCTGAGGGAGCGACGGCGATGAAAAAGACGGTTCTGATGGATCTCCATCCCAGGAAGGTGGACCTGATCTTTCATCCAGAAGATCTGGCCAGGCTGCGCTCCCTGGCCACCCTCCACATCTGGGAAGAGGGAAGGATGCCGGCGGAGGTGCTGGAGCAGCACCTCCCGGAGGCCGACGCCCTGATCGGCCAGACCGATCTGCCGGCGGAGCGCCTGCGCAGGGCGGCCAGGCTGAAGGCCATCGTCAACGTGGAGGGGAACTTCCTGCCCAATGTGGACTACGACGCCTGCTTCGAGAGGGGAATCCACGTGCTGAACGCCGGGGTGGCCTTCGCCCAGGCCGTCGCCGAGATAGCACTCGGCTTTGCCCTGAGCGCCGCCCGGGGGATCCCCGAGGCGGACCGGCGGTTCCGCGAAGGAAGAGAGGTCTACGGGTACGGCTCCAACCGGGACTCCTTCCTGCTGGCCGGCAGACAACTGGGCATCGTGGGCTTCGGGAACCTGGGCAGGGCGCTGCTGCGGCTGGTGGCGCCGTTCGGCTGCACTGTGCGGGTCTTCGATCCCTGGCTGCCGGACAGCTACCTGAGGGGCTTCGGAGTCATTCCTGCGCCGCTGGAGGAGCTGATGCGGGGCAGCCGGGTGGTGTTCCTGCTGGCCGGAGCCACCACCGAGAACGCGGCCATGATCGGCGCCCGGCAGCTCGCCTGGATGGGGGATGGGGCCATCCTGATCGTGGTCAGCCGGGCCGCCCTGGTGGACTTCGACGCCCTGACGGAGGAGCTGCGCTCGGGCAGGATCCGGGCGGCGGTGGACACCTTTCCGGAGGAGCCCTTCGCGGCGGATCACCCCCTGCGAGGGCTTCCCAACGTAGTCCTCTCGGCGCATCGGGCGGGGAGCCTCAAGGAGAGCTACGAGCTGATGGGGGAGATGACCGTGGATGACCTGACCCAGATCTTCGCGGGCCTGCCCCCGGTGCGCCTGCAGCAGGCCAGGCCCGAAACGGTGAAGCGCATGCGCAGCAAGCCGGTGGGCTGAAGCCGCGCCTGGCTCAGCAGAGCTCGCGCTCGGCCCTGGCCACGATGCGGTCGATCTCGCGTACCTGCTCCTCGTTCAGCACCGGCTCGGGCAGGCGCCAGTGGCGGCCCGCCAGCTCGCGAGCCTTCTCCTCCATGCCCGCCGTCTGCTGAGTGTGGGCGCTCTCCCAGGACATGGTTTCGAACAGAGGCGAGAGGAAGAGCTCCCGGCGGAAGTGCCGGGCGGTGTGGGGATGCTCCAGGTAGTTGCCCCCGATTCCCACCTGATCGATCACCTCCGCGGCCAGAGACTCCGGGTCGATCTCTATGCCGGTGAGGGCGCGATGCATGTAACCGGCCAGCTCGTTGTCGATGGCCAGCTGCAGCGGGGAGAAGGTGACGGCGTTCTCCAGATGGCCCACCGTCCCGATCCCCACCGCGCCGGCCAGAAGGGGCATCAGCATGGTGGCGCTCTTCTCGATTCCTGCCTGCACGTTGGGGAAGCAGCTGTCGGTCTTCCCGCCGTGCACGCCGCTGGGGCAGCCGTAGAACTCGGAGATGAGCTGCACCCGGGCGGCCAGCAGGGGAAGCCTCTCCGCCGAGGCGTAGCGAAAGATGCCGGTGGACATGTCGCAGTAGGAGGGGATGATGTCCACCCCCAGGGTGGCCTCCGGGTCGATGGCATAGCCCAGCACCAGCGGGCCCAGGGTTTCGGCCATGGCCAGGGCCAGGAGGCCTCCCGCGGTGACCGGTGCAGTGGCGCCGCCGTTGGGCATGGTGTCCACGGTCTGGGGGAGGCCGTTGCGGACGTACTCCATGAAGATCTCCGTCATGTTGCGGTCCATGGCCAGGGGAGACCTGGCCTCCGCGTATCCCACCAGCACGGGGGTCTTTCTCAGCTCCTCCTCGCCGCCGGCCACCACGCGGCCGATCTCGATCAAGTACTTCACGTCTTCCTTCTTGAAGGTCTCCACGCCTCCCAGCTTGCGGGTGTACTTGGCCAGCTCCCCGGCCATCTTCACCGGCCTTAAGGGGGCCGGGACGCTCTGGTCGGAAACGGGAAGGCCCGTGTAGTCGATGTGCGCCAGGTTGTTCACCAGGTTGACGGCCTTGAGCACGTCCTGGCCGTTGGCGGGGCGCCGGCGGCCCTCCAGGTCCCAGATGAAGGCGCAGAAGCCGCCGGCGCTGGTGGTGAAGTCCGTGTGAACGCGCAGGGGCTCGGCGCGGAAGCGGATGTGCGAGTAGCGGACGGCCATGCGCTCGGGGAGGCGCTCGGGGCGCCGGTAGGCGGAGCGCATCCGCTCCACGCAGTCGTTCACCAGCCCGGGGGGGAAGCGCACCGTGGAGCCGGGCTCCTCGACCCGGCAGCCGAACCGGGACAGGTGCTCCAGGGCCTCCGGCGAGGCGAACCTCATGCCCACGGTCTCCAGGATCTTCACCGCGGCAGCGTGCAGCGCCTCCATCTCCTGGCCCGACAGCAGCCTGAGGGGCTCCTTGCAGGTCTTCACGGCGCGTCTCCTTTCCGCGGTTCACTCTAACAGCTACCGCTCTGCGCATCCATGGCGCCCCGCCGCCCCGCCGCCCCGCCGCCCGCGCCCTGGCGCCCCGCCGCCCGGGGCGGTGGGTTGGCCCGGGCCCGGTCATGGTGTACCATGGTCCCCCCGAGGACGCATGTGCGCGCCGAAGCCTTGTCTTTGACCGACGGCTCCAGGATCGCGGTGATCGGAGCCGGACCCGCCGGGACGTTCTTTGCCCTCTTCTTCTCGCGCCTGGCCAGGCGGAGGGGCCTGCAAGTGACGGTGACCCTCTTCGACTGGAAGGACTTCGGCCGCAGGGGACCGCAGGGCTGCAATCTGTGCGCCGGGGTGATCTCCGAGACGCTGGTCAGGCGCCTGAAGGCCAGCGGAATCGTGCTGCCCGGGGAAAAGGTGCAGCGCAAGATCGAGGGCTACTTCCTCCAGACCAAGGCGGGGGGATTCCTGCTGCGCCACCCGGAAGGGCAGAAGCGGATCACCACCGTCTTCCGCGGCAACGGGCCGCGCTTCTCCGGACAGCGGGGCAACATCAGCTTCGACGACTTTCTGCTCGAGCAGGTGCGAACCCTGGACAACGTGGAGGTGATCACCGAGCCCGTGCGGGGGCTGCGGTACACCACGGCGCCGGACCCCGCCGCCAGGCCCGCTTCCTTCCGGCTGCCGGGACCCATGGAGGTGAGCTACGGCAGGGAAGGCAGCGCCTCGGCGCTGCGGGCCGACCTGGTGGTGGGCGCCTGCGGGCTGAACACGGCCATGCTGCAGAGGATCCAGAAGCTGGGGTTCGGCTACCGGCCGCCGAAGACGCTGCACGCCTCCTGCCTGGAGATCCCCATGGACGGCGCGCTCATCAGGCAGCGGCTGGGAGACAACATCTTCATCGCCAACTGGCGTACCTCCGGGGGGATGCGCATCGCCGGCATCATCCCGAAGAAGAACTACCTGACGGTGAACGTCGTGGGCCGCAGCGACGTCCGGCGGACCGACCTGGAGGAGTTCCTGGGCCTGGCTTCGGTTCGTGAGCGCCTTCAGGGCAGCAGGAGCCGGGCCGGGCGCTCCTGCAGCTGCTATCCACGGATCGCCACCACCGCCGCCAGGAGACCCTTCGCCGACCGGCTGGTGATCATCGGCGACGCCAGCTGCGCGCGCTACTACAAGAACGGCATCGAGTCGGCCTGGGTCACTGCCCACCTGGCCGCCGAGACCGCGGTGAGCCGGGGGATCTCGGCGCGGGCCTTCCGGCGCGGCTACCTGCGGCGGGCCAGACGAATGATCATCCGGGACAACCTGTTCGGCCGGCTCCTGTTTCGCTTCTACAACCTGGTCTACGAGAGCGCCTTCTTCTCGGAGGTGCTCCTGCACCAGGTGCGGGCCGAGCAGAAGGGCGGGAGCAGAAGGTATCTGGGGGAGGTCCTGTGGAACATGTACACCGGAAACGTCTCCTATGCCAGAATCCTGCGCAGCTTCCTGCGCCCGGCGGTGCAGGGGAGGTTGATCGCCGCCACCTTCGCGGCGGCCGCCGCCAGGCTGAGGGCCAGGCTCGCCCCGGCAAGGGGTAGCGGCCGCCCATGAGTCGCGAGGCGCTCGGGCCCCTGCGGGAGGGAGGCGCGGTGGTGGTGATCGGCGCCGGGCCGGGGGGCGCCGCCTGCGCCATCGCGCTCCAGAACCTGGCCGCCAGAGCGGGCAGGCGGGTCCGGGTGGTCCTCTACGAGGGCAAGGTCTTCGCCGGAGGCACCCACTACAACCAGTGCGCCGGCGTGCTCTCGCCGCCCATCGTCTCGATCCTGGAGAAGGACCTGGGGGTGCCCTTTCCGCGCCACCTGGTGCAGAGGGTGATCACGGGCTACGTCCTGCACTCGGCTCACCGCGAGATCCTCCTGCCCGAGAGGGGCGAGCCCACCTACGCGGTCCGCCGGGTGCACTTCGACGAGTACATGCTGGAGCAGGCCCGGCAGCGAGGAGTGGAGGTGGTGCAGAGCAGGGTCACCGACCTGGAGGTGACCGACCGGGGGGTCGAGGTCTACAGCGAGAGCCGCCACTCCCGGGCGGACGTGGTGGTGGGCGCCTTCGGAATGGACGACGGCACCGCCCGGATCTTCGAGCGGGCCACCCGCTACCGACAGCCTCCCTTCCTGGCCTCCATGGTCAGCAAGGTGCACCCGGGGGAGGAGTGGATGGCCGGCTTCGGGGACGACATTCACGCCTTCCTCCCCCCGATCCGGGGCGTGGAGTTCGGTGCGGTGACCCCCAAGGGCAACCACCTGACCATCAACATCGCAGGGAGGGGTGTGAACTCGGCCCTGATGGATCAGTTCCTGCAGTTCCCGATGGTGCGCGCGGTTCTCCCCGCCGGCGCCCGGCCGGAGGCCAGCCGGCCGGCGTACTTCAAGGGCAGGTTCCCCTTGGGCCTGGCCAGGGGATTCTACGGGGACCGCTACGTCCTGGTGGGCGACGCGGCGGGGCTGCTGCGCCCCTTCAAAGGCAAGGGGGTCAACACGAGCATGGTGACCGCCCTCCGGGCGGCAAGGGCGATCATGCTGCACGGCATCTCGGCGGCGGACTTCGAGCGGCACTATCGCGGCCGCTGCCGGGAGATCGTGCGGGACGTGCCCTACGGCAGGCTCCTGCGGCGGCTGGCCATCCTGGCCGCGCACAGCAGGCTGCTGGACGCGGCGCTCGAGCTGGCCGGCAGTCGGGAGGAGACCCTCCGGGAGGCGCTCTTCCACTCCGTCTCGGCGGACAGGACCTTCCGGCGCATCTTTCGGGAGGCCTGGAGCATGGGCCTGCTGGCCAGGGTGCTCCTGCGCTCCTGCCGCCGGCCGGCCTGAGGCCGTGCGGCTTCAGGCCGTGCAGGCTGGGGGCCCCGCTCAAAGAACGTAGCGCAACTGGAAATTGTCACTCCCGAAGGCGAAGAACGTCTCCATGGAGACGATTTCCTCCACCTTGGGGATCTCCTCCCTGACAAATGTCTCGTAGGTGAAGTTGGTGTTGAAGAGCAGGATTGCCACAATATCGAAGCGTCCCGCCACACGGGCAGCGGTGACGACCCCTCTGAGTCGGGTGATCTTCAGCAGAGCCCTCTTGCTTTCCTTGGGAAGGGTGCTGAATCCGATGATCGCAGACTGATGGCCTTTCAGCACGTAGG
Source organism: uncultured Spirochaetaceae bacterium (assembly GCA_964490725.1). GTDB lineage: Bacteria > Spirochaetota > Spirochaetia > SZUA-6 > DRHE01 > CAZBDU01. The sequence goes on along the minus strand of CAZBDU010000012.1, from coordinate 70,684 downwards.
GATTCACCAGGCAAATGATCTGCACGGCGTTGGTGTCAAGCATTCGATTGACCCGGCTCCTGACGGTGTTCGCGGTCAGGCCAACCTTTTCGGCGATATCACGATAGGGGGTTCGTCCATCCCAGAGATGCCGGATGATGTCCAGGTCGGTACCGTCCAGCCTCACCTGTCTCATCCCCATGAATCGCTCCCCGCCTCCAGGAGTTCAGAATCGCATCGACAGAGCACGAAGCATTGTCTTCTACTGGCCCGGGATAGTCAACGTCCCTCGACCATTTACAGACTTCGGAGGCCGGTGCTACACTGCTCACTCTGAAGACTCCTGAAGGACCTGGTCCGGCGGGGTCCATCGAATGCTTGAGTGGGTGGGGCGGGTCGCCGCCAGCGCCGCCGTCCGCCGGGATTGCGCAATGAAAATCGACGACACCGATTTCGCCATCATCAAACACCTGTGGGACGGAAGGAAACCCGTCAGCAAGATCGCGGAGGAGATGGGATTGACCTCCATGACGATACGAAATCGCGTCAAACGCATGCTCAAGAGCAACGCCATCCAGATAAACTGCCTGGTGAATCCCTTTCTGCTCGAAGGTCACAGCTCCGCGATAATCGGCTTCAGATTCTCCCCCAGCCTGATGAGCAGTGGCGCCGAGGCGGTGGGCAGGTTGCGGGGGGTGGTGCTGAGCGCTCTGGTTTCCGGACGCTACGACGCGATTGCCTTCATGCTCTTCAACAGCAGGTTCACCTACGAAGATTTCGTGGAACGGGAGGTGCCCAAGCTGGAGGGCCTGATCCAGATGGAGACCTTCAGCGTGCTCGACGGCATCAACTACCAGCTTCGCTACGTCTTGAAGGAATAGCTTTCGTATTCGCGGGCGGCCCCGGTCCTTCCCTTTTCCTGAAGAGGGGAGCTCCAGCTGCGGCGCGGTTATGAGTTCATTTTTTGTCGAAATTCCCGGACTTTGTTTTCCTACTGGCAAATAGAACGCACGCAAATTTCGCTACTGCAAAATATCCCATTGACAAGGACCGGATGTCTGCTACAATTAGCCTATCTCCAAGAGAAGTCTTGATCGGCAGATAGCCGGGGAAAATCCGGTGGAGGGGCGTTACTCAGGTGACCCCGAGAAGGGCTCGCGGGGTGAGAATCAGAGTCATCATTCCCAATTCATCCGTACCCTTTCGAGACAGCCAGATCGGCGAACGAAAGAGCGCCGCCTCACCGGGTTGCCAGGTCGAAGTGGTCTGTCTTCCTCACGGGCCGGTTTCCATTGAGTCGGCCTACGACGAGGCCATGGCCGGACCGCACATAATCCGGGAGGTCGAGAAGGCGCAAGCCGAGGGCTTTGACGCGGTGAGCCTGGATTGTGCCATGGACACGGTGGTTAGAGCCGCCCGGGAATCGGTGAGCATACCCGTGGCCAGCGCAGGTGAAGCGAGCTACCTGGTGGCCATGGGCCTGTGCGTGAGGTTCTCGGTGGTCACGGTGCTGAAGAGCACGGCGGAAGCCATTCGAGACAACATCAGGAAGTACGGATTCGAGAGCCGCTGCGCCTCGGTACGGTACGCCCGCATTCCCGTCCTGGAGCTGAAGCACGAGCAGAAGGCGTTTGAGGCAATAGCCGCAGAGGCGAACAAGGCCGTTGCGGAAGACGGGGCTCAGTGCATCGTGCTGGGGTGCACGGGGATGTCCTCGCTGGCCAGGCGACTGGCCGAGCATCTTGGCGTTCCCGTGGTGGACCCCGCCGTAGCAGCCCTGAAGATGGCGGAGCTCCATGTCATGATGGGGCTTGCCACCAGCAAGATCGCCTATGAGCCCCCATCGGAGAAGGAAATCCTATAGATCAGGGAGGACAGAATGCCCGAGATGTATGAGCTGGAGCTTGGGAAGGCGGCGCATGTCGTTACCTTCGAGATGTGCAGGGTGAAGAAGGGTGAGACGGTGCTGCTGACCGTGGACTCCGCCATGGATTTCAAGACGGTGGCGGAGGTGGCCAAGACCTGTGAGGCCGCCGGAGGGAAAGTGATGGTGGCCTGGCACTCCACCCCTAACGGCTACGGCAAGGTGGCGGACCCGCAGCTGCCCGAGTCCCTTAAGAAGGCGATTCCCGCCTCCGACGTCTGGGTCGAGTTCAACAACCAGTGGCTTCTGTACTCCACGCCGTGGATCGAGGCGATGTCCAACAAGAGGACCCGCTATCTTTTCCTCGGCGGGCTGGACCCGGAGAGGATCGTGCGCTGCATCGCCAAGCTCGACATGGACCTGCAGGAGAAATTCCAGAACAAGGTGGTGGAGCTCACCCACAAGGCACGGAAGATGCGGATCACCAACCCCGCCGGGACCGACATCTCCTTCGAAAATGTGGCGGCCCGGCCCATCACCAACGAGCTTCGCGCCGACAAGGCGGGCCCCCATTTCCTGGTGGGGCAGATCGGATGGGCTCCCGGAGAAAAGACCATCAACGGGACGATCGTGTTCGACGGGTCCTTTTCCGGCGGCGGGGAAGCGGATCTCGGTATCCTGGCACACCCCATCGAGCTCCTCATCAAGGAGGGGCGGATTGCCGAGATCAAGGGCCAGCAGGAGGCCGACAAGATGAGGGCGTGGCTGGAGAAACTCGGCGACCCGAACATGTACAACCTGGCCCACGTGTGCTACGGGTTCAATCCCGGCGCGGTGCTCACCGGGTTGTGCACGGAGGATGAACGGGTGTGGGGCTCCACCGAGTGGGGGCACGGGTATCAGGGGCCCATGTTCGAGGGAAGCCTTCCCGAGGCGGTCTCACACGCCGACGGGATCTGCCTCAATTCCACAGTGTGGCTCGACGATGTCCAGCTTCTCGAGCAGGGCAGGGTCGTGCATCCCGAGCTGGCCAAGCTGGCCGAGACCATGGGCAAGGGATAGCTCCCGGCGGCGTACGCAGCACAGACTCAAGCGGAGGGAGCCCTCCAGGGGCTTTCACCGGAAAGGAGGTGGGCAGCAGGAATTGGCGAGGCGCCATGGAGCGAGGAGGCCTGCCGTCTGTAGGGCTCTCTTGCTCTACTGATTTATTCTCTGCGAGCTACTGGCAGGGCAAGAAGGGGGTGGCACATGATTTTGGAGAATCGAGGAACGATGAGGAAGGCGTTGATCCTGGCCTGGGTCATTCTGTTGATCGCCGCCGGGGGCTTGAGCTCTCTGCTGGCGGAGGGCAAGACAGAGGAGCTCCAGCCCATTCGCATCCTGGGCACGGTGGCCTTCTCGGGGGCGGCGGGCAATATCGGTCCCGCCTACGACCGGGCGATCAAGCTGGCGGTGGAGGAGATCAACGCCGCGGGAATCAAGGGGTTTTCCGGGATCGAGTACAAGGTCATCGACACCGAGACCAAACCATCGGTGCTCCAGAGGAAGCTGGAGCGGGAAGTGGCTACCTGGAAGCCCGACGTGATGGGGGGAGCGGCGCTGGAAACCACCATCAGTCCGCTCTGTGTGCTGGCGCCCAAGTACAAGATTCCCACCTTCGTCGGCGGACATCTCAGCATGAGCAAGTACCTGCCCCCCGGGGAAGTCCCGGTGAGCAAGTGGGTGGTCTACTACGGATACTCCGACTACTTCGCCGGCCAGCTGGCGGGCAAGTTCTTCCACGAGATGGGGGCCAAGAAGGTGGCCCTGTTTGCCGGAGACTACGACTGGGGCTACAGCAACGGGATGGGATTGAAGGCCTACTGGGAGAAGAACGGCCATCCGTTCGAGATCGGGCCGGTGATCTACACTCCCCTGGACAAGACCGACTACACCACCGAGGTGCTGATCATCAAGAACGAGAAACCAGACGCCGTGTTCATCCCCTACACCGGAGCGGGGTGGTTCAGCGTGGCCAAGCAGATGAGGGACGCGGGGGCTCTGCCACGGCTCACGCTCTATGGGACTACGTATTCGAACATGGGCGGCGCCAAGATCACCGGCGCTTACGGGGCGGAGGGCATCTACACCCTCGCGGACCACGATCCCACCAGTCAGGCCTGGAAGGATTTCGTCAAGCGATGGAAGGCGAAATACGGCGAGCAGGCCTATCCGGAAGCCTACACCAACAACTACTACCAGGTGATCTACTGGATCAAGGAAGTGTACGAGAAGGCCCAGACGAAGGATCCCGACACGATCATCGACCTGATGCAGAAAACCTCGTTCCAGAACGTCTGCATCAGCCCCATGGGGCCGCTGGACGGGTACGGCAACAACGCGGGCGCCAAGGGGGCGGTCATCAAGTTCGCCTCGGGCTCCTCTGACCTGGATCCCAGCTTCCCGCTGCATCCGGAGCTGATCAGGGTGTACGAGACCCCGAAGCTGACCATGCAGCAGATCCTGGCCGAGATGAAGGGTATGAAGAAGCTCGAATCCGCGGAGAGGTATCCCATCGCGCAGTAAAGAGCGAGTAAAGAGCGAAAGAGGCGCAAGCGCGGAACGGTTCGGTGCCCCGGTTCGGGCGCATCGGCGGAAGACTGGCAGCAGAAACGGGCGGACAGGCACCCCCTGCCGAAGGGCGGGCTGAGGGCCTGTCCGCCCTCCAAAGAGGGGAGGGAGAGGGTGGACAATCCGCCGACGATGCTCGAAATCCGAGGCGTCCACAAGCGATTCAAGGGGCTGCACGCGCTGGATGACGTCAGCATCGTACTGGAGAGCGGCAGGATCTGGAGTCTGATCGGCCCCAACGGCGCAGGCAAGACAACTCTATTCAATCTCATCACGGGAGCCTTGCCCGCGGACTCGGGAGTGATCGCGTTCATGGGGTCCGACATTGCCGGCCGGAAGCCATTCGAGATATGCCGGCTGGGGATTGCGCGCACCTACCAGCACAAGAACCTGTTCTCGAACCTCAGCGTCTACGACAACATCGCTGCCGGCATGTTGAAGAACAGAATGGACGAGCGGGACAGGGGGAAACGGGCCGGGGAGATCATGGAGTTTCTCGGAATCCAGGACAGGGCCGGCGTGACCGTTTCGAGCCTTTCCCCCCTGGACAGCAAGCTGGTGGAGCTGGGACGCGCCCTCGCCACGGAGCCGAAGCTGATCCTGCTGGACGAGCTCGTCGGCGGCCTGTTGCCGGCGGAAACTGAAAGGATCTGCGAGATCATCCAGATGCTGAAGAACAGGGGGTACACGATCTTCCAGATCGGCCACGAGATGGGTCCGATCATGAAGACCTCCGATTGGATCTTCGTGCTGGACGAGGGCCGCAAGATCGCCCAAGGAACGCCCGAGGAAGTTCGCAACAATCAGGAGGTGCACGATGTCTACCTGGAGTGAAGGGCAGACCGACGCGATCGTGTTGAGAGTCACGCGCCTTACCTGCTGCTACGGGAAGGTCAGCGCGCTGAAGGGCATCGACTTCCACGTGCGCGACCATGAGATCCTGGGCATCGTGGGTCCCAACGGCGCCGGCAAGACCACCCTCCTGGAGGCGATCGCCGGCAGCGGACCCTTCGAGGCGGGAAGGATCGAGTTTCTGGGCCAGGAGATAGAGCACTGGCCGGTGATCAGGCGCAGGCACCTGGGGCTGATGCTCATTCCCCAGGACGGCTACGTTTTCCCAATGATGTCCGTCAAGAAGAACCTTGAGGTGAGCGTGATCCTGAGCCCGCCTGAAAGGCGCAAGGAGCTCATGGGCTATGCCTATGAGCTCTTTCCGGTCCTGTGGGACAGAAGAAGACAGATGGCGAACACACTGAGCGGCGGGCAGCAGAAGATGCTGGCCGTGGCAATCGGCCTGGCCTCCGATGCCAGGGTCATGCTCATCGACGAGCCCTCCATCGGCCTGGCGCCGAAACTGGTGACCAGGCTCTTTGACACGTTCCAGAAGATACGCAAGGACACGGGCAAGACCATCGTGCTTGCGGAGCAGAACATCAAGGTGCTGAATATCGCCGATCGGCTCTTCGGGCTGGAGGCTGGAGAGATCCGGTTCGACGAGAAGACGGAGAATCTCTCCCGGGAGTTGGTGAAGGATCTTTACCTGGGGCGGGGGGTGTGAATCGAGGGCCGATTGGTCGACCCTCTGCGCCGACGTCGAGAGCTGAGGGGCAGCCATGTTGCTGAACGGGCTCATCACCGGGCTGATCATGGGCGGGATTCTTTCTCTTCCCGTCCTCGGCGTGGCCGTCATCTACGGCATCACCGGGGTGCCGAACTTCGCGGTCGGCGTGATCGGGGTGTTCGGTGGATTCCTCACCTGGTACTTCCTGCCCCTTCAAGTGGGGTTGGCGATCGTCATTGGAGTGGCGGCCTGCTTCGCCGTCGGGTACCTGGTGCAGCGCATCCTTCTCACCCACATCAGCGAAAAGGGAGGGGATTCTACCCTTTTCTTCGTAACCACGGTTTCCCTTGGATTCGTGTTCGAGGGGCTGATCCGGGCGGTCTTCCCTCGACCCAATATCTCGATCACCCTTCCCCGCCTCGGCATCATCCATTTTGCAGGGTTCTCCGTCGAGGGCTTCAAGATCATCGCACTGCTGTTCGCCCTGGGGACTCTGGTCATCATTCGCCTTTCCGAAGAGTACACGGAAGGCGGGAAGTCCTGGCAGGCGACCTCTCAGAACCTGAAGCTGGCCAAGCTGGTAGGGATCAACACCGGCCGGGTCTTCAGCGTCGCCTCGGGAATCGGCTGCGCCCTGGCCGCCGTGGGGGCCATCTTCTGGGGCGCCCTGTACAATCTCGATCTCTCCAGCGGATGGGATCTGGGCTTCATGGGGTTCATCATTGCCGTGGTTGGCGGGATCGGCAACATCTGGGGAGGGATCATCAGCGCGCTGGTGATCGGAATGGTCATGAGCTTCAGCGGCTATTTCCTGGGAGGCATGTGGCAGAGCGTCATCCTGTACGGGATCGTGATTCTGGTGCTGGTGGTCGCGCCGAAGGGGATACTGGGCAGTGAAAGATCGCTTTGAGAGAATTCTCACCGTCCTGATCCTGCTCGTACCGCTGCTGTTCGCTCTCAGGGGAGGATACCTGCAGCAGGTGAGCGGGTACGTGTACCTGTTCCTGATCCAGGGCTACGTGGCGTGGTTCCTGTATTTCAAGAGCGGCCAGCCCTTCTTCGGCTACTCCGTGACCATGGCCATCGGCGCCTACGGGACGATCGTGCTCACCACGTATGTGAAGGGGTTTCTGTTGCCTTCCATGGTGGTGAGCGCGGTGGCGGCCAGCGTGGTAGGGGTCGTAATATACGTGGCCACCAGCCGGGCCCGGGGCTTCTACGTGAGCATGGCCTCCTTTCTGCTGGCCATTCTCTTCCCCAAGCTGATCGAGGCGATGCAGGACATCACGGGCGGGAGGAGCGGCCTGTACTTCACCGGGCTTGCAGGAGCAATGGGGACCACGAGCCTGTACCTGCTGGTGATCCTGATGACCGCGGTGGTGGCGGGCTTCTTTTTCTGGCTCATGGGCACCAAGACCGGCAAGATCCTCACGCTGATCTCAGAAAACGACCAGCTCACCAAGGCCGTGGGGATCAATACCTTCAACTACAAGATGCTGGCCTATGCCGTGGCGGGATTCGTCTCGGGAGTTGGCGGCGCGCTCTATGTGAACTACACGGGGTTCGTCTCCTCCGTGGACATCGAGGTGTTCACCACGGTGTACATCTTCTTCATTCCCCTCATCGGTGGGAGCAGGGTGTTCTACGGGCCGATCCTGGGCGCTCTGTTCGTCATACTGGTTCCGGAGCTTCTGGTGCCCGTGGAACGATACATGAGGATTTTCTTCGGCCTGATCTTCATTCTGGTCATCGTGCTGTTGCCCCAGGGACTGGCGCCTGGGCTTCAGCTGCTCCTGGGCAGGATCCGGATGCGCCAGGCCGGCGCCAGACGGAGCAGGCGGGGTGAAACGGGCGATGGGACGATGAAGCCGGGCGATCGCGGATAGGGAGCAAGCGAGGAGGTAGGACCATGCCCTCGATGAAAGACCTGGAGCTGTTCAGGGCGGCGTACAAGACCGTGAAAGAGATCCTGCGTGTGAAGGAGGGGGAAAACCTCCTCATCACCATCGATTCGATCAGCGATTTTCGGGTGGCCGAGGAGATGGCCAAGGCCGGGGAGGCGCTGGGAGCCAAGGTGATGGTGGCCTGGCACAGCACCCCCAAGGGGTATGGCAAGGCCACCGATCCCTACCTGCCCCGTCCGCTGGTGGCCGCCTGTCCGGAAGCCGACGCCTGGATCGAGCTCAACAACCAGTGGCTTCTCTACGGCACGGCCTGGGAGCGGGCGGTCACGAATGGCCGTACCCGCAACCTGATGCTGGGAGGGCTGTCGACGGATCAACTGATACGCTGCATCGGCGAGGTGGACATCCAGGCTCAGATCGCCTTTCAGGAAAAGGTCGTGGAGATTACCCGCAAGGCCGGGAAGATGAGGATCGTCAACGCCGCGGGCACCGAGGTGGAGTTCGAGAACGACCCCCAACGGCCTTTCGCCAACGAGCACATCGCCGAGACCCCGGGCGGCCATTTCCTCACCGGGCAGATCGGATGGGCCCCGCGGGAGGGGTCCATCAACGGCGTCCTGGCCTTCGACGGGGCGATCTCCGGGGGCGGGGAGGCGGATATCGGCAGGGTGTCCGAGCCGGTGGTCTACGAGGTTGAGAAAGGACGGATCCGGGAGATCCGCGGAGGCAAGGAAGCCAGGACCGTCAAGAGATGGTTCGAGAAGCTGAACGACCCGGGCATGTACCTGGCGGCTCACGTGTGCTACGGCTTCAATCCAAATGCCCGGCTGGGCGCCACCACCACGGAGGACGAGCGCGTGTGGGGCAGCACCGAGTGGGGGTTTGGCTATCAGGGGCCGATGTACTCGGGAGGCAAGCCCAGGGTGGCCGCCTCTCACATCGATGGAATTTGCCTGGAATGCTCGGTGAGCTGCGACGGCCAACCCGTCACCCGGGACGGGGAGGTGGTGCATCCGGAGCTCGTGGAGCTGGCCAGAGCCTGTGGCCGCTGAGTCACCTCTCGGCCTGCGGAGCGGCCCGGGACGGCCCAGGGGCGGGATCTTCCCCTAGGCGCAGGAATGCGCACGGTACGGTTGGTCGCCGATCCGTATCCGCCTTACCAGTACGAGCAAGACGGCAGGGTGCGGGGGGCCGACCACGAGATCATCGTCCAGGCCTTCAGGGCCTGCGGACTGGCGGCCCGGACCAGCCTCCTGCCCTGGAAGCAATGCCTGGAATCCCTCCAGGAGAAAAGGGCGGACGGGATATACCAGATCCTGCCCAACCCGGAGCGGAGGAAGCTCTACCTTTTCTCGGGCGTGCTGCGCGAGGAGAGGACGCTCCTGTTCCGCAGGGCCGGCGGCCCGGCGGGATCGTTCGACCCTGCGGCTGGGGACCCTTTCCGCGGCCGGCTTCTGGGGGTGCTGGGAGGCTACAGCTACGGCCCTGCGGTGGACCGGCTCTCCGAGTCGCAGAAGGCGGAGCGTGCGGGCCAGGAGCAGCTCCTGCGGGCATTGCTGGCCGGCGAGGTCGATCTGATCCTGATGGATGCGGGGGTGGCCGCCTACCTGGCTCGGAAGCTGGGCATCCAGGGCATCGAGCAGGTGCCGGCATACCAGATCAACAGGCCCCTGCACGTGGCGTTCCAGCGGGATCGTGCCGGGCTCGCCAGGCTTTTCGACTCCGGCCTGGAGGCGGTACGCCAGAAGGGAGTGTACCGGAGAGTCCTGGAGTCGTATGGACTGCCCGTCTGAGGCGCGGCCCCTCGCAGGGCAGGCCGGCAAAGAGGAGGATTGTATGTTGGCGGATTTCGAAGCACCCCTGTTCGACACGATGTTCCGGCGTCGCACGCGGCGGTTCCCCCAGGGTGGACGGCTCACCTCCGGCCGGGCCGGGCTGCGCTATGCCTCTCAGGAACAACCGGTTCCCCTGAGCGAAGAGGAGACCGCGTTGCTCTGCTTCGCCGCCTCGGGGATCACAGGGGTCACGGTGGAGGAAATCAGGCACCTGCTTGGCCATCTGACGGTCATCGGCCGAACCGCCGCCAGTCCCTGCGCCTCCCTCACGCTGCACCTGTTCTTCAGCGACGACCAGGGGGTCTTTTACTATCGCAGCCACGGCACCGAGGAGATCATCCCGAAGAACCGGGCGCGCATGGCGGACCCCGGGAGCCGCAAGGTGATCCTCGATGACTACCGGAAGAACACCCTGAAGCTGAAGGACGGCAGGATCGACATCCCCAGGGCGGCCATCGGCTCGGCGTTCGAGAGCATGGTCAACCTGCCCGGCACCACCCTCTTCATCCCCATCGCGGACACCACCCGGGAATACATCAATCTGCTCTTCACCGGATTGGCCCAATTTCGCTGGCGGCTCTGGGACGAGGTGAGGAACCGGCCCGCAGGGGTAGACCCGTGGATCGAGGGCGGGGTGTTGAACGGCGACGTGATGACGATTGCCCAGTACGAGGCCATGCTTCCCTGGCTGTGCAACCTGGAGGCGGGCATGGCCATGCAGAACATGTCTCTCGCCGCCACGGCCATGGGGCTGGGCTCGTTCATGATGCACACCATCGATCTGCCGACGGTCATGAGGGCCCTGGGCGTCCGCTTCGAGAAGGCCGGCAGGGACTCCTTTCCCCAGGCAACCGACAACCCGGTGGGAATCGACGGCGTGCTGGAGGGGTACTGCCCGCCCTACAGGTCCGTGGAGCAGGCGGTGGAGGAGATCGCAGAGCTCAAATGGGGCTCCGCCGGAATCTACGGTGCGGCGGGATACGATCTGCCACGACCGCGGGTATACGAGGACATCGTGGAGGCCGCCAAGGCCTACTGCCGGTACGTCCGGCAGACCTACGGGAGGTTTCCCAAGTACACCGCCGCTCTGTTCATCCCCATTCTCGCCCAGGTCCACCATCTGGACGGCGGGTTCTACGATAAGTTCTTTCCCGAGTACCTCAGCGAGCAGGACCGGCAGCACGCGCGACTGTGGCACCGGGGAGAAGGATGACCGGCCTCAGCTCTCTCGCAGGTTGCCCAGGCGCTCCGCGATCCTGCGGATCACCCGCCAGATCACCCCGACGCTGGGTATCTCCACCTGCTCACCCGGACCGTGCACGTTCCTCAGCGTGGGCCCTATGGAGACGATCTCCAGCTGCGGGGCGATGCCTTTGAACACCCCGCACTCCAGCCCGGCGTGGAGGGCGGTCAGCTTCACCGGCCGGCCCAGGATGCTCTCGTACTGCTCCTTCACCAGGAGGCTGAAGGGCGAGGCGGGCTCGGCGCTCCACGCCGGGTAGCGGTCGTGCTGCCGGACCTGGGCGCCACAGCGCTCGCCGATCTGTCGCAGCTTTTCGCTCAAATCCTCCAGTGAGCCGTCTATCGAGCTGCGGCAGTTGAGGAGCACCTCGACGGAGTCTTCCCTGGTGCGCACCACCCCCAGGTTGTTGGAGGTCTCCACCAGTCCCTCGATCTCGGAGCTGAACGCCAGCGGACCCTGGGGGACCGCGTCGATCAGCTGGAGAAAGCGATCCGACTGCTCCCGGCTCCACCCCTTTTGATCCGCCGCTTCCGAAATCTCGATGCGAATCCCGGGTTCCGCCTCCTGGGCTTCCCGGAGGGTGCGCGTCTTCAAGCTCTCCAGCAGCTGCCGGCAGGCTTCCTTGCGGCCGGCGGGCACCAGCACGGCCAGACGCGAGGAGGGGGGGATCGCGTTGCTGGCCGTCCCGCCTTCGAACCGGCAGAGGCGCACCGGCGCTTCCCGGCTCAGGGCCAGAATCCCCCGCAGCGCCACCTTGACGGCGTTCAGCCGGGGCAGGTGGATGTGGATTCCCGAGTGACCGCTCTGCAGTCCGTCCACCGCCAGCTCGAAGGCCGCCTCGTCTCCGGCCTCCTGGAGGTCGATGGGGAACGTGTAGTCCGTGAACTCCCCGCCGGCGCTGCCCACCGTGATTTGTCCCAGCTCCTCACTGTCCAGGTTGATCAGGCAGCTGCCGGCGAAGAAACCCGGCTTTATGGCGAAGGCCCCGGTGAAGCCGTTTTCTTCGTTGACCGTGAACAGCGCCTCCAGCGGGCCGTGGCGGAGGCCCGGGTCCACCAGAGCGGCCAGGGCCAGGGCGATACCGATTCCATTGTCGGCGCCAAGGGTGGTTCCGCGGGCAGTCACCGTCTGTCCTTCCACCTGGACCGGAAGCGGGTCACCCTCGAAGTCGAAGGGCAGGTCCGACTCCTTGGCGCACACCATGTCCAGGTGGGCCTGCAGGGTCAGAGTGGGATAGCCCGAACAGTCCGGGGTGGCGGGAATCGACAGAAGGACGTTTCCGCCCTGGTCGCTTCTGGCGCTCACCTCGTTGCGCCCGGCCCACTCGATCACCCACTGGCGGATCCGTTCCTCCCTGCCGGAGCAGCGGGGAATCCGCGTGATTTGCTCGAACAGTCTCCACACCGGGGAGGGCTCCAGAGCGCCGAGGGCTCCAACCGCCATATTGCACCTCCTGTGCCCGGTCGAGAGCGGCTCCTCCAGGTCTTGCCGTTTCGGGGCCGGGAGGCACCGCCGCGCCGCCGACGTTTCGCTCTGGCTCGCTCGCGCAGACGCCCGGCGGCTCGACGGCGCTGGCCGGCCGCCTGCCAAATGGTAGGCCGGGGCGGCGGCCACGTCAAGAACGCTCTCATTCCCCGTCCGCCGGCCATGCGCGCGGGACCGGCGGCGCACCGCCGGCGGCTCTCAGGGCGCTGCGGCCCGGTAGTAGTCGGGATCGGTCGCCTCCAGCAGGCGTTTCACCGCGCGCAGCCGCACCACCAGGCTGCCGTCGGCCTCCATGTAGGAGACGAAGCGGTCTCCGTCGTTGCGCCAGTAGCGCAGGCCGGGCTCCCCCGGGAAGGCGGGGAGGATCTCCTGGCTCCACTCCACCAAAGGGTCCTTGAGGCTGGTCTGCGGGGCGCCGGGATCGAAGCGGATGCGGGAATCGTGCACCCCCCGCTGAGGCTGCGGGGCCCAGTCGGTGCACTGCAGGTAGCGCACCACTCCCGCCTGCGGGTCCACGGACTGAATCACCGCGGAGTGGCGGAAGTCCAGACCCCTGCCGGGAACGCGGCCGCGGAAGAGGAAGACGTCCCCGGGGCGGAGCGCCGCCGGGTTGTCCGGGACGCGCTCCGCGAAGCCTCGCCGCGGGTCGAACAGCCACAACCCCACCAGCTGGGGCACCCGCTGCGGGGCCACCCTCAGCGAGCCTGCCAGCTTCCGGTCCAGGTCCACCCCCAAGGCCTCCGCGACGGCCTGCTGCACGTAGTACACGAACCCCGAGCAGTCCATCCCCAAGGCCCCGATGCAGTACAGGTAGTTGTAGAGGTCCGCCTCGCTCACCCCCGCCTGGGACCGCAGCACGTAGACGCGGGCGCGGGTGCCGGGATAGGGGCCTGCCTTCACCTTGCCGATCAGCCCCGGATCGAAGAACGCCGACCAGCTGCGCCGCGCCAGGTCGAAGACCAGGAGCTTCTCTCCGGGACGGCGCAGCGCCTCCAGGTAGCGGGCGAAGCCCTGCGATGCCAGGAGCTCTTCGGCGCGCTGCCAGATCTCCTCCGGACTGCCCTTGCCCCCCAGGTAGATGCGCTGGACGAAGCCGGGGCCGTTGCGCTCGCCGTTTTGGCCGAAGGGGATGCGCAGCAGCAGCTCCCGGCCGGCGACGGTGCGCCGTCTCAGGCAGCGGCGGTAGGCGGCTTCGATAGCCGCCTCCACGCGTCTCTCCAGGGACCCCTTCAGGCGCCGGCCGCTCAGGTCGGAGCCGACAGGCGGTGCGGGCTGGCCTGGCAGCGGCAGGGGCGGGGAAAGCAGCGTGAGCATCAAGACGAGGCGAACGAGACGGCGCACGGGCACTCCGGCAGAAGGTCGCAGAAGGTCATTGTAGCAGATGGGCCGCCTGGTTGGGCAGCCCCGGGCTGCGCGCGAGGTCGCCCGCTCCGGTGTGCGACCGTACACTGCGGCACCGCAGGCTTGACAACTAGCATGTAATATGTTACATGTGACATGCTAGCAAGATGCGGGACGGAGGAACGTGAACTCAGACCTGGCGCGGCCTTCAGAGCTGAAGGATTGGGCCTACGAAACGATCAAGCAGATGATTCTCAATTCCGAATTCAAGGCGGACGAGCAGCTCCCCATCGAAGCGCTCGCCCAACAACTGCACATCAGCCGTACACCCATTCGGGAGGCCCTCCTGAGACTGGAGAGCGAGGGGCTGGTCAGGGCGGCCTCCAGGGTGGGCTTCTTCGTGCAGGGGATCACACGGCGGGAGTTCTCGGAGCTGTTCGAGCTTCGGGCCCTGACCGAAGGGTACGCCGCGGAGAAGGCCGCTGCCGTATTGAGTGACAAAGACATCGTCCGACTGGAAGATTTGCACCGGGCCGGTACGGAGGCCGTCGACCAGGGGGACCTCCCACGGTTCATGGAGATGGAGGTGGCGCTGCACACTCTGATCCTGCAGTTGGCGCGCAATCGGCGGCTGGTGCGCATGGTGGACAGCATCAAGGATCTCACCTACAGGGAGCGCGTGCTGTCGCTGCGCTCCCTGGAAAATGTGAAGACCTCCCTTGCGGAGCACCGCAAGATTCTGGATGCGCTTCGCGCCCGGAAACCGGTTCGTGCTCGCCAGGCGATGCAGGCACACATCGAAGCGGTCAGGAGGCGACTGCTCAGTTTTCTCGACCTGCCCGAGGAAGAACTCGATGGGTAGGAGCAATAGGAGGGACCGGATGGGAAAGTGGCAGATTCCGCCCCAGGGCGGGCACATGGAGAAGCCCTCGGGGATCTACTTTCAGACCATGAACGGGCACCAGGTGGAGGAGCGGTTGAAGAGCTCCGACCTGATCATCATCCCGGTGGGCAGCACCGAGAACCACGGGCCCAACGCCTGCACGGGTGAGGACACCTTTCTGGTGTCCCGCATCGCCGAGCAGGTGGCCGCGGCGACCGGGTGCACCGTGGCCGAGCCCATCTGGTACGGCTCGCACCCGTTTCACCACATGGGCATGCCGGGCACCATCATGGTCCCGGAGGAAGACCTGGCCGCATACCTGCGCGCGGTGATTGCGGGGTTCTGGAACACAGGCTTCCGGAAGCAGATCCTTCTGAACGGGCACGGGCAGGATTACGTGATCCCCTTGGCGATCCACCAGTTCGCCAAGCGCTACCAGGTGCCGGCAATTATCGTGAACGTGAACTGGTGGTTCGTGATTCCGGAGCACCTGCGGGACAAGGCGCATGGAGGTCCTTTCGAGACCCCCTTCGTGCACGCCGACGAGTGCGAGACCTCCTACTCCATGGCGCTCTTTCCCGAGATGATCGACCAGTCGAAGGCGGTGGCCACCAAGCCGATGAAGATCTTTCCGGACGGGCACGTGAACAAGTCCGGCAGCGCCTACCCGGAGCTGCCCCTGGACTTCTGGCTGCAGGTGGGCGCCTCGGCCATCGAAGTGGTCTCCACTCCAGAGGGGGTGGTGGGGGACGCCACGCTGGCGGACCCGGAGAAGGCCAGGCCCGGGGTGAACGCCATCATGGACTATCTGGAGAAGCTGATCAACGACATCATGGGGATGTACCCGGCGGGGAAGCTCCCGCCGATCGAGGCCATGACCATGCAGAGACGGGAGCAGGTGGAGCGGGTGCTGAAGGGTCCCATCAAAGGGGGGACGCACCTGTACACCCTGGGTTATCCCACCTGAGGACAGCGGGACCAACGAGGAGGCAACGGTGAGCAGGCCGCAGCGGGTGAAAGCAGTCGTGATGACCGCGCCGGGAAAGGTGGAGTGCCAGGAGCTGCCCTATCCGGATCATCTGGAGCCGGGGGCGGTGATCGTGAAGGTGGAGATGTCGGGGATCTGCGGGACGGACAAGCACGCCTTCCGCGGGGAGGTAACCCTGTACGGCGGCACCGAGGCGGAGCAGGACATGGTCTTCCCCACGGTGCACGGCCACGAGACCTCCGGGATCGTGGTGGAGATGAACGGCAAGGGCAGCGAGATCGAGTACAGCGGCAAGCATCTGAAAGAGGGGGACCGGGTGACGCACTGCCCCAACGTGATCTGCGGCGAGTGCTGGTACTGCCGGCGGATCCACGCCTTTCCCTTCTGCCCGAATCACCAGGGGATCGGCATGACCTACCCCAGCGACCGGTTCCCTTACATCGCCGGCGGCTGGGGGGAGTACCTGTACCTGCCGCCCAAGGCGTGGGTGTACAAGGTGCCCGAAGAGGCAACGGTGGAGGAGACCGCGCTGGCGGAGATTTTCGTGGTCACCGCGCTTCTGGACCGGGCCAAGATGTACTCCCAGAGCGACGGGCGGGGAGGGTTCAACTTCGGCGACACCGTGGTGGTGCAGGGCCTGGGGGCCGTGGGGATGATGATGATCGCCAAGGCGCGGCTCCTGGGGGCGGGAAAGATCATCGCCCTGGACTCCCTGGCCTCCAAGCTGGAGCTGGCCGGAGAGTTCGGGGCGGACCTGGCCGTCGACATTTCCCGGCTTTCGGATGAGGAGCTGGTGCAGTACGTCCGCGGGGAGACCGAGGGGCGCGGAGCGGACGTGGTGGTGGAGGCGGTGGGCCGGCCGGAAGTGCTGGACGTGGGTCTCCGGATGCTGCGCCGCGGCGGGACCTACTGCGAGACGGGCAACTTCGCGGACACCGGGACGGTGGAGCTGAACGTGCACCGCCACTTTGCGGCCAAGAACGTGCTGTTCATCGGCAACACCAACCATCCCCACGACATGTACTACCCGCACATGCAGATGATGATCCGCCACCGCGGCTCGTTTCCCTGGGCAAGGCTGATCACCCACCGCTTTGCCCTGGAGAAGTGCCGGGAAGCTCTGGAAAGCTCTTACCGTCCAGAGGCGCTGAAGGTGGTGTTCGTGCCCGGAAGGCCGAAGGTATGAGGTCGGCGCGAATCGGCGTGAGCCTCTCGCCGGAGCGCTCCCCCTTCGGCCCGCTGCTGTACTCGGGCGACCTGTCCACAGGCCTGCGCAGGGCAGCGGAGCTTGGCTATTCCTGCGTGGAGCTGAGCCTGCGGGACTCGGCGCTTCTCCAGGTGGAAGCCCTGTTGGAGAAGCTGGACCGGCTGGAGCTGCAGGTTGCCGCGATCGCCACCGGGCAGACCTACTACAACGACGGCTACTCTCTCTACGATCCCGATGCCTCCGGGAGGACCCACGCGGTCGAGCGCATCCGGGGTCACGTGAACCTGGCGCAGCGCCTGGGAGCAGGGGTGATTCTGGGGGGCATCCGCGGCAGGATCGGGCCCACTGACGGGAAGGAGCGCGCGCGGCGCGAACGGCAGGGCGAGGAGAGCATCGCCTCCTGCGCCGGATACGCGCATGCACGGGGCGTGGGCCTGCTGCTGGAGCCGATCAATCGCTACGAAACCGACGTGGTGAACACGGTGGCCGAAGCGCTGGCGCTGGTCGAGAGAATTGGCATCCCCTCTCTGAAGGTGCTCCCGGACACCTTCCACATGAACATCGAGGAGGCTTCGATCCCGGAGAGCATCCGCAGCTGCGGGCCGCGGCTTGGCTACATCCACATGGCCGACAGCAACCGCTGGGCGCCCGGGTTCGGGCACCTGGATTTTGCGGCGGTTGCTGCTGTGCTGGAGGAGATCGGGTACACCGGTCCCTGGGGCGCGGAAGTGCTGCCCAAACCCAACGACGAGGAGGCCGCCCGCCAGGCCATACGGCATCTGAAGGAGGTGGAGCGACAAAGGACAATCACGGGTCAGGCATCGTGAGTGTGGCATTCGCCAGTGCACGCCGGCCGCTGGAGCCGGGGATGCTACGGGGATGCTAAGAGAGAGAATCGAATCGGAAGCCTGCAAGAGGAGGTAGATATGAGGTGACGGAGAAGACGATGAACGGACATGCTTCGAACACTAGAGCTATGGCGAACGAAATGGAGGAAATGAAATGGAGGGAATGAAATGAAAAGACTGGTCACCATGTTGAGTTTTCTGGCAGTTGCAGCGGGTGTTCTGATGGCAGCTGGAACAACAGAGGAAACGAAGGCAGGGAAGTTCGTAGTCGCAATGGTTCCGCCCGCCCTGGTGAGCCCTTACTTCATTGAATGTGCGGATGCTGCCAAAGCGGCCGCAGCCGATCATGCCGGCCTGGAGTTCTCGGTTCTTGCACCGTCTGACGAGACCAAAGTGGATCAGCAGATCAGCATACTGGAAGACCTCATTCAAAAGAAGGTCAACGTGATCTTGATTTCCTCCGGCAACTGGGAAGCGGTGGCACCGGTATTGAAAAAGGCAATTGATGGCGGCATAGACGTGGCCATATTCAACCAGTTGAGTGATGTGCCGGTACTCGAGAACATCGGACTGGTGTCAGCCGTAGGTGTGGACGAAGTCGAGGGCGGAAAAGTCGCGGGAAAATGGGTGGCCGAGACACTGCAGGGGAAAGGTAAGATAGCCATCCTGGAGGGAGTCGCGGGCGATTACTGGACAGTGAGAACCGGAAAGGGCATAGACACCGTCCTTGCAGGCTATCCGGGCATCCAGGTCGTTGCCAGACAACCGGCAAACTGGGAAAGAGCGCGAGGACTCGAGGTTACGGAGAACATCCTTCAGGCCAACAGAGACCTGGATCTGATCTGCGCCATGAATGACAACATGGCCCTGGGAGCCGCGCAGGCGGTCCAGAACGCAAACAGACGGGGTGAGATCAAGATAAGTGGGTACAACGGCAACGTGGAAGCACTTGAAGCCATCGTGGCAGGGAGGATTGACGCCACCGTCGACAAGCAACCCAGGAACGTTGGCAAGGTGCTCATTGATGAAGTCGCGTTCAAGATCATGGAGGGAAGAAAAGGAGAAATCCAGCCCATAATCCGGATCACACCTGCGATAATAACAGCGGAGAACGTTGGCGAGTTCCTTAAGAAATGATGAAGCACTGAACTGACTTGGGGACGCAAGTTATGAATGCAGGCCTTCTTTCTTGTCCGGATTCGACATCCTTCCGCCAAGGGGAAGGCCTCATCGTATTCTCCTCTCTGACGTGAACTCTGCAATGAAATCAAAGATAGCAAACGGGGGCAGACAGACGGACAGCGCGATCTCAAACTTGTCCTTTGCCGTAAGACGATCTCGCGTCTTCTTGGCGGCGTGCGGGTTGCTGGTCTTGTGTGCGCTGCTTTCGTTGTTGACCCCGCACTTTTCGACGATGTCGAATATCCTGAACGTGCTAAGGCAGATATCGATCATTGCCATAGTGGCGATTGGGATGACCTACGTCATCATAACGGCGGGCATTGACCTGTCGGTAGGTTCCGTACTGGCGCTCAGCGCGGTAGTCGCCGCTTCTGCCATGCGGCATGGCGTCAACATGTACCTGAGCATTCTCGCGGGAATCGCTCTCGGCGGTACATGTGGGCTATTGAACGGTATACTCATTACCACGCGGATCAGCATGCCTCCCTTCATAGCCACGCTGGCCATGATGAGCGTCGCGAGGGGATTCAGCATGGTGATTACCGAAGGGAGACCCATCTATGGGTTGCCTTCTCGCTTCGGATTCTTCGCGGGGGGATACCTGCTTGGCATTCCCATGCCCGTGGTCATCATGCTTTTCCTGTACCTGCTGGGATATCTCACACTGCGCTATGTCAGGGTAGGCGTGTATTACTACGCGGTTGGTGGAGATCAGGAAGCGACTAGAGTGGCGGGCGTCAATGTCAGGCGAGTCAAGTCAAGCGCCTACGTGATTAGCGGCATCACCGCTGCCATAGGAGGCATGTTGTTGGCTTCGCGCCTTGTGAGCATTGAGCCCCTGTCTGGTTCTGGATACGAGCTTGATGCAATCGCCGCCGCTGTCATCGGTGGAGCAAGTCTCTATGGTGGGGAGGGCAGTCTGATAGGAACTCTCTTGGGGGCGATAGTCATGGGAGTCGTACGAAACGGGCTCACCCTTCTGGATGTGTCGCCCTACTGGCAACAGGTGGTTGTCGGTCTTGTGATTGCAGGGGTTGTGTCATTGGGATCGCTCAGGGAGAAATGAGGCGTTACGCCACTGAAAACCCCAGGAGAGAATCGAGCGTGAAGAGCGAATGCCTGGTAAGGGTGCAGGGCGTCTCAAAAAGGTTCGGCGGCGTGAGAGCCTTGCAGGGCGTGGATCTCGAAATCAACCGCAACGAGGTGTTGGCGATCGTCGGAGACAACGGCGCGGGAAAGAGCACCCTGGTAAAAATAATCTCTGGTGCCGTCCTTCCTGATGAAGGAAGAATCTTCGTCGAGGGTCGGGAGGTCTCGATAAGGGGCCCCCGGGACGCAGCGTTGCTGGGTATTCAGATGTGCTACCAAGACCTGGCGCTGGTCGACTGTCTTGATGTAACTACCAACATTTTCCTTGGAAGGGAACGTTACAAGAAGTTCCTGGGGTTCATCAGCATTCTGCAGCTGCGCAGAATGCGGGCGGAGAGCGTAGATCATCTGAGATCCCTCGGAATCGAGCTGCACAACGTGAGGGACAAGGTGAAGAACCTGTCCGGCGGTCAACGGCAAGTGATCGCAATCAGCAGGGCTGCATTCTGGGGAACCAAGCTGGTAATCCTCGACGAACCTACCGCTGCGCTCGGGGTGAGGGAATCGAAGAAAGTAAACGAGTTAATCAAGAACCTGAGACAGAGAAACATTTCGGTAGTAGTCATCAGTCATAATCTCCAGCATGTGTTCTATGTTGCAGACCGGGTGGTGGTGCTGAGGCGTGGCGCCAAGGTGGGAGAGCGAATGACCAAGGAAACCGATGGCGACGCCATAGTCAGGATGATTACTGGGGCCGAATTCGCTTAGACGTCATGAGCTCCGTGGAACATTCGCAAAAAGGTGCAAGTGTGGGCGGGCAATCGACGCCGTGTGGAACGGCTCGAACTTGGCCGGTCCGCAGTCCAGGGAAGAAAGCTCAGTGAATTCCAGACAGAGAGTGACAGCCGCAATCAACCACAGACAACCAGATCGAGTGCCGATAGATGTCGGGGGGACGCTGGCAACGACGATGCACAGGGTTGTCTATGAACAGCTGCAGAGAGAACTGTGTGTCCCCGGCGATTCAATTGACGTACTTGAACTGGCGCTGCAAACGGCGATTGTAGACGAGAGCATGGTCAGGCTGCTCGGCGGGGACGTTGTGGGAGTCTACTCGCGACCGCCTGAAGGGTGGAAAGCGACAGTTGATCCCAGGGACAATTCATATGTGGATGAATGGGGCATAAAGTACAAGATAACACCCGATGGCTACTATCACGAGATGGTTGACCATCCGCTGAAGAACGTTTCGGAAGCCAGCTTCAACAACTACAACTGGCCTGACCCTCGTGAAGAATCCAGATTTGACGGCTTGGAGGAACGAGCGCGACATTTCCATGAGAATACCGACTTCGCCGTCGCAGTGGGATGCACATTCGGAGGTGGAGTACTTCAGGATGGAGCTTGGCTGGTGGGATTCGAGGAGTGGTTTTCTGCTCTTGCCGACCAACCGAGTGTCGTGGAGAGAATCATGGATCGGCTACTGGACTTCCACGTGGAATACTGGGGAGCGGTATTGTCGCGGATCGGCAGATACGTTCAGATTGCCGTTATCGGTGACGACCTGGGGACTCAGAATGGCCTTTTCATCTCCCCGGCGATGTATCGAAAATACGTGAAGAAGAGGCACCGGAAACTGGTGGACGCAATCAAGAGCAAAGCCGATGTCAAGGTTCTCCTCCATTCAGACGGTGCCATACGAGAGATAATCCCGGACATAATAGACTGCGGCGTGGACATATTGAATCCCATCCAGGTGTCGGCCACCGGAATGGAAGACACCGCTTCTTTGAAGGAGGAGTTCGGCGACAGGCTGACCTTCTGGGGTGGAGGGTGTGACAGCCAGACAATCCTGCCATTTGGCTGCCCGGACGATGTCAGAAAAGAGGTGATGAGCAGGATCAACGACCTGAAGCCGGGCGGTGGATTCGTCTTCGCGCCTGTACACAATATCCAGCCTTTTGTGCCTGTGGAGAACGTGCTGACTCTGTACAAAACGGCTGCCATGTTCGGCAAGTACGATGAGGAGGCTGTCCCATGAGAGACGGGCTGTACGAGTATGAATTGTCTATGGAGCCCAAATGGCGAGAAGACACAAAGCGTGCCTACTCTACAATCTTGAATATGGGTGACAACGTGAAGATGATCACCGAAGCTGATACAGCGGAGCTTCTGAACGGCGCCGTCGACATACATGTACACGCAGCTCCTGACCCGGAAATCGACGTAGGTTGGGATCAACTGGAGATAGCAAGAAAGGCCACAGACCTGGGCATGGCTGCCCTGGTGTTCAAGGCTCACACCATACCTACTTCCGCCACTGTGTACTACGTGCAAAAGGCGGTTGATGAATATGCGGGCACTGTAGAGAAAGATCCAGTCCGAGTATTCGGAGGCGTAACGCTAAACTACTACCAGGGTGGCTTGAACCCGGCTGCGGTGGAAATGTGCGCGCAGTTGGGAGGGAAGATCGTGTGGCTTCCCAGTCATGACTCTGCACATCACCACCGGGTGATGGGAGTGCCAGGCGGGATAGAGCTGCTGGACGAGCATGATCGGCCCGTCCCGGCTCTCCACGAGATCTTCAAGATCGTTGCCGAAAACGAGATGATTCTCGATCCGTGCCACGCGGGGACAAAACAAAGGTTCATCGTGATAAAGGAGGCGAGGAAGGCTGGAGTGACGCGTTTCGTCGTCACACATCCAAACTGGAATGTGACCAAAGCCACACACGAACAGATGGTGGAGATGGGGAAACTGGGCGCCTATATCGGACTCTTCATGTATGGGGATGTGCCCAATTTCAACAATCCCAGCTGCGACCCGATGGAGATGTTTGAGATCATCAGAAAGGTTGGTCCAGATCGGATAGTGCTTGCCTCCGACCTGGGCACGGTGGTCAACATGCCACCCTGGGAGGGGATGAAGCTGTTCATTCGAATTCTGCTCGCCTCCGGGACCAGCCGGGGAGACATCCGAAAAATGTGCAGCGACAATCCGCGGCGCTTGCTGGACATATAGTCGCCGACGGCCGCTCGATTCTGCCGCGGTGACCCCTGCGCCGGAGGAAACCGCGTGCGGCGGACGCCGGGCGTTCGGCGGTGGAAAGGAGGTGCAGCAAAAGCGAACACGGTCGAGGTGCATGACAAGCCAGTTTGACGAAAGGAGACGAGAAAGATGAAGAAGACCTTGCGGATGATGATGTTGCTGGGCCTTGCCGCGGCGCTCGCGCTGGCGCTGGTCGGCTGCGAGAAGAAGGAGGAGCAGCCTGCCGCCCAGGGGACCAGCACCATGGAGAAGGCGGCGCCGGTAGCGAAGATGGTGTTCATCGTCAAGAGCATGGACAACCCCTTCTGGGACAGCATGCTCGAGGGCGCCAACAGGGCGGCCCAGGACCTCAACCTGGAGATCGAGGGTCTGGCGCCCATCAAGCCGTACAACGTGGAAGAGCAGCTGCGCTTCATGGAAGAGGCCATTACCAAGGGCGTTGACGCCATCATCGTGGTCCCCGCCGACGGCCAGGGAATCGTGCCGGGCATCGACAAGGCCAACGAAGCGGGCATCGTGGTGGTGACGCCCAACACGCGCGCCGCCGGGGGAAAGGTTGCCTCCTGGGACGGGGCGGCCAACTACGACGCCGCCTATGAGGTGGCCACGTACCTGCTCGACCAGCTGGGCAGCAGCAAGAAGGTGATCTACCTGGAAGGCACCCCGGGGAACCAGACAGCCACGGACCGCACCAAGGGGGCGCACCAGGCCATCAAGGACGCCGGTGCGGAGCTCCTGGCTTCCCAGACGGCAAAGTTCTCCCGCGTGGAAGGGCAGAACGTCATGGAGAACCTGCTGCAGCAGTTTCCAAAGATCGACGCGGTGATCGCCGGGAACGACGAGATGGCGCTGGGGGCGATCGAGGCCATCGACGCGGCCGGCCGGCTTGATGAGATCAAGGTGTCGGGTTTTGACGGCAACAACGACGCCAAGAAGGCCATCAGGGAGGGCCGGCTCACGGTCAGCGGAGATCAGAGGCCGGACGCACAGGCCTACTGGGGCGTGGTGTCGGCGTTTATTGCGCTGAAGGGGATGCCGGTGGCCAAGGACATCTATCTCGCGGCTCCGCTCATCACCAAGGAGAACGTGGACAAGTTCTGACCTGGCGGTCCGGCACAGGCGGCCGCAGCAAGCGGCAAGCGTGGCCCAGGGGGCACGGCGCGCAAGCGCCGCGCTCCCGGCGGCCACTCTCCGCCCGGTCGGTCGTGCAACCGCAGGTCCCTCGGAGGCGGCGGGCCAGGGGGGAGCCAGTGGGCAGTGACTATCTGTTGAAGGCCGAGAACATCCGCAAGAGCTACGGGGCCGTGCAGGCCCTGAAGGGGGTGGACCTCACGCTCCATGCGGGGGAGATTCTCGGACTGGTGGGAGACAACGCGGCCGGGAAGTCCACCCTCGTGAAGATCTTGAGCGGCGCCGTGAACCTGGACGCCGGGACGATCTTCCTGGAAGGAGTGGAGCGGCGGATCGCAAACCCCGCGGACTCTCGAGCCCTGGGCATCGAGACGGTCTATCAGCAGTTCGCGCTGGTGGACAACCTGCCGGTGTACACCAACGTGTTCCTGGGACGCCTGAAGACCAGGCGGCTCCTGGGCGCCTTTCCGATTCTGGACAAGCGGGTCATGCAGGAGCAGGCGCAGGAAGCGATCGGGATCATGGACATCGACTTCGATTCCATGCGCCGCAAGGTCTCGGACCTCTCCGGCGGGCAGAGACAGGCCGTGGCCATCGCCCGGGCGCTGATGTTCAAGCCGAAGATCCTGGTCCTGGACGAGCCCACCTCGGGCCTGGCGGTCAAGGAGGTGGAGAAGATCCAGGACATCATCCTCAACTTCAAGCACAAAGGGATCTCGGTCATATTCATCTCACACCGCCTGGAGAGCATCTTCGCGACCGCAGACCGCATCATGGTGCTGCGGCAGGGGGAGAAGGTGATGGACGAGCAGAACGCGCGGATCACCTCCCGCGACGTGGTCGAGAAGATGTTCGGTCTGGAACACAAGGGGTAGGCGATGACGGACGTGGCAGCGGAGAACTCCACCCCCGAGCTGCCGTGGCTCCGGCGTGTGACGATCCCCAGCGCCATCCCCCTGTTCGTGATCGTGTTCGCGGTCTTTGCTGCGGCGGCCCCGAAATTCCTGAGCCCCATGAACCTGCAGAACCTCCTCCTGCACAGCAGCCCCCTGGCGCTGCTTGCCACGGGGATGGCGCTGGTGATGCTGACCAACGGCATCGACCTTTCCGTCGGGTCCCTGCTGTCGCTGGTGTGCGTGGTGATCGCCGGGCTGCTGGCCGGGCGGGTCGGGATCCTGGCGGCCGTAGCGGCGGGCATCGCCGCCGGCGGCGCCTTCGGCCTGGGGAGCGGCCTGGTCATCGCCAAGGTCAAGCTTCCCCCCTTCATCGTTACGCTGGGTACCATGGCCGTCACCGCCAGCCTGGCGCTGGTGCTGAGCGGCGGCGACACCCTCTACTGGGAAAAGAACTGGTTCAACGCCATTGCCACGACCCGCTTCCTGGCCATCCCGGTGCCGTTCTGGGTGCTTGCGGTGATCTTCGCGATCGTCATGCTGATGCTGCACCTGAGCCCCGCGGGCGCCTACGTGTACGGTCTGGGCTCCAACGCGGAGGGCCTGAGGCTGGCGGGGGTGCCGGTGGATCGCTACCGGGTGCTGGTCTACCTGCTGAACGGACTGATCGCAGGGGTGGCCGGCACGCTGCTGGCCTCGCGGATCGCCAGCGGCAACCCCATCGCCGGGACCGGCTACGAGTTCGAAGCCATCGCGGCTGCAGCCATCGGCGGGGTGAGCTTCGTCGGGGGCCGCGGGCATCCGGCCTTCGCCACCCTGTCGGCCATCACCATCACCATGCTGATGAACGGGCTCGGGCTGATGGGCTTCACAACGCCGTGGCAGTACTGTGCCATCGGCGTCATCCTGGTGATCGGGATGGTGCTGAACCGCGTGCTCCGCGGCGCCGAGCGGGCGCTGCGGGCGAAAGCGGGCAGGACAGCCGCATGAGAGGCAAGGACATCGGCCTGCGCTTCGGGCTGTTGATCGTGCTGGCCCTGGTGGTCTACGTGCTGAATCCCAATTTCGGCCAGCTCTCCAACCTGATCAACATCCTGCGCCAGGGAGCCATCCTGTACGTGCTGGCGATCGGGATGACGCTGGTGATCCTCACGGGGGGGATCGATCTGTCCAACGGCGCGGTGCTGGCGCTCTCCTCCTGCGTGGCGGCGATTTTCCTGAAGCAAGGCGTGCCCATCGGGGTGGGGGTGGCCATCGCTTTGGGCATCGGGATGGCCTGCGGGCTGGTCAACGGCCTGCTGGTGACCTATGTGAGCATTCCCCCCTTCATCACGACCTTCGCCATGATGTACTTCGCCAGGGGCCTGGCCTACATCCTGCTCAAGGGGAGGATCATCTACTCCTTCGCCCCGGCATTCCGGTTCATCGGCACCGGCATGCCCCTGGGTATCCCCATGCCGGTCATCTTCAGTCTGCTCCTGCTGCTGGTGTTCTGGGTAGTGCTGGAGCTCACTCCCCTGGGGGTCAACATCTACTCGGTAGGGGCCGACGCCGAGTCATCGCGCCTGGTGGGGATCAACGTCACCGCCACGCGCGTCTCCGTCTACCTGTTGAGCGGGCTGCTGTCCGCCTGTGCGGGGCTCATCTACACCGCGCGCCTCAACGCCGCCGAGCCGGTGGTGGGGGCCAGCTTTCCCCTGGACGCCATCGCCGCGGTGATCATCGGCGGCGCCTCCCTGGCCGGCGGTGAAGGCAACCTCCTGGGCAGCGCCTTCGGGGTGCTCATCCTCACGGTGATCGTCAACGGCATGAACCTGCTCGGGATCTCCTCGCTGTGGCAGCAGTTCGTCATCGGGGGCATCATCCTGATCATCATCACCATCCAGCACTACACGCGAGGTGCCGAGCTGCGCAGGCTTCTGCCCCGCCGGCGGACTGTATCGCCTGACCGTGGACGCCTGTGAGCGGAGCGGCTCCAGCGTCGCCAGGCGGGAGGAGCGGCTGGCTCGTAGTAGTCCTGGCCTTTTTCGCCCTGGCCATGGTGGGTGGCTACCACACTATACTCGGCACGCTCGTGCCCGAGATTCGTCAAGACCTGGCAATCGACGTGACCCGCGCGGGGCTGCTGGGCGTCTTTTCCTGGCTGGGTTTCGCGGCCGCCGTGCCGGCGGCGGGATTCCTCTCCGATCGTGCGGGTAGGGTGCGAGTTCTGTCGTTCGCCCTGGTCCTGGTCGGTGCCGCAGCGCTCCTTCTGGCGACCGCTCAGCGCCTCACAGCGGCGTGCCTGTGGACGTTCCTCCTGGGCGGTGGCTTGGGAGCGATCTCCAGCGGCTCCAGCAGCATCATGGCTTCCTTCTTTCCCGCCAGGTCCAGCTTCATGATGAGCGTTCATCATGCTTTCTATGCCGCAGGAACCATTGCCGGACCCCAGGTGGCCCGGATTCTCCTCGCATCCTCGGGAGGGTGGCGATTGCCGTACCGCTACGGAGGACTCCTGGCCGTGGCGTTGGCCGTGCTGCTCATGCCGCCTGGCCGGGCACATGCTGAGCCCATCGCGCCGCCGCAGCCCCAGCGACGGCCGCTGCACAAGAACCGCACCCTGATGCTGCTGATCCTCCTGGCGGTCCTTGGGCCTTCCACGCAGAATGGCCTGTTCTTTTGGCTGGTGTCCTACCTGCACGAGGGGCAAGCGCTGACGCTGGCGGCGGCAAGCATGGGGCTGTCGGTCCTCTCTTTCGGACTGGCGGCGGGGCGGCTCCTGAGCGGCTGGCTGACCCTGCGGGTGCGCTCGGTGACCGTCCTGACTGGCCTGTTCGCGATCCTGGTGGCGGCCATCGTGGCGTTGACGCTTGCCCGCTCTACGGCGGCCATCCTCGTCTTGTGCGGTGCAGCCGGGCTGGGCTGTTCCGGTCTGTTTCCGCTTCTCCTGTCTCTGGCCGGGCGGAGTGAGCCCGATCGACCCGGTGCGGCGGTGGGGCTGGTCTCCACGGCTGCCGGGTTGGCGAGCGCAGCCATGCCCGCCTTGATGTCCCTGGTCGTAGAGCCCACCTCCCTGGCGGGGGCTCTGCTTCTGGGCGCCGGGGTGGCGGCCGTGGGGTGGCTGGTCGCGGTGTCCCGGCGGGCTCGCCTGCGGGTGCTGGAGGAGAAGGGCTGAGAGCCGCCGGCCTCAGATCATCGAATAGCCGCCGTCCACGATCAGGGTCTGCCCCGTACAGTAGTCCGAGTCCGGCGAGGCGAAGTAGAGCACGGCGCCCAGGAGGTCCCGGGTACGCCCCAACCGTTTCATGGGGATGCCCGCGGTGATGTGCCGCGTCCATTCGGGGTCCGCTGGCACGGCCGATCGCAACCCGCTGCATCTGGCCTCCGGAGAGCTGGTTCACCCGCCTGCCGAGAAGATCGCCGATGCGCAGGGTGTCCGCCACCTGGGAGACTCTCTTGCGGGCCTCCCATAGCGCTCGAAGACCATGCCGATATTGCGGTCCCGGGGCGCCACGTAGGTGACGTCCACACCGCCGATCTCGATGCTGCCATGGTCGGGGGTCTCCAGGCCCGCTATCATGCGCAGGGTCGTGGTCTTGCCGCACCCCGAGGGGCCGAGGAGCACGACGAACTCTCTGTCCCGGACGTCGAAGTCAGGGAGCAGATCCAGCGGAACAACATCTGCATGGGTAACATCGACTCCTGGATCATCTGGAACCTGACCGGCGGGAAGCGACACGTGACCGATTACTCCAACGCTTCGCGCACCATGCTGTTGAACATCCACACGCTCAGGTGGGACCAGGGCGTGCTCTCGTGGCTCGGCATCCCCGAAGGCATTCTGCCCACGGTGCTTCCCTCCAGCGGTGAGATGGGCGTGACGGACGGCGGTGCCTTCTTCGGGGCACAGGTCCCCATCGCCGGGGTGGCCGGGGATCAGCACGCCGCCACCTTCGGGCAGGCCTGTTTCCATCCCGGCATGGCCAAGAACTCCTACGGCACGGCCCTGGCGCTGATGATGAACATCGGCGAGACTCCCGTCCTGTCCGTCAACGGGCTGACCACCGATCTTGCCTGGAAGATCCGGGACCGGGTAGAGTACTCCCTGGAAGGGGTCATCTTCATCGGCGGGGCGGCCATTGACTGGCTCAAGAGCGGCCTGGGCGTCATTCAGGACGCGGCGGAGTGTTCCTCCCTGGCCGAGAAGGTTCCGGACACGGGCGGAGTGTACCTGGTGCCCGCCTTCACGGGCCTCTGCGCTCCCTACTGGGACATGTACGCCAGGGGGGTCATCATCGGAATCACCCGGGGCACCGGGGTGGAGCACATCGCCCGCAGCGCGCTGGAGTCCATCGCCTATCAGACCCGGGACGTGCTCCTGGCGATGGAGGCGGACTCCGGGAAGGCGGCCGCCTCGCTGCGGGTGGACGGCGGCGCGACCCGCAGCGAGTTCCTGATGCAGTTCCAGTCCGACATCCCGGGCATCCCGGTGGAGCGCCCGGTCATCACGGAGATGGCCTCGCTGGGCTGCTGCTATCTGGCGGGCCTGGGTGTGGGCTTCTGGGACAGCAAGGAGGAGCTGGAGAGGCAGTGGAAAATCGAGAGGGTCTTCGAACCGGGCATGAGCCAGGATCGAAGGGAGGAGCTCTACACGGACTGGAAAAGGGCCGTGGAGCGTACCCTGCAGTGGGAGAGACCTCGGGCCCGGCCTTGACCGGGGTGGACCTGTGGATGCAGGACAAGAGAATCGCGTGGACAAGAACCAGCGCATCAAAGACATCGTGAACCTGCTGCGGCAGCACAGCTTCGTCAAGATAAAGGAGCTCAAGGAGAGACTGAGAGTATCCGAGATGACGGTGCGCAGAGATCTCAGCCTCCTGGCGAACGACCAGGTCGTCAAGCTCATTCCGGGAGGCGCTGTCATCCTGAGACCCTCGCGCGACTCGGACGGGGACAAGTACGTCATCACCCACGAGGAGACCGTCAGGACGAGGGAGAAGATCAACATCGGCCAGAAGGCCGCCTCTCTCATCGAGCCGCGGGACGCAATCATCCTCGACATCGGCTCCACCACGGAGTACGTGGCCAAGTTCATGCGCGAGGACGTGCCGCTCACGGTGCTGTGCTGCACCATCAACATCCTGGTGGAGATCTACCGCAAGAGGAACTGCAGCGTCATCTTTCCGGGAGGGTATTTCCATCCGGACGAGCTGGTATTCGAGAGCCCCGAGGGGGTCAGCCTGATCAAGCGTTCCCGGGCCGACAAGGCGTTCGTGTCGGCCGCCGGCGTTCACAAAGACCTGGGCGTGACAACGGTGTACCCCTACGAGCTGGAGATCAAGAAGGCGATCATGCAGTCGGCGAAGACCAAGATTCTTCTTGTGGACTCGAGCAAGTTCGGCAAGGCCAAGAGCGAGCACTTCGCGGACCTGTACGATTTTGACATCGTCATCACCGACGGCGGCATCCCCCAGGAGTATGCGGAGGCCATCCGCGCCAGGGGGATCGAGCTGCTGATCACCTGAGAGCCCAGGCTCTGCCAAGGGGTGCGAAGGGGGCGGCAAGTGGAGGGCGCGACAATGCGGGCGGTCCGCCTTTTCGAGCCCGGGGACCTGCGGTGCGTGGAACTCGCGGTGCCGAGGGTGGAGCGCCCCGATGAGGTCCTGCTCAAGGTGATGTCCTGCGGGGTGTGCGGTTCGGACATACCCCGGGTGATGGAGAAGGGCGCCCATCGGCATCCCATCACCATCGGCCACGAGTTCGCCGGACAGATCGTGGAGGCCGGCGCCGCGGTGACCGGCTTCAGAGCGGGCGACCGGGTCACGGTGATGCCCCTGATACCGTGCGGGAAGTGCGACTACTGCCGGGTAGGGGACTACGTGCTCTGCGATGACTACGGGTACTACGGGTCCCGCATCGAGGGCGCCATGGCGGAGTACGCGCTTGTCTCCGCGCCCAACCTGCTGCGCCTGCCGGAGAATGTGGACTTCGAGTCCGGAAGCATGACCGATCCGGCCGCGATCGCGCTGCACGCCGTTCGGAAGCTGACGATCCTTCCCGGGCAGAGCGCCCTGATCTTCGGGCTGGGAGCCATCGGCTTCTTCGCCCTCCAGTGGCTGCGCATTTTGGGCTGCCACCGGGTGTTCGTGGTGGACATCTTCGACGAAAAGCTGGCGCTGGCCCGGCGCCTGGGGGCCGAGGAGGCGATAAACGGCCAGGAGCAGGATGTCCCGGACAGCGTCGAACGCCGCACCGGCGGGGCGGGGGTCAGACCTGGTGATCGAGCTGGTCGGCAGCCCGGCCACGCAGCTCCAGGCGCTACAGGTGGCTGGAAAGAGAGCGCAGATCGTCTACTGCGGCATCTCCTACAAGACCCTGAACATCCCTTTCGCCGAGCTGAACAGGCTCCTGCGCCGCGAGCTTACCATCCGCGGCGCCTGGAACTCCTCCATCGCTCCCCTGCCCGTCAACGAGTGGAAGACCTGCCTCCAGTACATGAGCGACGGCCTGTTGAAGACCGGGTCACTGATTACCCACCGGTTCCGTCTGGAAGAGTGCAGGGAGTGCTTCGCCATGTTGCATGCCAGGACGGAGCCGTTCATCAAGGTCATGTTCGGGCCCCAGGAGGAGGGCTGAGGCGGCCCCGCCATCCTTTCCCCCTGGCCTCCCCACGGTAATGCCCGCCGGGCCGCGCGCTCCCGCCTGCCGCGACATCCACCGCGAGCTGCCGGGGCGGGCCTTCCCCCTCCCCGTCCGCGGTGCCCACCCGCTAGGGCAGGCGTCCCAGTCGGCGGAAAGGCTCCTTCAGCGCCTCGTACAGCGCCTTCCACTCGCGGTAGTAGGCATCGTAGATTTCCATGCGCTCCGGGTCGGGCTCCACCGGATGCTCGAAGGACAGCCATTCGTTGATGGTCTCGAAACCCTCGATCGCTCCCACTCCGTAGGCCGCCAGAAGCGCATCTCCGTAGGGCGCTTCACCGCCGCCCTTGACGCAGAGAACGGGATAGCGGGTGATGTCGGCGAAGATCTGCTTCCAGAGAGGGCTCTTGGTGGCTCCGCCCACCAGTTTGAGCTCCCGGCTCAGGGTTACCCCCAGGCTCTGGCTGAACTCCACGCAGATCCGCTGGGCGTAGGCCACCGCCTCCATGAAGGCCCGGAAGAGGTGCGCCCGGCGGTGGTACAGGGTCAGGCCGCATACGGTGCCCCGGGCGTCGACGTCCCATATCGGGGCCCGCTCACCCATGAAGGAGGGCAACACCAGCAGCCGGTCGGAGCCCGGTTTCACTCCGGCCGCCTGCAGGCTCAGCACGTCGTAGGGGTCCACGTCGACCATGCCGCCCAGCAGCTTCTCCGCCTGCCCGAACTCGTCGCGAAACCACTTGAGAATCCCGCCGGCGGTGGTGACCCCGCCGAAGGCGTAGACGAGCTCCTTGGCGCGGGTGACGTGTGGCATGTTCACCAGGTTGGGGCTGCAGCGGCTGCCATCGTGGATGACTCCGTAGGCCATGGAGGTGCCGATCATCCCTACGTGGTCGCCCAGGGCGATCCCGCCGGCGCTCAGCGTGGCCACCACGCAGTCCACCCCTCCTGGGCAGATCGGAGTGCCTTCGGCCAGGCCGCTGAGATGCGAGCCTTCCCTGGTGACCTTTCCCACCACCTCCCAGGACTCCGAGAGCTTCTCCGGAAAGAAGCGGCGGGGAATCTCCATGGCTCCGAGCAGCTCGGCGGAAAAATCCCGGGCCGCCAGGTCGAAGATGCCGGCGATGTTGCCCGCGGAGCAATAGTCGAGGGAGACGTTCCCGGTGAGCCGGTGGACGCAGTAACCGTAGGGGGTAAGCAGCCAGCGGATCCGCTTCCACACCTCCGGTTCATGGTTCCTGATCCAGAGGATCTTGGTGAAGCCGTGATAGGAGTCCACGTAGTTGCCGGTGATCTGGAACACGCGTTCGGCCCCGACGTTCTCCTTCACCCAGGCCACCTCTCCGGTGGCGCGCCGGTCCATCCAGATCAGGCAGGGCCGGAGAGCCTTGCCTTCCCGATTGCAGGGAACGCCGGAGCCTCCGTAGAGGCCGCTGACGCAGGCCGCCGCCACGCTCCCGGGCGGCACGTTGGCCCTGGCCAGGGCGCCCTTGATGGTCCTGCACACCGCATCGAACCAGACCTCCGGCCACTGCTCGGCCCAGAGGGGTTGCGGAGTCAGCACCCCGTACTCGGCGTAGTCCTGGCCCAGGATCCGACCCTGCCGGTTCACCACTACCGACTTGGTCCCCAGGGTTCCGATGTCGGTGCCCACGAAGCAGGCTTCTTTCGCCATACGGTCCTCCTCCCTGCGGCCGTGCCCCGGCGGGGCTATTCCTCGAGGTAGCCGATCACGGCTCCCGGCCTGACCACGGCACCCGCCTCCTGGGTGATCCTGGCCAGCCGCCCCGAGTCGGCCGCCTCCACGGTCATGGCGGCCTTGTCCGTCTCGATCTCCAGGAGCGCCTCCCCCTCCGCCACGGTCTGACCCACTTTCTTCAGCCAGCGAAGGACGGTGATCTCCTCCTGAACCGTCTCTCCGAACTGGGGCATCACGATCTCCAGCATGAACTACCGCTTTCCCGCCATTTCTCGAATGGTCTCCGTGATTCGTTCCACCCCGGGGATCACGTAGCTCTCCAGGGCAGTGGTGTAGGGCACGGGCGTAGGGGCCGTCCCCAGACGCCGAACCACCAGGGGGCCGGGCATGCGCTCCGTCACGCCGGCGATGATCTCGTTCCCCCATCCGCCGACGGTCTGGCACTCTTCCACCACCAGGAGGCGGCCGGTCCTGGCCACCGAGGCTCGAATGGTCTCATGGTCCAGCGGGACCAGCGTGCGGGGATCGATCACCTCGGCCTCGATACCCTCTGCGCTCAACACGGCGGCAGCGGCCAAACAACGGTGGAGCATCAGCATGTTGGCTACCACCGTGACGTGCCGGCCTTCCCGTCTGACCGCGGCCCGGCCAAAGGGCAGGACGTACGGCTCTTCGGGGACCTCCTGGTTCAGCACCTCGGAGCCGACGCCGGGTCCCAGCCCGCGCTCCCCCGCCCGCCGTTCCCCGCCGAACGAGTAGAGCAGCTTGTGCTCGTAGAACAGCACCGGGTTGCGATCGCGGATGGCGCCGATCAACAGCCCCTTGGCGTCGAAGGGGGTGGCGGGGGTCACGATGCGCAGCCCCGCCACGTTCATGAAGATGCTCTCGGTGCACTGGGCGTGCTGAGCCCCGCGGCGGTTGGCGCCCACGGGGAGGCGGAAGGTAATGGGCACGCTCACCTGGCCCGCCGACATGTAGCGCAGCTTGGCCGCCTCGTTGACGATCTGATCCATGGCGCAGAACACGAAGTCGCCGAATTGATACTCCACCACCGGGCGCAGCCCCGCCATGGCGGCGCCGATCGACAGGCCCGTGAAGGCGATTTCGGAGATGGGGGTGTCCAGCACGCGGTCCTCTCCGAAGCGGCCGGCCAGACCCCGGGACACGGCGAACCCGCCGCCGATCCGCACGTCCTCGCCGATCAGGAAGACGCGCTCGTCGGCGGCCATCTCCTGTTCCAGCGCCTGGCGCAGCGCCTCCACGACTCTGAGCTTGCGCATGTCTATCCCGGGTCCAGCACGTCTTCCAGAGCCTTCGATCCCTCCGGCTCCAGGGAGGCCATCGCGTATGCCGCCGCCTCCTGAATGACCTCTTCCTCGGCGGCCTCCAGCCGGGTGCACTCCTCCTCGCTCAGCTGTCTCCGTTCGAGTATCTTCTTCCGGCACAGGAGCAGGGGGTCGCGGCGCAGCCACTCCTCCACCTCCGCTTCCGGCCGGTAGGTGCCCGGATCGGTGCGGGAGTGACCGCTCTGACGGTAGGTCAGGCACTCGATGAAGCCGGGGCCCCCGCCGCCGCGGGCGCGCTCCACCGCCTCCAGGGCGGCGAAGTAGACCGCCTCCACGTCGTTGCCGTCGACCCGCCGCGCCGGCATGCCGTAGGCACCGGCCCTGTCGGACAACCGGGCCGCAAGGGTGGTGCTGCGGATGCTGGTGCTGACGGCGTAGAGGTTGTTTTCGCAGACGTAGACCACCGGCAGCCGCCATACCGCGGCCAGGTTCATGGTCTCATGGAAGGCGCCGATGTTGGTGGCGCCGTCCCCGAAGAAGCCCATGGCGACGCTCCCGGATCCCGCACGCTTGAAGGCGAAAGCCAGACCGGCGGCGATGGGCATGCCGGCCCCGACGATGGGCAGGCTCGGCATGACTCCGGCGGCGAGGTCGGCCAGATGCATGGATCCGCCCTTGCCGCGACAGCACCCGTCGGCTCTCCCCAGGATCTCCGCCAGCAGGCGCTTCGGGTCCATGCCTTTGGCGAGCGCCTGGCCGTGGGGCCTGTGGGTCAGCATCACGCGATCCTGTGCGGTCAGACAGCCCACCGCGCCGGCCGCCACCGCCTCCTGGCCCAGGCAGAGATGAATGGTCCCCGGCACCAGGCCTTTCAGAAAGAGCTGTGTGACCTTCTGCTCGAAGCGGCGGATCCGGACCATGGTCCGGTACAGCTCGACCAGCCGCGCCGCCGGGAGCTGCATCTGCGGGTCCTGCTTCACCCTACCACTCCCATACGGTCTCCGGGCCCAGGAGGATCTCCGCCAGGCGGTGCCCGGCCTCTTCCGGCTCGATCGCCAGGGGGCGGATCCAGCAGGCGTCCAGTCCCTCGATGAGGAGCGGCAGGGCCAGAACGAAGACCCGGCCGGCCACGAGCCGGTCCAGATTGTTCATGTCCTCGACGATCGGGATGCCGCGGCCCAGAAGCTTGCGATGATTCACTTCACCGGCTCCGGGCGAGCCGGTGCGCTTCTCGAAACCCGAGCAATCGATCCCCAACGCCTTGATGCCGGCTCCGATCAGCCAGTCCACGCCGTCGGGCTCCAGGTAGGGGCGACGGTAGAGCTCGGTGAGATAGTGGCGGCCCAGGCCGGTGCGGATGAGGGCGATGTCGCCCGGGTGAATGTGCGCCGCCCGCTCTTCCAGCTCGGCGCGGGTCATGCCTTCTCCGGCGCTCTTGTCGGTGAAGTCCACCACCGCCGCCGGACCGATCAACGCCCGCGGGTCCAGCTCTGCCACTGTGGCGCCGTCCCTGAAGGCATGATACGGGGACTCCACGTGCGTGCCCACGTGGGTGCAGATCTCCACGTTCTCCATGATGTACCACTCGCCCTCCGGCATCCGGTACTCCGGCACGTACTCCTCCACGGAATGGGGCGTCACCTTCAGAGGGAAGCGCTGCCTGCCCGGGACGAGCCGGTGTGACAGCTCCACGATTCGCACCACTGCCTTCTCCTTCCGTTTCCTCCGATCCGTCCGTCCGATCAGCCGACGGCCTCTTTCGGCGAACCGCCCGCCTGCCGGAGGACCTCGCCAGCGGTGTCGGTGTCGGTGATCAGCGTCTTGGGAACCCCCGCCCGGCAGGCGGCTATGATGGCCGTCACCTTCTCCCTGCCGGCGGCCACGGCGCAGACCCTCGGTGCCCTCGCCAGCTGGGAGAGCCGGATGCCCAGGATGCGCCGGGCGATGGAGGCTTCACATTCGGTCCCCTTCTCGTTGAAAAAGTGCCCGCAGATGTCCCCTACACAGCCGCACTCCCTGAGTCGCCCGAGCTCGGTCTCGGAAAGAAAGCCGCACTGCATCAGCGGGTTGTCCGCCGTAAGGGTGCCGATGCCCACCACCGCCAGATCCAGCCGGTCGAAGCGCGTCACCACATCCGAGACGATGCGGTTGTTCAGGAGCTGCAGCAGGTCCTGCTCCGATGGAAAGATCGCGGGGCCGTGGATCACATGGCAGGTCCCGCCCAGCCTGGTGGCGGCGTTGCGGGCAATGACGTCCGCCTGGATGTCGATCTCGGTGGGACTGACGCCGCCCATGAGCTGCACCACCTCCACCCCGCCGTTGGTTTTTTTGAGGAAGGTGATGACCTCCGCCACGGAGCGGCCGCCGGAGAAGCCCACGCTCAATCCGAAGGACAACGCCGCGTTCAGCCAGCGTCCGGCCGCGAACCCGAGCTCCTTGCGCACCACCTCCGCCCGGGGGGAGGTGGGAGTGACGATGACTTCCCGTACGGCCAGAATCCTGGTCAGCTGCTCCGCCAGGGCCTCCGTGTCGCGCAGGTACTCCTCAGGGGGTTGAACCGTGAAACGCACGATCCCCAGCTCCCGTGCCTTCTGCAGCAGCCGCGTCAGCGTGGCCGGCGAGACCCCCAGATCCTCCGCCACCTCCCGCTGGCTCATGCCGAGCTCATAGCAGAGCCGGGCGGCTTCAAAAACCTGCAACGTCTTCTGATCCATACTCGAGCTTCCCTTGCGGTCTTCGCCTCATCGTGTCAGGCCGGAACAGGCCGAGCGAGGCTGCGTGGGCCAGCCTGTGGTATGGCCTGTATATCACGAGGGCCGGCTCCCCGCAATGCCGGCCCTGCCGGCTAGCGCATCTCCGGCAGCGCATCCGCTTCCACCTTGAGCATTGTTTCCATCATCTCTTTCGCCCGCCGGTAGCTGTCCACAATGGGGTCGATCAGCAGCGCCTGCAGGAGGAGCTGCTTGGACCGCTCGCGGTACGCCTCCACCAGGAGCTTCATGATGGAGATCTGGAGCTGGCAGATTCCCGCCAGGGCCTCCGGCAGCGCCCCCACCGCTACCGGCTGGATCCCCTGGGCATTCACCAGCAGGGGCACTTCCACCACGGCGTCCTCCGGAAGGTTGGTCACCGCCGGCCCGCGGTTGACGACATTGCCGGCAAGCTCCCGCCGGTTGCGGTCCAGCTCCATATCGCAGATGATCGGCACCGCCAGCTCCATGGAGGGGTGGGTCAGGTCGGTCTGGAAGAAGACGTCCCTGGTCGT
This sequence comes from uncultured Spirochaetaceae bacterium, assembly GCA_964490725.1. GTDB lineage: Bacteria > Spirochaetota > Spirochaetia > SZUA-6 > DRHE01 > CAZBDU01. Next base: position 32,725 of record CAZBDU010000012.1, on the reverse strand, counting down.
GATCGGCACCTTGCCGGCCAGGAAGTCATCGATCCGCCGCACCAGATCCATGGACCACAGCTCGTAGCTGGGCCGGTTCTTCTGGCCTTCAAGGACGTAGTCCAGGTCGGTGCCGAGGGAGCTGAGCTTCTGGGACACCCGGCCGATCCCCCATTCGAGCGCCTTGGGCCCCACCAGCTCGTGGGCAAAGCCCAGGTACTCCCCCGGGTGGCTGGGGGCCGGGTAGGTGATGTAGCCGAAAGTCCGGTAGAGAAAGGCTGTGAAGCCGTTGATGTCCCACTCGTGCCGGTCCATCACCCTGTCCAGCTCGGGGTAGAGATCTTTCCCCGTGGCTTTCTCCCTGATCTGCAACGCTGCCGGCCACAGTCAGGATACAACCAGATGAAACAAATTGCAATCAATCAATTTCAGGGGTGGCCGTTGCCGGCGCCGGCCCGGCCGCCCGGCCCCTCCGCCGCCCCCAGGGGCGAGCCACCCGGGAGCGCCGCCTATCCGTCCGCCAGCCCTTCGAAGCGCTCCCGCAGGGCCTTGCGGAAGGCAGGAGCGTTCACCCCCAGAAGCTGCGCCGCCTTCACGCGGTTGTCCCCGGCCCGCTCCAGCGCCTGGGCGTAGAGGTCGCGTTCCACCCGGTAGAGGAACGCCTTCAGGTCGATGCCTTTTTCCGGCAGGCTGACGGCCACGCCGGGGGTCTGGCGCCGCCTGTCGAAGTGGGCCAGCACGGCGTGCGGCAGGAGCTGGGGCTCGATGAGCGTTCCCGAGGCGATGGCGCACATCCCCCGCACGGCGTTGTGAAGCTCCCGAACGTTGCCCGGCCAGGGGTAGTCCAGCAGGTACTGCAGCGTCTCATCGGACAGCCCCTTGGTGTCGTACTGCTCGTTCCACTGCTGCAGAAAGAGGCGGATCAGCAGGGGGATGTCCCCCTTGCGCTCCCGCAGGGGCGGCAGACGCAGGTTGAACTGGTTGAGCCGCTCGTAGAGATCACGGCGAAAGGATCCTTCCGCGATGCGGCGCGCCAGGTCGTGATTGGTGGCCGCCAGGATGCGCACGTCCACCGGGATCTCCCGGTCTCCTCCCAGAGGCTGGACCACCTTCTCCTCCAGGGCCCGCAGCAGCTTGGGCTGCAGCTCCAGAGGCAGGTCCCCGATCTCGTCCAGGAAGACCGTGCCTCCCTGGGCGGTCTGGAACATGCCCGGCCGGTCCGCCACCGCTCCGGTGAACGAGCCCTTGCGGTGGCCGAAGAGCTCGCTCTCGGCCAGCTGCGGGCTGATGGCCGAGCAGTTCACGGACACGAACGGCGCCTCACAGCGGTCGCTGCGTTCGTGGACGAAGCGAGCCAGAAGCCCTTTGCCGGTTCCGGTCTCCCCGGTGATGAGGAGCGAGAGGTCGTAGGCGGCCACCTTTGCCGCCCGCTCCAGCACCTGCAGGAACCCGGCGTCCTCACCCACGATGAGCCCGCCCTTCTCCAGGGCGATCCAGCGGGGCTGTTCCTCCGGCGCCGGTGCGCCGGAAGGCGCCCACCGATCCGCCGCGGAGCCCAGCGGCGCGCTCTCCCGCTCCTCCGGGATGCGCACCTGCGGGAGGATGCGGCTCCTGAGGTTCACCTCTTTCACCTTGTAGGCCCCCCCGGCGAAACGCGGCGGTATCCCCTGCAGCAGCCTGGCCGGCAGTGCCCCGGAGCGGGCCAGCAGGAACCAGGCGGTCTGCATCTGCGGCGTGCCCGGATCCAGCAGCACCGACAGGCTGTGCGGTCGATGGCGCAGCCCTTCCAGGACCCGGCTGACCGTCTGGCTCAGCCGGGTGTAGATCTCCTCGTAGTCGATGGGAGACTGCAGCTCCAGGCTTACGAAGGAGAAGCGGCAGGCCGACCCCAGGCCCCTGCACAGCTCCTCCACCGCCCTGGCCCGTTCCAGGTAGCCAGTACCGGTGCAGAACAGGTACGCTCGATGGAAACGCCGGGCCTGGAGCAGGGAGAGCAGGGGGCCAGGCTCCTCGCCTCTCTCCACGTAGGGGTCGCGGTTGCCGACGAAGGACAGCAGGATTTCGGCTGACGCCATGCGTACCAGTATAGACTCCTGAAAAACGGGCCTCAACAGAAGGATGCCGGCCGTTGCCGGGGCCCGGCCGGCGGCGGGGGTTGTGGCGACTGCCGGGCCGTCCGGCGGAACCCTCGGCACCGATTGGCCTTCTTCCCGCCCCTCTTGGATTGCGGCGCAGCCGAGTCGGAGCGTTTGCCGCTTTGAATCAACAACCCAACAACCGTGCCAGAGCCGTCGTACCTCCTGCCGGAGCGCGCAAACAGCCTGCCGCCTCAGCCGGGGGAGGCTTGCTGCGCCAGCAGGCGCTCCGCCTCCTTGCGCACCGCCGGCCTGGAGCTTCCCAGCTGCCGGCGTGCGAAGTCGATGACCGGCTGCCGGTCCCGAAGCAGAGGCAGGATCTCCCCCAGCGTTTTCAAGGCGTGCCCGCACACCACCCGGGTGCATTCAGGCGAGGGAGCCCCCCGGGACAGGTAGCGGGCGTTCTCCACGGTCAGGATCTCCCGGGCAATCCTGTCCGCCAGCGCGGGCCGGGCGCGGGCGATCGTCGCGGCGCCCCCGACCGTGTTGGCGGCGGCAATCATCGACGGGCCGCGGAGGAAAGCAAAGTAGCGGTCCAGGAGCGCCTCGATGCGGCCTTGGCCGTCCACCGCCGCCAGGTTGGCCACCATGACGATGGCCCCCCACCTGAGGAAGCTGTTGGCGGAATCCAGCAGCCCCGCCAGGACGTCGAAGTGCGGGTAGAGGAGCTCGGGCCGCCGCTGGCTCAGCAGCCGCAGCGCCTTCTCAGAGCGGTAGCGCACCGGCGCCTTGCCCGCCGAGAGGCCCGCCAGGAGCTGCGGGACCAGCCCGGGGTCCGCACTTGCCCGCCGGACCAGGGCCTCGGGGTCGCTTTCACTGCCCGCGATGGGCCCGGCCATGGGCTCCGGGGCTTTTCCCTCCATTTGATCTTCCTCTTGACCTTCCTCCGGGTTGACCATCCTCCAGGCGACGGTATCTTCGCCCCTCGCGGGCGTCAAGGAAGCGTTCCCGGCCAGGCAGCCTGGCCGCCGCCCGGCCTGCGCCAGCGGCAATTTCCGGCACGCTGCCGCGCCTGCTGGGCGGCGCGATGCGCGCGGGGCGGGCGCCTACTCGGACTTGCGCGGCCAGTCCTTCCATTTGCTCGTCCCGGCCGCCAGCAGGGCACGGGTCTTCTCGATGAGCTCCCCGGGCTGCGCGGGCTTGTCGATGAACTCGTCCACAGGCAGATACTCCTGGTCCGCCTCTGGCGAGAACTTGAACCCCGGATGCCTGATGTTGATGGCGGTGACCATCAGAATGGGTACCGGTGCCAGGGCCGTATCCTGCTTCAACCTGACCGCCCACTCGAAGCCCCTGGCTTTCTCGCCTCTTCCGAACATGACATCCAGGACGATCAGGTTCGGTTTCCACTCTTTTGCCCTGGAGAAGCCCGTTTCCGGGTCCGGGACGATGCTCGTGCTGTAACCCTGCGACTCCAGCGTCACCTTCATGGCCTCCGCCGTGTCCATGTCGTCCTCGATGATCAGGATCTTGGCCTGTTCGTTCATGTCTGATCCCTCCTCGTTCTATGCAGATTGCAGCGCCAGCGCGAAGCGAAAGGCGCTTCCTTTACCCGGCTGGCTCTCCACCTCGATCGTGCTTCCGTGCATGGCGGCGACCTGCCGGGCGATGGACAGTCCCAGGCCGGTGCTTGCGGTCTCCCGGTTCTCCGGCACGTCCGCACTGTAGAAGTCCTCGAAGAGGTGAGGCAGGTCGGCCGCGGCGATGCCTGCACCCGTATCCTCCACCGAAACCTGCACCTCGTGCCGATCCTCCAGAAGCTGCAGGCGGACGACGATCTCGCCGTGCGGCGGCGTGTATTTCACGGCGTTGTCCAGCAGCTGTGCGAGGAGCTGCCGGCAGGCCTGAGCGTCCACCATCACCACGGCTCCGCGGGAAAGGTCCTGCAGCCGGACCTCCAGACCCTTCTCTCCCGCCTGCCGGGTCAGCTGCCCGATGGCCTTTTCTGCCAGCTCGCGCAGCGGCGTTGCCGTCTTGTCCAGGCGGGCTTCCGTCCGCAGCGCGGACAGGTAGAACAGCTCCTCGGCGAAGCGAAGCAGCTCCCGGCTGCGCCTCTCCGCCCTGGCGACCATGGGGAGCGCTCTCTCCCCCACGGTGCCGGCCAGGCCGTCCAGGACGACCCGCAGACAGCTCTGGATGGCCCCCAGGGAGCCCTTGATGTCGTGAGACACGCTCTGCACGTACCTGGACTTCTCCAGGTCCTTCTTCTCCAGCTCCAGATTCGCCGCCTGGGTGCGCCGGATCGCCGCCTCCAGATCCAGCTCCCGCCGCCTGAGGGTGTTGACGATGCTGGTAGACATGTACACGGCGATGTACAGCGTGGCGGCAAAGGCGGCCAGGACCCCTGCCGGATATGCGAGGTTCGCCACGCGGAGTCCCTCCTCCATCAAGGGAAAGAGGTGATGGTGGGGCAGCACGGCGAACAGCTCCAGGGCGACCATCGAGGAGAACAGGAGGATGGCCAGGGTGGCCTGGAGGTAGGCGTGGCGGTTCGGCAGGAGAATGCTGGCGATGACCATGTGAAACACGAAGAAGAGGCTGAAGGGGTTCTCCATCCCGCCGGCCAGGTGGAGCAGCAGCGTGAGCAGCAGCAGGTCGAGGAATATCTGGAGGTTGATGAACAGGTTGAACTTCCGGCGGGCCTCGCGCCGGTCCCCCATGCCCGCCAGCCTGCGGTGATAGAGGAAGTAGCCGACGTTGGCCGCGAGCAGGACCAGATTGCCCAGGTACAGCCGGCCGTAGGGCAGGTGCACCGCCAGGAGGTATCGCGAAGCGGTGATGATCGCCGCCAGGCACCCCGCCGCGATCCACCGCAGGGCGATCAGCCAGCCGATCTTGCGCCACAGCTCCCGGACGGGCCCGGGCCACTGCAGCTCCCGAGAGGCCACCCTTGCGGCGCTGGTCATCCTCTTCACTCTCCCCGTGCGCTGTTGCCGGGCCTGCCGCCGGCGCCTGCTTCCGTCTTGTTCAGGAAGACCCGAAAGGTGGTCCCGCCTCCGCTCTCGCTCTCCACGTCGATCGTTCCGCCGTGCTGCTCCACGGTGGCCTTGACGATGGCCAGCCCCAGTCCCGTCCCGACGCTTGTGACAGCCTTGGCGTTGGAGGCCCGGTAGAACTCGCTGAACAGGCCCTGCCGCTCTTCCTCGGGGATGCCGATGCCGGTGTCGCTGACCTCCAAAACCAGCTGCTCCCGGGACTCGAACAGCCTTAGGGTAACCTTTCCAGGTCCTGGAGTGTACTTCACGGCGTTCGACAGCAGGTTGGTCAGGACGGAACGCAGGCCTTCTTCATTTCCCCGGACGCGGGCCTCCCGCAGCCCGGTCAGCATCCGCAGCTCGATTTCCTTCTCCAGCGCTTTCGGCTCGAAGAACTTCACGCTTTCCTTCGCCAGCCTCATGATGTCCACCGGCACGGGGCGCAGCGTGGAGAGCTCCGCCCGCCCCACCGCCAGGGTGAGCAGGTCTCCCACGATCTGCGACAGTGTCTCCAGGCGCGCATCGATGCGCGCGAGTATGTCTTTCTGCCGGTCTGTGAGCCCTCCCAGGTGGCCTTCCACGAGCGTCCGAGCCATGGACTGAATGGTGGCCAGGGGGGAGCGCAGCTCGTGGGAGGCCTGAAACATGAAGCGGGTCTTGGTCTGCACGAGGATGTTCAGGTTCTCGTACACCAGGGCATGAGCGATGGCCAGGGAGACCACGTCTCCCAGGCTGGACAGCAGGGAGATCATCTCCGGGGACAGCTTCTGCCCCCTCTCGCCGAAGATGCAGACCGCTCCCAGCAGCCTTTCCTCCAGGTGGAGGGGAACGCAGATCAGGGATTCGAACTGCTCGTCCACGGCGGGGAAGTCCCGCATGAAGATGTCCCGAACGATGATGGACTGTTTGGCCATCATCCCCTGCTGGTAGAGATTCTCCGCGACGGCCAGCGCCGCATCGGCGCGCCGCCTCTCCAGGCCGGCGACGGCACGCGCCTTCAGTTTCCCGCTTGCCGAGTCCAGCAGCTTGATCGAGCACCCCCGCACTCCGGTGACCTCCGTCACGATCCTGGCGGCGGAGTCCAGGATCTCCTGCAGCTCCAGGGTGCCGGCGGCTTTGCGGATGGCCTTGCAGAAGGAGTGAAGCTGCCTGGCCTGCTCCCGGCAGATCCTCACCGAGGGCGAACGGTAGAAGAGAATCCCGGCCACCACGATTCCCAGGCCGGCCAGGCCGAAGGCCAGGGCAACACGGCCCGCCAGGGCGCGAACCGGTCCCACGAACAGGGCATTCAGCACGAAGAGCAGCGTGATCCAGCATGCCAGAACGATCAACCAGAGGACATCCGGTAACCCTCCCGGAGATGCTTTGGCGGGTCGCTCGCTCACCGGTGGACTCGTGTCAGCCCTGCTTCTGGCCCTCGTCGTCTTCTTCGTACCTGTCGATGACGCTCCGCTTCCACAGTTTCACCCGCGAACGGTGGGCCCCCCTCGCGATGGCATGGGCGGCGGTCGGTGAGGTGATGAGGATGAACAGAAGGCACAGCACCGCCTTTATGCCCAGGGAGGTGAAACCCGTGAAGACCAGCGCGCCTGTCAGGACGAAGATCGTGCCAAAGGTGACGCATTTCGTCGAGGCTTGCAGCCGGTTGTAGATGTCCGGGAAACGCACCAGCCCCACACAGCCGAAGAAGTTGAAGACCATGCCGATGCCGAAGAGGATGATTCCGATCGTCTCATTCATCGAAGCCCCTCCCCTCGAGGTGCTTGGCCAGGGCGATGGTGCCGATGAAGCTCAATAGGGCCCAGGTGATGGCGACGTTCATGTAGAACTCCTTCCCCGTGGCCACGGCCATCAGGGCGCAGAAGCCCACCACCACGATCCCCAGGATGTCGATGGCCACGGTCCTGTCCGGGGCCGTGGGCCCGCGGCCAATGCGATAGAGGCACAGAAAACAGCACAGGAGAAGCACCCCGATGTAGACCTGAAACACCGTGCTCATCTGCAAAGCTCCTCCCTCTCAGTCGAAGATCTTCCCCAGCAGCTGCTCGAAGCGGGCCACGATTCGGCCGCTGGCCTCTCCCACCTCTGTCGCTCTCACGTTGATCCAGTGCACGTACAGGTACCCGTCATCGGTGATGTCCACCGAGAGGGTGCCCGGTGTGAGGGTGATGGAGTTGGCCAGGGCGGTGCGGCCGGAGTCGCTGGCGAGCCGGGTCTTCACCTTCACGATCCCCGGCCGGATGGGCATCATGGGGTGAATGATGCGGTACATGACGTCCAGGTTGGCGATCAGCATGTAGTAGAACAGAACCGGAAGGTAGAGGATCGCCCACAGGTAGCGCAGCGGAGAGAAGAGCTTCCGCGGGTGCCTGGTGAAGACCTCCACGAACACCACGCTGGCCAGGATCGAGAACACTACCCCCGCAGCGAGGATCTGCCAGTCCATGGTCTCCTTCTGGAAGTCGTACGGCCAGCTGAGCAGGTACCAGAGAACCATGGAAACCAGGAACAGAGCTATGCGCCGCATGGCTGGACACCTCCTTGGGCGGCGGCTACCTCGCCGCCAGCGCCGCCTGCGCGTTCGCGGCACCCTGCGTCAGGGCTGCCACCGCAGGATCCAGAACCGCCTCCCGGGCGCCCGGGAGCAGCAACAGGCCCATCCCCGTGCACAGCACCGCCAGGAGAACCAGGGAAACCGCCATTACGGCCGGCGTCTCCTTTACGCGTCTCAGGGCCTCGGGGATCCTGCCCAGAAAGGCGTAGCGCAGGACCTTGAGAAACGAGATCAGCGTGACGAAGCTGACCAGGATGGTGACGGCCGCCAGCCACGGGTAGCCGGCCTGGAAGGCGGCGATCACGATGATCAGCTTGCTCCAGAAGCCGTTGAACGGGGGCACCCCGGCGATGGACAGCGAGGCGATCGTGCAGGTGGTCCGGGTCACGGGCATGGCCTGCAGCAGCCCCCCCATCTCCTTCAGCTGCCGGGTTCCGGTGCCGAGCTCGATCGCCCCCGAGCAGAGGAACAGCAGGGACTTGAACACCGAGTGGTTGACCAGGTGGAAGAGGCCGCCCAGGATTGCCAGGGCCGCCACCGACGGGCTGCCTCCGGTGGCCAGCACGTAGCCGCCCAGGCCGATGCCCAGCATCACGTATCCCATCTGGCTGATGCTGTGGTAGGCCAGGAGGCGCTTGAAGTCCCACTGGCCCACCGCCAGGAAGACCCCGACCACCATGGAGAGGATGCCCACGCCGATCATCACCCCGCCGAGCAGCTCGCTCATGCCCAGCACGTTGAACACCACCCTGGCCAGCGCATAGATCCCGAGGGCCTTGATAAGCACGCCGGAGAGCATGGCGGAGATCGGAGCCGGGGCGGAGGGGTGGGCATCTGGGAGCCAGGGATGGAACGGCACCAGAGCCGCCTTGGTGCCGAATCCCACCAGGAAGAGCACCGCGGCGAGGATCAACAGCGGGCTCAAGGCGGAGCCGGACAGGGAGGCGGAAACGGCGGCCATGTTCAGAAAGCCCGTGGCCCCGTAGACCAGGGCGACGCCGAACAGCACCAGCGTGGAGCCGATGCTGGCCAGCACCAGGTACTTGAAGGCCGCCTCCAGCTCCTCGTGATTGCCCCCAAAAGCCACCAGTGCGTAGGAGGCCACCGAGGCGACCTCCAGAAAGACGAACAGGTTAAACAGGTCGCCCGTCATGGCCACCCCGTTCATTCCCGCCACCATGAGCAGGAACAGCGCGTAGTACTTGTACTTGGCCGTGTACTGCTCCATGTAGTGGCTGGAGAAGACGGTGGCGGCAAAGCTGATCAGGGAAATGACCAGCAGCATCAGGTTGCTCAACCCGTCGAGAACCCAGGAGATGCCCACCGGCGGCGCCCAGGCCCCGATGCTGTACACCCCGCGCGTCGGGAACAGCAGGATCGCCAGAGCCAGCAGAGAGACCGTGGCCAGGTTGCCCAGAACGTCCGCCACCGCCCGCACCTTCCTCGCCACCAGGGGAATCAGAAACGCGGCCCCCAGGGGGATGGCCACCATCAACGGAACCAGAACCACATTCATCCTCGCAGCCTCCTGATCTCCGTGATGTCGAAGGTTCCGTACTTCTCGTACAGCCGGATGCAGAGGGCGATGGCCAGCGTGGTCACCCCCAGCCCGATGACGATGGAGGTGAGCACCAGGGCCTGGGGCAGCGGGTCCACGGAGCGGGCCAGAAACTCCAGGGGACTGGTGGATTCATCCACAATCGGGGCGGCACCGTCCTTGCGGTATCCCAGCAGAATCAGGAACAAGTTCGCTGCATACTCCATGAGGGACAGGCCGATCACGATCTTGACGGTGTTCTTCTTCGTCAGGGCGCAGTAGAGCCCGATCACGAACAACACGAAACAGAGCGCGAAAACCACGGCTCACTCCTCCTCCTGGTCCTGCACCATGCGCCGGCTGCCGTCGTCGGCCATGACGATCCTCAGGACCGAAAGTATGGCGAAGACCATGAACAGGCTGGCCGCCACCTTCAGGCCGATGGCGATGTTGTAGATGGGGATGTTCCCAGCGCTGAGCAGCCTGAAGGCCGCGCCGGGATAGCGCCTCTGGAGGAAGTTGGCGAGGAACACGAACCCGTAGCCCAGCCCCAGCAGGGGGACCACCACGAAGAGCAGCGCTCCGGTGCTGTCCAGAATCGCGGCGCTGCGGGGACCGAGCCGCCGAAAGGCGAACTCCCTGCCGTAGGCCAGGGTGAGCAGGATGTAGGAACAGGCGATGATGAGCCCCCCGGCGAACCCCCCGCCGGGGGTCAGGTGGCCGGTGATGATGATGTAGGCGCCGAACAGAAAGATGAACACCTTCACCCAGCGGGTGATGGTCTTGACGATGACCGTCATGCCCGTCATCTGTCTCCCTCCTTCTTCCTCCGCGCCCTGCTGCGCAGGACCGTCAGGGCTCCCAGGATGGCGGCGAAGAGCACCGTCGCCTCCCCCAGGGTGTCATAGGCCCGGTAGTCCAGGATCACGGAGGTGACGATGTTGGCCGCCCCCGTCTCCTTCAGTCCTTCCTGGATGTAGCGGTTCGAGGGGGCCTCAGGGACCGTGGCGATGATCGGCAGGCCGAACGGATTCAGGCCGCGGAAGGCGAACACCGCGAAGAGGAAGACACCGATCACGAGCGCGGAAATCACGGCCACGCCGGCCCAGGGAATGTGTCCGCGGGCGGGAATGACCTCCCGGGCGATGGTGGCCCGGATGAGAAAGATGAGCAGGAGCACCTCCACGGCGATCTGTACGATCGCCAGGTCCGGGGCCCTGAGGAAGAGGAAGGCGATGCTCATCCCGATCCCCACCGCCCCGAAGGAGATGACCGAAGAGAGGAGGTTGCCCGTCTCCACGGCGATCAATGCGCCGATGGCCATGAACGCCAGCAACACTGTCAACACCGTCTCAGTCCCCATGATCTCACCTCACCAGAATGAAAAGCAAAAGCAGAGCCGCCATCCCCAGGAGGCTCCAGGCGAGGTACCAGGACAGCAGCCCGTTGTGCACCCGCCGCAGCAGCCCCGTCACGGCCAGTCCCAGCCCGCCGATCCACCCGTAGGGGTCCAGGCTTCCCCGTTCCTGGGCCGCGTAGGCGCCGCGGAGCAGCGGCATGGAGCGGATGGTGTCGTAGAAGTGCGTCCCCAGGAGCCGGCCCGTTTCCGCGTCCAGCTCCTCCCCTCCGGTGAAGGCGCTGACGACCCGGGCGGACTTGCGGTACCGGCCGAGGAGGTACACGATCAGCCCCACGACCAGCCCCGCCACGATAAGCCCCGTGGCCAGGCTGGAGCTCCACACGCCGGGGAAGACCAGCCGGACCCCCAACCCCGGGGCGATGAAGGCCGAAAGCGGCAGAAGATAGTAGACGCCAAAGAGCAGGCTCAGGGCGGAAAGCAGAGCCATGGGCAGGAGCATGCCGAAGCCCACCTCCCGTTTCACCGGCGCGGCAGCCTGGGACGGGGCGCCCAGGAACACCGAGTAGACCACCTTGATGAAGGAGGCCAGCGTCAGGGCGCTGCCGAACATGGCGGCCACCAGGAAGATGAACGACCATCCAGCGCCGGTCTCGATCACCCCCTGGTAGACCAGCCACTTGGACACGAAGCCGTTCAAGGGCGGCACACCCGAGATGGCCAGGGCGGAGACCAGGCAGGTGAGGAAGGTGAGCGGCATGGCGCGGGCCAGGCCGCCCAGCTCGGCCAGATCGGTGCTGCCGGTGCGTCTTTCCACCGCCCCCGCACAGAGAAACAGGCAGCTCTTGTAGATGGCGTTGTTGAGCATGTGAAACAGCCCGCCGGCGATCCCCACCGGGGTCAGGGTGCCGATCCCGAGGAGCATGTACCCCACCTGGCTCACGGCGTGGTAGGAGAGAAGACGGCGCAGGTCGTGCTGCACCATGGCCACCATCACCGCCGCCAGAAGGGTCACCGCGCCGACGATCATGAGCACCAGCCCCAGCCCGGCGGTAAGGACGAAGACCCGGGTGACCAGCAGGGCAAGCAGGTAGATCCCCAGCAGCTTGTCGACTGCCGCGGGCAGGAGGGCCATCACCGGCGCCGGCGCGGACTCGCTGGCCGCTGGGATCCAGGAGTGGAAGGGCATGGCCCCCGCCTTGGTGATCGCCCCCACCATGAGCAGGAGGAAGGCTGCCGCCGGCAGCCATCCGTTCACGGGGAGCCTCTGGACGCTCAAGGTGAAGGAACGGCTCAGGTACCACAGCAGCCCGATCCCCAGCAGGAGGCAGCCGTCGCCCAGGCCCAGAGTGGCGAAGGTCTTGGTGGCTCCGGCCTTGCTCTCCGGGCTCCCCGTGGTGATCAGGAAGTACAGGGACGCGGTGACCATCTCCCAGAAGATGAGAAGCATCAGCAGGTGGTCGGAGAGCAAGACCCCCGCAGCTCCGGCCAGGGCGAAGAGCAGGAACCCGTAGTACTCCCCCAGGCGCGCTTTGCCCGCCATGAAGGCGAAGGAGTACAGCACCACCAGTGCCCCGAACCCGGTGGCGAACAGGAGAATGAAGGAGGACAGAGGGCCTGCTACCAGGTCCAGGCGCAGGTCGAACGCTCCGACGGCCAGCAGCGCGATCCGCACCTCCGGCGCCCCCCGCAGAAAGATCCACAGGGAGGCGGCGAAGGAGAGACAGGCCGCCAGCAGGGCCAACGACTCCCGCACCCACTTCAGTCCGCGGGGCAGGAGGAACACCAGCACTGCCGCGGCCAGCGGCAGGAGCACGGGAGCCAGGAGCAGGCTATCGCTCATCGATCCTTCCCTCCCTCCCCTTAAAGCCAGGGGAGCCCGAAAACGCGTCCCAGGGCGGCCAGCACCAGGGCCAGGGCCGCGAACGGGGCCAGGTACACCCAAAAGAAGCGCACCGCCTGGTCCACCCTGATCCGGGGGTTGGTGTTCTTGATCACGATGAGGAGCACCACGATGGCCAGATACTTCAACACTGCCCAGAGGATCCCCCATCCCGCGAGGTGAATGCCTCCCAGAAAGACGGTGATCAGGAATACCGGCAGGGTGAAGAGCAGCATGGCCTGGGTGAGCTTGAACACGGCCAGGGCGACCCCCGAGTACTCGATGTAGGGCCCGCCCATGAGCTCCGTCTCGGCCTCCGCCACGTCGAAGGGGGTGAAGCCCAGCTTGGCCTGCACGCAGAGCAGGGCCACCGCCGCCGCGACGGCGCCGGAGATGCTGCCGATCACCGGGACCTGCGCGATCTCCGCCAGGCGCAGGCTGAAGGAGCTCTTCAGGATCACCGTGGCCAGGCTGATGAGGAAGGGCAGCTCGTAGGCCAGAATTAGCTTCATCTCCCGGCTGGCTCCCGCTGCGGCCAGCGGATTGCCGGAGGCCATTCCTCCGATCATGAGAGAGATCGAGGGCAGGACCAGCAGGTATGCCACTACGATCAGGTCTCCCAGGAAGGAGATACCCGCCAGGTTGGCCAGCCACAGGATTGTGGAGACCAGCGTCACCACTGCCAGTCCCACCATGGGTGCCGCCAGGAACACCCCCCGGGCCGCGGTGGCCGGGATCAGAGTCTCCTTGCCCAGGAGCTTCACGAAATCGTACACCGGCTGCAGCACCGGCGGGCCCACCCGCCACTGCACCCGGGCGGTCACTTTCCGGTCCACCCAGGTGGTGAACAGCCCCGCCACCGCGGTGAACAGGAATCCCGGAAAGATCAGGAACGCCAGCACGGAAGTCGCGATTTCCATTCCTTCCCCCAATCCGCTGGACGTCGCTCTGCCCGGCCCTCCTGCAGAGCCGCCACGATGGCCCCCGCCAGCAGGCCGACCCTCCGCCGCACCTCTGGGGACAGTCCGGCACCCAGGGTGGTTTGCCGCGGCTGCACCCCCAGCAGGAGCAGCTCACCCCGCAGGCTCTCCCGGAACAGCTCGAAGAAGATCCCCGGCGAGAAGTCGTGGGTCGAGAAGCCGCCCGGCAGGGTCTCCTCCAGACCGAGCAGCTCGAAGGCGCCCGGAGGCGCCTGCAGATCCACGGCATCCGCGAACAGCACCGTGTCCGGCTCCTGCTTCAGGATGCGGCCCAGGTGGTTCTCCAGGGCGAGGCCGGCGTCGATGCAGATGGCCGGCGATGCGGCTCGCTGCGGCCCTGGCCCTCTTGCCCGCTGCCTGTCCTCCAGCTTCGCGATGAGCGCCGGCCCGAATCCGTCGTCTCCCCGCAAGGGGTTACCCACCCCCACGATCACCACCTTCCCTCTGAGGATGCTGCGGAACAGCCGCAGCGCCCTGCCTCCCTCAAGCCTTTCCCGTATGAGCCGGTGCAGCACCTCGGTCTCCACCACGCCTTCCGCTCCTTCGCCTCCCTACGCTGCCTCGGGTCCCTGCGGGGGTTTCGGCGGCGGGGCGGTGGTGAGGGTGGTCTGTCTGCGGCAACGCGCGCAGAGGATCTTCACGCGGTCGGCGCGCCCGTACTCCCGCGCCGCCGACAGGAGCGTCTCATCCATCACTCCGAGGCTCTTCAATCGCGACTGGTAGAGGGTAGGGTTGGAGTAGGAGAGCTCCCCCAACCTTTCTGCGATCCAGAGCAGGTGATCCTTGCAGGCCACCACCGCTCCGCAGATCTCGCACAGCTGCAGCTCCTTCTCGATGGTCTCGAAGGCGCTGGCGCGGTCGAAAAAGGAAAGCTCGAAGCGGCGGGAGAGCCTGATTCCCTGGTGGTCGGCGATGCAGGAGGCCTCGCAGCAGCCGCAGAAGATGCAGGTGTCCGTGTAGTGGATCATCCGCCGGCGAGGCGTCTCACCGTCCATGATGTCCACGTGGGCGATAGCTTCCGCGGGGCAGACCTCCTCGCAGGCAAGGCAGCCCAGGCACCGGTCTGGATCGTACTCCGGCTGGCCCCGGAAGCTCGGGTAGGGCTCGTGCGGCTTAAAGGGGAAGCGGGAGGTGTAGGGGCGGTGAGTGAGGCTCTTCACGGCTTCCAGCAGCTCTCGGACTTTCGGCAGCTTCATGGCGCGCCCATCTCCTTCCTGAGGCGGTCGGTCTTCTCCCGGCTGAGGCGGATCAGCTCCTGCCCGGCGTAGATCTTCCTTCCCTCCGGGCTGCGTACGGCCATGCGCTCGGTGCAGCAGTAGCAGGGGTCGATGGCCGCCAGTATTATGGCCGCATCGGCGATCGAGGAACCCGGCACCGTGGCCTTGCAGGTGGGCAGGTTCATGAAGGTGGGGGCCCGCACCTTGTGACGCACCGGGCGGTTGGTACCGTCGCTGCGCACGTAGTGGAAGGTCTCCCCCCGGGGCGCCTCGTGGGCGCCGATCCCTTCCCCCGGGGGGATGCTGGTGAGGCCCGCGTCGATCTCCCCGCCGGGCAGCTCCTGGAGGCAACGCTTCACGATCCTGATCGACTCGTACACTTCCAGGAGCCGCACCACCACCTTGTCCCAGACATCGCCGTTCTCGGTGACGATCATGTCCCAGTCCACTCGGTCGTAGGCGCCGTAGGGCGCGTCCTTTCGCACGTCCCTGGCCACCCCCGAAGCCCGGGAGGTCGGACCCAGGGCGCAGTAGGCGATGGCCTCCTCCCTGGAAAGCACTCCGATGCCCTTCAGCCGGGCGTGCAGCACCGGGTCGTCCAGAACCGCGCCTTTCAGCCGGTCCAGGGTGGGGATGATGGAATCGATCTTCTTCAAGACCAGCGGGATGTCTTCCGCCTTGATGTCCCTCCTCACCCCGCCGGGCTTGAACATGGCGTAGTGGTTGCGGTTTCCCGACAGGATCTCCATCACGTCCAGGATCTCCTCCCGCAGCTTCCACACCCACATGTAGACGGTGTTGTACCCCAGGAAGTGACCGGCCAGCCCGAACCAGAGCAGGTGGGAGTGGATGCGCTCCCCTTCGGCGACGATGGTGCGGATGTACCTGGCCCTTTCGGGGACCTCCACCGGGATGATGTCCTCCACCGCCCGCGTATAGGCGAAGGGGTGGCTGGTGGAGCAGATCCCACAGATCCTCTCGATGACAAAGGTCGCCTGGTCGAAGCTCCTGCGCTCGGAGAGCTTCTCGATGCCCCGGTGGTTGTAGCCGATCTCCACCTCGATGTCGAGGACGGTCTCCCCCTCCACGGTCAGGGAGAAGTGCTCCGGCTCCTCCTGAAGGGGGTGGAAGGGTCCGATGGAAATGACCGACTTGGGCATCACACACCTCGATCCCGGACAGCGCTCTGGTCCCACTCCTGGTAGTCCTGGCGCAGCGGGCAGACTCCTTCGGGCCACTCGTCCGCCAGCAACAGCCGCTTGAGCTGCGGGTGGCCTCGGAAGTCGATCCCCAGCAGCTCGTGCATCTCCCGCTCGATCCAGCTGGCCCCTTTGATCACCGGTGCCAGGGAGTCGACCGCCGGCTCCCCCCTGTCCAGCTTCACCCGCAGGGAGATGAGGAGGTTGATGCTTTCCACGGAGAAGTGGTAGAGAATCTCCAGGTGCGAGCGGGCGTCCAGGGCGGAGGCGGTATGGAAGCGCGCCGCAAGCGTACCGAAGATGTGCGCGGCCACGGGCACCAGCGCCTCGGCGCGGACCTCGATGTACACCCTCTTGGGGGACTTGTCGACAAGGTCGACGATCTGGCCTGCGAACTTCTCTCTGATGCCTGCCAGCACCTGCTCTCTGCTGATGGTCGCGGTCATGGTTTCCCCTTCAGCTGGCCCCTGATCTTGCCTACGAGCTTCACCACCCCCGCGATGATGGCCTCCGGCCTGGGAGGACAGCCCGGGATGTAGGCGTTCACCGGAATGTAGCGGTCCACGGGCATGGGGCAGTTGTAGCTGTGGAGGAACATTCCCCTGGACAGGGCGCACTCGCCGATGGCCACCACCACGCAGGGCTTGGGCACCTGCTCCTCGTAGATCTTCTTGACCCGGGCCATGGTCTTGCGATTGCCTGCCCCCGTGACCAGAAGGACATCGGCGTGGCGGATGCTGCCGGCCAGGCGCATGCCGAAGCGCTCGATGTCGAAACGAGGGGTCAGGCAGTCCAGGACTTCGATGTCGCAGTTGTTGCAGCTGGCTCCCGTGCACAGGTGGAACACCCAGGGGGATTTCAGCAGTGCTTTCAGGGTGACACTCATCCCGTTCTCCTTCAGGCCTTCTCCCGCATCCAGTGGGTGGAGTGAACCATCAGGTTTTCTCCCACCAGGAAGGTGTTCTCGGCCAGCTCCCCCTCGACCTTCCTCAGGGCCAGGGCTCCGTAGGGGCAGCTCGCGATGCAGAGGGGCTCCTGGGCGCGGTTCCTGCGGTCCAGGCAAAAGTCGCAGTTGTGCGCCAGAAGGGGCACCAGCTCGGGGTAGACGGTCCCGTAGGGGCAGGCGTGGGAGCAGGACCGGCAGCCCACACAGCGCATGTTGTGACGCACCAGGATCTGGTCCTTGTCTTTCTGCTGCTCCAGCGCCTGGAAAGGGCAGGCGGAGACGCAGTGAGGCTCCTCGCACCGGCGGCACACCAGGGCGTAGGTGGCCAGCTCTACCACGGAGACGATCCCGTTGTTTCCCGGATGATAGAAGTAGCTGCAGCGGATTTCACACTGCCGGCAGGCTCCGGAGGCGCAGGCGTCCAGATCGATGAACAGGCGAACCTCCTGGCCGGCGGGCCGCGGTCCGGCGCCGGGAGCACGGACCTCAGGGCCTGCGCCGGCCTGGAGGTCCAGCTTCCCGTGGTGGAGCTGTTCGGCGCTGGTCGGCATACTTCCTCCTCTACTCCCAGATGTTGGGAAAGCCGCTGATCCTGTCGAAACGGAACACCGGGCCGTCCTTGCAGGTGTAGAAGGTGCCGAGCCTGCAGTGCCCGCACTTGCCGAATCCGCAGGACATGTTCTTTTCCATCGACAGGTAGATGTTTCGCTCTGCGAAGCCCAGGTCCAGGAGCTTGCGGGTGGCGAACTTCATCATCACCGGCGGGCCGCAGACCACCGCGATCCCTGCACTGGTGTCCATGTCCAGCCCGTCCAGGATAGTCGTGACCACCCCCACGTGCCCTTTCCACTCCCCGTCGCCCTCGTCCACGGTCAGCTCCATGTCCAGATCGTGGCTCCTGGGCCACCGTTCCATCTCTCGACGGTACAGGAGGTCCCGGGGGCTGCGGCACCCGCCGCGAAACAGCAGCTTCTTCAGCTCCCCGGAGCGGCGGAAGAGCTCGTACATCAGGCTGCGCAGGGGCGCAAAGCCGCAGCCTCCCCCCACCACCAGGACTTCCTTGCCGGCGAACTCCTCGAGGGGATAGCCGGTGCCGAAGGGGCCGCGCAGGCCCACCACCTTTCCCGGCTCGAGGGAGTGGATCCGCTCCGTGACCCTGCCCACCCGCATGACGCTCAGCGCCAGGATCTCTTCCACTGAAGGCTCGGAGGAAGGGGTGAAAGGAGCCTCTCCGGCGCCGGGCACCGTGAGCTCCACGAACTGGCCGGTCTGGAAGCGCAGGGGCTCATCCGGCCTTATCTTCAGGGTTCGGATGGTAGGGGTCTCGGGAATGACCTCCAGCACCTCTGCCCTGAGCGGGCGGTAGGGGTTGGCACTGCTATACATGCTCCGTGTTCCTCTCCAGCACCCGGCGGATGTCGATCTTGCCGGGGCAGGCCAGAATGCACCGGCCGCAACCGGTGCAGGCATAGATCCCCTCTACGGCAGGGAAGAAGTCGAACTTCTTTTCGAAGCGGTTGCGCAGCCGCATCCACAGGTAGGGCCGCGGGTTGGCGCCGCCGGCGACCCTGGCGAAATCCTTGATCAGACAGGAGTCCCAGATGCGAAAGCGAGCCAGACGCCGGCCATCCGTCTGGTCGAAGAGCTGGAAACAGTGGCAGGTGGGGCAGACGGCGTTGCAGGCGCCGCACTCCACGCAGGTGGCCGCCTCTTCCCGCCACAGGGGAGCTTCGTAGTTGCGGCGGATCGCTCCGGCGAGCGCGTCCTGGTCCGGCACGCCGTGCTCGCGGATGTTGTGCCGCACCGCTTCGGTGACCTCGGCGCGCCGCGCCTCCCTCTCCCGCAGCTGCTGTTCCCCGGCCGGCTGCAAGAAGGCGGAGCCTTCCTCCAGGAGGCGCGAGCCCCTCTCGGAGCCCGCTTCCACCAGATGGCCGCCACTCAGCTCGGAGAGATTGATGTCGAAGCCTTCCTGCGGGTACGGTGCGCCGCCCAGGGCCAGGCAGAAACAGACCTCCAGCGCGCAGGTGCAGTCGGCGGAAACGATCAGGTTCTCCCGGCGGGCTTTGGCGTAGAAAGGATCCACGTAGTCGTGCCCCTGGAATACCCGGTCCAGAACTGCGAAGCCTTTCAGGTCGCAGGCCTTCACCCCCACCAGGCAGAGGGGCTTCCCGCCATCCCCGGGGATCCTGTCCTCGAAGTTCTCCGCCACCTTCTTTCTGGCCTGGAAATAGAAGGACTTGAGGGGCTCGTAGGCGCGCACCTCCCCCAGGCACATGGCCGCCGAGCCCCACGCGGAGGTCCCACCCTCCGGGGGAGCTTGCCCGGCTGTGGAGTCCCACCGCCGGTAGAGCCGGTGCTCTCCTCTCTTTTCCGGCACGAAGATCGTGTAGCTCTTCCCGAGCTCTTGCAGCAGCCCCTTCAGGCCCTCAGCAGTGGCAAACTGGTATCCTGCCATGGCGGTGCGCCCATCCTTGCGTGAACGGAGGTTCGCCCCCGGTACCGGGGAGAAGCGCCTGGCGCCGATTCGGGGGAGGAAGACGGTAGGTGTGTGTGTCGGAACGACCGGAAGATTCGGTGAGAGTTCCCGGCGGGCGAATGGATGCTACGCGTGCGCGCTGCAATCGCTATCGCTGCTGTAAGCTCGCTGCCAACAATCTTCGTCCTGGCCGGTCCCCCGCAAAGGACCCGCATCGATCTGCCCTTTTAAGGATTCGATGTTCAGCACCAGGAAGCCTGCGTCAGCTTTCTGCCGCGGTCATTTTAGGGCACCGGGAGTCCAGAGTCAAGAAAAAATTCACGATTTTGGCGGTTTTCTTCTTTCCGCCCCACGCCCGGAGGCTGCCGTCTACTCTCCCTGCACGGACAGCTTCATGCCTCGGATGAAGTACTTCTGCAGCAGCACGAACAGCAGGATCGTGGGCACGGCGGTGAAGATGACGCCGGTCATGATATAGGGGATGTTACCGCCCCCGTAGCCGGACATCGTGGCCAGGGCAACCATGATGGGGCGGATGTTCTGGGTGCGGGAGAGGACCATCCCGAACAGCAGGTCGTTCCAGATCCAGGTCATCTGGAAGAGCGCCACCACCGCAGTGGGCGGCAGGGACTGGGGTAGGAAGATGCTGAGGTAGGAGCGAATGGGCCCGCAGCCGTCGATCTTGGCCGCATCCTCGATCTCCTTGGGGATGGTGGTGTAGAAGCCGCGGTACACGAACAGGGCGAAGGGCGTGCAGATGGCCCCGTAGATCAGGATCAGCCCCAGCCGTGTGTTGTACAGCCCCAGGGTGTTGTACAGCCGGTAGACCGGGATCAGGTACATCTGGAACGGGAAGAGGGTGCCGCTGTAGATGATGATGAACAATAGGAAGAACAGCGGCGGCTTCATGCGCACGATGCTGAAGGCGGCCATGGAGGAGACGATGATGGCGATGACCGCCCCCGAGGCGGCGTAGAGCAGGGAGTTGAGGAAGTGCTCGTGGAGCTTGTAGGTCTTGAGCACGTTCCTGAGATTGTCCAGGAACCCCACCTTGGTGGGCAGCTGATAAAACTGCTGGGAGACGAAATCCTGGGAAGTCTTGAAGGCCACCAGGAAGGCGGTCCATACCGGCAGGATCCATACCAGGGCCAGCACGATCAGGATGAGATACACCGGAATCTTGCGCCCGCTTCTGCCCATGACGCCTTCCTTTGGTTAGTAATACAGAAGATCCTTCTTGGCCATGCGCCGGATGTAGACCGAGGAGACCGCGATCACGATGACGGAGAGAAAAACGGCGATGGCCGCGCCGTAGCCCATGTGGAAGAGGGTGAAGGTCTCCCGGAACATGGTCACCGCCAGGGTCTCCGAGGAGTGGTAGGGGCCGCCCCGGGTCATGACGTAGATGATGTCGAAGGCCTTGAAGGAGTTGACCATGGCCATGGTGATCACCACCGTTGTGATGGGACGCAGCATGGGGAGCTTCACGTGGAGGAAGGTCTGGAACTTGCCCGCCCCGTCAATGATGGACGCCTCCACCGGCTCCCGGGGAATGGTGCCCAACCCCATCAGGAACATGACCATGTTGGTGCCCAGCTGCTGCCAGGTCCAGGCGATGAGCATGGAGAAGGTATTCAGCGGCACGCCGGTGAGCCAGGAGGGCCTCAAGGAGAGGCCGAGCATGGCGAAGAGCGTGTTGATCACCCCCAGCTCTCTTCCGAACATGTAGGTCCAGACGATGCCCGTGGCTACGAAAGAGATGGTCAGGGGGATGAAGAAGACCGACTTGAACAGCCGTTCGCCCCGCACCCCGTCCACGAACACCGCCACCAGCAGACCCCCCATCACCGGGAAGACCAGGGTGAAGATCACCCAGACGAAGGTATTGCGCACCGAGACCAGCAGGTCCGGGTCCACGAACAACCGGGTGTAGTTGGCCAGCCCCCGGAACACCGGTGCGCTGATTCCGTCCCACTCGAAGAAGCTGTAGTAGAGGTTCTGCACCATCGGCACCAGCAGCAGCACCACCACCAGCAGAAGCGCCGGGACGATGAACAGATAGCTCAGCGCCAGCTCGCCCTTCTTCATGACTGCATGTCCTCTGCAAAAAGTGTGCGCACCCCGGGGCGGCCTCCCCTGGGGGAGGAGCCCGGAGTGCGCGCTCGCTCTACAGCAGGCCCGCGCGCGATCCGCCCGCCGCGGCACGGCGTGAGGCGGGCGGGCGGCCGGGCGCTACTTGGTCTTGGACCAGTACTCGTCGGCGATCCGGTCCAGGTCAGCCAGCACCTTGTCCGCCGAGTCCGGGTTCAGGATGAACTCGGCGAACTTGTCCACCGCCTGCTCGCAGATGGGCGTGGGGGTGGCTTCCCAGTAGCGGTTCAGGATCCGGTAGTTGCCGTCGATCAGGTCTTTTCGGAAATCCACCTTCACCTTGGGCAGAAAACTGGTGTCGGCCTTGGAGTTGGGCGGATACTGGTTGACCTCCTTGGCGAAGTAGGCGTTGCCCTCGGGTCCCATCCACCAGTCGGCCACCGTCTTGGCCGCCTGGAGGTGCGGTGCGTTGGCGCTGATCAGGATGGGGCTGGCCTCCAGGATGGCCACCTTCCCGGCGGCCGGATTGTGCGGCGGCATGACGAAGATCCCAGCCTTCTCCTCCGGCACTCCGTTGGAGGTGAGCACCGTCAGGTACCAGGAGCCGATGGGGACCATCCCGACCTTGCCCTGGTCGAACAGGCGCGGCACGTCGGAGAACATGTCCGTGGACGGGTCGGTGAAGTAGCCCTTCTTGATGAGGCCCGCCCAGACGTCGAAGGCTTTCCTGACCCTGGGATCGGTGTACTTGGCCCGGCCCTCACAGAGGTCCACGTACAGGTCCGGGTCCTCCCGGGCAACCATCTCTTCGAAGAGGATGAAGGTGGGCCAGCGGGCCTGGACGGTCTGGGCCATGGGTGTGACTCCGCCCGCCTTCAAGGTGTCACACACGTTCAGGAACTCCTCCCAGGTGGTGGGGACCTTCAGGTTCAGCCGTGAAAAGACCTCCTTGTTGTACCACACCCCCCAGTACTCCACCACGTAGGCGAAGCCGTAGACCTTGCCTCCGAAGGTGAAGGCGTCGCGGATCCCCTGAGCGTACTCGTCCTTGTGCTTGTCCCACAGGTCGGTGGTCTCCGCCACCAGACCCTGGTCGATGAGATCCTTCATCCGGTAGGTGGACCACCAGGTAAACAGGTCCGGAGCCTGCTTGGTGGGCAGGGCGGCCCGAACCGCCGAGATGAACACGTCCGTGGTGGGGTAGGGGGTGGGGGTGAAACCGACTCCGGTCACCTCCTTGGCCCGCTTTCCCGTGGCCTCGTAGAAGGGCTGGTAGTTGGGGTTCCCGCCCTTGTCGTGCATCATCACCAGATCCACCGCTTCGGCGCCGGCGGCTTCCTGGCCCCCCGCGGCAAAGACCGCCAGCCCCGCCAGGAGCATCACCAGGGCCAGAGCCCCGGCAACACATTTCTTTGCGTGTCTCATAGACACCTCCTTGTACGACTTTGAGTATCTGCAGGGCGCCTGAAGCGCCGAGCCTCCTCGAACATCGCTCCACCCCTAGCCCGCGTTCACCGCCTCCAGCATGGCCATGACGTTCTCCACCGGGACGTAGGCCAGGATGTTGTGTACCTGCTGGAAGACGAAGCCGCCGCCGGGGGCGAGGATGCGCACGCGCTGGCGCACGTGGGCGTGCACCTCCTCCGGCGAGCCGTAGGGCAGCACCTCCCGGGTGTCGCACCCCCCGCCCCACAGGACGAGGTCCGCCCCGAAGTCCCGCTTCAGCCCAACCGGGTCCATCCCGGCGCAGCTGGTCTGCACCGGGTTGATGGCGTCCAGCCCGGCCTCGATCAGGTCCGGCAGCAGCTCCCGCACACCGCCGCAGCAGTGGAGCTGCACCTTCACGTCAGCCAGCTCCTTGGCCCTGCCCCACAGCACCCGATGGCGGGGCTTGAAGAACT
Source organism: uncultured Spirochaetaceae bacterium (assembly GCA_964490725.1). GTDB lineage: Bacteria > Spirochaetota > Spirochaetia > SZUA-6 > DRHE01 > CAZBDU01. The sequence goes on along the minus strand of CAZBDU010000012.1, from coordinate 9,496 downwards.
CCCGGTACATGGAAGGGGAGATGAGCGGCCCGGTCTGCATGCCCAGGTCGTCTCCGAAGAGAACCACGTCGATCTGGTCCCCCACGGCCGCCAGGAAGGTCTCCAGGGCGGCCAGGTGCAGCTCCACCAGGCGGTCCAGGAAGCGATGAGCCTTCCGCTGCTCTCCGGCCAGCATGGCCAGGAAGTTGTCCATGCGGAAGAGGAACTCCCCCATCTCCAGCAGGTTGCCGCCGAACAGGCCGATCACCGCCCGGTCCGTGCTCCGGCGCAGGGCCTGCGCCCCTTCGCGCAGGCGGCGCTGCCCCTCTGGCCCGGATGCCACCGGGCCCGGCGGCGAGGCCACGGCGGTCCACAGACACTCCTCCATGGCGGCGGCCACGTCCATCCCCGGGTCTTCGGCCAGGGGGAAGTAGGTCTGCTCGAAGTACAGAGAGCCGTCCACCATGTGTCCCAGCTCGCGGCCGCTGGCCGACTCCAGGACCCAGCGGCCCTGGCGCCGTTGGGGGACGGCCCAGGCCGGCATCAGGCAGGGAGTGTTGTCGGGCAGGATCCATTCCGACCAGTCGGACGGCTCGGCGGCGAAGCCTCGGCCCAGCTCGATGGTGTCCACCCCGAAGCGGTCCAGCACGTCCTGGTCCACAATGGCCAGCTGCTGAACGGGGTCGTAGACGCGCACTGGCCTTTCGGGCATCCCCAGGAGGCTGCGCAGCTTCGGGTAGAGAACGGCGCTGATGCCGGAGGAGCGATGTCCCGAGAAATCCACCGGGACGCGGTCTGGCTGCCGGTGATCGAGGGCCGCGAGGACCCGCTGTCTGGATGTCAAGGATTCCTCCCCATGAACCGCTGAGCCGATCGTAGTAGTCTACCACCCGGGGCTGCGGTGTCAAGCTTCTTTAATCAGACATTTCACCTTATTTTACCACATTTTACCTGAGAGCGTAGCGCCGGCGCCGGGGCGCCAGAAGGCGAAGGGCGTTTCTCCGGTTGACAGGCATGCCCCTGGAGAGGTAAAAGTTTAGCAGTGCGGGTCGCTGCGGCTCGGAGAGCACGGAAGGCGGGAGCATGAAGAGAATCAGGCTTCAGGACGTAGCGGCAAAGGCCGGGGTATCCCTGGCCACGGCCTCCCTGGCGCTGGCCGGAAAGGGGCGGATCTCCAGGCCGGTCCGGGAGAAGGTGGTGGCAGCGGCCCGACAGCTCGGCTACCAGCGCCGCGGCCCGGCCGCGCCTGCCGGCACGACGGTTCGCTACGTGGGCGTGCTTCACCACCAGGATCGGGCCTACGAGTGGAGCTTCGTGCGGCCCTTCTTCCTGCAGATCGAGTCGGCGCTGGTCCCCCGCGGTTTCGTTCCGGTCCTGGTTCCGGTGAGCGCCGATTCCTCCCCCGAACAGCTCTACCAGCTCATCACGGGCTTCGGAGTCGGGGCCCTCTTCTCCATCCACTACAGCAGCGAGGAGCTGTTCACACGCCTTGAGGACAACGGGGTCCTGGTGGTCCTCATCAACAACAGCAACCTGCAGGACAAGTTCTACTCGGTGTGCGTGGACGATTTCCAGGGCGCCTACGAGGGGGCCCTCCACCTGCTGGATCTGGGCCACCGCAGCATCCTGTATCTGGAGTACGCCCGTCCCGAGTTCCCCGCCGTCCTCTCCGATCGGTTCGTGGGCTTCAAGAAGGCCCTGGACGAGCACCGCGTGGCCTTTCCCCCCGCCCGGCGCATCACCGTGGGCTTCGAGGAGCTTGCGGGGGGGCTGGCGGCGAGGCTCGAGGGCGTTTTCGCAGCCGGGGACCGGCCGACCGCGGTCTTCGGCCACGACGACTACGCGGCCGCGTGCGTGGTGGCGGCGTTGCGGGAGCTCGGCCTGGGGGTTCCTGAGGAGGTGTCCGTCATTGCCCCGGGGGACGTGCTGGACTACAGCCAGCCCTTCCTGCCTCAGATCACCACCATGCGCATCAATACTGGGCTCATGGGAAGGCTGGCCTGCACGCTGCTGCTGGACAGGCTGCGGGACGGAAGCGAAGACATCCACGTGCTGAAGGTGAAGCAGCAGCTGATGAAGCGGGGCAGCTGCCGCCGCCGGGGGTGAGGCGGCGGCACTTTAGCCAGGGCCGACCCGGGCCGCTGCCGCGCCGGGGGCGTGGGCTCCTATCCGGCCAGGATGTCGCGCACCTTTTCCAGCAGCACCCGAGGGCTGAAAGGCTTGTGCAGGAAGTTCACCCCCTCCTCCAGCACCCCCTGGTGCACGATCGCGTTCTCCGTGTACCCGGAGATGTACAGCACCTGCAGCCCCGGGACCAATGCCAGCAGGCGATCGGCCAGCTGCCTGCCGCCCATCTGGGGCATGACTACATCGGTGATCAGAAGCCGCGGCGGCTCGCCGCCCAGAGCGGCCAGGGCTTCGGCGCCGTTGGCGGCTTCATCCACGGTGTAGCCCGCGCTGGCCAGAATCCGGAGGGTGAGCCGCCGCAGCGCCTGGTCGTCCTCCACCAGGAGGATGCGCTCTCCCCGCCCCTGGGGTAACCGGGGCTCGCGCGCCGCAGCTTCCCTTGCGGGCGCGGCCGCAATCCTGGGCAGATAGATCTTGAAGGTCGTGCCGCTCCCCGGCTCGCTGTAGGCGGTGATGTGGCCGCCGCTCTGCCTGACGATGCCGAACACCGTGGAGAGTCCCAGGCCGGTACCCGCCCCCACCTCCTTGGTGGTGAAGAAGGGCTCGAAGGCCCGGCGCAGGGTTTCCCTGTCCATGCCCCGGCCGGTGTCGCTCACCGCCAGCATCACGTAGGGGCCGGGGCTGACCTCCGGGTGCCTGCGGGCGTAGTCGCTGTCCAGCTCCGTGTCCGCGGTCTCCAGGGTGATGCACCCGCCCTCCGGCATGGCGTCCCTGGCGTTGACCGCCAGGTTGATCACCACCTGTTCCAGCTGCACGGGATCTGCCATGACCTGCCCGAGCTGCGGGGCCAGCACCAGGGAAAGCTCGATGCTCTCCGGGATCAGCCGGCGAAGCATCCGGTGCAGCCCTCCCAGCAGCTCGTTCAGGCTGGTGCTGCGTGGCTGCAGGACCTGTTTGCGGCTGAACGCCAGGAGCTGCCGGGTGAGCGCGGCCGCCCGCTGGGCGGCGGCCCGGATCTCCCCCACCTCCTGGACCGCTTCTGCGTCCAGCGAGGAGCCGGCCACGAGCATGTCCGCGTAGCCCAGAATCGTGGTGAGGAGGTTGTTGAAGTCGTGCGCCACCCCTCCTGCCAGCCGTCCCACCGCCTCCAGCTTCTGGCTTTGGCGGAGCTGCTCCTCCCGCGCGCGCAGGGTCCGTTCGGCGTTCTGGCGCTGCACTGCCAGGGCGTAGTACTCGGCCAGCCGCCGGATCCCCTCCAGATGCCGCTCCGCGTAGCCGGACGGGCAGTTCGCCAGCGCGATCTGGCCCACCACGGCCGAGCCCAACACCACCGGCACAGAGAGGAAGTTGCGGATCGGGAAGTGCCTCTCCGGCAGGCCGCGGGTGGCGCTGTGGGCGGACGGGCTGTTCGTGTAGAACGCCTCCCCCGTGTCCAGGCCGTGTCCCCACAGGCCCCCGTAGCGGCCGTCCGCGTCGCGAGAAAAGCGCAGCGGGCCGCCCGGCGCCGGACAGAGCGACACCGGCATGTCCGTCAGGGTGTGGCCCACGTTGTCTCCGGTTTCCGGATCGACGGCGGAGAGGTAGCCCTGCTCGCTGTCCGTGAGCTCCCGGGCCTTGTCCAGAATGATCCGCGCTGCCTCCTCCACAGAGCCCAGGGAAGAGACCAGGGGCGGGTAGAGCTCCGAGAGCGCCCCGTTCACCCTGGTCTGCCATTCGCGCTCCTCCTCGCTGCGGCGCCGCTCGGTGATGTCCTCCCCGGAGCTCAGCGTGGTGAGGAAACGGCCCGCTTCGTCCCGCACCACCGTGTTCCGCCAGGCAATAAGCCGCTCCTCGCCGGAGGAGGTGAGCACCGGGTTCTCGTGAACCTGCACCGGCGCGGCCTCCCCGGCCACCATCCTGTCGAAGAACTCGCGCACCTCGGTGCGAACGCGGGGGGGGAGAAAGCGGTCGAACCAATCTGCGCCGACGGCCTGCTCGCGGGTGCAGCCCAGGATCGAGCAGCCCTTGCGGTTGATCATGGCGACCCTGCCGTCCCGATCGAGGCTGACCAGCATGACCTGCGCGATGTCCAGGTAGCGCTGCGCCCGGTCGCGCTGGCTGCGCAGCTCCCGTTCCGCCCGCTTGCGCTCGGTGATGTCCACCACGCTCACCAGCTGGTGTTGATCCGCGGCTTGCGGGTCCGGGAAGGCGACGTGCACCAGGATGTCGAGCCGCTCTCCTCGGGGGGTGATCCCCACGGTTTCCGCCACCAGGGAGCGCTCCCCTGCCGCGATGGCCGCAAGCTCCCGCCTGAACAAGACCAGCGTCTCCTCCGCGAAGAAGCGCGCGGGGGACCCCAGGAGCTCGGCCTTCGTGGATGCGCCGTAGAGCCGCATGGCCGCCTGGTTCACGTCCACGGTGCGCACCAGGCGCAGCGCTGCCGCCACCAGCTCCGGGTTCTCCGACAGGTTGCGCTCCAGGTCCCCGCCGCCTGCGGCCTTCAGCCGGCGCAGCTCCGCACGCAGCGCCGAGATGTCCTGGTACCAGAGCGCGACCAGCGCGTTCTCGAAGATCGCCTCGTAGCGGCGCGCGCTCTCTGCCAGCGCTTCCTCGGCCCGGCTGCGCTCCTCCAGCTCCTGCTGCGCCTGCCCGTACAGCCGTGCGTTCTCCACCGCCACCGCGGCATGGGCCGCGAACAGGCTGAGCAGGTTGAGGTCCGCGGTGTCGAAGCGGCGCTGCTGCTCGTCGTCCAGGACCAGGATCACCCCCACCACCCTCCCTCGCCACACCATGGGCGCGGCGGCCATGGCCGCGAAGGGCTCGTCCTCTTCGAACTTCAGCGACCGGCCGCTCCAGCGGCGGTGGTTCTCCACCAGCATGGGCTGGCCGCTCTCCGCCACCCGTCCGGCGACCCCCTCACCGAAGTCGAGCACCGTGCCGAGGTATGCCTCGGAGACGTTGTGGCAGGCTTCCAGGCGGACCCGGCGGCGTTGTTGGTCCGCCAGGAACAGTGTCCCTCCGCGGGCGTTCAGGAGGGAGGCCGCCCGCTGCAGGATGAGCCGCAGGAGGGTGTCGAGCTCCAGGACGGCCGTGAAATCGAGCACCGTCTGACGCAGGCTTTCCAGCTCCCGGGCCCGCTGCTCCAGGTCCAGCTCCACCCGCCGCCGGCCGGTCACGTCCCGCGCCACCACGATGACCGCCTTCACGCTCCCGGAGCCGGCCTCCAGCACCGGCAGGAGGCGGACATCCGCGGAGCGTTCGGTCCCGTCCCGGGTGTGGCCCCGCAACCGGCCGTGGCATTCCTTGCCGCCCAGGGCCCTGGCCAGGAGCCGAACGAAGCGGCCGCGGTCTTCCGGGTGCAGCACCCGCCGCCAGTCCGCCGGGTCGCGCAGCTCCTCCAGCCGGTAGCCCCAGACGCGCCTGAAGCTCTCGGTGATCGTGGTGAGAACCGGCGGGCCGTCTTCCCTGGGCTCCAGGCGTACGATGTAGTCGGCGCTGAAGGTGGAAAGAAGGCCGAAACGATCTTCCAGCTCTCCGTTCATGCAGAAACCTCCGCTGAAGCCGGCCCACCTGCGCGGCAGCGCCCGCCCCCGCCGGCGCCCCGGGCCGCACCGGGTTGCCGAGGCGCTAGCCCCACAGGCGGCGGGCCTCATCCAGGAGGGCGAAGACCCTGCCGTCGTCCGCCGAAGCGGTGCGGCCCGACAGGCGCCGCAGCCATCGCCGCGGCAGCGCCGCTTTCCCGTGCAGAGCGCCCATCACGGCGCCCACGATCGCGGCGACGGTATCGTTGTCCCGCGTGTCGTTGACCGCGCGCACGATGGCCTCTTCCGGGTCGCCGCCGTGACGCTCCAGGATGTAGAGAACGCAAGGCACGGTTTCCAGGAGATAGGCTCCGGAGTACCAGCCCTCGCAGGCCGCCTCGACCGTCAGACCCCGCCGACTGGCATCACTCACCACCTCCGCGGCGTACCGCCACAGGGGCCCCTGGAAACCCTGGTAGCGGCCGCCCCGCGGTTGGTAGGAGTGGTCCGCTTCCACGTCCCGGGCGGTGGCGACGTAGCTGGCCAGCCAGAAGCCCGCCTGCGGGGGGCCCGTCATGCCGAAGGCGGCCCAGAGCATGCGCACCATCGCCAGGCAGGAGGCGATGGAGGCCGAGTCGTTGTGGGTGATCATCGCCGAGAGGGCCGTGTCGGCCCACAGGCGGCTGGAAGGCGAGCCGAGATGCGGGATCACCATGGGCGCGATGCGCATCAGCGCGCCGTTGCCTGCGGAGTTGGGTCCGGCCTCGTACCAGGGGCGGCCCGCCTGGAGGGCACGCAGAAATCCCAGCACGGTGCTGCCGATGCCGAAGATCGTGTCGCGGCTGAAGCGCTCCGCCAGCCGCTGGGGGTCCAGCCCCCGGTCGGCAATCAGCTGCTCCAGCGTCCAGAAGGCGAGCTGCGTGTCATCGGAGGGGTAGCCCCGCGGCGAATGCTCCTGGGCAGCGGCAAAGCCCGGATGGGGGAGGTAGTCCCGCACCTCGCCGAAGGCCTCCCGCCGCAAGGCGGGACTCATCCCCTCGGTGGTCCGGCCGAGGGAGTCACCCACCGCCAGAGCGAGCATCATGCCTTCCGCCCGGGCGAAGGGCCATCCCGCCGGCAGGGGCTGTGGGTCCGTGTCGAACAGGGCCCCTCGTCGCAGTTCGATCCGGCCTTCCCGGAACAGCCTGTCCAGAGTGTCCCGGTTGTCCCTCACGACAAAGCAGCCTCCAGCGCCAGCACCGCGGAGCCCTGCGGCGGCGGGGGAAACGTGAACAGATGGAAGGCATAGGCCACGACCAGAAAGAGCACGGGGAGCGCCACGAGCAGAACGAGCTGGAAGATGAAGCTCAGCCGGCGCAGGTAGCTGAGCAGCACGCCCAGGAAGGCGGTGCCCGCCCCGGTGAGGAAGGTGAGCTGCGGGCTGTCCAGGAAGGGGACGGCGGCCGCCGCTTTCATCCACCAGCGCATGAATCCCATGGGGACCGCCGCGGCCACCAGGAAGAAGCCTGCCAGAAAACCGATCAACAGAGGAAGCACCAGGTTGCCGCCGCCGAACAGGACCCGCAGCAGGATCAGCCCAAAGCCGATCATGGTGAGCACCGACGGCGTGGCGAACGAAAGGCTGCCGCGGATAAACTCTACGACGGGGCGGAAGTCGAAGAGGACCATGCCGGCGGGTACCAGGAAGGCGAACCCCAGCCAGCCCACGACGTTGAACACCCGCTCGTACCGTTCCATTGTTCTATCCTTTCCCCGAGGCGGTGCCGCGGTTCGTTTCATTCTACGACGAAGGGCCCCGGCGGCGCCAGTGGACCTTGACGGTTCCGGCTGCCGGCGCTACTGTCGCCGCATGAAGGTGGAACGCGGCAACCCGGGGCGGGGCCGGCCCGGCGACAGCGGCGCGTCCTCCTCTCCCGGAACGCTGCCCGACAGCCAGACGGTGCTGAGGCTGCTGGCGGACAACCTGCCGGTGCTCATCTCGTACGTGGACACCGGCCTGTGCTTTCGCTTCGTGAACCGCACCTACGAGCTCTGGTACGGCCGCCCGCGGGAGCAGTTCCTGGGCCGAAGGGTGGAGGAGGTGGTTCCGGCGGAGAGCTACCCCATCGTGGCCGGGCATCTGGCCAGGGCCCTGGCGGGGCGCACCACGAATTTCGAGAGCTCCACCTCCTTTCCCGACGGCCGGCGCCGTCACCTGCGCTCCACCCTGGTGCCGCACACGGACGACAGCGGCCGGGTGGCGGGGCTGTTCGTCCTGGTGGCGGACGTCACCGAGCGCCGGCGGGCGGAAGACGCGCTGCGGGCCAGTGAGGCGCGCTACCGGGACATGTTCGACGCGGTGCCCTTTGCGCTGATCGTGTTCGATCACGGCTACCACGTCCTGGAGTGGAGCCGCTCGGCCGAGCGGATCTTCGGCTGGCGGCGCGAGGAGGCGGTGGGGCGTTACACCATGGACTTCCTGGTCCCCGAAGAGACCGGCGAGGAGGTCTCGAGGCGACTGCGCGCCGTCAGGAACGCCGCCTCCGCGCCCTTCCACGTCAACCGCAACCTGCGCAAGGACGGGAGCCAGATCACCTGCCGCTGGCAGGACGTGGTGTTCCGCGACTCCCAGGGGCGTCCCAACTACATCCTGGCGACCGCCGAGGATATCACCCACCAGGTGGAGACGGAGGAGCAGCTCCGGCAGGCACTGAAGATGGAGGCGGTAGGCCGGCTGGCGGGCGGCATTGCGCATGACTTCAACAATCTGCTCACCGCCATTCTCGGCTACGCCGAGATGATCCGTATGGAGCCTGCCGTCGAGGCGGCCTGGGAGAGCGCCGCAGAAATCCAGGGGGCGGCGCGGCGAGCGGCCTCGTTGACCCGGCAGTTGCTGGCCTTCAGCCGCAAACAGGCCATCAGGCCGGCCACGGTGGACGTGAACGTCCAGCTCCACTCCCTGGGGGACATGCTGCGGCGGCTCATCGGCGAGAACATCGAGCTGGTGGAGAGCCTGCAGGCGGATCCCGCGCTGGTGCGCCTGGATCCGGGCCAGTTCGAGCAGATGGTGCTCAACCTGGCCGTGAACGCTCGCGACGCGATGCCCCGGGACGGCACGCTGGTGATCGGAAGCGCCAACCGGGAGGTGGACGAGGGGTTTGCTTCCAGCCACCCGCCTCTCCAGCCCGGGCCGCACGTGGAGCTCTCGGTGCGCGACAGCGGCGAAGGGATGGACGGGCAGACGCTGTCCCGCGTATTCGAACCCTTCTTCACCACCAAGGAGGCAGGCAAGGGGACCGGGCTCGGCCTGTCCACGGTGCACGGCATCGTGAAGGGTAGTCTGGGGACCATCACCGTCTCCAGCCGCCCACGGGTGGGCACCACTTTCAGGATTTTGCTTCCCTGCACCGCGGAAGGCCCGGAAGTTGAAGGGCCCGCCGGCGCAGGGGCAGCGCGTCCCGGAGGGGGGGAGACGGTGCTTCTGGTGGAGGACGAGCAGGCCCTGCGCGAAATGGCGCGCAAGATCCTGGAACGAAAGGGCTACCGGGTGACCGCCGCGGTGAGCGGCCGGGAGGCCCTGGCCCTGGCGGGCCGCGATGGGTCCGGGGGGCCGGAGCTGCTGCTCACCGACGTCATCATGCCCGAAATGAACGGGCGGGAGCTGGCCAAGCAGCTTCTGGATCGCTTTCCCGACCTGCGGGTGCTCTACATTTCCGGCTATCCGGGGGAGGCCCTGGGGCGCCATGGCGTGCCCGCCGCCGGACTGGAGCTGCTGGCCAAGCCGTTTGCCCCGGAGGAGCTGGCGCGCCGCGTGCGGGAGGTTCTGGATCGCTGACCCTCGGCGCCACGCCCGCACGCCAGGGGCCACGCCCGCACGCCAGGGGCCACGCCCGCACGCCAGGGGCCGCGCC
>CAZBDU010000011.1:0-92721 GCA_964490725.1 uncultured Spirochaetaceae bacterium | reverse complement strand
AAAGAAACCGCGGCCTAGCCATTTTCAATTTTACAGGAGTTCTCAGACTTGACCAAGACCACCTGCATTTTGGCTGTTTCGGTGTACAATCCGAACATAGTGATATAATCCCTGTGGGAACGGTCACCGCGGCTGCGGCCGCACGCAAGGGAAATCTGCGAAATACGGAGGAGAGGATGCGAGCGAGCTTTCTTTGGACTGTGGGAGTGGTTCTGCTCATCGGCGCGTGCGCGCCGATACCGGTGCGGGACGCGGCCGCCGTAAGATCAGCGCCGGCCGCAGAACGATCGTCCACCCGGTTCGGGTTCAGGCTGGTCTCCGGCCCGGCGCCGGTCGAAAATGGGCAGACCCTCATCACGGTGGCCGCCGACCGGGAGCTGACGCTGCTGGCCTTCATGTCCAAGAAAGACGACGCCGGCGGCAAGTCCGCTTTCGTCCCTGTCGAGCCGGCGGGAACACGCACGTGGACCCTCAGGCCGGTCTTTCCGGAGGCCGCCACCTGGATCGTCACGCTCACCGGCAAACCGGTCGAGGACTCCGGCGACGAGTACTCCTTGCTGGCCGAATGGACCGTGGAGGCCGACTCAAGCCGCGTGGCCGACGCGGCAGCCGACCAGAGCGGAGCGGGTTCCAGGAGCGGCTGGTTCACGGAGTACTCTACCCTCAACGAGTATGGACTGACCGTCGTGGAGGCGCCGAAAGAGAATATCGTCGGCCCCGAGACGCTGATCGTGGTCTCCTCCGACCAGGATCTGGAGCTGAGCGCTGCCGTGTGGCGCCCGGGGTCCAACATTTCGATCGGTGGGATGACGAGCATCGAGAAGATCGGCGGCACGTGGCGATGCCGGGTGGCGTTCCCTGAAAGCGGCGAGTTCCGGGTCACCCTCTCGGTGCGGCGCCCCGGTGCATCGGATCCGTACTACACGGGAGCGGCAGAATGGCGCCTGCACGCCGAGGTGAAGCCCGGCGAACGGGTGACGCTCCCGCCCGCTGGGCCTCCCCCGGCGATTCCCGGCCGGCAGAAAACCGCTGGACCCGATTCGCCGGCGGTCGCGGCCAGAACCGCTCTCGACGCCGCCGTGGCGGACCACGACATTCCCGGCGTCAAATCCCGTCTTGAAGCCTGCACCAGCCGGGACGCTCTTACAAGAAGGGTTTCCATGGATGCGCTCAAGTCGGTACTGTTCGGGACGGATCCGGACCGCACCCCGGAGGTACTCGGGCTCCTGGAGGCCGCCGGCCTGGACCCGAACATGGCCGACCAGGAGGGATGGGCTCTGCTGCACTCCTCGGTGATGAGCGACCGCATCGACGTGGCTTCCTGGCTGCTGGAGCACGGCGCCGATGTCAACGCTCGGGGCAGGCGGGGCAGCACCGTCCTGCACTGCCTGTCCAACCCGATGGATAATCCCGTGGCTCCGGAGAAGCACGCCGATTGGATCGAGCTCTTCGTACGGTATGGGGTGGATCTGGACGCACAGAACGCGAATGGGGACACCGCGCTGTGCTACGCAGCCCTGAGCGACCGGCAGCACAAACTGCTCGTGGCCCTGGTGGAGCATGGAGCCGATTTCGACATCGGCAACAACGAGGGCAACGCTCCGCTCAGCCACGCGTGGCAGCATGCCGCCGTAAAGAACAGGGAATATCTCCGGGCCAGGGGGGCGCGTCTGTATTCGTACGAGTTTCCCGCGGCAAACGATGCGGCGGCCTGCCGGGCCATTCTCTCGGGGGACCTGGCGGCTGTTGCCTCGATCCCGCTGGAAGCGCTCGGCCGGACGATCGCTCGCACCTCACTGCTGGTTCCGGCGACGCCCCTGCACCTCGCCGCCGAACAGGGCAGCCTGCGGGTGGTGCGGGCCCTGTGCGCCAGAAAGGTCGACTGGAACGTGCCGGACCGCTATGGGAGAAGTCCGCTGCAGTTGGCGGTGATGGCCGGCCGGGGGGACGTAGTTGCCCTGCTGCTCGATTGCGGCGCGGATCCCAACTTCGCCAGCCTGCATCGTGCAACTCCGTTCACCGTGGCCTGCGCGCTGAATCCGCCCATCGCCAGGCAGATGCTGGCCCGAGGCGTCACGCCCCGGGGGGATGCGGTTGCCCGGGCGGCGGTGGGATCCGAGGACCTCGAGCTGTTGAAGGCGTTGGACGGGCGGATCGAATGGGATTCCGCCGCCCTTCGCTTCGCCGCCGACACGGGGCTGGTGGAGGCCACCGAGTATCTCGCCCGGCAGGTGGGAGCGACCTCCGGGAGCCCGTCCCAGCCGATCTCCAGGGCGCGGGAAGCCAGGAGACGTTTCCAGGAGTACCGCGACCGGGCGGCCCGGCCCCTGGAAGCGCCCCGCAGGAGCGGGGGCATCGCCGAGAAGCGGGGAACCTTCCCCTACGTGGTGGAATCGTGGTCTCCCTGGCTGCCGGAAGGCAAAGCCGATCTGGCGGACTGTCCGGTGGGCGTGTATGTCCCCCGGAGCTACGACGGGAAGCGGCCCTTCGGGCTGGTGGTGTCCATGACCAACGCCAAGTCTTCGAGCAACTATCCCCGCGACTTCGCAGCGACCCTGGACCGGCACGACCTGATCTGGGTGGGCTTTGACCCGTACAAGAGCCCCGGGAGGGACATAGCGGAGTTTTGCCTGGCCATCGTGTACAACATGCTGGGCTACTACAACATCGATCAGTCGCGGATCTATATCGGCGGCTTCTCTCTGGGGGGGCAGTTGACGGAACACGTGCTGCGGAGGCAGGCCTGGGCCTTCGACGGCGCCTTCTTCATCAACATCTCCTACACCGGCGGCCCGCAGTCGGAGCCCGAATGGATGTACTGCAAGCACCACGTTCCGATCGTGTACGTCGAAGGCGACTACGACTACAACCGCGCCTGGACGTACAGGGAATACGACGAGCTGCTGTGCGGCGGGTACCGGAAGATCCACTACGTCCACGAGCCCATGAAGGGCCACAAGCTGATTTCCTCCGAAAGCTTCGAGACAATCATCGGACTGCTGGACGCCGCTTCGGGCAGGTTGCCCGGACGTTGATCTCAGGCGGCGCGATCCCACCGAGTGGCGCCGGGGCAGCACCATCGAGCTGCGTGTGGGTCGGGCCCCCCTTGCCGGGAAGACCTCCAGGGACGCCCCAGCCGCCCGGGGCGGACCCGACCCTGCCCCGCCCCGGCGGGTGAGGGCTCACCGCATGGACGCCGCCAATCCCAGCGGTGGGGAAATGAATATATTGGAGCCATGAAAAGCCACGTCAAGACGGTACTGGTGACGGGCGCCAATCGCGGGCTCGGCCTGGAAACGGCCCGGGAGCTGGCCGGGAAGGGTCGGCGTGTCATCCTGACGGCTCGAGACCAGACGAAGGGGAAAGCCGCCGCGCAGAGCCTTTCGGCGGCCGCGGGCCGAAGCGTAGAGTTTCGACGGCTCGACGTCGAGGATCCATCGAGCATTTCCGCCCTCGCCGGGACGCTGCGAGAGCAGGGAGTGAGGCTCGACGTTCTGGTGAACAACGCCGGCATCACCATGGACGGTTTCGACGAGCAGGTAGCGCGGCGGACCATCGACACCAACTTCTACGGCCCGCTGCGTCTCACCGAAGCGCTGCTTCCCGTGATCACCGACGGCGGGACCATCGTCATGGTTTCCAGCGGCGCCGGAGAGCTTTCGATTCTCTCCCAGGACCTGCGGAGCCGCTTCAGCGACCCCAACCTGACCCAGGAAGGCCTGCTGGAGCTGGTGGAGAGCTTCGTGGAGGCGGTGCGCCGCGGGCGCCATTCCCAGGAGGGATGGCCTACCTCCGCCTACGGGGTATCCAAGGCTGCCCTCAATGCCCTGGTCCGCATCATGTCCCCCCGCCTGGCGGCGCGCGCCGTCAGGATCAACGCGGTCTGCCCCGGCTGGGTCCGTACCGACATGGGCGGCCCGGGCGCGCCTCGCCCGCTGCGCCAGGGGGCTGCATCGATCCTGTGGGCGGCGCTTCTGGAAGGCGAAGGAGCCCCCACGGGAGGCTTCTTTCGGGACGGAGAGCCCATCCCGTGGTGAGGCCGCAAGGAGCGTCCCACGTCTTCGCACCCGCCTCCAGCGGGCGCTCCAGGTGCCGCGGCTGCGGCGGGCTCATCCGGCAGGGCCAGCTTCGGTTCGGCGAGCGCCTGCCCAACCCCTTCGGGGATGGGGAGATGACGCTCTGGTTCCATCCCCTGTGCGCCGCCTACAAGCGGCCGGAGCCGGTGCTTCAGGCTCTCACGGAAGGCTCCCAGACCGTGCCCGATCGGGAGGGACTGGAGCGCGCCGCGCGCGGCAGCCTTGCTCATCGCCGCCTGCCCCGGATCGATGGCGCCGAACGGGCGCCCAGCGGGCAGGCGAGATGCCGCAGCTGCCGGGAGCGAATCGAGCGCGGGAAATGGCGCATCCGGCTGGTGTTCTTTGAAGACGGGCGCTTCTCGCCGGCAGGATTTGTGCACCTGGAGTGCCGCAAGGCCTACTTCGAGACCGGTGAGGTGCGGGATCAGGCGCTCCATTTCAGCGCGGCGTTGAGCGACGAAGAGCGCGGGGCGCTGCGGGGCGCTTTAGACGCCGGCGAGTGACTGAGGGCGCAGCTTCCGCCCGGCGCCCGTGGCGTGGCGCATCGATGCTCCCCGGCGCCGTCCCACCCGATCATCGATGGTTGCCGCTTCGCGGGCCGCCGCCAGTCGAGCCTGGTTCGCGCAGGTCTGCCTGGCCCGCCAGCGGCCATCCGGTGGATCGTGAGCCGGTGGATCATGGCTTCCAGGGCGCCGTGCAGCAGAACCACCGCTGCCGGCAAATCCCGGACCCGCAGGCATCCGGAAGCGGATCGGAGGGAGCGCTCGAGCCGCCGTTGCCGGCCTGCGAGGCGGCATGCTATCCTGGTGAGGCTGTCATGAAGGTCACTGTCGTCCTGAACGGAGCGCTGAGCCGCTATGCCCGTCCGCAAACGCCTGGCCAGTGGCACGGAGAAGTGCCGCGGGGTGCCCGCATTCTCGATCTGCTCGGGCTGCTGGGCATCCCGGGCGGGACAGCGGTCATGGCCACCGTAGACGGCTCCCTGAGAAAACCGGAGACCGTGCTGCCCCCGGATGCCCGGGTTCTGCTCTTCACCCCGATGTCGGGGGGCTGAGGCCGTAGGAGCCTTGCGGAGTAAGGCCGCCCGAAGCCGCGACCCCGCAGGGCTAGGCCACGCCGGCCGGCTGCCCCTCGCCTTCCGCGATCCCGGCCGCCTCGGCCGCCCACCGCAGCCCCAGCTCGGACATCTTGGTCTCACCCGGCACTCCGGTTTGCGGATCCCAACCGCTCAACCGGTAGTAGATCTCCCTGGCCTTCAGGAAGCTCTGCCTGTCCACGGTCGCCCTGGCCCGAGGACCTTCGTCCTGCATCCCGTCGCTGAACACGCGCTCGGGAAGCATGTCATCGGCTGCGGTGAAGCCCTCGCGCACGTTGAAGGCCTTCATCAGGTTGATCCGCCGCTCGCCAAGAAGCATCAACTCCTGGATCGAGTAGCTCCATCCGGTGGCCGCCTGCACCAGCTTCACCAGGTCTCCGAAATCGCCGGCGCTCCAAGTATTGAAGATGAACTGGCACACGGACCAGGAATCCACGGCGCTGATAGCCCGCTGCGTGTACAGGGTGTACTGCACCTTGCCGAAGTTGAGCTCGTGGGAGGGGATGTTTTTCATGTACACCCCGATCGCCTTGTTGGCCTGGTTCGGCTCGCCCACGATATCCCCATCGTGGTTGCAGGAAACGTGGTCCGGGCCGAAAGGGTTGACCGCATAGATCAGCGCCATGGAGCCTTTGGCCGTGGGCATGTGGGCGGGAAACTCCTTGCCCTTGACCGTCACCGCGATGCGCTGGGCTTCCGGACCGATCGATTCGGCCAGCCTGGCGATGCCCTCGGCCATGCGGTCCCCGAAGCCTTCCCGGCGGCAGACCGCCTCCGCTGCGGCCACCAGCTGCTCGCCGTTGCCGAAGGTGAGCTTCAGGCCTCCGGTGTCCTTCTCGTTCACGATGCCCCTCTCGAAGCACTCCATCACGAACCCGATCACTCCGCCCAGGGAGATGGTATCCACTGCGTATTTGCTGGCGATCTCGTTGACCTTGCTGATGGCCATCAAGTCGCCGACGAGGCAGTTGGAGCCCACCATACCCACGGTTTCGTATTCCGGCCCCCCGTAACGGGCGTCGATGGTCCACGGTCTCTGTATCCCGGACTTCACGTCCCGCTTGCAGGCCTGCACGCAGGCGAAGCAGGTGCCGGATCTGTCCATCATGGTGTCGGCGTAGGTCTCCGCGCTGATGAGATCCCGCCCCTCCGGCCACGTGCCCATGGTCCAGTTCTTCGTAGGCAGGCCTCCGACATCGGAGTTCCAGGTCACGTTCAAAGTGGTTCCGTACTTGCGGAACACATTGAGAAAACCGTCCCCCTGGACCTTGCTCGCGTACTCCTTGCCCAGCGCTCGTATGAGCGCCACATCCGCGTACTCCGGCTTCATCGTGCCTCGCACCGCGATGGCCCGCAGATTTTTCGAGCCCATCACCGCCCCGAGCCCAGCCCGACCGTTGAAATGCTTCAACTCGTTGGCGATGTTGGCAAAGAGCACTCCCTGCTCACCGGCCGGGCCGATCTGCGCTACCCGGACCCTGGCGTCACCCAGATCGACGCGGATGGCGTCCTGGGCTTCTCCGGTCAGCTTGCCCCACAGATGCGAGGCATCCCGCAGCTCGTACTGTCCGTCGTGAATCCAGAGGTACACCGGCCCGGCCGCCTTCCCCCGGATCACCACCCCGTCGAAACCGGCAAAGCGCAGCTCGGGGCCCCAGAACCCGCCGGCCTCACTGGAAGCGATGCCCCCGGTCAGCGGACTCTTGGCCGTCACGCAATGCCGGCCGCTGCCCGAAACCGGGGCGCCCACAACTCCCGAGATGGCAAACACAAGAGTATTCTCCGGCCCCAGCGCATCGGCTTCCGGCGGCATCAGCTTCATCAGGTAGTAGGCCCCCAGGCAGGCTCCGCCCACGTACTGCCGGTACAGCTCCTCCCCAGGCGTCTCCACCTCGAAGGTGCCGCTGCTCAAATCGACGTGCAGGATCTTGCCCGCATACCCTTTCATACGCTTCTCCTCCTCATGGTTTCAAACACACGCTGCCCGGGCTGCAGATCTACTCTCTGTTGGCCGCCTGGTTTTGATTTCTTCCGCAGATAGCAGGGCCTATTGTGAAGCATACACAAGTAGAAGTCAAGCCATTTTTTACCAGTGAAATTCAATTTGTTCTATCGAACCCCGCCGTGCCTTGCCGTGTCGCCGAATCGGTAGACCGACCAGCGGGGCAACCCGCACGGCCAAACAACCAGGGTGTCAGCCTGGCCAATCTCCATTCCCAGAACCGCCTCTCTCAATTGACAGAGCCCATAATGAACGCTGGGTGTCTCCCCGGCGGGACGATACAGCCTCCTTGTGGGTCTTTGTAGGTCTTTCGGGGCGCTTTTTGCGCTGGACGAGCCCGTCGAAATCAGCATATCGAAACCGATTTTAGTAATAGAACCACCCAAGAGCCCCTACTGCTACACATACGTAGGGATCTTCCAGTTAAATTTGACAAATAAAACGCTCTTTTCGCCGCTTCCCAATTGACAAATTACATTCTATATGTCAAACCGGAGTCATATGAAGACGTGCCAATCCGGAAAGGAAGGGAGGTGATATCCAGCTTGATCAGAAAGAAAGGCGAACGAAGACACTCGTGCATGGGGTTTCTGAGACAAGACTTCAGAAACAGGAAATCCAAGAACCAAGAGAAAGGAAAGGAAAGAAAAGGATGAAGAAGCTAGTGTTGGTGCTGATCGTGCTGGCGCTGCTGGCCCCGATGGTCTTCGCCGGAGGCAGGGCGGAGTCCAAGCCAAAGCCCATGAAGATCGCGTTCTTCGTGTCGGATCTGTCGAATGTGTTCCACCAGGGGCAGTTCACCGAGGCGAAGAGATACGCCATGGAGAAGTACGGCGCCGAGGTCTACGCCTTTGACGGCAAGTCCGATGGGGCGGTCATGACCCAGAACATCGATCAGATCGTGGCCCAGGGTATGGATGCAGCCACTCTGCACATCTGGGACCAGGAAGCGGCCAGGCCGGGGGTCCTGGACGCCCTCGACAAAGGCATCATCATGACCTCGTTCTTCAGCCCCCTGGCCGACACCGGTATCCCGACCGCCCGGAGCGACGAGAAGGGTATCTCCTTCGAGATGGGCGTCGAAATGGCCAAGCAGTGGAAAGCGGCGCAGCCGGACAAGCCCATTGTGATGGTGCAGCTCGGCTGGCCCAATCACACCGAGGTGAAGTCCGGGCGCACGGACCCCTTCGTGCAGGGCGTGCTCTCGGTGGACCCCACCGCCAAGAACCTGGGATGTCTCGATGCCAGCAAGGGGCCGGACGCGGCCAAGCAGATAGTCCTGGATCTGGTCACCCAGCACCCGGAGGTCAACCTGATCTACTCCGAAGCCTCCAACCTGACCGTCGGCACCATGGCCGCCCTGACACAGGCCGGCCGGGGCAAGATGGACAACGGCAAGCCCCTGACCGAGATCGTCTGCAGCGTGGACTTCGACGAGGTGGAGATGAAGAGCGTGTACGATCCCAACTCCTCGCTGAAGCTCTCCATGGGACTTCCGCCGATCGAGACCGGTCGCGGCAGGATCGACCTCATCATGGACATCAAGGCCGGCAAGGTTCCCAGGACCTCGCACCCCGGGCAGGAGTTCTTCTACAAAGCGTACAACATCTCCTACTGGACGATGCCGCGCGCCGATGCGGTGGAGTGGCTGAACAGGCAGTTCGGAACCAACCTCGACTAGAAGGCCAAAGAACGTCCTATCCGGCGGGGGAAGGCATTCAGCCCTTTCTCCCGCCGGCATCAAGGAGCGGATGAATGGAACCGGCGGGAAACGTGTTGGAGATCAGGGACCTGGTCAAGGACTTCCCCAGCGTTCGGGCCGTAAACAACGTCAGTTTCGACATCAAACGCAATACCATCCACTGCCTGGTGGGGGAAAACGGCGCGGGGAAGTCCACGCTGATCAAGATCCTGACCGGCGCCCTTGCGCGAACCGGGGGAAAGATCCTGTTGAACGGGCAGGAGTTCAATCCCCACAGCCCCAGAGAGGCAAAACAAAGCGGGATCAGCACGCTGTTCCAGGAGCTCAACGTGGTCGACCAGCTCACCGTCGAGGAGAACCTGACGCTGGGAATGGAGGATACAACCTTCGGGTTCTTGAGGAAGACCGACAAGATCAACAGGATCGTCCGCGTGATGAACAGCCTGGAACCGTCCATCAGCCCACGGCAGCTCGTCTCGACCTTGAGCGTGGCCAAGAAGCAGATCGTGGAAATAGCCAGAGCAGTGGCCACGGAGTCCGACATCATCATCATGGACGAGCCGACGGCGGCGATCTCGGAAGGGGAGATCCAGAGACTGTTCAAGATCATGAAGGGACTGCGCGAGAAGAACGTGACCGTCATCTACATCTCCCACCGGCTCGACGAGATATTCGAGATCGGCGACTACGTGACGGTCATGCGCGACGGCAGGCATATCGACACCCGAGCCGTGTCGAAGATAGGAACCCGGGCCGAGCTCATCAAGATGATGATTGGGAAGACGGTCTTCGAGCAGTACACGCCGAAAGACAACGACCGCGAAGAAGCCATCCTTCAGGTCAGGAATCTCTGCAACCACAAGCTGAAGGACATCTCCTTCGATGTCCGCCCGGGGGAGATCGTCGGATTCTACGGGCTCGTGGGCGCCGGGAAGACCGAGCTGGCGCGGGCCATCTACGGCCTGGATGAATACCAGGGAGAGATCCTCTTTAAGGGACAAAAGCTGCCCTCCTCTCCGGACCGCGTGATCGCAGCCGGCATCGCTCTGGTGCCGGAGGAAAGAAGATCCCAGGGGCTGTTCACCGTACTGACCGTACGAGGCAATGTGCCGGTCATGAACATGCAGAAGATCTCCCGCAACGGCTTCATCGATGCCGCCAGGGAGAGAGAGGTTACCCTGGAGTACATCGACAAGCTGAAGATCGCCACCAGCAGCAGCGAAAAGGAGGCCGCCAAGCTCTCCGGGGGCAATCAGCAGAAGGTAGTCCTTTCGAAATGCCTCTTCGCGGATGCCGATTTGCTCATGCTGGACGAGCCGACGCGGGGAATCGATGTCGGCGCAAAGAGCGAGATCTACGGCATCATCCGCCGGCTCTCAGGAGAGGGGAAATCCATCATGATCTTCTCCTCGGAGCTGCCGGAGGTCGTGAATATCTGCGACACCATCTACCTCCTGTATGACGGAGGCATGAAGGACACCATCAGGAATGGAAGCGACATCGACAGCGAGAGGATCGTTCACGTGGTCACGGGAGGAGAGTGAACACAATGAACGTGAAAACCTTGAAGCCGAAGATGAAGGACGGGAAAATGCCGGAGGTCGAAGTGAAGCTGGAGACACCAAGCGGGGGAAACGGGGCGGGCGACCGGCCCGGCAACGGGGCCGCAAACCGCATGAGCAACGAGTCCTTCATCAGCCTGTTCATGGTTGGCGTGCTCCTGGTCCTGTTCGGCGTCGCCTGCCTCTTCGTGCCGAACTTCTACAAACCTCAGAACATGATCAACCTGCTCACGAACAACTGGTACATCATCATCGTGGGCATCGGCGTCACCTTCCTGCTGATTACGGGCAACTTCGACATGTCCGTCGGCGGGGTCATCGCCCTGACCGGCGTGCTTTCCGTGTATTTCTCCCAGGACGCCGGGGTTTCGCAAAACGTTCTGGCCAACGGGCTCGGGCTGCCCTACGGTGCGGCCGTCCTGCTGGCTCTGCTGTGCGGCATGGCAATCGGGGCGATAAACGCCTTCTTCATCGCCCGATTGAAGGTCCCTTCCATCATCATCACCTTGGGCACGATGATGTTCGCCCGGGGAATCGCACAAATCGTCACCCGGGGCGCGCAGCGCAATACCAGCCTGCCGGACGTATTCGGAGTGGTGGGAAACATGGCCATCCCGGGGACCTCCATCAAGGTCTCGGTGTTGATCATGGTCTTCCTGGTCGTCGTTGCCTACATATTCGAAAGGAAGACCGTCTCCGGAAGGCGCACCTACCTGATTGGAGCCAATCCCGTGGCGGCTCGGCTTTCCGGAATCCGCGTGGAAAGACACCTCACATCGCTGTATCTGCTCAGCTCCCTGCTGGCGGGGATCACTGGCATTCTTCTGGCCTCCGAGTTCAAGGCCGGCGTATCGAGCCGGGCCATGGGATACGAGTTCGACGCCCTGGTGGTGACGCTGTTGGGCGGTGTGAGCATCGCCGGAGGGTTCGGCTCGGTGCTCGGGATGTTCGTGGGCGCCGTGCTGCTTTCGGTGATGACTTCCTCGGCGACCGGCCTGCTGTTGTCCCCGAACTGGCAATTCACGCTCAAAGGTCTGGTCACCTTCATCGCCATCCTGGCGCAACGTTTCGCCCTTGACAGGAGGAAGGGATGAGCGACCGCTCCCTGAAAGCTCCAAGAATGCACCTGAGTCAATCGGAGGCGCTGAGATCCACAATCAAGAAGCTCTACATCTATGTGGTTCTGCTGGTGATCGTGGTGGTCTTCAGCGTAGTCAAGCTGGGACAGGTGGAGATGTTCGGGCGCGGGCATTTCCTGAGCGCGGACAGCATCATCAACCTGTTGCGCTCGGCCGTGCCCATAATGACCTTGAGCGGCGCTTTCACGCTGCTGATGATCTCCGGCCACATCGATCTGTCGGTGGGCAGCGCCATGAGCCTGAGCGCCGTGGTGTTCGCTCTCATGATCCGCGGCGGATTCCCATTCCTGCCCGGCCTGCTCCTCACCCTGATCGCCGGGGTAGCCATGGGAACCCTCAACGGCTGCCTGGTCATGAGGCTGCGCATCACCCCCGTAATCGCCACGCTGGTAACGTTGAACCTGTTCAAGGGCATCGCCCTGCTGCTCGTGCCCGAAGGAGTCTCGGCCATCAAGGGTAGCGCGGAGCGGGCCATGCCCGCCTGGATCAACGACTACGCCCGCAGGCAGGTTCTTCTCGGTCTGCCCTGGGCGTTCTACGTGGCCTGTGCCGTGATCGCAGTGCTGGTTGTGCTTCAGCGCAAGACCATCCTGGGCAAGTACGCGGCGGCCATAGGAGGCAACCGCACCGCTGCGGAGCTGTCCGGCATCAGCGCGGTCAGGATGGTATGGGCACTGTATGTCATCGTGGGCTTCTTCGCCGCTCTGGCCGGCGTGGCCAGAGCCAGTTACATGTCCCTGGGGGATCCGCTTTCCGGCGATGGCATGGAGCTGGACAACATCATCGCCGTGCTGCTGGGAGGGACGGCCTTTGCCGGAGGCGAAGGGTCGGTGCTGAAGACGATTGTAGGGGCGCTGATCATCGTGTGCGTGACCACCGGTCTGATGACCGTGATCCCCGCCTACTGGCAAATGGTGGCCAAGGGCAGCGTCCTCCTGTTCGCCGTAGTGCTCAACCACGTGCTGGTGCGGGAAAGGGCAAAGGGGTAGGAGAGAATGAACCGGATGGAGGGAAAGACAGCCCTGGTGACCGGAGGGTCCCAGGGGTACGGGCGGGCGATCGCGCAGGCGCTCACACGGGACCTTGCGAGGGTGATCATCGCCGCGAGGAATCGTGAGCTGCTGGAAACGGCAAGGGAGGAAATCGGCTGTGAGGCCGCCTTGCCCATGGACGTGACCTCCCCGGCCGACTGGGGGCGGGTCGCCTCCCATGTGGTGGATCGCTACGGCGCGCTGGATGTGCTTGTCAACAATGCAGGTGGGGCGGTGCGTCTGGTCGAGACTGCCCGGCAGGAGGTGGCCGACATCGACGCTGCCATCGCATTGAACCTGAACAGCGTGGTGTACGGGTGCAGGATCTTCGGCGGCCTGATGAAGGAGCGCCGGTCAGGGACGATCATCAACATCGCCTCGGTGTGCGCCAAGCACGCCTGGCCGGGATGGTCCGTGTACGCGGCGGCCAAGGCCGGGGTGCTCGCCTTCTCCAAGGGGCTGTACGTGGAGCTGCAGCCCTACAAGGTGCGCGTCACTTGTCTGCTCCCCGCCGCGGGATCCACGGACTTCATGAAGCACGCCGGCGGCGAAAACGTGGTCATGAAGCTCCAGGCGGCGGACGTGGCCGAGGCGGTGCTTTCGGTGTGCCGGCTTCCCGACCACGTGGTGGTGGAAGAGATGACCGTGTGGGGCATGGACCAGGAAGTAGTGCCGTTGTGAGCGGAAGACGACCGGGGCTTGAGAGCATGACGGGCAGACAGAGAGTCCGCACCGCTCTGCAGCACAGGCAGCCGGACCGGATACCGGTGGATTTCGGAGGCTGCGCTCAGACCACGATCCATGTCGGCGTAATCGCCGGGCTGCGCGAACACTACGGCCTCGAAAGGCAGCCGGTCAAGGTGGAGGAGCCCTACACCATGATGGGCCGTCTGGAGGAGGACCTGAAAGCAGCCATAGGCGTCGACGTGGAGGCGCTGTTGGGGCGGTACTCCTTCTTCGGCATCGAACGCGACGGCTGGGAGGAATTCACCATGGAGGACGGCCTTCAGGTCTTGATGCCCCGAAGGATGAACCTCACCCGGGATGCGATGGAAAACCTGTACATGCATCCCCAGGGTGACACCTCCGTGCCGCCGAGCGCGGTCATGCCGAAGGGCGGCTACTACTTCGACGCCATCATGCGCCAGGAGCCGTTTCAGGAGCAGGCCCTGAGGGTGGAGGACAATCTGGAGGAGTTTACCGAGATCACCCCGGCGGAGCTGGACTTCCTGGCCGGCCAGATCTCGGAAAACCGCACAACCGGCCGGGCTCTCTTCGGGGTGGTCCCCGGAGCGGGCCTGGGAGATATCGCCTGCGTGCCTGCCCCCTGGCTGAAGCACCCGAAGGGCATCCGGGACATCACCGAGTGGTACATATCCACGGCCACCCGGCGGGAGTTCCTGCACGAGCTGTTCGAACGGCAGACCGACGTGGTTCTGCGCAATCTGGAGCTGATATACGGCCGCATCGGCGAGGCCATGGACGTGGCCTGGGTCTGCGGAACGGACTTCGGCACCCAGAGCTCGACCTTCTGCTCCTCGCAGACCTTTCGGGAGCTCTACCAGCCCTACTACGGGAAGGTCAACGGCTGGATCCACAGGCACACGGGCTGGAAGACCTTCAAGCACTGCTGCGGCGCAGTATCTGGGTTCATGGAGGGGTTCATCGAGAGCGGGTTCGACATCGTCAACCCGGTGCAATGGACGGCTTCCGGCATGGACCCCAGGGAGCTAAAGAAGAGGTTCGGCGAGCGCATCGCGTTCTGGGGCGGGGGGGTGGACACCCAGAGCACTCTGCCCTTCGGCACCCCGGAGCAGGTGCGGGAGGAGGTGCTGCGGCACTGCGAGATCTTTGCCCCCGGCGGAGGGTTCGTGTTCAACACGATCCACAACATCCAGGCGGGCACTCCGATCGAGAATGTCGTGGCCATGATCGAAGCGGTCAGGGAGTTCAATGGGGACCGTTGACCCCACAACCACAGAGAAGAAGAGAAAACAGAAGGAGAACAGAGCCATGATCAAGGACTTCGTGTATCACACCCCGATGAAGCTGGTCTTCGGAGAGGGCAAGCTCAACGAGGCAGGCGAATTCGCCCGGCTGTACGGGAAGAAGGCGATCATCGTCACCACGGGAAACCTCTTCAAGGAGAACGGGTTGGTGCAGCGGCTACAGGAGGTGCTCAGGAACAGCGGCCTCGACTCCATCCATTGTCCCGATGTCAGCCCCAATCCCCTGAACACCCAGATCGACAAGGGGGCGGAGGTCGCGCGCTCCGAGGGCTGCGACCTGGTGATCGGCCTGGGCGGCGGGAGCGCCATCGATGCGGCCAAGGGCATGGCCATCGTGCTGGGCCACAACCGGCCGATTTGGGACTTCTGCATCGCCGGCAACGGGAAGGAGGTCGCCCCGATCACCGAAAAGACCTACCCGATCATCGCCATCACCACCACCTCGGGAACGGGCAGCGAGTGCACCCAGTGGGCGGTGATCACCAATCCCGTCACCGGGCAGAAGCCGGGCATCGGCTGCGAATACACCTTTGCCAAGGTGGCCATCGTGGACCCGGAGCTGATGGCGACCATGCCGCCCAGAATCACCGCTTCCACCGGGTTCGACACCCTGGCCCACGCCATCGAGGCCTACACGGCGGTTCTGGCCACACCTATCACGGATCTTCACTGCGAGCAGTCCATCCGCCTGGTCGGGCGTTTCCTGCGCCGCGCGGTGAAGAACGGGCAGGACCGGGAGGCACGCAACGCCATGGCCTTCGCCAACACACTGGCGGGCATGGCCATCTCGGTGGGGGTGGTAACAGTGTGCCACGGACTGGCTCACTCCATCGGCGGACTGTCAGGCTCCACCCACGGAGAGACCCTGGCGGCCATGACCCCCATCACCATGCGCTTCTCCATGAAGCATTTCCCGGACAAGTTCCGAAAGATCGCAATGTTGCTGCGCGACGAGTGTCTTCCCCTGGAGCACTACAGTCTGGAGGACAGTGTGGCCGAGGTGGAGACACTGATCCGAGACATCGGGCTGGGCGAGCCGCTTTCCAGGCAGGGTCTGAAGAAGCAGGATGTCGAGAGGGCGGCCGACGGGGTGATCGGCTACATGGGCGGATCCATCACCAACGACCCGGCCACACCTTCCCGGAAGGACCTGATTCGCATCATCCAGAAGGCGTTCTGACATGAATTATCGGGTCGACCGGGTACTGCAGGTGCAGAACGAGATCGGCGAATCCCCCCTCTGGGTGCCGGAGGAGCAGACTCTCTACTGGACAGACACCGAATCCAGCCAGGTGTGGAGCTACCATCTGAAATCCGGGGCGAAGGAAAGCTGGACCCTGGAGATGCCGGTAACCGCCATCACGCGCCGTGAGGACGGCGGGTTTCTGCTGATTACCAAGACCGGTCTGGTCTTCTGGGACAGCCATACGAATCGCTGCGAACCGGTAGCCAACCCACTCGCCCGCTCGAAACCCCTGTGGTTCAATGACGGGGCGATCGACCGGCAGGGCCGACTGGTCACCGGCACAATGAACTACCGGGATCTTTCGGCACCGGACGGGTGCCTGTTCCTCCTGGACCAGGAGCTCAAGGTCCGCAGGATCGAGTCTGGGCTGGCGGTGGCCAACGGCATCGCATTCAGCCCGGACGGCCGCACCCTCTACGTTTCGGAGCAGTTCAGGGGCAGGATCCTGAGCTACGATTATGACACCGAACGGGGCGTGCTGTCCGCAAAGCGCGTGTTCGTCCAGCTCCCGGAATCCGAAGGTCTGCCCGACGGGCTGATCGTGGACGCGGAGGGCTATGTGTGGAACGCTCACTGGAACGGCGGCATGATCACCCGCTACACGCCTGAGGGGGAAATCGATACCCGCATCCAGCTGCCGGTGCCGGTGGTAGCCTGCCTGGCCTTCGCCGGACGCAAGCTGGACACGCTGTACGTCACCACGGGCTGGTACGGAATGACGCTGGAGGAGCAGCGCCTGCGACCCGGCGCGGGGGATCTGTACCGCATCCGCACCCCCTTCACCGGCCTGCTGGAACCGCGCTTCCGCTGCCAGCCCGTCCCGATCGGAGGACACGCGCCATGAAACGAGCCGCCGCGAAGGCTGCGAATCAAACGCCCTGGAGCGAGACGGCCATGAGCGGGGTCACCTGGGATTTCTCCGGCAAGACGGCGGTGGTGACCGGGGCCACCAAAGGCATCGGCCGTGCCATTGCCCTTGGCTTCGCCGCAACCGGCTGCAGCCTGGGCATCACCGGCAGGAACGAGGCGGAGCTGCGGGAAACAGCCGAGGCCGCCTGCTGGCACGGGGTTCGCTGTGAGACCCACGCAGCAGACCTGAGCTCAGCCGAAGCCTGCCGGGAAACCGCCGAGTGGTTCGACCGGACCTTCGAGGTGATCGATATCCTGATCAACAACGCAGGCCTGAGCTTCCCCGAGAGGCTGCTGGACCTGGAGGTGGCCCATTGGGACACTACCCTGAACGTGAACCTGCGGGCTCCGGCCATCATGAGCCAGGTGCTGGCCCGCAAGATGATCCGGCAAGAGCACGGGGTGATCGTCAACGTGGCCAGCAATGCCGCCCTGGCGGGGATCGCGGAGCATGCGGCCTACTGCGCCAGCAAGTTCGGCTTGAACGGGCTGACCAAGGTCATGGCGGTGGAGCTCGGTCCGTACAACATCCGGGTCAACGCCATCGCCCCTACGGTCGTGCTGACACCCATGGGGCAGCAGGTCTGGGGGGACGAGAGCAAAGCGGCGCCGGTCAAGGCCCGCATCCCCCTGGGCCGCTTCGCCTGGCCGAAGGAAATCACCGCGGCGGTGTTCTTCTTGGCCTCCGAGGCGTCCTCCATGATTCACGGGGAGACGCTGGTCATCGACGGAGGGGTCAATGCCAATCTCTACTGAGCCGCACGCTGAAGCAATCTCGACGCGGAAAGCCAGGGAAGCTTCGCCCCAGCCGACCCCCGCCACGGGAACCGCCGCCAGGGGCACCCGGGCCGAGGGAATTGCGGGGAAGATCGCCCTGGTGACCGGAGCGGCCGGAGTCATGGGCCGGGCGGTGGTCCGGACGCTGCTTCGGGATGGGGCACGGGTGGTAATGGCGGACCTGTCGGAGGCCGGATTGAAGGCTGCGGCCGGGCAGCTGGAGGGAGCCGGTGAGCTGGCTCTGCTGCCCCTGGACGTCAGTGACCCGGAAGGGGTGCAGGCCGCGGTGGCCCGGCTCCAGGAGGAGATGGGAGCGGTGGATGTCCTGGTCAACAACGCAGGCATCCTGTCCAACAACAAGGCCCTGACCACCACCGCCGAAGAGTGGGACCGGGTGATGTCGGTCAATCTGAGCGGGATGTTCCACCTTTGCCGGGCGGTCATCCCCGAGATGAAGGAGAATGGATGGGGGAGGATCGTCAACGTCTCTTCGCTGGCGGCCAAGTCGGGGGGAATCACGGCGGGAACGGCCTACACCGTCTCCAAGGGCGGAGTGATTTCCCTGACCTTCTCGCTGGCCATGGAGACCGCCGCATACGGCATCACAGTGAATGCCGTGGCCCCGGCCTACGTGAAGACCCCGATGATCATCGAGCAGCTCAGCGAGGAGCAGCGCCAGCAGCTGCTGGGAAAGATCCCGGTGCATCGCTTCTGCGAGCCGGAGGAGTTCGCCCATGTGGTTCGATTCCTCATCGACCCGCTGGCCGGCTTCATCACCGGGGAGGTGGTCGACCTGAACGGTGGCCTGCATTTCGACTGATGGCTTGACGTTTGATATTTCAAATGAGTTACATTGAACCTGCAAAACACTGGTAGAGATGAGGGAGCTTCGAGCAGAAAACATGGAAGAGACAAGACAAAGAGCACAGGCATCGAAGAACGGCAGAGGCAAACGTGAATACGCCGCTCCGGCGGTGGACCGGGCGCTGGACATCCTGGAGTTCATGGCCGCCCACCCGCGGCCCTTCGGGGCCACGGAGCTGTCCCGGATCCTGGACATCCCCCTCAACTCGGCCTTCCGCATCCTCAAGCGGCTGACCGAGAGGGACTACACGGTCCAGGATGCCGTCTCCGGTGAGTACCAGCTCAGCACGCGGGTGTTCACCCTCGGCATGAGCCTCTATACCCGCTTCGAGCTGCGCCAGCGGGCCCGTCCCCACCTGGAGTGGCTCTGCCGGGAGACGCAGGAGACATGCCAGCTGCAGGTACCCCACGGGGAACAGGTGCTGGTGCTGGACACGGTGAGCCCGGAGGTGTCTTTCTACCTGCGGGTCGTGCCGGGCAGCCTGGTGTATTACCACCCCAACGCCTTCGGCAAGGCCATCCTGGCTTTCATGCCGGAGCATGAAGTCAAGGGTCTTCTGCCCCCAAAACTGCCGGCTCTGACCAGGAACACCATCACCCTGCTGGTGGACCTGCTGCCCCAGCTGGAACAGACCCGCCAGAGCGGCCTGGCCTACGACGACGAGGAGTACACCAGTGGGATCATCTGCATCGGCGCCCCCGTGTTCGATGTCCAGGGCTACGTGGTTGCGGGTTTGGGCATCACGGCCATCGCCAGCATGGTGGACCACAAGCAGAAGGGCGCTTTTGAGAGGCTGGTGCTGGAGTGCGCTTGCCGGGTCTCAAAATCCGTGGGTTATTCCGGACATTTCTTTGACGACAAGACCAAGACCTGAGGAGGAGCTGTCGTGCTTGCTGAAACGAAATACAAGAGCCTGCTGCAGGAAATGACAGCCACCACGCCCACGGCGCTGTGGAACGATTCCTGCGCCATCGGGGAGCTCAAGCCCTCGATCGAGGAAAACGGGGCGGTGGGGGCAACCTGCAATCCCGTGATCGTGCTCGATGTGTTGAAGAAGGAGATGCACCTGTGGAAGGACCGCATCGCGCAGCTTCCCGCCGCCTACCCGCGGTCGAGCGAAGATGAGCTGAGCTGGCGGCTGGTCGAGGAAGTGAGCCGCAAGGCCGCCGTCCTGCTGGAGCCGGCGTTCCGCGAGCACAGAGGCAAGAACGGCCGCCTTTCCATCCAGACCGACCCGCGGCTGTACCGCAACCCCGAGGCCATGGCCGACCAGGCCGAGCACTTCTCGAAGCTGGCACCCAACATGATCGTGAAGCTTCCGGTAACGGAGGCGGGGGTGGAGGTGATCGAGGAGGCGACCGCCCGGGGGGTCAGCATCAACGCCACGGTGAGCTTTTCCGTGCCCCAGGCGATTGCCGTGGCCGAAGCAGTGGAGCGGGGCTTGGTGCGTCGCGAGAGGGCCGGGCAGGACATCTCGAGCATGGGGCCGGTTTGCACGATCATGGTGGGCAGGCTCGATGACTGGTTGAAAGTGGTGGCCGACAATAAGGACATCATCGTCCAACCGGGCACCCTGGAGTGGGCCGGGGTAGCGGTCATGAAGCGCGCCTATGGCATCTACCGCCAGCGGGGCTACCGCCTGCGCCTCCTCTCGGCGGCTTTCCGCAACCACCTCCACTGGAGCGCCTTCATCGGCGGCGATGTGGTGATCAGCCCGCCGTTCAAGTGGCAGCGCCGCTACAATGCGAGCGACGTGGAACTCCGCGACCGCATGAGCGAGCCGGTGCCCGCAGAACGCCTGGAGGAGCTCCTGAGGAAGTTCACCGATTTCCGCAGGGCCTACGAGCCGGACGGGATGGAAACCTCAGAGTTCGACCGCTTCGGCCCGACGGTGCGCACATTGCGGCAGTTTTCGGCGGCGTGCTGCGATCTGGCGGCTCTGATCCGCGACTTCCTTCTGCCCAACCCGGACAAGCGGTAGGATTTCAATGCCTGCCGTTCTTTCCTTCGCCGGAGCGGAACAGCGGGAACTCCTACCGGATGCGCCATCACACTGAGGTGTGCCCGTCTCCTCGCCCGGATGGCTCCGAGAAATGCAGAAAGAAGGGTGCATCGGCCTGAACGAGCGAGGCGAGTGTGCAGTGCTCACCCGTCCACAAATCTGCAATCTTTGTCCGGGGTTGACAGATCTGCGGCAGCGCCAAACAGAGGGCTGCATCCCCGCCTTAAGCGGGCTTGGACAGGACCGAAACGACGGCTGCGCAGTCCCCACCGTACGATGTTTTTGCCGATGGACCGGACCAGTTCGCGCTTGCCGCCGTTCGAAAGGGGTCGGGCGATGCCGTGGGTGGTTTCGGTTGGCGTGTCGACATGACCGGCGACGGAGGCGCCACCCTGGTCTCCAGCCGGAGACCGGGAGGCTCAGGGTGCGGTCTACATCTATTTCCGGCACTTCGATGGCTGGCGGCCTTTTCCCGCCGGATTCCCGGTACGTCTCCGTGAGGCGAAACCGAACGACAGATTCGGCGAGAGCGTGGCAATTTGGGAGGACGGAACGGCGATGGCCATCGGCGCCGACGGCAGAGACAGCGGCGTGGGATCACTTTATGTCCTGCTGCTCGACAGGTCCTCGGGCATACGGCT
Source organism: uncultured Spirochaetaceae bacterium (assembly GCA_964490725.1). GTDB lineage: Bacteria > Spirochaetota > Spirochaetia > SZUA-6 > DRHE01 > CAZBDU01. The sequence goes on along the minus strand of CAZBDU010000011.1, from coordinate 71,664 downwards.
GTATGCGCTCCCCGCACCACAAGGGGTAAACGGGCTGGGGATATCGGTCGACATTTCAAACGACGGCAAGACGATAGCCGGCGGTGCACACGGCACCAACCACGACGGCGCGGTTGCCGTGTATCGCAGCTCGGCCTCCCTGTGGCCGGATGAAAGGCTCGATTACTATTTGACATGGGAAACGTGAAGATGTCTTCAGCACGAAACGCTGTGTACGGTTTGAGCGTGGCCCTCGCCTTCGATGGGGACTTGCTTGACGCCGGGGCGCCCGGGTACGAAAGCGGCGCCGGCAAGGATTTTCCGATACAGGTGCCAAGGCGATCCTCCAAGTAGAGACGTCCTTTCCACGAACCGGTGTGTCCCCGCCGGAGGAGATGACGATGCGGTCTTAACTGGAGCTCACGCAGCACATCCCGCCCAAAGGCTGCCAGCGTATCTGGCGGGACGCCCTGTATGCTTCCCGCCCCAGGGGGAGCTGGCCGGACAAGCCCTGCGTGGCGCGGGATGAAGAGGAGGGGAAAACATGAAGAAGACCTGTGTGGCCGCTGCGGTGCTGCTGCTTCTTGCGGCGTCGCTGGCGGTTGCCGGTGGCACGGCGGAGAACAGGCAGGGCAGACCGATGAGCCTCGTGGTCGCCACGGCCGCTGTCATGCCGCCCATGGAAACGATAAACGAAGACAAACAGATCGTCGGCTTCGATGTCGACCTGATGAACGCCGCCGCCAAGGCCGGGGGCTTCAAGGTCGAGTTCAAGAACACCGCCTGGGGGGCGTGCCTGGGGGCGGCATCTTTGCCGCCCTGGCCGCGGGCAAGTACGACGCGGTGATGTCCTCCGTGATTATCACCGACGAGCGCAAGCAGAACATGCACTTCTCGGCTCCCTACATCCGCCGGCCAGGTTCTGGTGGTGCGGGAAGACCTGAACGGGGTCAGCACGCTGGAGGAGATGGAGGGCAAGACGGTGGGTGCCCAGCCCGGCACCGCCGGCGCCTTTGCCGTGCAGGAGGTGAGCGGCGTCACCCTGAAGGGCTATGACGAGATAGGGCTCGCCTTCCAGTATCTGGTCATCGGCCGCAACGACGGGGTAGTGGCCGACACTCCGACGGCGGCCAACTTCGCACTGCACAACGACAACTACGAGGGGAAGCTCAAGATCGTCGGCAAGCCTTTCACCGACGAGTGCTACGGCGTGGCGGCCCCCGGGCGCTGCGGCTCCGCAACTTTCGTCGAACCTGGCAACACCCGTTGCCGGGCATGCCGGCGGCATGCCAACCCAATTGTGATGCAGTACCGTGACCCAGAAAGAGTTAGCTGCTGGGCAGGGTGTGGCACGCTCCTTGCGTTTGTCTTTCTCGTTCCAGGAGGATCTGGTGATGAGGGAAACAGCGATGAAAGCGTGGGTCGTTACCGTCGACATGGGCCTGGGACACCAGCGGGCGGTCTACCCGCTGAGGGAGCTGGCCGAAGGGGGGATCATGACCTTGGGCAGCGCTGCCACGGGTGAATCGGCGGAGGAGTCCCGGCTGTGGGCCAGGCTCCGGAGGATCTATGAAACGACATCGAGAATGAAGCCGGTACCCCTCATTGGCGGCGTCCTGTTCGGTCTCATGGACCGTTTGCTGCGCATACCGCCGTACTACCCCCAGCGGGACCTTTCCAGGCCCACCTTCCAGGTTCGGCTGGTCAACTCGTTTCTGAACCAGGGCCTGTGCCGGGGCATGCTCGACAGAATACACTCCAGACCCCTGCCCTTGATCACCTCCTATCTGGGTCCGGCCATCGCCGCAGACAGGGCGGGTCACAGCCCCGTGTACTGCATCGTCTGCGACGCCGAGGTCAGCCGTGCCTGGGTGCCCGAAGACCCGCGAAACAGCCGCATTCACTACCTGGTGCCCTGTGAGCGGACCGTGCTGCGTCTGAAAAGCTACGGCGTGCCTGAGGAGCGCATCACCCTTACGGGCTTTCCCTTCCCCCGCGAGCTGCTGGGGGAGCGGGACCTCGACGTGGCGAAGAGTGACCTTCTGCGCCGACTGCGGCGACTGGATCCGGCAGGCCGCTTCCACGCTCTCCACCGCCGGAGTGTCAACCGCCTGCTGGGCCCTGCCGGCTGGCGCGGCCGCAGCGACAGCCCCCTCACCATCACGTACGCCGTCGGAGGGGCCGGCGCCCAACGCGAGCTCGGCCGCAGCATCGTCACGAGTCTTCGGGAGGAGCTGAGACGGGGCGCCGTGCGTCTGAACCTGGTAGCGGGGGTGCGCAGAGAGATACGGGACTTCTTCCAGCAGACCAAGGCGGAGGTGCTGCCGGGATGCACGGGCCTGCGCATCATTCATGCGGCGAGCACGCCGGAGTACCTGCGAATATTCTCGCAGGCGATCAGGAGCACGGATGTGCTCTGGACGAAGCCCAGCGAGCTGTCCTTCTACTGCGGCCTGGGCATCCCGATCGTGATCGCGCCTCCCATCGGCTCTCAGGAGCTGTTCAACAGGAAATGGCTCCTGGAGGTTCAGGCGGGCTTTCCCCAAGAGGATCCGGCCTTCGCCGGCCAGTGGCTCTTCGATCTTCTGCGCGAAGGAAGGCTGGCGGCGGCGGCCTGGAACGGCTTTCTGAACGTCGAGAAGCGAGGAACCTTCTCGATCGCCGAAATGCTGGCCGCAGGCGCCTCACTCTGGGAGCCCGCCCCCCGGCCCGCGGCGAGCGCCTAGGGTGTAGCTTCCGAGTACGCAATGACTTGAGACGCAGGCGGAGAAAAGCGAACCGTCCTGGCCGGCGGCCTCAGGCGTCCTCCGGATCGAGGGAAGCCAGATAGCCGTCGATCTCCGCGGCCCGCCTGTCGTCCAGCAGATCCGGAGCGGCGGTGGCGAGCACCTTGTTCGCTTCCTCGGTCAGCCGATCCTGGAAACTGTTGGCGTCCCAATCCTCCATGTAGCCCTTCTCGAAGAACCGAGGCGCCAGCCAGAGCGCTGATCCGAAGTTCTTTGCGCTGTGGGCGTCGGCCAGGTACAGATAGCCTTTGTGCCGCGAGACGTGGTGGATCACTTCGAGGGCCAGCGCCTCTGAGGACATGTCCGGTTCTTTGATCAAGAACCGGGCCCGATCGATCATCGCCTTCGACAGCACAAGCATTCCCGGATGATAGACCTCCCCGTGTCCCAGAAACCCGACATCGTGCACCATCGTGCTTGAAGAGAGGAGCGCCATGAGGATACCCTCGTAGGCCTCCATGCCCGCCTGTGAGTTGATCACCCGTGCGTCCGTACAGCCGCCGGTTCCCCAACTCGGCAGCCCGTAGAACCTCCCCATCTCGGCGTACATCGCCACGGTCCTGAACCACTCCGGAGCGCCGTAGCAGACGATCATGGTGTTCATGTCCATGGCAGACGTGTTCGCCCCGTAGATGAGCTTCGGCTGATCGGAGTAGAGCGCAGCGATGACGATCCCCGCGAGGCATTCCGCGTTTCCCTGCACGACGCCTCCCTCGGGGGTGATGGGAGCACCTCCACCGCAGTTTGCTCCCGCAGCGAAGGCAACGGGGATGTTCTCCCTGGCGCAGTACCGCAGTCGACTCGTCACCGTAGGATCGAAGCGGAGAGGCGATATCGGCTCGAGGTAGGCGATGGCAAAAGGCTTCCCGTCCGGATCGGAAGCGGCGATACGGGAGATCCGCCGGATCGCACGGATCTCCTCCAGACGCGTCGAGGTGAACACCAGCGGCTTCGCCGTGTTCTTCACCATCTCGGCGAAAACGGTCGGGTAGAGCCTGTGGGCGTCGACCTCGTGCGGGAGGCCCATCGACATGATGAAGTCAAACCCCAGGGCGTCCGCGATTCGGACATTGTCTCTCACGTCCCCCAGGGTCGACCACCGCGGCATGTCGGCGTCATCGGTGGGAAAGAGACGCCCGGTGGTCTTGTCGTAGTTGTACATCGCGTCAGAGCCCGGCCCAAAGTGGGTTTGCCCGTTCTCGATGAGGATGGATTCCTTGCCGTTGCGGTCGTACATCTGGATCGAATGGCTGACCCGCGATAGAGCAGCCTCTACCATTGCGGCCGGCATGATGACCCGTTCGCCGTCTGTCTCGGCACCGGCGCGGATCAACTCGTCGCGCAGCTCCTGGTCCGAAGGATCCAGCAGGATGCCCGTATGCTCGAGGACCCAGAGCGAAGCCTTGTGGATCTTCTCCGTCATGTCGGGTGATAGGAGTCGGAAAGAAGGCATGATCAGCTCCTGTGAGGGTGTCGTTCGTTTCATGCTAAGACACCACGCCGCCGTTGTGAAGGGTTGGTGACAGAAACAGGAACGATCGAGACTGGCGCTGACCGGGGAATCGCTCAAGAATCCGGAGTGTCTGCGATGATCGCGGCCGCGGCGGCCGGGCGCCGACACAAGGCCCGCAGGCAGCTCTGGAGGCTACACCACGATTCCGTTCCTGCGGATGGGCTCGGCGTACCAGTGGCCGCTCTCCTTGACCGTGCGCTGCTGGGTTGCGTAGTCGACGTACACCAGGCCGAAGCGCTTGCTGTAGCCGCTGTTCCACTCGAAGTTGTCCATGAGCGACCAGACAAAGTAGCCGCGAAGCTTCACGCCCTCCTGGATGGCGTGCCAGGCCGCGGCGAAGTGGCGCCTCAGGTAGTCCACGCGCCGGGGGTCGGCCACCGTGCCGTCGGGGAGGACCTCCCCGCCGATGGGGGTGCCGCTCTCGGTCACGTACATCTCCGGCTGCCCGTACTCCCGATGCACCCGCCGCAGCAGCAGGTACAGTCCCCCGGGTTGACCTCCCACTGCTCGAAGTTGGCGTGGACAGCGAAGTGGTACCAGATGCGCCTGACCCCGAGGAAGTCGCCCCGGGCGTCCTGCGCGATGGTGCGGGGCTGGGCTCGGAGAAGCTGGGCACCATCCCTTTCTCGGTGATCCGCTTCGAGGGGGAGTACGCCTCGCAGTATGCAGCGCAGTTCGCCTGCATGGCCCTGGCCGCCCTGCCGGCGATCATGCTGTACTTCGTGTTCAACAAGTGGATCATCGCAGGCGTCACGGCGGGCGGCGGTGAAGGGGTAGACGGCGCCGCAACAACGCCGGAAGCGCGGAGGCCAAAGCCTGCGAAAGCCTCAAGTCGCACCCCTACTGGGGAGAGCAGCCGTTTCCTTTGCGGGCGCGACCATCGTGGACTCTCGCAACTGCTTCGAGTTTCACGAAACTGCCCACCCGACCCGGATCTACATACCCAGGTCCGAGGTAGACTTCACCTTCCTCGCAGAATCAGAGACTCTGACGTACTGCCCGTTCAAGGGTCTCGCCAACCACTTCGACGTGCGGGTGAACGGGAGCATCGCAGCCGATGCCTTCTGGTCGTACGAGGAGGTATACCGCAAACTGCCGCAATCCGGCAATGCGAGGCGAGCGGCGTCCTCCAGATACGCGGCATGCTCAGTCCCTGCCGCGACAGGCTGGAGGTTTCGGTGACGGACGGTTGATGCTCCCACCGTCGATGTTGATATCCTGCCCGGCAGCGGAATACATTTCAGCATGTTAATGGGCACGCGATTGCCCTCTTCCGCCGGGGTCAAACAGAGCCTTGTTTCGACTGGCCGGCTGTTTCCGCCGATCGTCATTCTTCTCCTTGCATACGTGCCACTTTCGGCTGACGACTGGGTGATCTTCAGCAGCGGCGACACCCTGTTTCCGATTCAGGAATCGGCAATCGCTCACGCCCCAGGAAACCCAGTACGCGGTCGATTTCACTAGCGAAGACTGGTCGACAGCCATGGGAAGCTCGCAAACCCCGTGCCGCTATCTCGAACTCAGCCTCCTTGCAGAGACGGGCTGAGACGCGTATAGTTGTAGAGACGGGCAGTCGGTCATGCCGCTGGCTCAAGGAATGGGGATCTGTGCGTCGGTGAACAAAGATCTGGTATTCCTGGCCTCTGCAGTCCTGCTTGGTGCGCTTCTAAGCGGCTGCGCTTCGATTCCCAGCCGCGCTTCTGATGGCCGGAAGACAGCCGGCATCGAGAAGATCGAAGCCGTGAAATTCCCCGAAGTCCGTCTCACCGACAAGAGCGGAACGGAAAAGTGGGTGAAGCTGCTCAGCCTGGAGGGGAACGCCCTCACCGTGCTGCCCTTTCCCTACTGGCAGACGGAAGCCGAGATCATTACGATCGACCAGATCTACATGCTCAAGATCAAGAAGCACACCTTTCCGGCATTGACCTGGTCGCTGGCCACGGCCGAAATCGCCTACATGCTGGTCGCCTCTGTTGCGGGTTCGAGAGCCCACTATGACGGGGACTATCAGGCAGCCGTGGGTCTGGGAGCATTGGGCGGCAGTGCAGCCGGCCTGGGAATGTTGCTCTTGCACGGGTTTGAACTGAAGGAGATGTTTCAGCCGGAATACTACTTTCCCCTCATGACCGAGCAGAAAAGGCTCAGGACCATCAAGAACATCATGGGGGTGAAGAACCGGTAGGGCTTGTGTGGAGACAAGGGTGAATGCCGTCAACAAACACAAAACCACGATAGCATTGCTCGTCCTGGCCAGTTTCGTTCTGTCGGCCTGCACCACCACACGTTACCTGGCACCGGTGGAGAGCGCCGGGATAATGAGGCGAGGGGCGATCCATGTTGTTCTGACAGACGGCTCGGAGCTGAGGCTGAAGAGCTGCCGTCTCGAGGCGGACAAGCTCATCGGTTTCCACGCAGGCGGTGCAAGAGAAGAGATCGAGCTCTCTCGCATAAGAGCGGTGTATGTGAGGAAGCTCAAACCTGCTGTTCCAATCATTGCCGCTCTGTCCGCAGGGGCGGCATTGGTGACGATCTGGCTGGAGACCAGCGCAGCAGACGCACCGAGCCGCAGCCCTTGATTCCAGCTCCACGCTGGTACAACAATCCGCAGCGTTGCCCGCCGACCCGCCGGCAACCTGTGCTACCCGATGAGGGCTGCGGCGGCAAACGGAGCCGCCGCGAGCAACGCCGCCAGAGCCTTGCGGTTGGGCTGGCTGGCCCGGGTATCCCACTGGAACAGCAAGGCGGCCAGCGCGAAGCTGAGCACGGTACCGGCAGCGAGCACCGCAACCGGGCCTGCCGCCCCGGAGCTGCCCGGAGCGGCCCCGCCCAGGGCCGCGAAAGCCCGCATGCTGTGCGTGGCGGGTAGCAGCAACCCGATCCGACGCAGCGCGGAGGGCAGCATCGCCGCCGGGACCATGAGCCCGCCGAGGATGATCGAGGGGATGTAGATCAGCTGCCCGACCAGGATGCTCACCGTGGCGTTGCCTGCCGCCACGCCGATCAGCGTCCCGATGCCGGCGTACGCCAGGTAGGACAGCCCGGTGACGGCGGCAAACCCAAGGACGCTCTGCGGAGCGGCGCCCCCGTAGAATCGGACCGCGGCAACCCAGATGATCGCGGAAACGACCGCCATGTGCACGGCGGTGCCAATGGCCGGGATGCCGAGAATCGAGGCGGAGGGCACTCCGTTGATCCGGTAGCTCCTGAACACCCCCGCTTCCCGGGCGTTCACCAGCAGGCTCGGCAGGCTCAGCAGCGTCGAACACATGACGGCGAACACGACCATGGCGGGGATCATCGTCTCCTTGAAGCCGGGATCGATCGAGGCCATCAATCCCCCTACCAGGGCGAAGAAAACCAGCGGAAACAGGTAGAGCATCAGCAGCCGGGACCTGTCCCGGATGCCGGTCTTGAAATCATAGGCAAGGTGGTGAAGAAACGCGGTCATTGGGATTCTCCTTTCGCGTTGCTGCCCGAGGTGATTTCCAGGAAGCGCTCCTCGAGGCTCGGGCGCTCGACCCGCAGGTCGACCAGAGGGTCACCGGCGCGTTCCAGCCACGACAGGATCGCGCGCACCGTGCCTCCAGGGTTCTTTGACATGTAGCAGGCATAGCCGTCGGCCCCGGCGCGGGCCACCGCATCGGGGAAGGTTGGCTCGGCCTGCAGCAGGCTGCCCTTCTCCGTGGACACGGAGATTTTGCTCTGGCGGCCGCCCGCGGCGGTGAGCTGCCGGGGGCTGCCCACGGCGGCGATTTCCCCCCGCAGCAGGATGGCCGCCCGGTCGGCAAGCTTCTCCGCTTCGGCCATGTCGTGGGTGGCCAGGATCACCGTGCTGCCCTTCTCGCGCAAGGCGGCTACCAGCTCATGCAGGTCCGTTCGGGACTGTACGTCCAGCCCCGCCGTAGGCTCGTCCAGAAACAGCACCTGCGGCTCATGGGCCACAGCGACGGCCAGCGCCAGCCGGCGCTGCTGCCCCGCCGACAGCTTCACGTACTGAACGTGCCGTTTGTCGGCCAGCCCGAGCCCTTCCACCAGGTCATGCCGCACCGGCACGCCGTGGTAGCTGCAGAAGAAGCTCATCGCTTCCTGCACGGTCATGGCCGGGGGCAGGGCCGAGCTCTGCAGCTGCACACCGATGAGGTTGCGCAGCCGCCGTGGCTGCCGGCTGGGATCGATCCCCGCGATGGAAAGGCTGCCCCCATCGGGTCTCCTCAACCCCTCGAGGCTCTCGAGGGTGCTCGTCTTGCCGGAGCCGTTCGGCCCCAGCAGGGCGAAGATCTCGCCCGGGCTCACCTGGAAGCTGATCCCTTTGACCGCTACGGTGGCGCCGTAGCGCTTCCAGAACCCGTGAACCGACACTTTTGGGCTGTTCATCTACGGTTCCTCCTCGCGGCCTGCGGGCCGCGCCTGTTTCCTAAAGCCTTCCTCGAAGAGGAAGAAAGCACCCCCCGCCTCCGTGAGGAGGCTCCTTATGCGCTCCACCGGCAGGTCCAGCACTCCGCTGGAGATCATGGCGGCCAGCCCGTGGGTGAAGATCCAGCTCTTGAGGATCCGCGGGTCCCGCATGGCCACCGCCACCTGTTCGGCCAGGGGTATCAGAGTGGTCCCGGCGCTGACCTTTTCGTGGGCATCGTCCACTTCGTGCTCTCCAGTCCCAGGGGGTTGCCTCAAGGGGCGGTCCAGGTACAGGAAACGGAACAGCTGCGGCTCCTCCTTGGCGAAGCGCACGTAGCCCTCCGCCATGTTCAACGGAGCCTCATGGGTGTACCTGCGGCTCTGATAGTCGAGCAGGAGCCGTTCCGCCATCCTCCTGACCTGCTTCTCGATGTCCTCCATGGAGCGCAGGCTGGAGTAGATCGGCATGGTGGAGCTGCCCAGTCTCTTTGCGAGGCTGCGGGCGGTCACCCCCGCCCAGCCCACCTCGCGGGTCAAGGCGAAGGCCGCCTCCACGATCATTTCCCTGGTGAATTGAACCCGTTGCGTCATCGGCCCTCCGTACACGGGTAGTAGAACTATCGTTATTATAACGTCAGTTATTCGATTTGTCAACAAGAATGATCGGCCGTGGAGGAGGAGCCCAGCGCCCCGTGGGGGAGGTCGCCGGTTGGCACCGGAAAGGCCGGCTTCGACGGTCCTGCAGTGCTGTCCCCATTCGTGTCCGGAATCCGCACGCGGCCGGCAAGAGGTGCTCTCGCTGGACTGTCCGGTTCACGGATCGGAGGTTGGGTCCCCCTTCGTGACGATGCTGGCCGACCGGAGCCTGCCAGGACCCGCTGAAGCCCTGCTGGCCAGTGGCCTGCGCAGCCGGCTTGACGGGGTGCTCCGCACGCTCTCGGAGCGGGAGGGTGCGATCCTGCGCGACCGTTTCGGGCTTTCAGGAAAGCGGCCTGTCTCCCCACCGGGCAGCCGCACCATGCGTGCGGAGGCGCCGCCGGCCGAACGCCGGCCGGCCGTTCACCTCCTGCCAGATCTCAGTGGGGTCAGTGGGGAATGAAGAGATTTGACAGCAGCCCCGGATAGAGCATGGTTCGCAACCAGACGACAAACACGAGATAGGTCCCGGCTTCCAGCCCCGCAATTGCGGCAATCGTCGTTATCCAGGGCGAAGAAAACCGAATCTTGAGAAACAGGAAAAGGAATACTGCGATGGCCGCCATGAATCCCAGCAGATATATCATCACCACCAGCGCCACCAGCCACCCCACGATCTCCAGCTCTCTCGCCCGTTCCCTCCTCCTGGCGTGGCCGGCGGCGGGCTCCGTCTCCGTTGGCGCTTCTTGCTCACTGCGAGCGGCGTCGGCTCCGACGGTGCGCCGAAACCGCAGCAGCTCCCGCACCAGCAACGAGGTGGTAACGATCAGTATGCAGGCGATGATGATGCCGGGCATCAGTGCTGCCACGAAGGAATAGCCGAGTGTCCTCACGCCGATGAATACAAAGAAAGCCTCCACGACTATCAGGAAGAGCAGGTTACCGTTGAGTTTCCAGGTCTTCGGCAAGGCCATCGACTACCTCCTGGGAGATCAATCTCGGACCGTCGGCTCCAAGCTCATCGCCTCATGACTTGCTATCCCAACGCGCTCCCCGGCTTGTCATTGCCGGCCCATTTCCTTTTCAGCTGTCTCACCAAAGGCCAGAGCAGGACAGCGGCCAACAAAATCAGTATGGTCAGGGTAATCGGGCGGCCCAGGAAATGGTAGCCATACAGCTCCACCGAGACAAACAGAGACTTTTCGATCTTGTTGCCCAGAATGAGCCCGATGAGGAGCGTCGAGGTGGGATACTCCAGCCTCTTCATGATGTAGCCCACTACACCGAATATGAGCGCCACGACGAGATCACTGAACAGATCCCGGTATACGATAGATCCCAGCGCACTGACAATGACGATCAAGGGTACCAGCAGCTTGTACGAGACGGTGGTGATCTTGGAGAGGAAGCCTGCCGCACTGGTACCGACGACGGCGCCTACGATGCCTCCCAATATGACCAGCCACACCAGGGAGAACAGGAAGGTTTGCTGCTTGAGCAGGAGCTCCGGGCCGGGATCGAGGCCGTGCATCAACAGGGCGGCGATGAGAATGGCCATGGTGGTGCTTCCCGGAATGCCGAAGGCCAGGGTTGGTATGAGGGCACCCCCATCTTTCGCGTCATTGGCGGCCTCCGGGGCTATGACGCCCTCGATGGCGCCCTTCCCGAACCTGTCCGGGTTTCTCGAAGTCGACACCCCGTGGGCGTAGGCCACGAAGACGGCGGAGGGTCCCCCGACCCCGGGAATGATTCCTACAACCGTGCCGATGATCGCGCAGCGAAGAAAGAGAAACCAGTTCTTGAAAACCGCCGCAACTCCTTTGAATATTCCCTTGATGACGGGCAGCTCCTTCTCGGATATGGAATGCGCCTTGACGAACATCTCGATCATCTCGCTGAAGGCGAACAGTCCCACGATCACGGCGATCAGCTCTACCCCGTCCCACAACACGGTTATGTTGAACGTGTAGCGCAGGCTGCCGGTGATGGGATTGAACCCGACGGTGGAGAGCCAGATCCCCACCAATCCCATGAGCAGACCCTTCAGGACGTTCTTCCTGCTGATAAAGGCGACGGTACCGACCCCGAGGAGGCATATGGCAAAAATCTCCGGCGGCCCGAACGCCAGGACCAGGGGCCGCATGATTGGGATTGCCCCAGCCAGAACGAAAGCGCCTACAGCGCCCCCCATCGCGGAAGAGCAGGCGGCCGCACCGATGGCCTCACCCGCTCGACCCTGTTTGGTGAGAGGGAATCCATCGAAGGAGGTGGCTACGTTCAGACCCGTTCCCGGGATGCCAAGGACGATTGCAGTGATGGAGCCTGCGAACATGACCGCACTGTGCCCTCCGACCAGCATGGCAAAAGCGGCGTCTCTGCTGAGCCCATAGGTGATGGGAACGAGGAGCGCCATGCCCACGGGTCCCGTCAACCCGGGCAGCAGACCGATGATCATGAAGATCACCACCCCCAGCAGAAGGTACAGCAGGGTAACGGGGTTCATGAGAGTAGTCAGGCCGAGCCAGAAGTGTTCCATGCGTCAATCCCTCTGTCAGCTGTTCTTGGCTGGAACCCTCAGCCGGTTGTCGTCCGACTGGGGGTTCCAAGCCGTGCGTGCGCCTGTCGTGCGGGCGTCCAGTCCTCGGGGCAAACCCGCTAGTCTTCCTCCACCCTCGGAAGCCCGGCCAGGACATCGGACAGCAGATCCGCCTGGTCGAAAGCCTGGCGCATGATCGTGTCGGTCTGCTCACCCGTCGCCGGAACGTGGACCCGTTTCAGCTTCTTCAGATCTTCCTGATATCCCGGATCATCGAAGGTCTTTCTCAGCGCTTCCCGCAACAACGCAACCCTGTCCTCGGGAACACCCGGAGGAGCGCAGATGACCCTGTCGAAGGCGAAGATGCTGGCCACGGCCGTGGCCAGGCTCTTGTGCTCCTGGTCCACCACCTCCACGATTGTGGGCACGTCCGGCAGCAGCTGGCTTCTTTCCGTCGTTATCTGGAGAACGGGGATCGCGTCTCCGCTTTCGATGAACTGCCGCGTGGAGCCCCAGCTGCCCTGACCTCCCCAGACCTCTCCTTTCACGATGGCCAGCCACTCCCCGCCTTCTTCGTAGCCGACGATCTGTTCGAGAGGAAGGTTCAACGCGTCCGCGATGATGCCCACCACGATGTAGTCGTCACTGCCCACACCGCTGGCCGCGAATCTGAAAGGTTCCTTGTAGCGGACCAGGTCCTCGAAGCTCCTGAAAGGCGACTGCTTGCTCACAATCATCACATGCACTTCGGATGCCACCCTGCCCAGCCAGATGTGGTTGCGCAGATCGAACTTCACGCCGGGCAGTTCACGAAGCTGGGAAAACATCATGCCCGCTCCGCTGGTCATGCATATCGTCAGGCCGTTGGGCTCCGCGGTGTAGACCTTGTTCTGGCCGATGATGCCCCCAGCGTCGGGTATGTTGGTGACAATGACTTTTGAGCCGGGAATGTACTTCTGCAGGTAGGGCGCCACAGCACGGGTGTAGGTGTCAAACCCACTGCCGGGCTCATTGGTCACGATGAAGTTGATGGTTTTCCCCTTGAAAAACTCCTCAGCCGTCTGCGGCTCCTTCGCACCGCTTGCGTAGGCCATGAGGCCGGCGAACAAGAAGCCAACCAGGAACGCGCAGACAGCCACGGCGCCTCTTTTCACTCTTCTCTCCATCATGTTCCTTCCTTTTTTGCGATTCAGCTCTATCTCCACGGACGTCTACCTCTGCCGATGACGGGCGCAGATCACCTCCTTTCCGGTTGGCAGGTGGGTGCCAATGCTCCACCCCGCCCCAGGACTCCCGGTCCTGCAATCCCTTCGGATACGCTGCTATTCACATGGTGAGCAGCTAAGTATAGCACGAACCGGAGGGTTGTCAAGTTCCTGCCGTGATTTTTCTTCTTGACAAGGCGGTGGTTCCTGCTATACTGGCCGCTGTGTGTGCTACTCACCATATGAATAGCAGCAAACGGGCGCGCAGCGCCGTTCAGCGCCGGCGAGGCCGGGAACGAAAGCTCCACCCGCCAGGACCAGGAAAGGAAACCGGATGCCCTGCCAGAAACAGATCTCCCTCACGGTGAACAGAACAAACATCACCGCCAGCGTGGAGCCACGAGTGACGCTGGCAGAGTTTCTTCGCGGGCACCTGCAGCTCACGGGAACGAAAGTGGGGTGCAATCGAGGTGAGTGCGGCAGCTGTACTGTAATCGTGGATGGAGAAGCGGTCTATTCCTGCTCGATGCTGGCAGTCGAGGCTGCCGGACGCAACGTGATCACCGTGGAAGGGCTGGCGAAGAACGGCAGGCTCCATGCCCTCCAGGAGGCGTTCATCGAGCACGACGCTTTCCAGTGCGGATACTGCACTCCGGGAATGCTGATGTCACTCGTGGCTCTGCTGGACCACTGTGCCCGGCCCAGCGAAGAGCAGATCCGCAAGGCCATTGACGGGAACGCCTGCCGCTGCGGCTGTTTTCCCAACATCGTTCAGGCAGCAATCGCTTGCTTCAGAGGAGCAAGCTGACAGTCGAAGGTAGATCGGCCAAGGTAGATCGGCCATGGAAGAAACCGAAGAACCTAAGGAAGAAAACAAGCTGCTGGTCAAGGGCACTGCTCCACCACCCCTGGGCAGAGAGCTGTCCGTCGTAGGTCAGCCGATCAACCGCCTCGATGGCGTGGAAAAGGTCACCGGAAGCGCCCTCTATGCGGGGGATCTGAGCTTCCCCGGTCAGCTGTACGGAAAGACGCTCCGCTGCCCCCACCCCAGAGCAAGGATCGTAAGGCTCGACACCTCCAGGGCCCAGACCTTGCCCGGAGTGAAAGCGGTCCTCAGCAAGGAGACCTCCGAAGGGTGGCGCACCTACTGGTACGAGGTGCCGGAGCCCGCGTTCGCAGAAGTCCTCACGCATGAAGGGCAGGAGGTGGCGGTTGTAGCCGCCGAAGATGCGGACACGGCGCGGAAGGCAATCGAGCTGATCCAGGTGGAGTACGAAGTCCTCTCCCCGATGATAGACCTGGAGGAAACCCTGAACAATCCTCCCCCTCCCCTGGTGGGGGACGAAGCGTACCCGGGACGGGAGCTGTTCGACAGGAAGCCGTTCATCCTCCGGCGGGGCGATACGGAGGAGGGCCTTGCCCAGGCGGACGTCGTGGTCGAGGACACCTACCTCACGCCGACACAATACCACGCCACCATTCAGACCCGAGCCTGCGTGGCCCTCTGGAACGGGCAGATCCTTTCGGTGTGGGACGCGGCTCAGGGGGTCTGGAACTCCAAGCTGGCTCTCGCCCGCTCCCTCGATCTGGATCCCGACAAGGTTCGGGTCATCGTGCAATACCTCGGCGGCGGCTTCGGCTCGAAGGGCTGGTCGCATCGAATCAGCTACTACGCGGCCAGGCTCTCGATGCTAACCGGAAGGCCGGTGCGCATGGAGTGGTCCCGGGCCGAGGAGTTCCTGACCCATGCGCATCGCTACGATTGCAGGGTTTACCTGAAGATCGGCGTTCGCAAGAACGGCAAGCTGACAGCCATCCGGGAACGGGCCCTTCTCAACATCGGGGCGGCGGCCGGCCGGAACAACTACAACCCCAACAGGATCATCTGGCATACCTCCAACCTCTACGAGTGCGCCAACGTCCACCTCGAGCAGGTGGGGGTGTTCACCAATCTTCAGACCACCGGACCGTTTCGCGCCCCCTTCAACATGCCCGCGATCTTCTGCCTGGAGACGCACATGGATCGACTGGCGGAGGCCATCGGCATGGACCCGCTGGAGCTCAGGATGAAGAACTACAAGACCCATGCCTCCACCCACACCAAGGCCGAGCTCATGGAGCAGGAAATGCGGGTGCCGTGGTCCGCCAAACAGCTCGACAAGTGCATGCAGAAGGTCACGGAAGCCATAGGCTGGGAAAGGCGCGAGACCCTGTCCAGGTCTTCACAGGGAGCCAGGAAGAGGGGTATCGGCATGGCTTCCTTCATCGCCCACCAGAGTGCGGGGAAATTGCCCAACAAGGCCTACGCCGATGTGGACATACAGCAGGACGGCACCACTACGCTGCATATCGGCGTCGTGGACATCGGGGGCGGGCAGCGGACCATATTCGCCATGATCGCCGCCGAGGAGCTGGGCATCAGACCCGAAGAGATCCGCGTGGTCTGCGGCGACACCGAAGGCACCCGCTTTGGGCCGGCCTGCCACTCCTCCAGGGTCACCGCCGAGATGGGCCCCCCCGTCCTCCAGGCCGCCGCGGAGGCTCGCGAGAAGCTCTTCCAGATCGCCGCTCCCCTCCTGGGCGTTGCACCGGGAGAGCTTCAATCCCGGGACGGCAGCATCTACGTCAGGTCCGATCCCGGCAGGTCGATACCCTACGGGTCCGTTTGCAGCGGCATAGACCCGGGCAGTCCAATCCGGGGCAGCGGCACCCGGGAAGTCAACCCCGAGACTCCCCTGTTTTCGTCTTTCGGGGCCCAGGCCGCCGAAGTGGAGGTAGACACCGAAACCGGCGAGGTCACCATTGTCAGGATGACGGCCGCCCAGGACCTCGGGCGGGCGATCAACCCAAAGCTCTGCATCTCCCAGATCGTCGGCGGGATCGAAATTGGAGTGGGCTACGCCCTGTCAGAGGAAGGAATCTACGATCGGGGGACGGGCAAGATGCTCAACACGAACCTGCACCAGTACCGCATACCCACCTCCCGGGATATGCCCCCCATCGATGCGTTCCTGGTAGAAAGCCCGGACCCCTACTTTGCCTTCGGCGCAAGGGGCGGGGCGGAGGTGACCAACACTCCAACACCCGCTGCCATCGGCAACGCCATACATCACGCTACCGGGGTGTGGTTCAACGAGCTGCCGATCACCCCTGACAAGATTCTCGAAGCCCTCAGGAAACGGGGCCAACAGAGGTAGAATGCTGTACGAGCTGCCACGCTTCGAGCATGTCGACGCCACGACCGTAGCCGCAGCCGTTCACCTGCTGGAGGAGAACGGCGAGAAGGCGGCGGTCATCGCCGGCGCGACGGACCTGCTGGGGCTGCTCAAGGACGGGATCGAAGGACCCGGGCTGAGAACCCCCGAGATACTGGTCAACATCAAGACGATCCCTCAGATCGACCGGATCAGCGAATACGAGGCAGGTCTGAGGATCGGCGCCGCGACAACGCTTGCCCGCATAGCGGACAATGATCTGGTCCGAAGGTATTGCCCGGTCCTGTCTCAGGCGGCAGACAGCGTTGGGACCACCCAGCTGAGAAACATGGGCACCCTGGGCGGCAATATCTGTCAGAGGCCCCGCTGCATGTATTTTCGACATCCTCATTTCCTCTGCTTCAAGAAGGGCGGCAGGAAGTGCTTTGCCGTCAGAGGAGAGCACAGGGACTATCACGCAATTCTCAAGACCGGCAAATGTGTGATGGCTCATCCCTCCGACACCGCCCCGGCCCTGCTTGCCCTGAAGGCGGAAGCGGTGATTGCCGGCCACGATGGGGAACGAGTGCTTCCCCTGGAGGAGCTGTTCACGGATGCGGACAGCTGCCGTGAAACCGTGCTCCGGCCGGACCAGCTCATAAAGGAAATCCGCATTCCCTTCCCGCCGCCGGGAAACCGCCAGGTCTTCCTCAAACACCGGCTCAGGCACGCCGCGGACTTCGCCCTGGCCAGTGTGGCCGTAGTAGCCGCGATGGGCAACGGTGCGTGCCGGGATATCAGACTGGCACTGGGCGGCGTGGCCCCGCTGCCGTTCCTGGCCGAGGGGTGCGCAGAGGTCGTCAAGGGTAGAACGCTGGACAGCGGTCTGCTGGATGATGCGGCGCAGGCCGCGCTGCATGGCGCGAAACCTCTACGCGGAAACCGTTTCAAGATGGATCTGGCCGGCGCCCTGGTACGGCGGACACTGAGAAGAGCTCTCGCGGGAGACGAGGAGGACCAGGACGAATGCCCCTGTTGACAACAGGCCAGCCCATGGTATACTCGAACCTGGAGCTACTCACCATATGAATAGCAGTGAATCCATTTGCTTCTTGACGCTGTTCCGAAGGCCCTGGTGGGATCCGATCGCATCGGCGCGGTCGACCCGCCGGCGATCATGACGGGGAAGGAGAGAACGCGGTCATGGAAAAACTGAGTCTACTTGTCAAGGGTGGCAAGGTGTACCTGAACCAGGACTTCGTGGAGGCGGACATCCAGGTGAAGGATGAGAAGATACACTCGATCGCCGCTCCGGCATCCCCGGCTCCAGAGGCCGACCACACGATCGACGCAAGAGGCAAGTACGTGCTGCCCGGGCTGATCGATACGCACGTTCACATGCGGGAACCGGGCTTCACCCACAAAGAGGATATTACATCCGCCACGCAGGCCGCCGCCGCCGGAGGGGTGACTCTGGCGGTGGACATGCCCAACGTCAAGCCGTCGACAAACTCCTACGAAAGGACGGTGGAACACAAGGCGCTCGCCGCGACGAAGGCGGTGGTCGATTTCAATCACTGGATCGGTCCACCGACAGACCTCTCCGAAGTCGAAAAGATCATGGGCGAAGGAGTCATCGGGCTCAAAGTCTTCATGATGAACGACACCAAACGCAGCTATCCCCACATGCCCGAGCTGGGCATCCTCAGCTACGGCCACCTCTACGAGATATTTCAGGCCTGCGCCCGCAGCAACGCCATCTGCTCCGTGCATCCCCACAATCAGGACCTGTTCGAGTGGATCGAGAATCGCTACTTCTGGGAGAAGGGCCTCACCGGACCCCAGGACTACGCCCATGCCCTCCGCTATGCGGACTCCATCGTCTACGATACCGCCTTTGCGGCCCTGTTCATCCTGGCCCGCTCCGCCAGGGTCAAGCTCAATCTGCTCCATCTCAACACCTACCTGGGTACCCGGATGGCCGAGTGGTTCTACAACGACGGTGTCGACCTTTCCTGCGAGATGAATCCGCCCCACTTCTTCATCACCATGGAAGACGTCAAGAAGCGCGGCCCCTACGTGCTGGGCAGCTGGACGCCTCCCAAGGACCAGGAAGCGCTCTGGGACGTCGTGCAGCGAAAAACGTTGCCCTTCCCCGCCTTCTGGGGGACCGACCACGCTCCGCATCACATCGACGAAAAGGAAATCGGCTGGAAGGACATGTGGAAGGCCCACGGTGGGGCACCCTACGTTCAGGACTACCTGTCCCTGTTCCTCAACGCGGCCAGCCAGGGCCGCATCTCGTTGCAGCGCATCGTCGAGCTGGGCAGCGAGATACCGGCCAAACGCTTTGGCTTCTATCCCCGCAAGGGCGTCATCAGGGTCGGCGCGGATGCGGACCTGGTCGTCGTGGATCTGGAGAAGGAATGTACCATCACCAAGGAGCAGAGCTACAGCCGCGCCGGCTACAACCCCTTCGAAGGCTGGAAGGTCAAGGGAATGCCCGTGCAGACGATCGTCCGCGGGACCGTGGTGATGGACAAAGGCAAAGTGGTCGGCAAGCCCGGCTTTGGCCGATTCGTTCCGGTGGCACGCTGAGAGCACGACGCACGTGGCAAGACTCAGCGTCGATGCCGGAGGCCTGAAGCTGAAGAACCCTCTCATACTGTCCTCGGCTGCCTACACGAGCACCGCCGCCGGGCTCCGCCAGCACGTGGCTCGCGGTTACGCAGCGGTGGTCACCAAGACCACCACCATCACACCCCTGGCGGGAGCTCCCAGGCCCACCGTGTTCTGGTACGACCCGGAGGAGAAGAACCTCCTGAGCGGGGCAGAGGCTCTCCGCAACCCGGGCATCGACCGGATGGAGGAAGCGATCCGCCGGACCGTCGATCTGGCAGAGGAGAATGACTGCAAGATAATCGGCAGCTGCACCGGCAACAGCCTGGAGGAGATCCTGTCCATCTGCCGGCGCTTCCAGGAGGCCGGTGTGTCTGCCATCGAGCTGAACATGGTGTGCCCCTCCACCGGACCTCACCTGGGACAGGAGTATGCCTGCCTGGGGAAATGGTGGATAGGGAACACAGCCCGCGCCGTGGAGCTCATCAATGAGGTGAAGAGAGCGGTGCGGGTCCCGGTGTGGAGCAAGCTCCCGCTGGCCAGCCTGATCGAAAGGCCGTTTCTCGATGCCCTGGATCGCAGAGCACGGCCCGACGCCTACTGCTTCGTAGGCGGCAGAATGCCCAACCTGAAGATCGACCTGGAAACGCGGCAACCGGTTCTTCCGGGCAACCTCCGGCTGCGCATGGAAAAAGGACTGCCCATCTCTCCGATGGTGACCGGGCCGGTGAAGCCCAGCACCATTCTTCACACCGCCTACCTGGCAAAGCTGTCCAGCACTCCTCTGGTGTGTTCCGGAGGGCTGCTCCGGGGTGCGGACATCCTGGAGGCGGTGATGGCGGGAGCAGCGGCGGTGCAGATCTGCAAGGCCGTGTATCGAGACATCAGGGCCGGAGCACGGATGCTGCGGGAGCTGCAGGAAATCATGGAGCGCCATGCGTACGAAGACTTGCAGCCGCTGAAGGGCTGCGTGCTGGCAAGCCTGCCGGACCCGCCTCTGCTCACCGTTCCCGGGGCAAGGTACGAGTAGGGGCAATCGCCGGCATGGCAGCGGGCGAAGATGGGACAGAGCCGCATGGCAGCGTTCCGATGGCGGGGCGCAGGGAAAGGGCTACTTGCCACTGTTTCGATTCCTTGAGATAGTGGGGACGAAGAGCCCAGGATGAACAGGCAATTCACGAACCGAGAGATCACCGTTCTGGAAGTGATCCGGGAGGCGCAAGAGCCCCTGGGGGCCTGGAACCTGGAGGAGCTTCTCGCACAAAAGGAGATCCACGTCAGTACCTCCACGGTTGGCAGGATGCTCAACCGCCTGGAAAAACAGGGGTATCTCACCAAGCAGCAGAGCAACCGGGGCCGGACCATCACCGATGCAGGCCGGTCTCTCCTGAACACCTACCGGCAGGAGCTGAGGATAAGGCCGCTCAGCGAGCAGCTGACGCAAGTGCTGAACTCTCAGGTGCTGGAGAAGTACCTGATGGTGCTGGAGGCCCGCAAGGCACTGGAGCGCCCCATCGTGCGGATGGCTGCCGAGAAGATCACCCCCGAGCAGCTCAGCCGCCTGGAGCGGATTGTCCAAGAGCGGGAAAAACGCCACCAGCAGTCGAAGAGCCACGCCGATCTGGACGTCGCCTTCCACACAAAGATCGCCGAAGCCTGCGGCAACAAGGTGCTCAGCCTGCTGTATCAGACCATCACCACGCTGCGCCAGCAATCGGAGCTGTTCGAGGCACTCCGTCAGCGCGTGGGCGCCCCGTATCTGACCTCCCACAAGGAAATCCTGGAGGCATTGCAGAATCACGACCCGGACCGCGCCGAAGAGCGCATCGAAAGGCACATCGACATGCTGATCGGCGACGTGAGGAAGTACTGGAGCAGGTACGCAGCCGATGGTGACGGCTTTCACAAAGACGCCTGAGATGCGGCTCCTCAGGACGCGCTGAGCCCCACTGCCCGGCGCCGCTTCACTTCCGCACCTCCAGGATGCCCACCAGGGCATGCCCCTGTCCCCTTCCCCGCTGGAAATCCATCTCCAGGTCGCGCAGGGCGTAGCCCAGCTGCGGCTCGATGATGTTGGCCCGCGGGTCTCCCATCTGCACCCAGTGAGCCGTGTCGATGATCCGGTCCATGGTGACCATCCCCATCTGCAGGACCGAGGGGTACTGCCGCCAGTTGGCCAGGTCCATCGGCGGAATACGCTTCCCCAGGCGCAGCAGGCAGTAGTCGATGAGACTGTTCCAGGCGAACTGCAGCGACACCAGCTGGCCGATCCGCTCATCGCTCCCGTCGACGGGGATCACCTCCGCCCTGAGGCATTCCAGATCGGTGCGCACGTTGGATTCGTGCAGGGAGCTGACCGCACGGCGCAGCGGACGCACCCACTCGTTGTACTCGCGGGTATCGACGTGCCGGCCGACGAAGATCGAGCAATCGTAGAGCTCCGAGATCTGGATCCTGGCCCCGGTCTTCCTCGCCACCCTCTCGACCATGCTCCTCAGCTCATCCCCCGTCCAGAAACGCATGGGAAAGTGCTCAGGCGCCCCGTTGCCACCCACCGCGCCCGGCATGTAGCTCATGGAATAGTCCAGCATTTGGTCCGCGTCGCAATTCCAGTAGCAGGGCCACTCGATGGAGTAGCGCCCCAGCCAGTCCCCCGCGATCAGAGCCCGCTTGTGGGCATGCTCGACCATCTCGGTCAGCAGGTGTTCCATCGATTCCCCGCTGATGTGCGAGAACGATCCGTAGGTGCAGAAGTACAGGTCGAACGGCGCTTCCTCCGCGAGCGGGAAGCCCTGGGAAAAGTCACCCTGTACGAAGCGCACGTGTTCCAGATCGCGGAAGTTGCGGTTGCCCTGCTCCACCATGGCCCCGCTGATGTCGCAGCCGACGTAGGATTCCACCATGCCGGCCGGCAGAACCTTGGCCTGGTGGAGGTCCAGGTCCACATTGGAGCGGTTCCAGGAGGTCAGCAGCCGCAGCCCTTCCCCGGAGCCGGACCCGAGGTCGGCGATGCGGACCTTCCGCTGTTCCTTCTTCCGGCGCTCCACCAGCTTCCGCAGATACGGCCGGAGCCGCATCCCCCGGATCTGGTCTTCCCAATAGATGCGGATATTGTCGTGCGAGCCGGACAACCCGCCGTCGTACAGGTCGTACAACCCGACGGACACCGCGTCCGCATAGGTCTTCTGGGATCCCGGAACCGTCATCATGCCTGCCTCCCGGCCCCAGGGGCGGCCCCCGATGGGACGGGCGCTTCCGGCGCCGACGGGATATGCCCGGAGGCGGACCTGATTCCCGGGTGCCGGCTCAGAATCTCCTCGCGCAGCGGGCTGTCGATCCGGCATTCCCAGCCTCGCCGCAGCTGTTCCCGCACAAAGGCCCGGGCCCGGGCCAGCGCGTGATCCCGCGGATCCGCTTCCTCGCGCTTCTCCCGAACGGCCAGCCTGGGATGGAAAAACTCCCCCCGCATGTGAGACACGGTATGCTCTTCCGCCATGTAGTCGCTTCCCGGACCCTTTTCGATGATCAGGTCCGCGGCCAGGGTGTCGCTGGACACCTCGATACCCCGGAGCACCCGCTGGCACATACCCAGGATCTCGTTGTCCATGACCAGTTTTTCGTAGGAAACAGTGAGGTCCGACTCCGTCAACCCGGCGATGTCGTGAATGTAGTTGGCGCCGCTCATGGCCACCAGCAAGCTGGACATGGCGCTCTCGTAGGCGGCCTGAATGTCCGTGTCCAGGGCATCACTGGTGCCGCCGGTGGAATACAGCGGCAGCTCGAGGTGTTGGGCCACCTGCGCCACCGCCGCGTTGATCATGGCCCGCTCGATGGCCCCGCCCACGTGGTTCATGGTCTGGAGGTTGGTGATCGAGCCCACGCTCCCGCACACTCCGGGTGCACCTCTGCGGACGCTCTGCACCAGGGCGATTCCTGCCAGAGTCTCCGCGACGTGGGTGAGCACGTTTCCGGCCAGGGTGACGGGGGAGGTGGTCCCGCAGATTGGCTCGGTCGGGACCACCACGGGCAACCCCTTGCCGGCGAAGTAGCAGGTCATCTCCCCGTAGTCGCGGTCCACCTTGAGAGGGCTGATGATCAGGGTAATGAAGGAGACGAACGGCTTCTCCCGCAGCGCGTCGGCGCCTCCGGCGATCGTCTCGGCGATGTCCACGGCCTGGCGGCAGCCGGAAAGGGTGTAGACGCCTCCCATGACGTGCTTGGTGGTGTTGTCCAGGGCGTGGAAGAAGCGGTTGGCGTCGATCTCGTCCTTCCGCTCGATATCGTTGGGAAAAACGTTGATGGTGAAGACGTGGATGTTTTCCAGGATATCCACCATGCGGGCATTCCAGATGACGTCCTCCGTGGTGGAAGGCCGCCGCTCTCCGGTCGCCGGGTCCAGCACGTAGATGGCGGTTCCTCCGGTGCCGTAGTGAACCCGCTTCCCTTCCAGAACCGCGTCGTGCCCGCCGTCCCTCGAATACAGGGTCACCGAGGACGGGTTGGAGGCCACGGCGTCCTCGACCAGGCTGCGGGGCAGCTTGACGATCCGATCCGCCTCCTCCACGACGGCCCCGGCGCTGCCCAGGGCGTCTCTGGCCGTGTCGGAGTGCACCTGAATGCCCCCCCGCTCGAGGACCCGCATCGCCTCGGCGGCTATCGTCTTCACCTCGTGCTCTTTGAGCGGCTGATACAGAGAGGCCGGCAGGTTCTGCGGCCGGCTGTTACTTGGTTCCATACCGTGTTCCTTTCGTAGGTCCGTGGTGGTTCGGGCCCCCACAGGGATCCCGACCTGCCGGTCGAGGCAAAAGGGCCACCGCAATACCGCAAAGCCGCCCTGGCAACGGGTATTCTCCGCACTCACATCCACTGCAGGGAGTATCGGGGACATGGCGCGAGGTCTGGAGTGCCTCGCCTCTCGGAGTATAGCCGAGTGTATCCAAAAGGATTGATTCCATCAACCGCCGGCCGAATTTCCGCTCTTATCGCTTCTGCCCTCCTACCCGCTGCGGCGGCAACGTGGTAGTCTGAGCCTCATGTGTGGCATATGCGGAGTGTGGGGGCGAGACGATCGTCCGCGGGTGAACAGAATGCTGGACGCAATGGCGCATCGCGGCCCGGACGACCGCGGCCTGTACCTGCATGAGAAAGGCGTCCTGGGACACAACCGGCTGTCCATCATGGATCCCGCCCGCGGCAAACAACCGATCTACAACGAGGACGGCAGCAAGGCGGTTGTCGCCAACGGCGAGATCTACAACTTTCCCGATCTGTACGAGCTGCTGCGCCACCGCCACCGCTTCTCGACCCGCAACGACAGCGAAGTGCTGGTGCACCTGTACGAGGAGCACGGAAGCGGGATGATGCATCACATCGACGGCATGTACGCTTTCTGCATCGTCGACGGAGAGGACGCTTTCCTGGCCCGCGATCCCCTCGGGATCAAGCCGCTGTATGTCGGAGCCAATCGGGAAGAAGCGCTGCTGTTCACCTCGGAGCTGAAGAGCCTGGAGCGCCAGGAGCGGGTCGATGAGTTCCCTCCGGGATGCTCCTTCCACACCGGGCGGGGGTTCCATCGTTTCCACGATCTGCCTTCCCGGGAGCCGGAAGACCTTGCCCCCGATCACTCGGCGCGACTGGTCAGAGACGTTCTGGAACGTTCGGTGCGCAAGCGGCTGATGAGCGACGTTCCCCTGGGCGCCTTCCTCTCCGGAGGGCTGGACAGCAGCATCATTGCCGCAATCGCCGCCGAGGAGATGCCCGACCTCCATACCTTTTCTGTTGGCCTGAAAGACAGCTCCGACCTGGAGGCGGCCCGGGCGGTGTCGAAGAGCATCGGCTCGCGCCACTTCGAGTACGTCCTCACGCCGCGGGAGGTGATGAGGAAGCTTCCGGAAATCATCTACTTCCTGGAATCCTTCGACCAGGACCTGGTGCGCAGCGCCGTACCCTGCTACTTCACGGCTCGCCTCGCCTCGGAGTACGTAAAGGTCATTCTGACCGGCGAGGGAGCGGACGAGCTGTTCGGCGGGTACGCCTACTACAAGGAGATCCGAGACCCCCGAGCCCTGAACCGGGAGCTGAGGCGCTCGGTTGCGGCTCTGCACAACATCAACCTGCAGAGGGTGGACAGGCTTACCATGGCGCACTCCATCGAGGGCCGGGTTCCCTTCCTCGACCTGGAGATGATCGAGCTGGCGCAGAGAATCCCCGTGCAGCACAAGCTGCACCGAGACGGCCGCCCCGCAGGGGCGCCCATCGAGAAGTGGATTCTCCGCCGTTCGTTCCAGGACCGGCTCCCGCAGAGCATCACCTGGCGGGCCAAGGAGCAGTTCGACGAGGGCACGGGCATCAGCCGCAGGCTGCCCGGGGAGATCGAAGGGCTGTTCTCCGACCGGGAGGCCGCCGAGCATCGAGCCCGCTACACCGGGGTGGCACTGCGCTCGAAAGAGGAGATCTACTATCACCGGCTGTTCACCGAGATCTTCCCGAACGCCGAGCAGATCCTGCGCAACACCGGCCGCTGGGCGCAGCGGCCGGACCCGGCCTCCGGCGGGCTGCCGGAGCATTTCCGCGGCGACGGCGGAGTGGAGGCATCCGGCGCCTCCCGTTAGCCGGGATCCCTGGACAGCTCCTCGCTTCGATCGCCGCCCCGCCAGCTTCGCACCTCTGCACCCGCTCCGCAGACGCCTGCCCGTACCGCAACACAGGTTGCAGCCGCCCACGGCTTTGCAGCCGCGGTTGCACCCTGCCCGCAACCTCTAGGGCCGCAATTCATTACGATACTATGAATTAATCAGAGGCGGCTCCGGCACGGTTATTGCCTCTGGAAGTGCATGGATGGAAAGATCCGTCGGAGCATGCCGTGCCTCGACAACCGCGCGCAGGGAAGCAGGCCCGAGGGCGCCCGCCGGCGCCTTCCCGGGCGACGGCAATCGCGCGGCAACCCCCCCACGGCAAACCCCGATCGAGGCAAGCGAGAGGCCGGCCCGCGGCGCCCGCCCTGGGGAGAGCTCGGCCTCAGCTTCGCGATCATCGGAGCAAACCAGGGCTGCTGGACAGTCCCATAGAGGAGGAAGAATCATGAAAAGGCTCAAGCACATTCTGGCCGGTGCGGCGCTGCTGGCCCTTGCCGGCGCTCTGTGCGCCTACCCTCAATCCCCCGGATCCGCTCAAGCGGAGGGCGCACCGAGGAGGCTGCAGGTGGTGGCTGGACCCCGAGTGGGTCTCACCTGGATCGTGGCGGACCCGGCGGCTTTCAACGCAGCGGTGCAGAGCGTCTTTCCAGACCGCGAACGCGACTACTCCCCCGTGATCATGCAGTTCGGCGTCAACTTCGAGCAGCGGATCAGGATCGGCGGCACGCGCAGCCACTTTGCCCTCCAGGAGGTACTGCTGTTGGGCGGTCTGGAGCAGAACATCATCCTTCCCTCGCTCAGCTTCCTGATCGGCTTCCGCAGCGGCGCAGGGCTGGAGTTCGGCCTGGGGCCGAATCTGAGCACGAGACACTCCAACCCCGGGGAGGCGGGTATCGGCGTCTCGGTGGTCTACGCCGTAGGCTGGACCTTCGCTTTCGGCGGGGTGTACGTCCCGCTGAACCTCGCGGTGGTGCCGACTCCCAGCGACGGCATTCCGCGCATCTCCCTTCTGACGGGGTTCAACTTCGGGCAGGGGAGATAGAGGGGCCCTGCAGGCCGCGGGGGTGTGCGCCGCCGCAGCAGGGCCGAAACGCAGGCGCGCCCGGGCATCGCCTTCAAGGGCGGGTCCGGGTGCGCTATACTGGAACGGCAGCCAGTTGTGGAGCACCTGTCAAGAGCTGCCTGGAGGCGCCTGTGCATCTGTTACCGGCCTGGCTGAACCTGGACGCCTGCTCCATCATCCGTCTGGCTACTGTGGTCCTGGCTCTGGCCATCGCCACCTACCTTCTGACCCGCAGGGGCAAGTCCCGGGCCACGCTGTTTCTCGGCCTGGCCTTCTGCGGGGCGGCGGCCTTCGACCTCTCTTCCCTGCTGGAGTTCTCCAGACGCTACTACTGGCAGCCGCGCACCCTGAAGAACCTGGCGGTCCCGCTCCTGCAGCAGGTGGGGCCCTCGCTGGCGCTCATCTCGCTGCTCCTGTTCGCGTACTTCTACCCCCGCCTGCCGCGCCGCCAGCGCGGCGAGGCCCGCCTGGTCGTGGGGTCCGCGCTGGTCGTGGCGGCCGTGATGCTGGCCCTGACCGTGTACAACTTCCTGTTTCTCCAGTGGAGGCTGAGCCGCTTCGACTTCACCATGACCTACTACATACTGCTGTACGCTTCCTTCGGGGCGCAGGTGCTGCTGCTGGTGCTCCTCCTGCTGCGCCGGACCGTTTTCCTCTCCGGCGAGAAGTTTCGCCCCTGGTGGGCACGCCTGGCCAGGCCGGTGGGCAAACATGCAGCCACCGCCAGGGCCCTGGCTCTGAACATGCTGCTGCCCGGGGTGGCCGTGCTGGGATACGTGCTCATAGCCTACGGGCTGCTGCCCCTGGCTCCGGCCACCTATCTGGTGTGGCTCGCCTTTCTGCTGTTCCATTTCAGCTTCGTGGTGACCTATCTCAATCGCGCCGCCGAGGCTGCGACCTTCCAGGTCAAGCTGACAGGGCTGGCCCTGATCCCCGTTCTGGCGCTCCTGGGACTCATGGCCGTGTTCGTAGGCAGCTACACCGAGACGGACTACTCCGCTCGCCGCCTGGTGCCCAGCGGGCGGTCATTCCGGTTCACACCGAACGCCTCAGAGAGCTACGACATCGAGGAGGCCCCCTACACCATGGACATGCAGCTGGGAGGCAGGCTGGAGATCGAGCACGAGGGAATGGCGAGCGTGGATACGCAGTTTCCTTTCCCTTTCTTCGGGCGCCCCTACCGGCGCATTCACGTGCTCCACGGTCCCATGATTTATCTGGGTGAGCGCCTCGCGGAGGACGGCTGGGGCGGCTACCGCCCCAACCCCGCCATCGCGCCGGTGATCATGAACCTGGACCCATCCCGCGGAGGAGGGGTGTTCGCGAACAGCCGGCCGCAGTCACTGACCATCACCTGGTTCGCCCTCCCGGAGCTGTCCCTTCCCAACGAGAACACGGTTCAGCTGGTCCTGCGGAGCGACGGTTCCTTCACCATGTGCTTCGCCCGGGTAGATCCCCGGGGCCGCTACGCCTCGGTGCAGATGTACAACTCCACCACGGCCAACACAACGGGGCGCGACCCGGGTTCGCTCAGCACCACGTCGGCCTTCGGAGCGCGGTTGACCGGGATCCATCCCGGTGGAAACGCTCCGCTCAGGCCGCTGCGCTTCTCCAGGGATCTCCCCTACTCCAGCCCGGCGCCGGAGGTGATCTTCGAATCCTACGAGGCCGGCTTCGGCGTCTATCTTCACGACCGCATGGCTGTGCTGGCCCTGATCCTCCTCTGCTCGGCCCTGCTCATCCTGTTCCTGTTTCCCCTGCTCTTCCGGGCCAACCTGATCCGGCCGCTGCATGCGCTGGCCCAGGGCATGGGCCGGGCGGACGCCGGGGACCTGGACGTCAAGGTGCGGCCCCATTTCGGCGACGAGATCGGTTTCCTGACCCGCTGCTTCAACCGCATGCTGCACTCCATCAAGAAGCACGAGGCCGGCTTGCGCACGGTCGCCGAGAGCATCCAGGAGGGCATGCTGATTCTGCAGGACGGCGCGCCGGTGTACGTCAACCGCCGTATGTGCGAGATCACCGGGTGGAGCAGGGAGGACCTCCAGGACCCCGCATCCCTCGGCCTGCCGGGCCCCCATTCGGAGCCGGTCGATCCAGGGGAGGAGCAGCCCCTGGAGGGCCTGCTCCTCTCGAAGGCAGACACCGGCGTACCGGTGGAGCTGACCCGCGCGGAGACGCTGTGGCACGGCAAACCCGCCCAGGTGATCGTGGTACGGGACATCAGCCTGCGCAAGAGCAGGGAGGAGCGAGCCAGGCAGCGGGACCAGCGGCTGGTGCAGACCAACAAGCTCACCACCCTGGGGGTGCTCCTGTCCGCGATGGCCCACCAGCTGACCACCCCCGGCCGGTCCATTCTCCATGACGTGTCCGTTCTGAACAAGGCCTGCCCCGCTCTGGCCTCGATCCTGGAAAGCCTGGGCCCGGAAAGCTCGGAGCTCCTGATCGCCGGTCTTCCCATCCCCGAGTTTCGCCGGACCCTGCCGGAGATCCTGGGCGAGATCGAACGCAACGCCAGGCGCATCGAGGGGATCGTCCGGGAGCTGCAGAGCTTCGGCCGCGAGGACCCGTTTCCGGTCCTGACATCCATGGACGTGAACGCGGTCCTGCGCTCCGCCGTGGAGCTGACCTCCGGCCAGCTGAAGCAGGCCACCGAAAGGTTTTGCCTCGAGCTGGCCCCGCAGCTGCCGCCGGTGCGGGGCAGCGCCCGGCTGATGGAGCAGGTGGTGGTGAACCTGCTGCTGAACGCCTGCCAGGCCCTGTCGGACCGCGGCCAGGCAATCGCCCTGCGCAGCCGCCCCGGCGAGGACGGAAGGACCGTCCTGGTGGAAGTCCAGGACCAGGGTGGCGGCATCCCGGCCGAGAACATCGGCCGCCTCGGGGAGCGGTTCTACACCACCCGCCGAGCGGCCGGCGGCACGGGCCTGGGCGTCTACATCGCGAAGAACATCCTGGCCCAGCACGGCGGCTCACTGGCGTTCAGCTCGGAACGGGGCTGCGGGACCCTGGCCGTGGTCGCGCTGCCCGCGGAGGAGACCTGATGGCACCGGAATCGCTTCCCCCTCGACCCATTCTCATCGTGGACGACGAGAAGGACATCGTGGCCAGCCTGAGCCACCTGTTGAAATCCAGCGGTCTGCATAACGTGCTGGGCTGCTCGGACAGCCGGCAGGTCCTGGACCTGGTTCGCAGCCAGGAGCCGGAAGTCATCCTCCTGGATCTCACCATGCCGCACGTCTCGGGGCAGACCCTGCTGGCGGAGCTCCACGATGCCTGGCCCTACATCCCGGTGATCGTGGTCACCGGCACCAACGAGGTGGAGTCCGCAGTGCAGTGCATGAGCCGCGGCGCCTTCGACTACATCGTCAAGGTCGGAGAGGACACGCGGCTGCTTGCGGGGGTCAAGCGGGCCATGGAGCGCCGCAGGCTCGAGGAGGGCTACCGGCAGCTCAAGGACAAGCTCCTCACGGCGACGCTGGCGGACCCCACACCCTTCGCACCCATCGTGACGGTGAACCGCGCCATGCGCGCCATATTCCTTCTGATCGAGTCGGTGGCCAGAACCGACGAGCCCATCCTGCTGTCTGGCGAAAGCGGCGCGGGCAAGACCCTGCTGGCGCGGGCAATCCACCAGGCGAGCGCCCGCCAGGGCAGGTACGTCGAGGTCAACGTGGCAGGCCTGGATGACACCATGTTTGCAGACGCCCTGTCCGGGCACCTGAAGGGGGCCTTCACCCAGGCAGTGGACAAGCGTGAGGGGCTGATCCAGCAGGCCGCGGGAGGAACGCTCCTGCTGGACGAGATCGGTGACCTGAGCCCGGCCTCCCAGACCAAGCTCCTGCAGCTGTTCGACACCGGCGAATACTACCCTCTGGGCTCGGACCTGCCCCGGCGGGCGCGGACTCGCTTCGTGGTGGCGACCAACCACGACCTGGAGGGGCTGCTGGCGCAGGGAGCCTTCCGGAAGGACCTGTACTTCCGGCTGTTGAC
The DNA here is from genome assembly GCA_964490725.1 of uncultured Spirochaetaceae bacterium. Lineage (GTDB taxonomy): Bacteria > Spirochaetota > Spirochaetia > SZUA-6 > DRHE01 > CAZBDU01. The sequence continues at coordinate 41,113 of CAZBDU010000011.1, read as the reverse complement.
CCACGCGGTGAGGGTCCCGCCCCTGCGGGAACGAAGGGACGACCTCCCGCCCCTGCTGGACCACTTCGTCGCAGCGGCGGCCCGGAAGCTGGGCAGGAGCAGGCCGCGGGTGCCGCCGGAGCTGTTGCAGCTGCTGGAGACCTACGATTTCCCCGGCAACGTGCGCGAGCTGGAGCACATGGTGGTTCACGCCATGGCCGCCGCCCCCTCCCCCGTCCTGCCCCTGGCGCCGTTCCGCGAGTGGCTCGGACGCGCGGCCCCCGCGGCGGGCGCAGCCACCGCACCGGCCGCCTCCGCGATTCCCCCGGGGCAGCCGCTGCGCTTCGCAGAACGGCTGCCCACCCTGCGTCAGGCCAGGGAGCTGCTCTTCCAGGAGGCGCTTCGGCGCGCCGGGGGCAACCAGAGCGTGGCCGCCGGGCTGCTGGGTATCTCTCACCAGGCCTTCAGCAAGGCCTGGCGCAGAGCGGAGCGCCCGGAGGAGTGAATCCCGCCCGTCAGGCCCGCCTCACCGGCTGGCGCACAATGGTCTTCATCCGCTCCGGGGCGGTCCGATTGGGATCCGAGATGTAGATCTCGTGGTGCGGGCCGGAGAAGACCAGCCCCTTTTCTTGGATGAAGGCGTGCAGTCTCTCGATGGTGGGCTTCTCCTCAGCGTAGGGCCCCTTGTGGAGGATCTGGGCGCAGAGGCCCTCCCGAACCGTCTCCAGGCGCGCCAGCGGCAACGCCGGGGAGGGCCGCTTCTTTTCCATTGCCGCCGCCCGCGCCTCCTCGAGCTCCTCGCTGCTCACCTGGGAAGGGATCGGGATCATCAGGGTCCAGCGCCACTCCCGCTTCCTGCCCTCCAGGAACACCCGCGGATCATCGGCATGGAAGAGCCCGGACATGGGCATGACCCGGAAGTCCAGGCCCTTCTGCTTCTTCAGGGAGAGCTTCAGGGTGTAGGCCAGCGAGTAGAGGGCGGCGATGGCCTCGCGGAAGGCAGGGGCGGTGTTCGGGTCCCCCGTGCCGTCCACCTGCAGATAGGCCAGCGGCGGCACCTCCACCAGCTCGGGCTGCCTGGCCGAGGGTGTGAAGATCTCCTTGTGCTGGCTCCAGAGGTCGATCTTCTCGATTGCCTCGCTCATGAGCTGATGGTGCTCTTTGGGTGAGGCCGCCGTCAAGCCCACAACGAAGCAGGCCGGATTCGCCGCGAACCCGGCCTGCTTGCGGGCGCCGGCCACACCCCGGCCACTGCGCCCCCCGGCTCGAAGCGCAGTTACGGCACCAGGATCAGGTCGGCGCCGGTATAGCTCAGGTGCACGTCGCCGTCGATGGTCACCACCACCGGGAATGTGGCGAGCTCCATGTCCACGCCCGGCTCCGGGTAGTAGGCCCCGTACTGCAGGTTGTCGTTCATGTCGACCCAGAGGTAGAGGTCGTAGGACTGGCCTCCCGTGCCGTACCAGATCTCTCCGGCGATCCCCGGCACCTCCAGCGTCTGGCTGCCCTCCCCGGAGGCGATGTCGAAATCCCCTTGTGCCACGATCGGAACGACCGACGGATCGCTGCCGGCGGGAAAGACCCCCACCAGCACGCGCTTGCCTTCGACCGCCCCCGCGTTGCTGAAGGCGACCGTCACCGAGCCGTCCTGTGGAGGCGGGGGCCCGATCTTCACCATCTCCACGTCGAGCCTGAACCGTGGAGCATCCAGGCTGACCGTCACCTCGGCGCTCGCCGGCTCGTAGCCGTCCTTCTGGAAGCTCACCGTCCAGGTGCCCTCCACCAGCTCCAGCTCGTAGTCGCCGTTGTAGTTCGTGAGCTCCGAGTACTGGTAGCCGTCCACGAACACCTCGACGCTGCCGATGGGCGTGGCCCCCTCGCTCCCCGCGACGGTGACCGTGCCGTAGACCTTGCAGACCTGCTCCAGGTAGTAGGGAATCGGCTTGCAGTTCACCAGGATCAGGGAGAGTGCGGCGGTCACGAGTCCTACTGATACGCGCAACCCTTTCATCGTTTTCCTCCTGAGACTGATTCTTCTCGAGCTCCGCGCGAAGGCTCTGACCGGTCTGGAAGCAAGTCTCATGCCACACCGGTTGCGAAGGCCGGCTCCGCCACGCGAACCCCACGGGCCGGCGCGGGCCGTACGATTTCGGGGGCGGTTTGGCCGCGGAAGGGAAGCGTCCGTCTGGCTGCTCCCTGACCGTTTTTGGCAGTCAGTGCCCGAAGGAGTTGCACAACCGCACGCAGGGCGGCCGATGTTGGATGTAACTGCTAATGGCGCAGAGAAATACGAGACTGTTGCGAAAGTGCAAGACCCATGCATGGAGTCAACGATCCCCGGCGGCCCTCAGGGGGGCCCCGCCCGGGCCGGGCGCTGCCTGTCTCTATCCTCCGGCAGCGCCCCCACGCCCGCAGGGCAGCAGGCAGGGAGAAGCCGGTCCATGCCGGCCTGAACGGGGCCGGACGGGCCCGACCCCTGTCAACTTTCGGGGACAGCCATCGACGAATCTGGATTGCCAATCGAAAGCGGGAACCGGCGCGGAGAGCCTTCCGCCGCCGTCAGATGGAGCGGGTGACGCGGATCGCTATGCCTTCCCGCAGGGCCTCCATGCGCGGGCTAGCGGCCTTCATGTGGGGGGTGGCCAGGTGGGCCTGCAGCGCCTCCAGTGACTCCCACTTCTCGATCAGGGTCACCCGATTCTCCTGGACCGGCTCCTGAATGTCCAGGGGAGACTGAAGGTCTACCGTGTACTCGTAGCCGTGACATCCGGGCTCGCGCCGCACCTGATGTCTCAGCTCCCGGGCCGCCTCCATGAACTCCTCCATCGAGCCTTCCTTGATCATCATCGTCACCACCAGGTGAATCATCCTCTTCCTCCATTCTCCATTTCGGTTGTGGCAGAAACCATAGCCGAAAGGAGAGAAACCCGCCAGCGCTCCTCTTCAGCGCGCCTCAGTGCGCTTCCGTGCATCCATCCGCGCGCCGGAAACGTATGTCATTTCGGTGGGGCCCCAGAGGGGCGAGCGCCGGACGGCCTTGATGCGGGCCGGGGCCGGGGCTTATGCTGACGGTGATGGCTCTGGCCTCGCCGGACGACACGGCACTGCTCGAGAGGATCTCCCGGGGAAACCGGGAAGCCTTCTCCCTGCTGTACGATCGCTACAGCCGCATCGTGTTCGGCATCGCACTGCAGCTGCTGGGAGATCGAGAGACCGCGGAGGAGGTGACCCAGGACGTGTTCACCAGCGTGTGGAGGAACGTACGCTCCTACCGTGCCGATCGCTCGAAGGTGGCCACCTGGATCTCGAGGATCGCCCGGAACCGCGCAATCGATGAGCTGCGCCGGCGCGGCGTCCGCCGGGAGGCGCAGCGTGCAGCCTGGGAGAACAGCCCCGAGGCGGACCGCGCCCGGAGGGACAACCCGGTGCGGTCCGCCGAGCTGGCGATGGAAAGGCAGCGGGTTCACGCCGCCCTCGCCTCCCTCCCGGCGGCGCAGCGGCAGGCCCTGGCCCTGGCCTTCTTTCGCGGCTACTCGCATGGGGACATCGCCCGGGCTCTGGGCCAGCCCCTGGGGACGGTGAAGACGCGCATCCGCCTGGGAATGCGCAAGCTGAAGGAAACGCTGCTGCCTGAGGGAGAGGAGCCGGGGCGATGAGCGGGATGAACGCAGGACACGTCGAGGAGCTTCTGCCGGCGCACGCCCTGGGCAGCCTCAGCCCTGAGGAGAAGGCCGAGGTGCGGCGGCACCTCAGGAGCTGCGCCTCCTGCCGGGCCGCCCTGGAAGAGTACCAGGAGGTGGTGGGCGCGCTGGGCCTCGTCATTGCGCCGGTCCAGCCGCCGCCCGGGCTGAAGGAAAGGCTTCTGCGCGGACTGGGACCCCAACGCCGGGCTCCGGCGGAGCTGCTTCGGCCGGCGCCTCGCAGCTGGCCCGTATGGGCGGCGGCCGCACTGGCGGCCGTGCTGGTCCTGGCAGTTTTCAACGTGCTGCTCTGGCAGCGGGTTCGCCGCCTGGAGAGCTTTGCTGCGCCGTTGAGCTCGCGGGTGATCTCCTTGAGCCCCACCGAAGCGGCGCAGGCGGCCTGGGGCGTCCTCGTCTACAGCCGCACGGAGCCCAGCGGAACTCTGGTGGTGGAGGATCTTCCTCCGCTGGCCTCTGGGCGGCAGTACCAGCTGTGGCTGATCCGGGACGGCCGGCGGACCAGCGGCGGCGTGTTCTCCGTCTCCGCCAGCGGGTACGGGGCCCTGCAAGTCTCCGCCCCCCTCCCCCTGGGCGACTACCAGGCGTTCGGCATCACCGTGGAGCCTGCCGGGGGGAGCCCCGGGCCCACGGGGCGCAAGGTTCTCGGTGCAGAGGGCTGAAGGGGCCGGCCCAAGAGAAGGCCCGGCCGAGAGGTCCGGCCTTGCCTGCGACCTCCCGCCGGGCCGAGGATAGCGCGCCACTCCTTCCCGGCGCGGACTACTCCACGATCAGCTCGCCGGTCATCCCTCTGTGCCCCGACCCGCAGAACACGGAGCAGGCGAAGGTGTAGCGTCCCGCCTGCGGCGCGGTGAAGCGAACCACGGTCTCCCTGCCCGGGTTGATCCTCTCGTTGACGCCCAGGCCGCGGAGGGCGAACCCGTGGGTGACGTCCTGGCTCACGATGTGCAGCTCCACCTGGGCGCCGGCGCGGACCCGGATGACGTTGGGCACGAACTCGTAGCGGCGCGCCTTCATCTGGATCACCGCCAGGCCGCCCTCCGCCCCGGCCTGCCCCACCTGGAACTGCGTCATCACGATGGCGCCGTCCAGCCTGACCGGCGCGTCGGCGCCCGGGAACTCGTACACCCCCACCTGGCCGGCATCCGTGTGCAGCATGGCGAACAGCACCTCCGGGGCCCGCGCCGTGTCCACGGTCACGGCCACGTCCGTGTTCGTGCCGTCCCTCACGGGGCTGTACCCGATCACCGGGCCGGGCTTGCCGCCGGCCTCCGCGTGGATCACCAGCCAGCCCGGACCGTCGCTCACCACCAGGGGGATCACCACCCGGGAGTCGACGATGGGCTGCGTGCCCACGGCCACCTGCGGCCCGCTGCCGTGAGCCGCCGCCGGCAGCAGGGCCGCGGTCAGAAAGATCGCGACCAACGCCGGGCTCGCGTACCGTGCGGACCTCGTTGCCAGAGTCTTCATCACAAACCTCCTGTGAACTCGATTCGACGGCGCCCGTTTACCTGAGCGCTTGTGTCAGGTATATACGGACAAGGAGGGGTGATCGGATGCATGGGCAACGCCTTTCGGGGGTCTTTTTTCTCCCGGCGGGGCGGCGGGCCGCCCTCGGGCCTCTGGCGGCCCAGTCGAGGGGAGCGCCTCGGCCCCGAAGGGGACGGTCCTCAGGCGCGGGTGAGCCTTCGCCGGGCCGGGCCCCGGACCGCCACATAGCCTGCGGCCACCAGGAGGCAGGCCAGGAAGCAGCCGCTCCACAGCGCCGGAGCGCCGAAGCGCTGAAAGACCCAGCCGCCCAGGGCGGGACCGGCAAAGAAGGAAAGCCCGTGGGCCGCGCCGATGAAGCCCTGGTAAAGACCGCGCAGCTGGACCGGCGCCAGGTCGGCGACCACCGAGGGAGCGACGGCGGCGATCAGGATCTCTCCGAGGGTCCATACCGCCACGCTGGCCGCGTACCAGGGAAAGGCGTGAACGAAGCGCGTCATGCCGAAGCCGGTGCCCATCACCAGGGCCGCTGCGGCCATGGCCAGCAAGCGCGGCCAGCGGTGCGCCGAGTTGGCCGCGGGAATGCCCAGGAGAACGATCAGCAGCCCGTTGACGGCGATGGCCGCCCCGTACTGCGCCGGACCCACCCCGTGAGCGCTCATCGCTATGGCCAGGGTCGAATAGCCCTGGGCGTAGACCATGCCGGCCAGGAGGGCAAAGCCCACCATCGCCATCAGAAGCGGGTCTCCCAGCGTCACGCCCAACCGCGAGCGGCGCGGCTCCGCCCTGCCCGCTTCGCTCTTCCCGGCGGGCGGACGGGTTTCGGAGATCTTCCACATCACGATCAGCCCGAAGAGCAGCGTCGTCACGCCGTCCCCGATGAACAGGAGCAGGTAGCTGCGCTGCGCCATGAGCCCGGCGATCACCGGGGCCACGGCCGCGCCCAGGTTGATCGCCCAATAGATGTACCCGTAGGCGCGCACCCGCAGCGCGCCCGGCACCAGATCCGCCACCGCGGCGTTCACGGCCGGCCGGTAGAGATCCGTGGAGAAACCCAGGATCAGGGTGGTGACGGCGATGAGAGGAAGGCTGCGCAGGAGCCCCAGGGAGACGATCACGGCGGGCGTCACCAGAAAGCTCAGCAGCATCACCGGCCGCCTGCCCAGTCGATCGGCCAGCTCGCCCCCCGCCAGGCTTGCCGCGAAGGAGCCGGCGCCGAAGAGGGACACCATGAGCGCGGCCCTGGCCACGCCGAGGTGCCGCTCCCCGGTCAGGTAGAGGGTCAGGAAGGGGGCGACGAATCCGCCGATCCGGTTTACCAGCGTACCGAGCCACAGGTACCAGTAGGTGGCCGGCAGCCCGCCGGTGAAGCGTGAAAGACGCGGCAACACTCTCAGAACAATAGCGAACAGCACGGCGCCAGAGCAAGCTCTTTTTGCTCGCCCCCCGGCCCGCAGCGCTTGCCGGCCTTGCCGGCCATTGAAAAAAAGGGAAAAAAGAAGAAAAGTCCAGCAGAAACACTTGACAGGACAGGCGGCTCCATGAATAATGGCTGCATGTATGAACATCCTGTACCTACAACAAAGCACCAGCGCATCAGCCAGTGGATCGTCGAAGGCATTGAGACAGGGCGTCTGGCCCCGGGTGACAAGCTTCCTTCGGAGAGCGAGCTGTGCCGGCTGTTCGGCGTTTCCAGGAACTCCGTCCGGCAGGCCATCGGGACGCTGACCAATGAGGGCTGGCTGGAGACCAGGAAGGGCATCGGCACCTTCTGCCGGCTCAGAAGCCGCCGGCTGACCATGGACGTGGGGCTGGTCTGCTACTACACCGCCTCCTACATCTTCCCGCGCATCTCCCGCGGCTGCGACCAGGTGGCGCACCGCAGGGGCTTCCACCTCATCCTGAACCAGTCTGAATACGACCTGGACAAGGAGCGGGAGATCCTCTTGAAGCTGAAGAAGAGGGGGGTAGACGGCCTCGTCATCGAGCCCATCAACCCGGGCGCCGGCCGGACGAATCTGGACCTGCTGCTCCAGCTGGAGGAGTCGGGGATCCCGGTGATCCTGATCGACAACTTCTTCCCGGATCAGAGGTTTTCCCGGGTGGTCATGGACGACCGGGCCGGCGGGCGCCTGGTGGCGGCCTACCTGTGGGACAGGGGGCACCGCAGGATCGGCATCGTTTCGGACCACCCCGCCGGCTACTATCCCAAGAGAATGCGCGTGGAGGGCGCGCGGGCCCTGCTCGAAGAGCGAGGGGCGGCCATCCCCGAGCGGTGGCTGCTGGAGTCCGCCGGCCCGGTGCTCTCCGGAGAGACCCTGAGGGTTCTGAGTGCGTTCTTCGAGCGGGAACGGGACCTACCCTCCGCGTTCATCTGCACCAGCGACGAGGAGGCGATCGAGCTGTACAAGGCGGCGGAGAAGCACGGCGTGCGCATTCCGCAGGACCTGTCGGTGATCGGCTTCGACAATTCCCCCGTGGCGGTGCTTCCCGGAATTTCTCTCACCTCCGTGGACCACGCGGGGCAGTACATGGGAGAGCTGGCCACCCGCATCCTTCTGGAGCGGATCATGAACCCGTCGGTGAACTGCGACACGACCTCGGTGATCCAGCCCAGCCTGGTGGAGAGGGCTTCGGTGGCGACGATTCAGCGTTCCGCTGAATGAGATATCCGCACTCGAGGAGGAGAGAGATGAAGAGGATCTTTCTCATCGGACTGGCGGCCTGCCTGATGCTGCCAGTGGCGCTGTCCGCCGGCGGCACCCAGGAGAACACCGCCGGCGAGCAGAAAGTGGTCACCTTTTTCGCCGACTCCAAGTACTACTCCGACAACACCACCATCGTCAGGAACGAAGCATTCGAAAAGGCGACGGGAATCAAGATCGAGATGCAGCTGGTCCCCGGGGACCCCAACGACTTCTACGACAAGACGGACATCGCGATCATGGCCGGGGATGCCACCGACTGCATCCGCCTCACCAACCCGCTGAACATCGCACGCTATGTCCAGGCGGGCTTTCTCATGCCCCTGGACGAGCTGCTGGCCGGCATCGGGTACGAGGCGGAGGCGGTCTACGGGAAGTTCCTGCGCAGGTACGGCGGCCAGATCCAGTACCTGCCCTACGAGCAGTCGGTCCACTCCGTATACTACAACAAGAAGATCTTCCGCGATGCCGGCCTGGCCGTCCCGAGGACGCCCTGGACATGGGACGACTACGTTGCCGCCGCCGGAAAGCTCACCGACAGGCCGGGCGGCGTGTACGGCTCCTATTTCGTCCTCGACTGGGAGTACTACTACTACATGCTTGCCCGCCAGAGAGGGGTGCCGGGATACAAGCTGGACGGCTCCTCCAACTTCGACCATCCCGCCTTCGCCGAGTCCCTGAAGTTCCTCCACGACCTCGGGGAGGTCCAGAAGGTTCAGCCGTCCTTCAAGGAGTACAAGGCAAAGAAGATGCAGTGGGACACCTGGGCGGCCACCGGCAAGTTCGGCATGATCTGCATCGGCAGCTGGTTCACCGGCCTGCTGACCGATCCGGTCACCTACCCCCGCGACTGGGACTGGGGGATCGTAGAGACTCCGGCGGCGGGCCCCGAGGGCCGCAACAACCTGATGGCCGGAGGGGTGTGGGCGGTGCTGAAGAACGCCAGGCACCCGGTGGAGGCGGCCCGCTACGTTGCCTGGGTGTCGGAGAACAGCTACCGGTACGCCGGCGGGATTCCGGCCCGCGTGAACCTGACCGCGCAGGACGTCCAGGAGCTTCTGGGCAACATCGCCGAGAAATCGAACGGATCGGTCACCGTGGCCGAGCTGGACTCTGCCCTGCTCAACAACAGCCTGGGCGTTCAGGATGAGAAGATCGTAGGGCCCAAGGCGCGGGAGTACACGGACATCATCCTCACGGAGGGCCAGCTCTACCTGTCCGGCGAACAGGGTCTGGAGAAGACAGTAAAGAGCATCAAGGATCGGGCCGACAGGATCCTCAAAGACTGATCGACCCCGACGCTCTGTTTCGGGGTCACCGGGGGGGGCCCCTTCAGGGCCCCCCCTGCGGATGGAGGGCACGGGCAGTGAAGGGACGCGCTCGCAGGGAAGAACGGACAGCGCTTCTGTTCGTAGCCCCGTTCCTGGCGGGGTTCGTGGTGTTCAACCTCCTGCCGCTTCTCTACAGCGTGTTCCTCAGCCTGGTGGACTTCAACACCCTGCGCCTGGTGCGCTCCGACACTTTCGCGGGCCTTTCGAACTACCGGCGTATCTTCGCAGACCGCCTGGCCCTGGCGTCCTACGCGCGCAGCATCTATTTCTCAGGCATCTACACCGCAGGGATCATTGTCGCTTCCCTCTTCCTGGCGCTGCTGCTGAACCAGGACCTCTTCCTGCGCACCGTGAGCCGCACCATGCTCTACATGCCCTACGTGGCCAACGTCATCGCCATCGGCATCGTCTGGGCGGTGGTGCTCAACCCCTTCGAGGGACCCGTGAACGCGGCCCTGAGAGGCCTGGGGGTCCCGGAGCAGCGCCTGCCCCAGTGGCTTCTGGGCGTGCGCAGCTCCCTGCCGACGGTGGCGGCCGTCAAGATCTGGCAGAACCTGGCCTTCCAGACCATCGTCTTCCTGGCGGCCCTGCAGGAGGTCCCCCGGGAGCTGTACGAGTGTGCGGAGATCGACGGGGCCCGTTTCTGGCGGAAGCTCTTCAGCATCACTCTGCCCATGATCTCGCCTACGATGTTCTTCCTGATCGTGGTCACGATCATCGGTTCCTTCAACAGCCTGGCCATCGTCAAGGCCCTGACCGACGGGGGGCCCGGGCAGGCCACCAGGATCATCACGCTGTTCATCTACGAGCAGGCCTTCAAGTACTCCTACTACAGCTACGCCACCGCCCTGGCCTGCCTGCTGTTCCTTTTCATCCTGGCCGTGACCGTCATCCAGTGGAAGGCTCAGAAACGATGGGTGCACTACTGACCTCGGCGGGCCGCGGGCGGGCCCTCGCCAGGGCGCTCCTGTCCCTGGCCGTGTTTCTGGCCGGGCTCCTGATGATCATGCCCTTCGCCTTCATGCTTTCCGCCGCTTTCAAGACCCCGGGTCTTGTCTTCGCCGAGCCCCTCAGGATCATTCCCAGGCAGCTGTTCCTGGGCAACTTCCAACGGGTATTGCGGGACCCGCTCTATCCGGTCTGGTACCTGAACAGCATCCGGGTGGTGCTGATCACCATTCCGCTGCGCACTTTCACGGTCACCATCGGCGCCTACGCCTTTGCCCGCCTGCGCTTTCGAGGAAAGAACCTGCTTTTCCTGCTTTTCATGTCCACCATGATGATCACCCCGGAGGCCACGATCGTGCCGCGCTACCTGCTGTACAAGGCGATGGGCCTGGTGGACACGCAGTGGGCCATCGTGGTGCCCGCGGTTTTCGACGTCTTCTTCCTGTTCATGATGCGTCAGTTCTTCGCGAGCATCCCCCGGGAGCTCTCCGAGGCCGCCCTGATCGACGGGTACGGCCATTTCCGCATCTATCTGAGGGTGATGCTGCCGTTGTCGAGACCGGCGCTCGTGACCATGATCCTGTTCACCTTCATCTGGATCTGGAACGACTACGTGAACCCTTTCGTGTTCATCACCACGATGAACCGCCAGCTCATCACCACCGGGCTGCAGTTCTTCCAGTCCCGGGAAGGCGCCAACTACGCGCTGCAACTGGCCGGGGCCACCTTCGCGGTGGTTCCTACGGTCTTCATGTTCTCCTTCACGCAGCGCTACTTCGTGCAGGGCATCAGCACCAGCGGCCTGAAAGGCTAGGGAGGCTACGATGAACCGGTTCCCGCCCGTCGGCCCCGGGCTGCCCCACATGATCCACGGGGCGGACTACAATCCCGAGCAGTGGCTGCACGCACCGGAGATCCTGGCGGAGGACCTGCGCCTCATGAAGGAGGCGCGCTGCAACGCCGCCAGCGTGGGGGTCTTCGCCTGGAGCGCGCTGGAGCCGGTGGAAGGCCACTTCCGCTTCGACTGGCTGGACCGGGTGATGGACGGCCTGGCGGAGCAGGGGATACGGACCATCCTGTCCACGCCCTCCGGCTCCCGTCCGGCCTGGCTGGCCCGCCGGTACCCGGAGGTGCTGCGGGTGGGGTCGGATCGCCGCCGCAACCTCCACGGCCTGCGCCACAACCACTGCTACACCTCACCGGTGTACCGGGAGAAAACTCAGGCCATCAACCGCCGCCTGGCCGAGCGGTACGCGGCTCACCCCGCCCTGCTCATGTGGCACCTGTCGAACGAGTACGGAGGCGAGTGCCACTGCGGGCTCTGCCAGGAGGCTTTCCGGGACTGGCTGCGACGCCGTTACCGCGACGACCTGGGCAGCCTCAACCTGGCCTGGTGGACCTCCTTCTGGAGTCACACCTACTCCGACTGGGCCGAGATCGAATCCCCGGCCCCCCACGGCGAGTACCTGCTGCCGGCTCTTTCGCTGGACTGGAAGCGGTTCGTCACGGAACAGACCGTGGACTTCATGCGCTCGGAGATGACGCCGCTGCGCGAGATCACCCCGGCGGTCCCCATCACCACGAACATGATGGGCACCTATGCAGGGCTGGACTACCGGCGCTTCGCGGAGCATCTGGATGTGATCAGCTGGGACAGCTACCCGTGCTGGCACGGGTCGGGGCCGCTTCTGGACGCAAGCCACTGGTGGGACGCCCAAGGGCGGGACTGGCTGGTGGCGGCGGACACTGCCTTCGCCCACGACCTGATGCGCACGCTGAAGGGGCGCCCGTTCATGCTGATGGAGAGCAGCCCCACCTTCAGCAACTGGCACCCGGTGCACAAGCTCAAGCGCCCGGGAATGCACCTGCTGAGCTCGCTGCTGGCGGTAGCCCACGGATCGGACACCGTTCAGTACTTCCAGTGGCGCAAGAGCCGGGGAGGTGTCGAAAAGCTGCACGGCGCCGTCGTGGATCACTCCGGAGAGGCCCGGACCCGGGTCTTCCGCGAGGTGGCGGAGACGGGACGCGTCCTGGCGGCACTGGACGAGATTGTGGGCAGCTGGACCCCGGCGGAGACCGCCGTGGTCTACGACTGGGAGAACCGGTGGGCCCTGGAGGCGGCCTCCCCCGTGGGCTCCGGGGTTCACCGGGGCTACGAGCGCACCTGCAAGGAGCACCACTACCCATTCTGGTCGCTGGGGGTGCCGGTGGACGTGATCCAGGCGGACAGCGCCCTGGATCGCTACCGGCTGCTGGTGGCGCCGCTTCTCTACATGGTCCGCCCCGGGGTCGCCGAAGCGCTGGAGCGATTTGTGAGCGCCGGCGGCACCCTGGTTGCCACCTACTGGAGCGGGATCGTGGATGCACAGGACTCCTGCTTCCTGGGAGGGTTCCCCGGCCCGCTGCGCCGGCTGCTGGGGATCCGCTCCGAAGAGACCGACAGCCTCTACCCGGGAGAGAGAAACGCCGTCGTCATGGTAGACCCCGACGAGCTGGGACTCTCCGGAGAGTACCAGGCCGAAGAGTTCTGCGACCTGATCCAGGCCGAATCCGCCCGGGTGCTGGCCGAATACCGGCGGGACTTCTACAGCGGCCGGCCCGCGCTCACCGTCAACTCCCTGGGCCGCGGCAAGGCCTACTACATCGCCTCGCGCAACGAGGAGCGCTTCCTGAACGACTTCTACGCCGCCCTGGTCAGGCGCCTAGAGCTGGCCCGGGCTGTGGAAGGGCCGCTTCCGCAAGGAGTGACCGCGCAGATGCGCTGCGACGGCACCCACCGCTTCGTCTTTCTCCTCAACTTCACCTCCGAGCCGAAACGCGTCGATCTCGGCGACCGCCGCCACCAGGACCTGCTGAACGGCCGCCCGGTGAGAGGGGTGGTGGCGCTGGAGGGTTTCCAGGTGCGCGTTCTCAGAACCCACATGTGATCTGCAGGCCCCCGCGGGCAGACTCCCGCACCGCCGCCCGCTCACGGTTCGTTGCGTTCCCCTGCCCGCGGACCTACAATCAAAACCATCCGAGCAAAACCATCCGAGCTCAAAAAGGAGGCCTCCAGCCATGAACGCCCGCGTTGCCGTTATTGGCGTGCTCCTGTCCCTCTTTCCACTTCTGGCCGCCGCACAGGAGATCCAGCTCCCCGTGTTCTTCCTGCGCTACGAAGGCGGGGTGGGAAGCGAGGAGATCGAGCCGGAGGAAGCCGAAGAGGAGCAGGTGGAGCCCTCGTCGCAGCGGCACAAGGTCACGCTTCGCGTCAAAGAGGAGTGGAGCGACACTCTCACCACCAACCTCTACACCGCAGTCTCACGCAAGGAGTACTTCCTCCAGTCCGGAAGCTATCTGTACCTCTACCTCAACCCCGATTGCGCCTGGGACCTGACCGACCGCCTCCGCTGGAGCGTGGGCGTCCGCTCCAAGTGGATCTGGTACGACGAGCTGGACTCCTCCGGCAACCCCAAGGATCTCACCAGCCTGCTGGCCAGGACGGAGCTGGCCGTCCGGCTCCTGGACGGGCTGAGGCTCACCCCGTTTTTCCTGGGGGTGTTCGATCTGCACCGCAACCAGGCGAAGACCCGCCAGACCTACACCGCCGGCCTGGGGTTGGAGTCCCGGCTGAGCGGAGCGTGGATCCTCAGGGGCCGCTACCGGGGGATCCTGCGGGTGCCTTTGGGAGAGGCCTCCGCCGTGTCGGGGCGCTACAATCACGAGTTCGGGCTCAACCTTTCCTGGGACCCCAACCGGTAGCCCCGGCGCAGGGGGCGGACCGCCTGGTGCCTCCGCCAGGCCGGCCCGGCAGGGAACGTGTTGTCCTTGCCGCGTGAAAGAGCGTACATTGGCGATGCGGGGTGCCCTCCGGCGTTCCCGCGAAGAGCGACGAGGTGAACGATACAGCGCCCGACCCGGACTATCGCAGCGCGGTGTGCGCCTTCGACAGCGGGCTTCTGGACTTCGAGGAGCTCGGGTTCCTCCTGGCTGCAGGGGACTGGCGCCTCCTCCAGGCAAACCGCACCTTCTGCCGCTGGGTGGGCTATGACCGCCAGGAGCTGCTGCGAGAGGGCGCCGGCGCCGTCATGCATCCCGATGACCTGTCCCGGCTCCGCCGCTTGGGCTCGGCGGGCGCAGGCACGGTGCGCATCATGTGCGGGGACGGCCGGACCCGCCGCTGCCGCCTGAGCGCTGTGCAGGTGAGGGGCCAGGGGGCCGGGCCGTCCTGCACCCTGGAGCTCGTGCAGGAGGTGACCGCCGGGGGGAACGGCGGCCAGGCGCCAGCCCTGAAGGAAGCGCTCAAACGCTCCCGGCGGCGGCTTCGCGCCCTGCGTGCGCACAGGGAGAAAGCCCTGGAGGAGGAACGGGCCCGGATAGCCCGGGAGCTGCACGACGAGCTGGGCCAGCTGCTGACCTCCATGAGACTGGACCTCTCCTGGCTGAAGGGCAAGCTTCCGGATTCGCTGCCCCGGCTGCGGGAGAAGCTCGCCGCGATGGAAAGGGTCGTGGACCGCGCCGGAGATTCCCTGGGGCGGGCCATCACCCAGCTCCGCCCGCCCCTGCTGGACGACCTGGGGCTGGCCGCAGCCCTGGAGTGGCAGGTTCGGGAGTTCCAGCAGCGCACCGGAATCGCCTGCAGGCTTACGGTGGACCCCGAGCAGATCCAGGTCGCGGAGGAGTCCGCCCTCACCGCCTTCCGGATCTTCCAGGAGGCGCTCACCAACGTGGCCCGGCACTCCGGGGCCGACCGGGTGGAGGCGCACCTGAGCGAGCGCGACGGACGACTCACCCTGTGCGTGGAGGACAACGGGAGAGGATTCCGGATGAAGGAGATCGAGGCTGCTCCCCTCGGCCTTACCGGCATACGGGAGCGGGCGCGGCTCCTGGGAGGCAGGGCCAGGGTCGAAAGCGCGCCGGGCGCTGGAACCCGGGTGGTGGTCACCATACCGGCGCAGAGGCAGGGCTGAAGGTGCTCAGAGTTTTCGTGGTGGACGACCACGATCTGGTCAGGGCCGGGCTCAGGCAGGTCCTGGAGGAAGTGCCCGACATGATGGTGGCGGGGGAGGCCGCCTCAAGCGCCGCAGCGCTGGAGGCGATCCGCGGCCGGAAGCCGGACGTGGTGGTGCTGGATTTGTCCCTGCCGGATCGGGGCGGGCTGGACCTGCTCAAGGAGCTGAAACGGCTCGACCCGGCCCTGCCGGTGCTGGTCCTCAGCGTACATCCAGAGGAGCAGTACGCGCTTCGCGCCCTCAAGGCGGGCGCTTCCGGATACGTCACCAAGAACCGGGCGGCAAAGGAGCTGATCGAAGCCCTGGGCAGGATCGCCGAAGGCGGGAAGTACATCACCGCCTCGATCGCCGAGAGGCTGACCGCTCAACTGAGCGCCAGCCGGGACAGCGCTCCCCACGAGACGCTCTCCGACCGCGAATACGAGATCCTGTGCCTCATCGCCTCGGGGCTGGCCGTGGGGCAGATCGCCGAGAGGCTGAGCCTGAGCGTCAAGACCGTCAGCACCTACAGGGCCAGGCTCCTGCAGAAGATGGGCTTGAAGACCAACGCCGAGCTGACACGCTATGCCTTCCAAAACCGCCTGGTGGAGTAGCGCGGCCGGCCGTCGCGGCTGGAACTGTAGGACAGGCTCTGGCACACCTGCGGGAGTCCCTCCTACAACAGAATCGGACGGACACCGGCAGGCCGTGCGGGAATGGCTCGGCTATCATCTCCTGTGGGGGAGGATGCATCGATGACCGCCGAGCCGGCACGTCCGGATTCCAGCCAATCGACAGAAGCGCCGGGAACGCTCCTGATCATCGACGACGAACAGATGATCGTGGACGCCATCAAGACTATTCTGGAAGACATGGGCCATCACGTGGACGGCTGCACCGAGTCCAATCGCGGGAAGGAGCAGGCGATCGCCGGCGACTACGACCTGATTCTGGTGGATCTCCGCATGCCCGGGCTCAACGGTGCGGAGGTGACCGAAGCCGTCATGAAAGAGAAGCCGCAGGCCAACATCCTCATCATCACGGCCTATCCTGCCGACCCCCTGGCCAGGCGCGCTCTGGACGCCGGGGCCCGGGCGTTGATCAAGAAGCCTTTCGAGGTCGGCAAGATTCTGGACTTTCTCCGTGGGACCTGAATCTTGCGCGGAAGCCTCGACACCCCATGAGGGCTGCGGCCGCTGGGAGGCGGCCCGCGAGCCGTGAGCCACCCGGCATGAGTGGATCGATCCATCGCGTCCTCGTGGTGGACGACGAGCCTTCCATTCTGGATCTTGCCCGCACCGTGCTGGAGCGGAGGGGCTACGGAGTTACCACGGCCACGGACGGCCGCCAGGCGCTGCGGGAGCTGGCCGGCGGCCGCTACGACCTGGTTCTCACCGACATCGTCATGCCGGACATGGAGGGGATCGAGTTCCTGCGTTGCCTCCGTGCGAAGGAAACGCGCGTGCCGGTCATCGTGATGTCGGGAGACCCGGTGGGCATGAAGTTCCTGCAGACCGCCCGCCACCTCGGGGCCAGGGAGGCGCTGCTCAAGCCTTTCTCGATCCAGGAGCTCACCCAGGCCATCGAGCGTGTTCTCGGCTGAACCCCCATGATCCTGCCCTTCAGCGTTCCAACCCGGCGGCTCTGTCGGGCCTCCCGCAGGCAGCTGGCCCTGAGGCCCCGCCGGGCCGTATCTTGTTCTGAAAGAGAGGCGTTCATGGCAGAGGAAACCCGCAAGGCGCTGGAAAGCCGCCTGGAGAGGCTGCGCGCCGAGCTCGAGGAGCGCAGGGGTTCGGTCCCCATCCACAGCATACGGCCTCACCAGCTGATCGAGATCGAAGAGCTGGAGGAGCAGATCGAGGAGCTGGAGAAGAAGCTCGGCGCCCTCTGACCCATGCTCCCCTTGCCGCCGGCGGGCCCGTTGGGCCGCTCCGGCAGGTCAGCGCCCCGGGGCCCCCCGCCCCGGCAGAGCCCCCTCGCTTTCCAGCAGCCTCAGCTTGCGCCACAGCCCTCCGCCGTAGCCGCCCGGGGTGCCGTCGGCGTTGATCACCCGGTGGCAGGGCACCAGGATGGCGATCCGGTTGAGCCCGTTCGCGCGGCCGACGGCCCGGCTTGCCCCGGGGTTGCCCAGCTCCCGCGCGAGCTCTGCATAGGAACGGGTCTGCCCGTAGGGAATGCGCGTGAGAGCCTCCCAGACGCGGCGCTGAAACTCCGTACCCGGATAGTCCAGGGGCAGGTCGAAGGACCGTCGGCCGCCGGTGAAGTACTCCGAAAGCTCCTCCTTCAGGCGCTCCAGGAGAGGGCCCTCCTCGGGCAGCACCGGTAGGCGGAAGCGGCGCTTCAGCGTGTCCAGCTGCGCTTCCAGCATCCGCCTGTCGGTGAACTCCAGCAGGCAGATTGCCCGCCCGGTCGCCCCCGCCACCATGGGCCCCAGGGGAGTCTCCATCCATGCGAGCCGTATGAAGTCTCCACCCCGCGCCGCACCCGGCGGCGCGGCCACGGCGCGGCTGAAGGCCTGGCGGAACCCGGAGTGCGATTCCCACCCATAGTCGAAGACCGCCTCGTCGATGCTCCCGCCGTTCCGGATGGAAGAAAACGCCGCCCCCAGCCGCCGGGCGCGGCAGTAGGCCTGAAAGGTCATACCGTAGGCCTTCAGGAAATGGCGGCGCACCCTGGCCGGATCCAGACCCCGGCTGCGCAGGTCCGCATCGCGGAGCCTGCGGGAGGGGTCGGACTCCACCTGCTCGATCAGGGCGGCCGCCCACTCCGGGGTGCGCTCCGCGCTCTGAAGCGGCCGGCAGCGCCTGCAGGGCCTGAAGCCGGCGAACAGCGCCTCCCGCGCGGTGGCGAAGAACTCTACGTGCTCCGCCTGGGGCTTGCGCGCCGGGCAGGAAGGGCGGCAGAAGATCATGGTGGTGGTCACCCCCGCGTAGAACAGCCCGTCGAAGGAGGCGTCGCGCTCCATCAGGGCCTGCACCATCTCGGTGCGGCCGGGAAGTTTCTCTTCTCTCGTTTCCATAGCACCAACGATACAACCGAACGCAGGCATCGATCCACCGAAAAATGGACGGCAAACTCGACAGCAGGGCGCGCCCCCTTCCGGCCGGCGGCTCGTGCCATGGCCATTTCCGGCGGATGGCTGTATCCTCCTGGTCACGAGCCGGCCAGCCGGGCGCGGGGGCCGGCGCATTTCGCTCTGGAGAGGTTGTCATGAAGACGATTCTGCTGATGCTGGTGGCGCTGGTCATCGGGGGGGCTCTGCCCCTCCAGGGAGCTCTGAACTCTCACCTGGGCAAAGCGCTGAACCATCCCCTCCAGGCCAGCTTCGTCTCTTTTTTCGGGGCGGTCCTCTTTCTGGTGGTTCTGCTGGCCGTAGTCCGGGCGCCCCTGCCTTCCGCCGCCCAGTTGGGGGGCATCCCCTGGTACTACTACACGGGCGGCGTGCTGGGGGTGGTGCTGGTCACGGCCATCCTGGTCCTCACGCCGGTGATCGGCGTGGCCAACACCCTGGCGGCCGTCATTGCAGGACAGCTCATCCTGTCGGTGATCCTGGACCATTTCGGTCTGCTGGGGCTGGAGGTGCGCGCTGCGAGCCCGCTGCGGATCGTCGGATGCTTCGGCCTCATTGCCAGCGCGGTGCTGATCCACAGAGGATAAGGACCTCGATCCGGGGGGCGGCCCAGGAGCTGCGGTCTCAGCCGCCGGGCTCCACCCCCACCAGCACGACCTGCTCGCCGGTGAACAGCAGGGAGACCACCTGGCCGGCCGCCACGGGGACGTGCTCCAGGGTGTACAGGCGCTCGAAGGTGTCGGCCACGCTGACCCGGTAGCGTCCCGGCTCCAGCACGATCAGCCGGGGCCAGAAGCGCCCCACTCTGCCGGCGTAGCGGGCCACCTCTCCGCCGCCGTTCTCTCTGGCCACGATCACCTTCAGGATGTTGATGTCCCGTTCCAGCTCCACCCGGATGCCCGTGTGCGGCTGGCCCGTCGGCTCGGGGGCGGCCGGCCGGGAGGGAGGCGGCCCGGCGGGCAGGGAGGCGGGAGCCGGAGGCTCGGCCGGCTGCTGCACCGAGGCGCAGCCCGCCAACAGGACCCAGAGCGGCAGCCAGGCCGCCGCCATCCGAAACACAGGCGCTCCCGCCGGGCAGCGGCGGCCCTCACCCCCCGCGGCCCGGCTCACTCCACCCCCCACTGCCCGGCTCACTCCACCCCCCACTGCCCGGGCGGGCTGGACAGGCGGGCAACCTCCTCGAGGCGCTCCTGGTTGATGATCAGCGTGGCGTGGATGGAGTGCAGGGCGGCGTTGAACTCGCGCAGCGTCCCTTCGGGAATCTTCTGCAGCTTCTGGCTGTTGCCCTTCTTTCCCAGCCACTGCACCAGTCCGAAACAGTCGTCGAAGAGCGCCTTCATGGGAAGGCGGATCTCCTCCACGGTTCCGGCCAGCCGCTCCGGCGGATAGGTGGCCAGGCCCCTGTCCAGCGCCAGCGAGTCGATGTGCCCCCGGGCGCGGGAGAGGATCTTCTCCAGATGGGCTGCCCGGCTCAGCGTCTCCTCCAGCGACCCTTTGCGCCTGCTGATACCGCCTTCGGCGACGATGTAGGCAAACTCCACATCCCTCCTGGGGACCCTGGGATGCCGGCCGGCCAGCCGGGCGAAGAAGTTGCCGATGCGGACGGCCAGGGAGGGACGCGGCTGGTACAGGTGGTAGACGTGCTGAAGGATGGGCACCAGCCTGGCCACGTCGCGGCTGCGCGCCAGGAACCGGTGCAGGATGCGCAGGTAGCGGCGCCGCAGCGATGACCGCCGCACCAGCCGCGCCGGCTGGGGCTTGGCGTAGCGGCCGCGCACGAGGCGGTCGAACTCCTCTTCGGTGGCGGCTTCCAGGCCGGCCGTTACCTCGCGAACCAGCTCCTCCCGGTAGGGAAGGCCCATCTCCGCACAGCGCTGCCGCAGAGCCTCTTCAGGCTGCGCCAGGAGGGCCTGCGCCCGCGCGGAGGAGGCGCCGCCTTCCAGCCCCCGCCTCAGGGCCAGGCGATACTGGTCCTCCCGGATCCAGGTGAGGCGAACGAAGAACGGCTCCACGTAGCGCTCCAGCAGGGTCTCGATGTCCTTCCGTTTCTGTCTGGCCAGGGCGGCCATCTGGGCGCCTCCCTGCCTGCCCAGGGGCGTCGCCTGCCGGTAGAGCTGCTCCAGGAAGGGGCGAATGACGGCATGCACTGCCGAGATGCTGTGGAGATCCTCCAGCTCGATGGAGGCGGGGTCCGCCAGGTGGACATTGCAGATGGTGCCGGTGCTGTTGACCAGGTCGGCCAGGACCCGCGTGTTGGCCTGGGTTTCCCCCTCCTCCGGCTCCGGCTCCGAGAGGTGGATCTCGGTGGCTTCCGGGGCCAGCCTGGCCCGGATCTCCGCATCCGGCGCAAAACGGCTGCGCAGCGGGATGGGCAGGGTGCGAATCGACTCCCAGAGAGTCTGGTACACGTCGCGCAGGTCCGGAAGCCCCTCGAGCAGCCGGCTCAGCTCCTCCTCAAGAAAAAAGGTCAGCTCATCGGTTCCCATGAATCCGGCCTCAACCCCAGTATAGACCAGGCCCCTCGATTTTGTCCGTCCCATTTTTCGCTTCAGCACCGCCGCGGGCTTCCGACAATGAAGATATAACGTCAGGGTTCAAAGGTCCTGAGGGGAGACTCTCGGGGCCTTTTTTTGTCGATCCCAGGCCGTCGAGCACTCGCTTCACCGTCAGGTGAGCGACGGGCTGCCGGCTCAAGAGCTCCCCCGCCGCAAGGCCGGCTCCCGGGCAGTGCGGTCGGGCGGCCGGGAGTCGGTGGCGGGCAGGTAGACGAAAAAGACAGTACCCGCTCCCGGCCGCGAGCGCAGCGTCAGGCAGCCGCCGTGACTCCTCACGATCGAACAGGCCGTGGCCAGGCCGAAGCCGTTGCCGTTCTCCTTGGTGGTGAAGAAGGGATCGAACACCCTGCGCATGTTCTCCGGCGGGATCCCGCAGCCGCGGTCCCGTACGCCGATCCGCACATACCGGCCCGCCGGCAGCGGAAGGCTGGAACGCCGGCCCACGGTGACGTTGTCCCCGCGAATGGAAAGCTCGCCCCCCGCCGGCATGGCCTGGTCCGCGTTCACTACCAGGTTCTGAACCACCCGGCCGATCTGGCCAGCGTCGAACTTCGCGTTCCACAGGTCTTGCGGGAGCTTCAAGGCAAGGCGCACCGGGGATGAGCGCAGCACGAAGCTCGCCGTCTCCCGCACCAGCTCGGCAAGGGAGCCCGGCCGCTTGATCGGCCGGCCGCTGCCGGCGAAGGTCAGAAGCTGCCGGGTCAGGTCGCGGGCCCTCATGGAAGCCCGCTCCATCTCCGCCAGGTGCCGCTCCAGGTCTGCCCCAGGAGAAAGGCGCATCCGGGCCAGGCCGATGTGGCCCACGATGGCGGAGAGGAAGTTGTTGAAATCGTGGGCGATGCCGCCCGCCAGGCGGCACACCGCTTCGATCTTGTCCTCCTGCTGCAGGCGCCTCTCCAGGGCCTTGCGCACCCGCAGGTCGCGGGCAACGCCGAGGGTGCCGCAGAAGGCGCTCCCCACGCCCGTGGAGCGCCGCTCGTAGATGCCCTCGGCGTAGATCTCCACGGGAAGCTCTCCCGCCCCCTGCCGGCACAGCGCCCGTGAGCGCGGGAGCAGCCTCAACTCGGTTCCCGCCGCCGCACGTGCACCGGTGCGGCGCTCGTTGAACGCGTGGGCCGAGGTGGGCAGGTCCGGAGGTACGACGATCTCCGTGTAGTGCCGGCCCAGGATCTCCTCGGGGGGGTAGCCCAGCAGGCGCTCGAAGGAGGGATTCACGTAGGAGAAGTTGCCCTGTCGATCCAGGGTGTAGATCAGGTCCTTAGAGCTCTCCGCCAGGTAGCGGTAGCGCCTCCGCACGCGGTCCAGCTCGCGCCGCAGGCGCGAGTGCCGCCGCCGGAGGAGGGAAAGCTGGGCGGCGTGAGCCAGGCGCCTGCGCACTTCCTCCGTCTGCAGCGGCGCGGCCACCACGTCCCAGGCGCCGGCCCGCAGGCCCCTCAGGGCCCGGCCGCGGGACCGCCCGGCAAGAAGAATCACCGGGACGGCCGGCCTGGCCAGGCGCAGCTTGCGCAGGATGCTCCGCCAGCGCCCCTGCGCGCCGTCGACGATCACGGCCTGCCACGGTCCCGCCGCCCGGGCGGAAAGCCGGCCCGCGGCGACGAAATCGACGACGGCTCCCAGGGAGGCGGCGACCCTCTCCAGGGCCTCACAGGTGCCGGTGTCGCTGCTCACCACCAGGATTCTGTACACTGCCCGTTTCTCCGTGTCGAGATGCCCCTGCCGGCAGCGGGACGTGCGTGAAGCTCCCTATTATTCTCGGCTTTGAGGCACAGCGGGTGTACCGGATTCACGGGACAATGTCGACAATGTTGATGAACGGATTGTTGAACGGATTGTTGAACCAAATGCCCGCGGCGAGCCATAATGGCAGTCTGCGCCGGGACGGAGGATATCGTGGTTGCCGAGAAGAGATCATCCAGGGCGAAAGACGGGACTTCTCTGCGGAACAGCCTGGACGCAGCCCTCGAGGGGGCCGAGGCGGGCCTGCGGGCGCTCCGGCCGCGGACGGTGGCCGTCTGCTCCGGCAAAGGCGGAGTCGGCAAGACCGTTACCGCCGCCAACCTGGCCCTCTACTGCGCCCGCAGGGGTATCCCCGTGGCTCTGATCGACCTGGACCCGCTGTCCGACATCGCCACGCTGCTGGACTACAGCCAGCCGGAGACCGTGCTCGAAGGCGCGGACCCGGCGTCCAGCGACCTGGAAGGCAACACGCTGCACCTCTTCCACAACCTGGACCTCGTTTTTCCGGCCGCCAAGCTGGAGCGCGGCGCAACGGTCAGAATGGTCGAGCTGCTGTACCGCACGCTGGCTGACCGCCTGGCGGAGAAGTACCGCCTCATCATCCTGGACCTGCCCGCCGGCTCGGAGTACGAGGAGAACCTCCTCTTTCTGCCCCTGGCCGCCGTGGTGCTGCTGGTGACCAATCCCGAGCCCACCGCCCACGTGTCCGCCGGCAGCTACCTGCGCAACGCCCTGGAGCGGTTCCCTTCCCTCGCCTTCCATCTGTGGCACAATCGCTACAGCCGTCAGGCGCCGGAAGGCTTCGATCCCATGGATGTGGTGGGCAACTACAACCGCAACGTCGCCGAGGACCTGCGTCTACCGCGCGCGCGGGTGCAGGCGCGGGACGTGGCCTTCGTGCCCGAGGACCCGTCGCTGAACCTGCTGCGGGGCAACCCCTCGGTGGTGCTCAACGTTCACCGCAGCCTGCTGGACACCCTGGAACACATCCACGACGCCTGCCTGCAGCGCAGCACCAGCGGCCTTGCCCTCTCGGCGCCGGTCCTGGAGATCCTGCGGGGCTACCTGCGGCGCCATTCTCCCGACGACTGCTCGCCGGAGGAGTAC
Organism: uncultured Spirochaetaceae bacterium; assembly: GCA_964490725.1. Classification (GTDB taxonomy): domain Bacteria; phylum Spirochaetota; class Spirochaetia; order SZUA-6; family DRHE01; genus CAZBDU01. The sequence goes on along the minus strand of CAZBDU010000011.1, from coordinate 17,525 downwards.
CTGGAGGCGCTGGGCAGCCATCTGCGGCTGCTTCTGGCATCGGACCTGGAGCGCGCCGGCCGCAGGGGGGCGCCGCCGGCGGACGCGCTGGAGCTGTTCACGCCTGGGGAGCGGCAACGGCTCCAGGACTACCTGGAGGCGGTGACCGCGGAGCCCCTCAGGCGATCGGTCCTGGCCGCAATCCGCGTGGTCGAGCACAGGATCGATCGGCTGGAAGACTCCGAGCGGATGTTCGCGCCGGGAGTGCCGGTGGCCCCGGACAGGAATGTGGACCGTGAAGTCAGCAGCCTTCTGATCCTGCTCAGTCGCGGCGTCAGCGCTCCGGGAGATGGGGTGCTGCGCAACTACGGCAGCCTGCTGCTGTTCTACTTCTCGTTGTACAAGCTGTTCCAGTCGCGCACGGTGGTGGGGCTGATCGACAGCTTCGTGCCGCAGCGCACCGACGCCCGCGGCCGCAAGGTGAGGAACCGTCACCAGCAGATCCGCGCCCTGGTGGACCCCGACGGCGAGCAACGGCGGCGCTACCTCAAGCTCATCAAGACCCTCTACCCCGTGGTCAACAAGCAGCTGTCCACGATCATCAGGACCTTCGGTCTGGGCAACCTTCTTTTCCGCAACGCCCGCGAAGAGGTGGTGCGGGAGGCGTACGTGAAGCTGCTGACGAACTTCGTGCACGAAACCATCTACAGCGGACTGAGCATGGTGGTGGGATTCGACTACAGGGTGGCGGCCGCCGCCTTCCAGGAGGGCGCCGAGCGCGTGCTGGCGCTGCTGGCCGACTCGCGGCCGGAATCGGCCCGGGCAGCGGACGGCGAGCCATAGCCGCGCCCGCCCCAGGGGGCCAGTGGGAGGGTGAATCGGCAGGTCAGGCTTCGGCTCAACAACCGTAGCCCTTGCGGATGCTGAAACCCTTCCCCCAGCCGGATTCGATGTAGTCGATCACCGCGTGGTTGATGAACGGCCGGACCCGGCTTTCCACCAGAATATCCAGGCTGCTCACCCTGACCAGGTCGTCGTTGTCCTGAGGCTCATCCAGAGCCAACCCCAAGCGGGGCCCGCCTCACCCATAGCCCTGAAAGGTGATGCGCAGCGCTTTTCCCTCGTTCTCCCGGAGTATCGTGGCGAGCTCCTGCTGCGCGCGCTCTGTCACCGTCACCATCGAGCTGAATCCCCCTCGGAAATTTCGCTATATTCGGATCTTACTATGTTTCGCTCCTCGCGTCAACGCCTCCTCGAGGCTCCCCTGGCTGCTCGCCGGGCTCGGGTGCCGGCAGGCCCCGCAGGTCCCGCAAGGCCCTGCCCATGACGGGCACGTTCATGCCGAGGATGAAGAAGGAGATGGCGAAAGCCGTGGCCACGAAGTACCAGGGGTGCCCGCCCAGCGCCATCCCTGCGGGGAGCTCCAACCGAACGGTCCAGTTGAGAGCCAGTGTGAGGAAAGGAGTGATGGTGACGAAGAGGATCGGCGTCCAGCGGCCCAGGCGAAAGCGGACCCCCCGCACGAACAGCATCACCGCGAAGAACCCCAGCAGCACGGACATGAAGAACTCGGCGGGCACGAAGAAAGCATAGACCCCGATCGAGGTGGCGATCCCGCCTCCGCCGCGAAATCCGAAGAACAGCGGCCAGCAGTGACCCGCGATGGCCGAAAGCCCTACGGCGGCCAGCAGCAGGGTGTCCAGCGCTCCTCCCCCAGCCAGGAACCACCTCCGGGCCAGGATAAGCGGCGCCAGCCCCTTGGCCAGGTCCGCCGCAAACACCACCACAGCCCAACCCCTGCCCACGCTGCGGGCCACGTTGGCGGTACCGGGGTTGCGGTTTCCCAGCGTCCTGATGTCCCGCCGCCGCACCAGCCAGGTGACGATGATGGCGTAGTTCACCGAGCCCGAGAGGTAGGCCCCCCCCAGGAAGAGCAGAGCCGCAAGCAGTTTCGACGTCATGAGCCGCTACCGCTCCCGGAACAGCTCCGCGACCTCCCGGCCGTACTTCTCGCAGATCACCTCCCGGCGGAGCTTCAGCGTATGGGTCAGCTCTATTCCCTTCTCGAAGTCCGCGTCCAATAGCCTGATCCTGCTCACCCGCTCGAACATCTTGAATCCCCGTTTGGGTGAGACCAGGCCGTCCACCTCGTCCATCATCATCCTCTGAATGCCCTCGCTCTCCAGCAGGTCCCCCGGCTTCTCGAAGGGAATGCCGTTGCTGCGGGCGTAGCCGGCCAAAGCGTCCTTGTTGGGCACGATCAGGGCGGCCAGGAACTTCTGGTCCTGCCCCACCACCATCACCTGCTCCACGTAGTCGGACTCCGAGATGGTGTCCTCGATGGGCACCGGCTCCACGTTCTCTCCGCCCAGCAGCACGATGGTCTCCTTGGCCCGGCCCATGATCTTGATCTCCCCGTCCAGGGTGAGCATGGCCAGGTCCCCGGTATTGAGCCAGCCGTCCGAGGTAATCGCCTCGGCGGTCAGGTCCGGGCGCTTGTAGTAGCCCATCATCACGTTCGGCCCGCGAACGTACAGCACCCCCTTCTGTCCCGGCCGCAGCTCCTTGCCGCTCTCCTCCAGCACCTTCACCTCCACCTCCGGTACGGGCCGGCCGATCGTGCCCGGCACCGGCCGGCGGCTGTCCCGCACCGACACGATGGGCGCCGATTCGGTCAGCCCGTAGCCCTCCAGGAGCAGTATGCCGGCGGCCCCGAAAAAGTCGTCCACGTGGGGCGGCAGCGCGCCGGCTCCAGAGACGCCGAAGCGGAACTTGCCACCCAGCCGGTGCTTCACCTTCTTGAACACCATCGCCTGGCCCAGAAGGTTGAAGGGCGTGAGCAACAGGAGGGGCAGGCAGCTCACCACCGCATCCAGGAAGCGGCTGCGCGGCCGGAAGCGCGGCTTCAGGCCCCGAAAGAGGACCTTGAGCCTGGAATGCGCGGCTCCCACGTTGATGAAGAAGTAGGCCAGCGCCCTCTTCAGGCCGCCCTCGGAGTCCACGTTGCGCATGATTCCCTTCTTCACCGCCTCCCAGATGCGCGGGGCCGAGGGGAAGATCTGGGGCTTCACCTTGCCCATGTCCTCCACCATGACCTGGCTGATGAGCTTGGAGTAGGCGATCGAGCAGCCGGCGAAGATGGCCACGTACTCCACCGCCCGCTCGTAGGAGTGCCAGATGGGCAGCGCGGACAGGAAGATGTCCCCTTCGTAGATCTCAAGCGGCGTGAGGGGTGCCCGGATCTGGTGCATGTAGGCCTTGTGGCTCAGCATCACTCCCTTGGGCTCACCGGTGGTGCCTGAGGTGTAGATGATCGTGGCCAGGTCCTCCCCCTGGCCCCGGGCGATCTCCTCTTCCACGCACCCGGGGTGCGTCTCCAGATAGGAGGACCCCTGGTCCTGGATCTCCTTGAAGGCGTGGATCGTGAACCCGCCCATCCTGGCCTGGGTCGTCGTGAACGCCGGGTCCATCACGATCAGCGTCTTCACGGCCTTCAGCTTCTTGATGCCCATTACCTTTTCCAGCTGGGTCTGGTTCTCCACCAGGGACACGGTGCACTCCGCGTGGTCCAGGATGAACTGGATCTCGTAGGGCATGGAATCCGAGCCCCGGGGCACGTCGGCCGCACCGATGCACTGGATGGCCAGGTCCGCCCACAGCCATTCCTTCATGTTGTCGGAAATGATGCCGACGTGCTCGCCGCGCTTCACACCCACGGACAGCAGACCGGCAGCGAACAGCCTTGCCTGGTGGTAGGTTTCCCGCCAGGGAATCGGCCGGAAGGTGCCCGTGCGGTCCTTGTACCGCTGGACCGTGAGATCGGGGTGTGCCTCCGCAAACTCCTTGAAGAGCTTGGCTACGGTGTCCGCCATGACTGATCCCCCTTTGATCGCCGCTTGGCCTCCCGGCGGCGGTCCCCGCCGCCGGTGACCGGATATTTATTCCGCGTTATGATAGATTATGATCCCCCGCAGGTCAAATACTAATCGATTCCGCTTATCCCGCTTATCCCGGGGATCGTCTTGCCTCGCGAGCCTTTCTTCGCTATCCTCAGGGATAGACCCGCAAGCGAACAATCGCGCATTCCGCGCAGCTGAAATCTATTCGCGACGAGGTGTACGCCATGAAGAGCACCGATATAGAGAAGATCGACCGCGAAAATCGGCGAGCCCGCAAGAAGGCCGAACAGATCGAGCGCAAGCTGCAAAGCCGCCCCGAGAGCACTGTGGGGGACTACATCAAGAAGCTCGCCTCGTTGTTCTACCATGACGAGGAACGGATCTACAACATCAAGAGCAGCGGCGACATCCGCAAGCTTCTCGAGCAGATGAAGCAGGACCTCCCGGAGAAGAGTTGGGAATCGGTGCTGCGCAAGGCGGTTCGCCAGACCGGCATCAAGGGAAAAGAGGGCGCCTTCCAGCAGCTGCAGGCCCTCCTGTCCTGAAGGCCTGATTCGCCCCGCCGGGCGCCGGCTGGGCGAGGCGGCGGGCCCGCCGACCGCCCAGTCTTTGACCGCCCGGGGCTCTCTATGTATCTTGTCCCCACAGGAACCGCTATGCTTGAGCTTTACAATACCATGACCCGGCGGCGGGAAGAGTTTCAGCCGCGGGAAGACAGCAGGGTGAAGATCTTCACCTGCGGCCCCTCGATCTATCGCCGGCCCCACGTGGGCAACTACCGCACGTTCCTCTACGAGGACATCCTGGTGCGCTACCTCGAATATCGGGGATTCCAGGTGGATCGGGTGATCAACTTCACCGACGTGGAGGACAAGATGCTCCAGGAGGCGCGCGAGCAGCGCACCGACCCGGAGACGGTGGCCCGCGCGGTGGAGGATCACTTCCGCAAGGAGGCGCGGCTTCTCAAGATAAAGCTGCCCCGGGAGATCGCCCGCTCATCTACCAGCGTGGAGGAAGCCGCGCGGCTCATCAAAGCCCTGCTGGACAAGGGGGTGGCGTACTGGCACGACGGGGATGTGTTTTTCGATCCCCTGAAGTACCCGGAGTTCGGGAAGCTGTTCCGCCTCGACATGAGCCGCTGGCCCAAGCGAAAAGTCCGGTTCCGCCGGGACACCTACCACGGACGGCGCTGGAACTTCGGCGATTTCGTCCTCTGGCACGGCTACAAGGACGGCGATCTGATGTTCTGGGACACCGAAATAGGCCGGGGAAGGCCGTCCTGGAACATCCAGGATCCCGCCATGATCTCCAAGTACCTGGGATACCAGGTGGACATCAACTGCGGCGGCATCGACAACATCTACCGGCACCATGACTACAACATCGCGGTGCTGGAGTCGGTTTCCGGCCAGACCTACGCCAGGTACTACCTCCACGGCGAGCATCTGGTGGTGGACGGAAAGACCATGTCCAAGAGCCGCGGCAACATCTACTACCCCGACGACATCCTCCAGTGGGGCTGCAGCCCCGAGCAGCTGCGTTTCTTCCTGATCCAGACCCACTACCGCAGCAAGCTCAACCTGACCCGCGAAAACCTGGCGCGAAGCGCCCAGGCGCTGGACGGGCTGCGTGCGACCATCGCCTCCCTCCTGGGCGCCCCGCGTTCCGCCCCTGCCGCTCGCAGCGCACCGCGGGAGCTGCGCGCAGGCGCAGGGAACGCCGGCGCGGCCACCGCGGTGGCGGATTCCAGCGCCGCGCCCTCCGTCCCGGCGTTGCTGCAGCGGCTCCCTGAGGTCTTCGTCGAAGCGGTCGACCAGGACCTTTCGGTGGGCAAGGCGGCGGCGGCCATGGAGGATCTCCTGGGCCGCCTGGACACCGTGAGCGCCGGCGCCCTGCCACAGCCCCAGCAGGAGCAGCTTCGAGGCAGCCTGGAGGCCATCGACGGCGTGCTTCAGGTCCTTCTGTAGAGGCCTTGCCCCGGCATCCCGGGGTACCCGCCGGTCCACCCCGTCTGATATCACTATGACCGTATCGAATCTTGACAGACCTTGTTATCTACATCCACAATGAATGGTGGATGGCGCAAGCCTTGTACGTGAGGCGACCGTCCGCAACGCTCGGCCACCAAGCAGCTTCGCCACCCGCGGTACCGAGAGCAGTCACTCTGCAGCGCCTGCCCGTCAGCACCGAAACAACTCATCTGCACCCTAGGAGGGTTTGGTCAATGAACAACGTGCGTCTCATTCACGTGGTTGGCATCGTGGCGCTGGTGTCGAGCCTCAGCCTTTCCTCGTGTGACCTGTGGAACCAGCTGTTCCCGCCGAGCGTGGTTGGTACGTGGCGTCAGGACGTTTCCTACACTGGCGTCCCCTCGGGCTATCCCACGACCTTCCGCTTCGAGTTCACGTTCAACGCCGACAACACCATGGAATCGGACTTGTATGTCGTCCCGCCGGGGGGCACGCAGTACGTTCTCTTCGACGGCAGCGTGCGCGGCACCTACTCCATCTCCAAGGACGTCCTCACGATCACGGTGACGGAGGCGTACACGGTGACGGATCAGGCGACCATGACGGGGTCATGGAGCGCCGCCAGCGACACGGGGGAGGCACAGTTCAGCATCAACGGCAAGACCATGACGCTCACCGAAGACCTGGACAAGAACGGACAGTTCGACACCTCGCACCCCATCGAGGACACCTACCCCGGCGGCGGCGGGACTGTTACCGACGTCACGCTGACCCTGACGAAGGTGTCCTAGCAGGGGCAGCACAGCCTTTCAGAATCGCGAATGCCGGCCCTCGTGGAGCCGATCGGCAGATCTGGTTCGATCCGGTCGACCCGGTCCCGGGGGCCGGCCCCTGCCTCCGGAGCGGCGGCAGGCCCGACGGCTCGCCGCCGGCGCTCGCAACTGCCGGAAATGGCCCTTGCATTCTCATACCACTCGTGTATGATGGGGAGGATAGGCTAAAAGGAGGTGAGGCCCCTGGGTAAAGGAGGTGAAACCCCAGGGGCCTTCTTTTGTGCGTTCACTTTAGAAACCACGTTTGCCCCGAAAGGTTACACTCCCGTCAGACCGCCAGATCGGCAAGACCCCGGTCGGCGGCCTGCTGGGCAACCAGCGCCGCATGGGTGGCGCGGAAGAGCTCCTCTGCCCCGCTTTCCCCGCGGCCCATCCGGCCGCAGATCTCCTCCAGGTACCCTCCCGGCCGGCCTTCCGCCGGGGCGAGCCGCTCGGGCCGGCTTGCTCCCTGGCGGTAGACCAGGATCTCCGGCAGGTTCAGCCCGGCCTCGGCCACGCCCCGGCTGCACCAGAAGGTGAAGCGCCAGTACAGCGGCAGGGCATAGCCGAAGCTGTCGGGGGAGAGGTAGGACACGTCCCCCACCACCCCCGCGCCCCCCTCCAGGCTCAACATGACCTGGGCGGCGTTCCTGAACTCCGGCCGCTCCGGCAGGCCCGCGTTCCAGCAGCGAGCGGCCACCACGCGCCGGACCTCCCGCCCCGTCAGCCAGGGGATGGCGTCCAGCGCGTGGATGGCCAGGTCGTTCAACGTTCCCCCGTGCATCCCGGGCTGGAAGTACCACTGGGGGCGCTGTCCCGGCAGCAGGGGATGCTGGCCGCCGAAGGCCACGGCCAGCACCTCTCCCAGCGACCCCGAGCGGAACAGCTCCCGCAGCCGGATGAAGATCCCGGAGTCGCGCAGCTCCAGAACCGCCCCCACGGCCAGTCCGCGGAGCCGGGACTCCCTGCGTATCTCCTCCAGCTCCTCCACCCGGGTGCACAGCGGCTTGTCGCTCAGCACGTGCCGGCCGGATCGCAGCGCCTCCAGGATCACCCGGCCGCGGCGGCCGAAGGGCTCCCCCACCACCAGGAGGTCGAACGGCGCGGCCAGCAGAGACCGCAGGCTCTCGTGGCTCACCGGGATTCCCCGCTCCCGCAGGACCTCCCGCGTGGCCGCCTCCTCCTCGCAGATCGCCGCCACCTCCAGCCCGGGCCGCTTGAGGACGCGGGCGTAAACGTCGAAGAGATGCATGTGGCGGAAGCCGCAAAAACCCACGCGTACCGGCATGCCTCTGTGCCTCTGGTGTAGAATAGAAGCTCGAAGCACGGAGGTTCAAGACGAAAGGAGCGGCCATGGCGCAGATTCCCGGCAACTCGAAACTCTGGGACGCCCTCCAGGCGCAGAATCCCGCGGACGGCCGCCTGCGCCCCGGAGTGCGCTTCCAGGCAGGCTGCTACCAGCTACCCTTCCTGGGCCTCGCCTGCCGCGTCTGTCCCGGCGACCGGTCGATCCTGCTCCCCGAGAGCGCCCCGGCGGTGCAGCATCCGGAGCACCATCCCGAGCTGGCCCTCCTGCTGCTCAGCTACCTGACGGGCTCCGGGGACATTCCCCCGGCCCGTCGCTGGGTGAGCGAGAAGGAGCTCCCCGGGGGAAGCCTGTTCTTCCGCGGTCCCCACGCCCTGCCCCTGGCGCAGCTGGCCGGGCGCTTCGGCAGGGACCGGGAGCGCTTCCTGGCGGCGGCCGTCGCCCTGGGCGGGGAGGCGCTGGCCTTCGGGGACGCGGCGGCGAGCCTGCCCGTGCTGCCTTCGGTTCCGCTGGCGCTGGTGCTCTGGCTCCAGGACGAGGAGTTTCCGGCCCGGGTGACGGCCATGTTTGACCCCACGGTGACGGCTCACCTGGCGCTGGACGTGATCCTGGCCATGGTGGGGTGCACCGCGCGCCTGCTGGCCGCCGCGGCCCGATAGGCCGGGCGGGGCCGCGCGAGGTCGGGAGGCGGGCGGGGGACGGCCGGACGAGGCCGGGCTCACTCGAGCCCGGAGGCCAGGGGCGGCACGCCCAGGCGGCCCGCCACCACCCCGGCCCGGGCGGCCAGCCGGAGGGCGGGCCGGTACAGGCGCCGCACCAGCAGGTACAGCGGCAGGGCCACCACCGCCCCCGCCAGCACGTCCACGAAGTAGTGTGCGTACAGGTAGACCGTGGAAGCCATGAGCATGGCGGTGAGCACGGCATAGGCCGGCACCAGGGCACGGTTGTACCTCCAGTTCAGCCCCAGGGCGATCAGCGACAGGGCCACGTGCGAGGAGGGGAAGGCCGCTCCGCCCAGGTTGGTGCTGCTGAACAGGTCCTTCATCAGCCAGGTGAACAGGTACCCGCGGAAATTGCCGTACCAGACCCGGTGCAGGTCCTCGAAGTAGTACTTGGGGCCCCTCACCGGGAAGAACACGTACCAGAGGGCGAGCACCGCGAACGCTCCCGTCATCAGGAACAGGAAGCGCTGCGCCTCCCGGTACCGGCCGCGCCAGTAGAGGAACCACACTCCGGAGGTGAACAGGGCGTAGAAGAAGAAGTAGGCGAAGAAGAACAGCTCCGTGATCGGGGGGCTGCTCACCACCTCTGAGAAGCGCACCGCCGGCTGGAAGCCGAAGATGAGCCGGTCCAGGTCGGCGAACCAGCGGTCCAGGGAGCGCCCGTCGAAGAACAGCTGGCTCAGCCAGATGCACTCCGCGAACCAGAGGGCGTACAGGGCCTGTGGGTAGCAGAGGCGCAGGAAGTGAGCCACCCTGCCGCGGGTGGGATTCACGAATCGGATGGCCAGGAGCAACCCGGGGGCCAGAAGGAGGAAGACCAGCCCCATGAGCAGCTCCCGATCGACGCCGAGCCCCAGCACGGTGGTGCGGACCTTGCTCAGGTTGAGGAAGCTGAAGAGCGCGAACAGGAGGTTGAGCCCCAGGGCCAGCAGGTCGGCGGGGTTGAGGATCCCCTCGCCTGCATCCCGACGCCGCCTCACAGCAGTCCCCGCCTCCTGAACCACTGCACGGTCTCGGCCATGGCGCCGTTTTCCCGCAGGCTTTGAAGCCCCAGGCTCTCCTTCAGCCGCCGGTTGGAGAACCTCCAGTGTTTCCCGATGAGCTCCCTGATCTTGTCGTGGCTGACGATGCTGGCCCTGCCGGTGAGAAGCTGTCCCAGCTGCAGCGCCACTCCCACCGCGTGGCCCAGGGGGCGGGGCACCCGGACCACCCGCAGCTGCGGCGCAAGCCCCAGGTGACGGCGCGCCTCCCGGCAATACAGCTCGGCGGCCACCGGCTCGTCGTAGCAGATGTTGACCACCCGGTTCAGCACCCGCTCTTCCAGCGGCAGCCGCAGCATCAGGGGGGCCAGATCCTGGGCGAAGATGTAGCTGAAGGTGTCCTCCCCCGGCCCTACGGTGAAGGCCACCCCGCTGGCGGCCATGCGCAGCAGCGCCAGGCCGTCGGTGTCGTAGGGCCCGTACACGGCGCTGAGGCGAAGAACGGTCCAGGGCAGCCCCGACGCCCTGAGCAGGCCTTCGGCCTGCAGCTTGCTCGCCCCGTACAGCGACACCGGCCGGGGAGGGTCATCCTCGGTGCGGAACAGGCCGGGCTCCTGGGCGGGGCCGGAAGCCGCCACCGAAGAGCCCAGCAGGACGTGCCTGATCCGCCCGCCGAAGCGCCTCAGGGCCTCCAGCACCCCGCGGGTGCCCAGGACGTTCACCCGGTGGTACTCCCGGCGGTGGACCGCCTTGGTGATCCCCGCCAGGTGCACGAAGGCGTCCACGTCGTCCAGGGTGCCGCGGAAGCTCGCCGGCTCGTAGTAGTCCACCCGTCGGCTCTCCACTCCGTGCTCCTCCAGGAAGGCGGTGTTGGAGGCCCGGCGGGTGAAGCCCACCAGGGTGCACCTCTGCCGCAGCCGGACATCGCTGCGCCAGCGCTCCACGATGTTCTTGCCGATCATCCCTGTGAGACCCGAAAAGCCGACGACCATCAGTCCCGCTTCCGCCCGTTTCTTCTATTTTCTTTTAAAACCAGCACTTACCTGGGTGGGTACACTATCAGGTGAAAGCGGTGCTTGTCAACAGGCCGAAGCTCCCCGCCAGGGCGGCCGCGCGGCGGCCCGGCCTTGACTTTCATCCGGCTGCTTTCTATGCTCACCCACACATCCCGCCGCGTCGATCCGCCGGCGCGAGCCCGAGGGAGGAAGCCTGATGGCAGCCAAGACCGTGCCGTTCACCCGGGAGCAGATCGAGAGAATCATCGGCCAGCACCCCACCCCCTTTCACATCTACGACGAACGGGGCATCCGGGAGAACGCGGCGCGCCTGAAGGAGGCCTTTGCCTGGGCGCCGGGATTCCGCGAGTTCTTCGCGGTGAAGGCCTGCCCCAATCCCTACATCCTCAGGATCATGAAGGAGGAAGGCTTCGGCGCGGACTGCAGCTCCCTCCCGGAGCTCATCCTGGCGGAGAAGGTGGGCCTCACCGGGGAGATGATCATGTTCAGCTCCAACGACACCCCCTACGTGGAGTATCAGAAGGCCAGGGAGCTGGGCGCCATCATCAACCTGGACGACATCAGCCACATCCCCTACCTGCAGCGGCACGCCGGCCTGCCGGAGCTCGTCTGCTTCCGCTACAACCCGGGGCCGCTGCGGGGCGGCAACGCCATCATCGGCAAGCCCGAGGAGGCCAAGTATGGCTTCACCCGGGAGCAGCTGTTCCAGGGCTACAGAACCGTGCGCGAGGCGGGGGTGAAGCGCTTCGGGCTGCACACCATGGTGGCCTCCAACGAGCTCAACCCCCAGTACTTCATCGACACGGCCAGGATGCTCTACGAGCTGGCCATCGAGCTGGACCGCGAGCTGGGCATCCGCCTGGAGTTCGTGAACGTCGGCGGCGGCATCGGAGTGCCCTACCGCCCGGAGCAGCAGGCGGTGGACCTGGAGCTGGTGGGAAAGGGGATGCGGGAGGCCTACGACGCCACGATCCGGGCGGCCGGGCTGGACCCGGTGCGGCTGTACATGGAGATGGGCCGGCTGATGACCGGCCCCTACGGCTACCTGGTGACCCGGGTGCTGCACCTGAAGGACACCTACAAGCGCTACGTGGGCCTGGACGCCTGCATGGCCAACCTGATGCGGCCGGCCATCTACGGCGCCTATCACCACATCACCGTGATGGGCAGGGAGGACCGCCCGCGGGAGCAGGTCTACGACGTCACCGGCTCGCTGTGCGAGAACAACGACAAGTTCGCCATCGACCGGCCGCTTCCCCGCATCGAGATCGGCGACATCCTGGTGATCCACGAAGCCGGGGCCCACGGCCACGCCATGGGGTTCAACTACAACGGGAAGCTGCGCTCGGCGGAGCTGCTGCTCCGGCCGGACGGCTCGGTGGAGCAGATCCGCAGGGCGGAGACTGTGGAGGACTACTTCGCCACCCTGGACCTCTCCCGCCTATAGCGGCGCAGGGACCCCGCCCGGGCGGGCCTGCGGGTACGGCCGGCTTCCGCCGCGGAAATTCCGACCTTATAGTGATTTACTTTCCGGCCGACTAGGTTTACAATGTGTCTCTGACACCGCCGGCCGCGGAGCTGGCGAGAAACCATGGGAGGTTCACATGAGGAAGAAGTTTCTTTTCGTCCTGGCAGCCGTGTTGCTGCTCCCCGCCTTGATGTGGGGCCAGGGGCTGTCAACGACCAGCACGGGGCTGACCTCGCTCCAGTACGACTTCAGCTACGGGGTCTTCTGGAACGAGATGGACAAAGCGGTCAACGTGGGTAGCGATTTCTCCACGTTGTCCAACAACTTCCTGTTCGGAGGGATCGGAAACCTGAACAAGGGGATCGCTATCGGCACCGTCGGCTCCAGCTTGGGCAATCCCGTGTGGCTGGGTCTGTACAAGGCAGGCTCCACCCCCTGGTCGGTGTTCGGAGGCTTTCACAAGCTGGGCGTGGCAGCCGCCACCAGCTCTCAGACCCAGTACATCGGCCTGAACACCGAAACAGTGGTGTCCGGTACGACGACCACCACCTACCCCTGGTACAGCCAGGTCACACAGACCGACTACTCGGCGCCCTGGTACAATGAGATCGACGACGAGGCGCAGTTCCTGATCGACATCGGCGCGCTCAACCTGGGCGCCTACCTGCATGTGACGCTCACCAACAACACCATTTCCACAGCCAACACGACGGTGGTCGACACCTACCAGTACCGCACCAGCCCGGCGAACACCGCCCCGGTCACCACGGCGGTGGACTACACGAGGACGACCACCGCGACGGACCTCAGCGATGGCGCCGGCGGTCCGGGCATCGACAACATGATCCAGCTCGGCGTCCCGGTCTACGTGAAGGGCCTGGAGGCCACCGCCAACATCCTGGTGGGCTACCACTGGTTGGATGCCTCCATAACGAACAGCCAGACCTTCACCGTGCCGCAGGACCCTGCAACGGCGCTCGCATCCCCGTACACCAACACGGTGCAGAACGACACCATCATCAGGGGCTCCGAGATCCCGGTCCAGGTAAACCTCTTCAAGGACTTCGGGCCCATCTTCGGCTCGCATCCGGACAACAAGTTCACCCTGGGGGCAGCCGTCAACGCCAACCTGATGGGAGCCACCTACTCCACAGCCAACATCACCCAGGACTACACCTTCGTGATCGCCGGCGCCGCCACTCCTTCCACGCGCTCCGAGGTCACCGACAGCAGAGCCTTCGCCGGCACCCTCGGCTTCAGCGGATACCTCACGGCCAGCCACTCGTTCTACGTCGACCCCGCCGCCGACGTGCACTTCGGCGTGATCCCCGGCGTGACGGCGGGCTATCTGAGTACCCCGCTTGGCGTCAAGGTCAACACCGAGACCGCCGTGACCAGGGTCGACGGCGATGCGGATGGCGCGTTCACCTCCGCGGCGGACACCATCACCACCGTCACGACCACCTACACCAACCAGATGACCCAGCAGAACGGGACGCTTGCCAACGCCAGCGTGGACAATGACATCGTGGTCGTCTGCTCGCTGCCGACCGGGTTCATGTTCCAGATCGCCCCCTGGTTCGGCTTCACCCTGGGCGCCCAGCCCAGCCTGACCGCGGTCTGGACCTTCACCAAGACCACCGCTGCGACCACGCAGGTCCAGACGGTGGTCGCCGACGGGACGGGCACCGTGGCCACCACCACCGTCGCCACCGCCGGGAGCGGCAACGTCACCAACCAGTTTGCTGCCACCTACTCCGTGAGCGTGCCCCACGACCTGGGCGTGCGCATCGGGGTCCCCGGGAACGTGATGCTGTACATCGACGTAGCCGGCGCCGTGAGCGGCGGCATCTGGGACTTCCGGAATCTCCGGATCCAGGGTGTGATTCCCATGTAGTGCGGGCCGTCATCGAGGCTACGAGAGGCAGGGGCTGCGGCCCCTGCCTTTTTTTGCGGGCGCCTCAGGGTTGCGCTAAAGAGGAGAAGTGGACTCCGGAGGTTCTGGGACAGTCGAACGATTCCGATTTCACGCGCGGCGATCGATCAGCGAGCCGGCTCTTCATGTGCCCTTCCTAAGGTCTTGCGGGGCCGGAGATCCTCTGGTAGGGGAAGTACTTCCCGCTCTTCCCATAGAAATCCTCTCCGAACCAAGTCGTGCCATCCCCGTTGAGGAAAATGGAAAAAGAAGCAGGTGGATATCCCTCCGGTGTCTTGAGAGTCAGAGGCAGTGAACCGGCAATCCATTCCTCCAAAGTCAGTCTGTCCTGCGTTGCGTTCTCTTCCGGCGATTCCCCGTTCTGAAGGCGTGCACAAACGTTGCGGATCTCTTGATCGGCATTCTGAGACCGGGAGCAATGTGATGTCAATGTCGTGTCGGGGCGTTTGGCTCCAATTAAGGTATTTCGAAGCGGAAAATCAGGGAATCCCTTAGGCCATTTCTCCCTTCGCCGGGTTCTATGAACCAAGCCCGCCCAAACGGCGGGGAACCGCTGCAGCTCCGCCACCCGTTCAGCGCCTTGGTTTTGTGCAACAAGATCCCTGGGATCCCGAGCGAACGAATGTCGGCACGCAGACACCCGGTCGCACGGCGCCTGCTCCACATGACGCCACCAAACCGGTGCGCGCGGCGTTGTCGCCGGCAACGCAGCTCCGGCCGCGCTTGAGAGAAAGAGCCCGGCCGACGGCCGGGCTCTTCGCGTTAGAGGAAGTGAAATGCTCTTGCGAGCAGCAACGCCTGTGTACGCGGTCCCCCGGTGAGCCCCGCCTGGGGCGCCCCGGGCGACCTCTCCCCTACCTGGCCGGCTGGCGCGCCAGGAACAGCCGGCGGCGCAGGAGGTCCAGCGCCCAGCCCGCGTAGCGCTCCATCCAGGAGAAGAGCATCATCAGCTGAGGAACGTAGACCACCGGCCGGGGACGGACCACCAGCCACCACACCCGGTGGGCCAGCTCCTCCGGCCGCACCTCCACGCGCCGGCTCCGCCCTCGCAGCAGCGAGCGCAGCGGCGCCAGCTTCAGCAGCTCCGCGGTGGAGACCCCGGAGCGCACCAGGCTGACGCCCACCGGAGCCCCGGCCAGCTCGCGGGCCAGCTGAGCCGTGTAGGTGCGGAAGAAGGAGCGCACCGCCCGCAGGTACGCGGTGGGCCGGGCCGGCAGCAGCTTCAGGGCCGGCTCCACGAACACGATCCGCCCCCTGCCCCGCGCCCGCATGTGCTCCAGCAGCAGCTGAGTCAGCCGCACCGTGCCCAGGGTGCTGCCCTCCAGGGTGCGCCACGGATCCCCGCCCGGCCGCTCCTCCAGCCCCGCCCACTCCAGGTCCGCGTGGTTCACCAGCACGTCCACCCGGCCGTAGCTGTCCAGGACCCGCCGGCAGAGACCCTCCAGCTCCCGCTCCGAGGACAGCTCAGCCGCCAGCGCCTGGACCCGGCCGCCCTCCTGCGCGATCTGGTACAGGAGAGGCTCCAGGCTCTCCCCGGGCCGCTGCGCCAGGATCACCTGCAGCCCCTCGCCGGCCAGCTTCCTGGCGATGGCCTCGCCGAAGCTGTTGCCCGGACAGGTCACCAGGGCAACCCCGCCCCGCAGGCCGTCGGCCGCCGAGCGCAGCCGCCCGGCCCGGTAGTATGGAGACCTTGCCAGCAGCAGCCGCCTGGCCAGCGGCCGCAGCGCCTTGACCAGCAGGCGACGGGCCCCCAGGCGGCGGGCCAGCTCCCGGGCGTAGTCCTCCAGGGTGAAGCGCTGGAAGCCCAGCAGCCCCTGGCTCTCGGCGGTATCCAGCCAGTCGGTGCTGAAGGGCCGGCGCGTGAACGCCTCCGCCGGCAGCATCGAAAGGCCCACCGCCTCCATCACGGTCTCCACGATCTGGCCGTAGGTGTACTGGCAGGCGGGTCCGCCGCCGATGTGGAGCACCCGGCCCCACACGCGGGGGTCGTCCACCGCCCGGGCCACCGCCAGCGCCACGTCGCGATGGTGCACGAACTCCATGCGGTTGTCCAGCGGCACCTCGAACATGCCGCCGTCCAGCCGCAGGGAGAAGGGCAGCGCCGCGGCCAGCCGGAAGATGCACCAGCTCAGGCCCGCCTCGCGCACCAGGGCCTCGCACTCCACCTTGTGCCGGGAGTAGTGCTCGATGGGCCGGGGCGGCTGGCCCACCTTCAGAGGGGGCTCCTGATCGCGGGTGATCCCGTAGATGTGCAGCGAGGAGGCGAAGAGGATCCGCGGCTGCGGGCTCTGCCTCTTCATGGCCTCCAGCAGGTTGCGCGTGCCCCCGACGTTGATCTCCCGCGCCCAGTCCGGCTCGTCCTCGCAGCTCACTCCCGTGGCGGACAGCCGCGGGATCACGAAGGCCAGGTGCACCACCGCCTCCTGCCCGCTTACCGCCTCCTGCACCTCCGGCGGGTTGCGCAGATCGCCCCACACCATCTGGACGCCCCGCGGAAAACGGGCGGCCACCCGGCGGTTGGCCGGAGAGTCCACGTCGAAGCAGCGCACCCTGTGCCCGTGGCGCAGAAGCTCCGCCACGGCGT
This sequence comes from uncultured Spirochaetaceae bacterium, assembly GCA_964490725.1. Taxonomy (GTDB): domain Bacteria; phylum Spirochaetota; class Spirochaetia; order SZUA-6; family DRHE01; genus CAZBDU01. The sequence goes on along the minus strand of CAZBDU010000011.1, from coordinate 853 downwards.
TGCCTCCGATGTTGCCGCACCCGCCGGTTACCATCACCTTCACAGCGTCCCCTCCCGGGCCGCCTGGCCCATCAGGTAAAGCATACCCTCCTGACCCACCTTGTCCCAGTCCGCCGCCGCCGGATCGAAGACCCCCTGCAGCACCAGCCCGGCTCCGTAGGAGACGATGATCTGGGCCATCCGTTCCGGGTCCACTCCGGAAAGAGAGCCTTCCGCAATCCCCCGCCTGACGATCTCGGCGAACAGGCGCCGGAACTGCTGGTAGGGCGCGGTGGTGGCCCGCCAGATGTCCGGCTCCCGGGGCGCCCGGGTCAGAAACTCCAGGTACAGCGGGAGTTGGCCCTCGGCGGCCTGCAGCACCCTGCCCACCATCTTGGCCATGCGCACCAGCGCCTGCGGCACCGAGGGGGCCCGCTCCAGGATTGCCCGCAGCTCCCCCTCCAGCTCGCGCATCCAGCGCTCGTACAGCTCGATGAAGATCTCCTGCTTGCTGGCGAAGTGGTGATAGAGGGCGCCCTTGCTGATGGCCGCTTCCTGGCAGATCTCCGCCACCCCCGTGGCTTCGTAGCCGTAGCGGGCGAAGCAGTCCCTGGCCGCTTCCAGAATCCGCTGGTGCGTCTGCCCGCTGCGCCGCTCCGCCGGCCGCGGCGCTCCCGCGCCGTCGTGCTCGCTCATCGCTCTCTGATGTCTCCTGAACGCGACCCGTCCAGACCGACCGGTCGGTTTGAATGTACCACGCCCGCTGCATTTCTTCAACACATCGCCTGTCTTGGCAGGTGGGAGCGGACGAGCCGCGCCGGCCGGTGGCGGTGGGCCCGCCCGCGGGGCGGCCGCGGACGCCGCTGCCCACATC